>DATKCD010000074.1:0-13587 GCA_035544735.1 Thermoanaerobaculia bacterium
AGACGCACTAGACGCACCAGACGCTCCAGACGCGCTCACGCTGCCTGGGGGATGCGCTGGAGGAGGCGGACGGCGGCGCGCCATTCGCGGCGGGCGATCCGGACGTGACGGCGCGCGGTGCGGCGTGCGAGGCGGAAGCGGCGCATGCTGACGAGCCTGGCCTCCCGCTGGCGCTTCCAGAGCGCGATCGCCCGCTCGAGCGACTCGCGCGCGACGGCCAGGCGCCGGGAGATCTCCTCGCCGTAGTGGGTAGTGAGGCTCTTTTCGATGTGCTTGCCGAGCTGCCGCACGGCCGCTTCCATCCGCGCCTGCTCGATGAGCGGCGCGGGGGTTGACTTCAGGCCGCGGGCCAGTCCCATCGCCTGAGCCGCCCGGATGAACCACTTCGAGGGGTCCCACTGGTACCAGAAGATGCCGTTGCGGAAGTCGGCCGGGAAGCGGTGATGGAAGCTGTGATAGCCCTCGCCGAGGGTGAGAAGGGCGACGGCCCAGTTGTCGCGGGCGCTCAGCTCGAAGCTGTAGATCTTCCGGCCCCAGCTGTGCGCGAGCGAGTTGACGAAGAACGTCGTGTGATGGATCAGGGCGATGCGCGCGAATCCGCCCCACAGCAGCCCCGCGACCGCGTCACCCATCAGGGCGCCGATCAGCGCCGGAATGCCGAATCCCCCCACGACCATGATGACCTTGTGCCACTTGTGCTGCCACATCACGATCGGGTTGCGCTCGAGGTCGCGGGCATTCGAGAAATCGCCGCTCGCGGGATTCCTGTAGAAGATCCAGAAGATGTGCGCCCACCAGAAGCCCCGCCGGATGTTGTACGGATCCCAGTCCTGATCGACGTATTTGTGATGCACGCGGTGCGAGGCTGACCACCAGAGGATCGAGTTCTGCGCCGCCATCGCGCCGAAGAATGCGAAGAACGCCTGCACGGCGGGATGCGCGTCGTAGCTCTTGTGGGAGAAAAAGCGGTGGTATCCCGCCGTGACCGAGACGCCGACCAGCAGGTACATCACGACCAGCAGCACCGGCATCCACCACTGGAAGCCGTGAGCGACGGTCCACGCCGCCGTGCCGAGCACGGCGAGGATCGGCGTCAGCGTGAGGAAGGCGATGTTGACCCAGTCTTTGGGGTGGTCGGTCGGGGAAGTGTGGTTGGCTTGGCTCATCCGTCGGTGCTCCGTCCAGTCGATTCTCGTGGTGCTCGGATTCTAACTGGTGTCGCCCCAATCGGATGCAGGCAAAACGGTCCAGCCTTTCAGCCGGCTTCCATGACAACGGATCTTACTGCATGTTTGATTCCCGATTTCCGCCACTAGTCGGGGGGCGGGACATGGGGGCGAGGTGGGCCCGACAGCAGAGTCCGGGCCGTGACCGCGCCGAGAACGATCGCCCCTCCGAGGAGCCCGAGAGGCGAGGGGCGCTCGCCGAGGAACAGCAGCACCCAGACGGGGTTCATGACGGGCTCGAGCATCCCGGTGAGGGAGGCCTGAGTCGCCGAGACGTACCTCAGACCGCGGACGAAACAGGCGTAGGCGAACCCGATCTGGAACACGCCGAGGAAGATCAGGAGGATCGAGGAATGAAAGTCGATGCGGAGCTCGCCCGCGACGAAGGGGAGGAGGGCGGCGGCGACCAGAACGTTGCCCCACGTCACCGCAGCCTCGGCGCTGGCATCGCGCTCGGCGCGGAGCGAGACGACGAGCAGGCCGAAGAACACGCTCGAGAGGAGGGCGAACAGATTGCCGGCCATCCCGCGTGCGTCGAACTTCTCGACGAAAAAGAGCGCCATTCCGGCGAAGGCGACCGCGACCGGGATCGCGTCGCGCCGGCGCAGCGGCTCGCGGAGCACCAGCGGGGCGAGAACCATAACCCAGATCACCCCCATGTACTGCAGGAAGATCGCGTTCGCGGCCGTGGTCCAGCGGGTGGCGACGACGAAGGTCGTGAGGCAGGCGGCGTAGCTGATCACCGCGACGATGAAGCCGAAGCTCCAGCGGACCACGCCGGGGCGGATGAGGGCGAACAGTACGACGGCGGCGATCGCCGAGCGGTAGAACGAGATGACCAGAGGGCCGGCATCGACGGCCTTGATCGCGACCCCTCCCGTGGACCAGAGGATCGCGGCCGCCAGGACGTAGAGCACGCCGCGGCGCTCGAGGCCTGCCGGATCGTGCGCGCTCAAGGTTCGGGCCCTGTCACGACCGCAGCCGCGGGGAGCAGACGTGAAGCGCGGACGAAGATCGGAATCGATGCGATCGCGACGGCGGCCCCCGCGAGGAAGGCCGTCCGGTATCCCGAGTGCTCGATCAGCCACCCCGTCCCGAGCGAGCCGGTCCCGATGCCGGTGTCGAACGCCCAGACGATGCTGCCGAACGTCGCCGCCCGACGCCCCGGATCGGTCCGGCCGAGCACGTACGTCGCGAAGGCCGGATAGGCCCCGCCGAATCCGGTGCCGAACACGATCCCCGCGACGACCACGTCGGCCCGGCTGTCGGCGAAGGCGAGCAGCGCGAGCGCCGGCGGGATCATCGCGACCGAAGGATACAGAAGCCGCTTCGGACCGATCCGGTCGCCCAGCGGGCCCGTGATCAGCCGCGTGAGCAGAATCGCCGCCGCGAAGACCGAGAAGAACAGCGACGGCGGCTGGATTCCGCGGTCGACCGACATCATCGCGACGTAGCTCGTGATCCCGCCGTAACTGAACGCGATCGCGAACAGGGAGAGCGAGAGGACCATCACCCGCCAGTCGACGACCTCCTTCAGCGCCGGAAACGGCCGGTCCGACCGCCCCTGACCCGCCCTGACGAACAGAGCGAGAACCACCATCAGAATCGAGGTCGCCGTCAGCTCCAGCGTCAGCGTCTGCCAGCTCCGCCGGTAGAGCGTCAGGCCCACCAGCGGCGCGATCGCCACCGCCGCCGTGCTCGCCATCCCCCAGTAGGCGATTCCTTCCGTCCTCCGCGACTCCGGAATGATCTCGGTCATGATCGCCGCGCTCGACGAGAGGATCCCCGACCACGCCACCCCGTGCACGACCGCGATCGCCAGCAGCAGCCCCAGACTCTCCACCACGCCGTAGAGCAGCGAGAAGAAGACGAATCCCGTCGAAGCGATCCGCAGCAGACGCCTTCGCCCGACGTGGTCGGCGATCGCTCCCGTGATCGGGGCCGACAGCGCGCAGGCGTACGTGTAGATCGCCAGAAACAGCCCCGCCTGGGCGCGCGTCCCGCCGAGATCGACGATCCGGAACGGGATGGTCGGGAGGAGCTGGAACAGCGTGAAGAAGGTGAAGAACCCGAAGCTCCAGAGCCGGAGGAATCGGATCGTGAGCAGCGCGGGTCGCGGAGCGGGGCCGGCCACGCCGGGGATTGTAGCCGTCCGGAGCGGGGAATCGGGGCCGCCGGGCCGGGGGGGTCGGGCGGGGCCGGGTCGGGAGGGATGGGCTGGCCGGGGCGATACCGGGGGAAGAGGGCGCCGGCGGAGCAGATTTTTTGACGACAGGCCCAAAACTTTATTTTTCATGGTCTTGCAGCCGACCGCCCCTCAGCCCTCACCGTTTTTGTCGCAGGAAACATTGCATATTTCCCCTCGCGGAGTGGTTTACTGTGCCTGGGAGCACCGGCCGCGGCCGGCCGTTCCGCTCCCGGATTCGAAATCCAATTCAAAGATCGATCGGGCACGCGCATGGACCGGCGTGTCTCCGAGAGGAGAGCAGTGAGCGACGCAGCGATCCCACTTGGCGATCCCGAAGCGCCGCGGCCGCCACGGGCGGCACGCGTGCCGAGGATCGTGTCGATTCACGGACGGACCGTGATCGACGACTACGCCTGGTTCCGCGACCGGAGCAATCCGGACGTGCATGCGTGGCTCGAGGCGGAGGATGCGTTTGCCGAGGCGGTGATGCGCCCTGCCGGCGGACTTCAGGAGAAGCTGTACGGCGAGATGCTCGGGCGCATCCGCGAGACCGACGTGAACGTTCCGTGGAAGATGGGGGATTGGCTCTACTACTCGAGAACGGAGGAAGGGAAGCAGTACTCGATCTTCTGCCGGCGGAGGGAGGAGCCGGAGGGAGAGGAGGAGGTGATCCTCGACCTGAACGAGCTGGCCTCGGGGAAGGAGTACCTCTCGCTGGGGGAGCTCGACGTGAGCGACGACGGGAGCCTGCTCGCGTACTCACTCGACTACACGGGGTTCCGGCAGTACACGCTCTACGTGAGGGATCTCGCGAGCGGCCGGCTGCTGAGCGACCAGCTCGAGCGAGTGAGCTCGATCGCCTGGGCGGCCGACGGGCGGACGCTGTACTACGTGGTGGAGGACGAGGCGAAGCGGCCGTACCGGCTCTACCGGCACGCGATCGGAGGGCCGGCGGACGAGCTGCTGTACGAGGAGCGCGATCCGCTCTACCGGATCTGGATCACGCGCTCCGGAAGCCGCGACTATCTGTTTCTCACCTCGGCGAGCGCGACGACGAGCGAGGTGCGATTCCTCGAGGCCCGCGACCCGGCCGGCTCGTTCCGGCTGATCGAGCCGAGGCGTGAGGATCGGGAGTACTACGTCGATCACCGCGGCGACCGGTTCTGGATCATCACCGACGATGCGGGAAAGAACTTCCGGCTCGTGAGCGCGCCGCGCTCCTCGCCGGGAGCGGAGAGCTGGACCGAGGTTCTTCCCCACCGCGAAGCGGTCAAGATCGAGGAGATCGAGATCTTCGAGAACCATCTGGTGGTGATCGAGCGGGAAGGGGGGCTCGACCAGTTCCTCGTGATCGACCTCCGGAGCGGCGAGCAGCACCGGATCGGATTCCGCGAGCCGGTCTACTCGGCCGCCGCGGGAACGAACCGCCACTTCGAGACCACGCGGTTCCGCCTCGCCTACGAGTCGTTCGTCACCCCGATGACCGTCTACGACTACGACATGGAGACGCGCGAGCTGAAGCTGCTCAAGCAGACCGACGTCCTCGGGGGGTACGACGCGGGCGAATACGTCTCCGAGCGGCTCCACGCGCGCGCCGCGGACGGAACGATGATTCCCATCTCGCTCGTCCGCAGGAAGGACCTCGATCCCGCCGGGCGGAATCCGCTGCTCCTCTACGGATACGGCGCCTACGGCTATCCCGTCCCGGTCATCTTTTCGTCGAACCGTCTTAGCCTTCTCGACCGCGGGGTCGTCTTCGCGATCGCCCACGTCCGCGGAGGGGGAGAGATGGGGAAGGAGTGGCACGACCGCGGAAAGATGGAGTGGAAGCAGAACACCTTCACCGACTTCATCGCGGCGGCCGAGCATCTGATCGAGACGGAGAGGACCTCGCCCGAGCATCTGGCGATCATCGGGGGGAGCGCCGGCGGACTGCTCGTCGGGGCCGTCCTGAACATGCGCCCCGATCTGTTTCGGGTGGCGGTCGCCCAGGTGCCGTTCGTCGACGTCGTGAACACGATGCTCGATGCCTCCCTCCCGCTCACCGTCGGCGAGTACCTCGAGTGGGGCAACCCGAACATCGAGGCCGAGTTCCGCAGGCTCGAGAGCTACGACCCGTATCTCAATCTGGCGAAGAGGCGCTACCCCGCCATCCTCGTCCGGACCGCTCTCAACGACAGCCAGGTGATGTACTGGGAGGCCGCGAAGTACGTCGCGAGGCTCCGCGCGCTGAAGGCGGACGACAACCCGCTCCTCCTCAAGGTGAACCTCGGGGCGGGCCACAGCGGCGCGTCGGGAAGGTACGACCGGCTCCGCGAGGACGCCTTCGACGTCGCCTTCGTGCTGACGCAGCTCGGCATCTGGGACTGATCGCTCCGCGGGTGACTCCGACTCGACCGTTTCTCCGTACTTCCCTTTTCCACGCTCTTCGGGCAGCCAGGCCCTTCGGGCAAATGCAAAATGCAAAATGCAAAAGGAACAATCCAAAAAGGAGCCGCCGACGGTCGGCTTCACCGAGGCTCAGAGCAGGCTACGCAATCGCCTGCTTTTCTTTTTGCATTTTGCATTTTGCATTTTGCATTCCGGCCGCAGGCCGGCTGTAGTCGAGACCGAGCCAGGTGCTACTGATTCCGGCGTTACAGTCCACTAGTGGGCTAGGGGCTCGTGGTGGTGACGGTCGTGTCGGTGGTCGACGTGAGCGTAGTGTCGCCGGTGGTGGTCGTCGTGTAGGTCGAGATCGTATCGGTCGCCATCGTGTCGGTCGTCATCCCCTCTTCAGCGCGCTCCTCGGCGGCCTCCTCGGCCGGAGAGTCGCATCCGACCGCGAGCGCGCCGAGCATCAGGAGCGCCGCGAGCGTCACGGCAAAGGTCCTCTTCATGCTTCTTCCTCCTCTTCCTTCTTCAAATCGCGGAAATCACCGCCGCGGGGCGGGCAGTCCGATGGCGGATTTCAAGAACGGGGCCGACCGGGGAGCGGCCGGGCGCTGGCGGACTGAGCCCCGGGCGACGGGAAGGATCGACACGGCGACCGCCGAATCGATAATGGCCGGATGAGCGAGGAGCGATTTCACGGATGGATGCGGCCCGGCCCCCGGCCGCCCGGCGGGATCGAGCCCGGCGAGGGGGAGACTCTCGACGCGATCTCCGGGCACTACCGGCTGTTCCAGGCGGCCGGTGGGCACCGCTTCTCGACCGACGACGTCCTGGTGGCGTGGTACGGAACGCAGTGGGCGCCGCGGGTCGAGCGCGCGGCGGATCTGGGGTCGGGGATCGGATCGGTCGCGATCGTTGCGGCGTGGCGGCTTCCGGGAGCCCGGTTCCGGACGATCGAGGCGCAGGAGACGTCGGTCGCGCTCGCGCGCCGGAGCGTCGCCTTCAACGGGCTCGACGATCGCGTCGAAGTCGTCCACGGCGATCTTCGCGACGAGACGATCCTCGCCGGAGCCGGTCCGTTCGATCTCGTTCTCGGGTCGCCCCCGTACCGGCCGCCGGGCACGGTGACCGAAGCGCGGCATCCGCAGGCTCGTCCCGCGAGGATCGAGCTCCGCGGATCGATCGCCGATTACGCCGGGGCCGCGGCGCGGATCCTCGCGCCCGGCGGTCTGTTCGCGTTCGTCTTTCCGTGGAACGACCGGGCGCGGGCCGTCGAGGCGCTCCGAAGAGAAGGGCTCGCCCTGCTCCGCTGCCGCGGCGTCGCCTTCCGCGAAGGGGAGGAGCCGGCCATCGGACTCTTCGCCGCCGTGCGCGAGGCTGACGTGCCGCGCAGTTTTCTCCGCAGGATGCCGCTCGTCGAGCCGGCTCTGGTCACGCGGATGGCGGACGGAAGCTTTTCACCCGAGTACGGCGCGGTTCGAATGAGCTTCGGTTTTCCGCCGGGCCACGAGCCGAGGGAGTGATCAGGAGCGCATCCGGAGGAGAATCGGGACCAGAGCGAGGAGCAGTCCGACCCCGACGAGGGTCAGGATCTTCCAGTGCTCTCCCATGAACTCCGCGGTGGCGCTCTTCCATCCGCGCACCGTGCTGCCATTGGCCTGCATCCGGGCGAGAGCGCCCCGCTCGGGTCGTGCGCGGAGCGCTCTGCCGACCTCCGCTTCGAACGCTTCGAGCGAGCGAGGAGTTGCCGGCTCGCTCATCGCGGCCCGGCCCGTGGTCTGATCGACCAGGACCAGTTGCGTCGGCCGCGGCCGCACTACGCGCCGGCCGCGCTCGTCGCGCCTGACGTCGTACACCCCCTGATCGAAGAACGCGACCGACGACGCCCCCGAAGGAGCGTGCCGGACGAAGACGACGTGCTCGTCTCCCGGGCGGAACGACGGTACGCCGATCGTCTCCTGGCGAACCCCGTCGACGCTGCCGCCGGGGGTGACGATCGCGATCCGCGGAGCCGCGCTTCCCTTCAGCGCGCGCTCGACCTCGAACGTCGAGGTCGTCACGATCCAGCGTCCATCCCCGTCGCGCCGCGATTCCGACGAGACCACCGTTCCGAGGACGATCGCGTCGGCGACCTCGACCTTCTCCTGGAAGGAGACCGCGCGGGCGACCGACGCCGAGGCGACGGATGCGACGCCGAGCGGAACCAGCAGGAGGATCGTGACTGGGAGGCGGATCACATGCTCCAAATAAGCAAAGTGTACGCCACCGCGCCGCCTCCGGGCAACAGCCGGGGAAGGGGAGATCGATGGGGCGCGGACTTCAAGAGCAGGGGGCGGCGCGTCAGCGCGCCATCAGTTCGTTCCACGGGGTCTGGCGCACCTGGCGGACGTTCTCGTCGATGTCCTGCTGGGACGCGGTGTGGCCGAGCTTGTCGCGGAGGTAGTCCACCTCCACCGAAACGAGCGGGCTCTTCAGGTAAACCCTCTCGGCTGCCTTCTGAAGGTTTCGTTCGGTCACGGAGATCTTTCTCGTGCTCATACGGAAAACAACACGGCGAAGCCGTGAATAAGTCCGAATCGGCGAAAAAAGCGAGCTCACGACCGAAACGTCATCGAAGAGAGGCGGATCATGGCGTCGAGTCGTCTCGCGCTCGGGCCTCGCTGATTCCGCATCGCGCGGCGCTTCCCGCCGTACGATTCGCCCGATTTCGGAAGGAGCGACTCGATGACGATCGTGCCGATGCCGGCCGGGACGACGGCGCTCGGGGAGCTGCGACTCGGGCGCCGCGGGAACGCGGAGATCTCCGCTCCTCACTCGACGACTTTGTTTCGCAGGACGTAGCCGACGACTTCGGCGCGTGAGTTGAGGCGGAGCTTGTCGAGGATGTTGCGGACGTGGAACTTGATGGTGTTTTCGCTGACGTCGAGCCGTTTGGCCAGTTTGCGGTTGGAGGTGATTCCCTCGACCATGAGCTCGAGGACTTCGCGCTCGCGCGCGGTCAGATCGTCGTACGGCTGCGGGGCTCGCTGCTGGGGCCGGGCGAACTCCTGGAGAAGTCTCCGGGCGAGATTGGGCGTCAGCGCCGGCTCTCCGTCGCGGGCGCGATCGAGGAGTCCGAAGAACTCGTCGGCCTCGAGGTTCTTGAGAAGATAGCCCTGTGCCCCCGCCTTGATCGCTTCGAACAGGTCGGCGTTGTCGTCCGAGGCGGTGAGCATGATGACGCGGATGCCGGGCTGCTCGACGGCGAGGCGCCGGGCGGCGGCGAGCCCGTCGAGCTCCGGCATCGACAGGTCCATGAGCACCACGTCGGGGCGAAGCCGGGCGGCCAGCTCGATCGCTTCGTTGCCGTTCTTCGCCTCGCCGACGACCTCGTGATCGCGCGCCTCGAGCAGGCTTCGCAGGCCGTCACGAAACAATGAGTGATCGTCGGCGATCAAAATCCGCACGCGTTCCCCCGAGTTCCCGGCTCGATTCTCCGATCCACACTACACGAAACGCGCGAGGGCGGGCCAGGATTGCGGGTCCGTTCAGGGTGCCGGAGCGCTGCGAACCGGGAGCGTGGCGGTCACGCGGGTGCCGCGGCCGGGGGCGGCGTCGATCTCGAGCCGTCCGCCGACGCTTTCGGCGCGCTCGCGCATCGTCGCGATGCCGAACCGCGGGAACTCGCTCCGCCTCCGGTTCTCGGGGTCGAATCCGGTGCCGTCGTCCGAGACGGTGAGCCGCACCCCGTCCTGGATCTGGCGGAGCTCGACCGAGACCTCCGAGGCGCGGGCGTGTTTGCGGACGTTGGTCAGCGCCTCCTGGACGATGCGGACGAGCTGGAGCTCGATGGCGGCCGCGAGCTGGATGCCGCCGTCGACGCTGAGGCTGGTGCTCAGTCCGCTCTGCTCTTTCCAGCGCTGGAGGTAGTCGGCGAGGACCCCGCCGATCGGCTGGTCGGGGCTCGGAAGCGAGCGCAGGCCGCTCAGCCCCTCGCGGACGTCGGTGTAGGCCTCGCGGGCGGCGTTGGAGAGCTGGACGAGCTGGCTCTGGGCCTCGTCGGCCCTGCCGGAGCGTACGTACTCGCGGACGGCCTGCGCTTTGGTATTGACGTAGCCGAGGACCTGGGCGAGCCCGTCGTGCATCTCGTGAGCGATGCGGATGCGCTCCTGCGCCACGGCGAGGTCGGCGACTTGTTCGTGGAGGTAGGCATTATCGATCGCGATCGAGGCCTGGACGGCGAAGCGCTCGAGAGTTCGTTCGTCGTCCTCGCTGAACTCCTTTCCTCCGACCTTCTCGGTGAGATAGAGGTTCCCGACGAACGGTCCTTTGCAGACGATCGGAACGGCGAGCAGGGAGCTCATGGGCGGATGGTTGGGAGGAAAGCCGTAGGAGCGGGGATCGCGCCCGAGCTCGGCGATCCTGAGGTGCTCCCCCTCGCGGAGGACGACGCCGAGCAGGCCATGACCCACGGGAGGAGGGCCGATCCGCTCCCGCTCCTGGTCGGAGATCCCGGAGGTGAGGAAGGTCTCGATCCTGCCGTCGTCTTTGACCAGGGAGAGGGCGCCGTAGCGGGCGCCGACCAGAAGGCGCGCCTGCTCGACGACCTTGCGGAGCAGAGCGTCGAGGGCGAGGGTGCCGGCGATGTCGTTGCCCGCGCCGTGAAGCGCGAGCAGCTCCTGATTCTGCCGCTCGAGCCGGGCGAGCAGCATGCCGATGAAGCGGAACATGAACGCGTTGAACAGCAGGACGAGCGCGATGACGGTGACCGCCAGGGCGAGCCGCTTTTCCCACGCGATGAGGCCGACGGTGAAATAGCGCACGAGCTCGAGCGCCACGACCAGCAGGATCGGCGCGCCGGCCGCGATCCATTTCAGATGTCGCAGGGTCATGGGAAGCGCGATGTCTTGCGGAGCCGGTGCCGGCCCGGGAACCGCGAGCAGGCGGTGCGGCGGAATCGGACGGACGGATTGTAGCCGGATCGTGGTCATGGCTCTACCTCGTGGGTTCCTGCGGCGGAAGTCGGCGCCGCGGCCCGGAAATGAAAGTCGAACTGCACCGTCAGTTCGTCCCTGGCTCGGATCAGACCGAACAGCCCCGTCGGAGGGGCGATCCCGAACTCGGTCATCCGCGTCGGAAGCTCGCCGGAGAAGCGGAACCGCTCGCGCGAGATCCGCTGCCCCGTCACTTCGAGCCTCACTCCGCGCGAGGTCCCCGCGAGCTGCAGGGTCCCTTCGATCGTGATCCGGTACCGTCCCTGGTCGATCTCGTGAACGATCGGTCCCGCGACACGCGTCATCTCGAACACGATCGACGGATGCGCGTCCGCCTCGAGCGCCTCGTACATGTCGCGATTCATCGCCCGGATGCCGCAGCGAAGAGTCGCGATCGGAATCTCCATTCGGACCTTCGGGGCGGTGAAGCCCGCCTCGTCGCGGCGCGACATCCAGGGAGCGACGTCGCCGCTCTCGATCCGGTCGAGCACCTCGTTCACGCGTCCGAGGCTCGCGGGCAGAAGCGCCGCTCCCTCGATCGTGTCGCCGCGACAGGTCCAGTCCCGGACGTTGGAGCTTCCTTCGAGGACGATCGTCGCGTTCGGCTCGGGCTCGAAGCGCGTCGTCTGCGCCGGCGCCGGCCTGCCACCGATCAGCAGGCCGGCCGCCAGTGCCAGTGCCGCGACGGTTCGGCGGCCGTTCGGAGCAGTCATCGCATCGCTCCCGGTTCGCGGCTCAGTTCGAGACCGACCCGGCCGGCGAGGGGCTCACGATCCATTCGAACTTCACGTTCACGTCGTTTCCCGTCCGGATCGTGCCGAGCATCGCCGTCGGCGGCCGGATGCCGAACTCGCTCATCCGCACGGGGGCGGCTCCGCGGATCGCCACCTTCCCCGAGGCGTCGCGGCGGACTTCGACGGGGAGCTCGATCGGCCGGCTCTTCCCCGCGATCGTCAGCGTCCCCCTGGTCTGCAGCTCGACCCCGCCGGGGACGCCCTTCTGCGAGACGACTTCGGTCAGCTCGAACTCGATGTTCGGATGGGTCGTCGCCTTCAGCGCCTTGAGCATCAGGGCAGTCATCTTCGCGTGGTCCGACTGAAGGCTTCGGGCCGGGATCGTGATGCGGGACCCGGGCCGCACGTGACCGAGCCATTCCTGGCCTGGCGCGGGCTCGAGCAGCTCGGCGGGAACCTCGACCCATCCGTCGATCGTGCCGCTGCTGACGGTCCAGGCATGGAGGGTGGACGTACCCTCGACCGTCACGCTCGCCGAGGCGGTCTGCATGCGGATCGCGTCGGCTGCGGAGAGGGGAAGGGCGGCGAGAAGGACGGCCGTGAGGATGAGGCGGGTGGATTTCATCGTGAGCTCCTTTCGAGACTCGATCCCCGCGGCGGAGTCGCCGCCGCGGGGATCGATCGGTGGGTGGGTCAGAAGGAGAAGGAGACTTCCATTACGGGGCCGCTGAACTCGGGCTGCCGCCACGCCTGGGTGTTGCTGATGACGTCCCCCTGGACGAATCCATCGAGCTTCTGCGTGACGTACTCGAGCTTGATCAGCATGTTCTCGGTCAGGCGGTAGCCGCCGCCGACCTGGAGGCGGGCGACCTCCCCGTCGGAGGCCGTGCCTGCGAGCATCTTCGCCTGCGCACCGCTGTAGCGCGCCGCCGCGTAGATGCGCGGGTTGAAGCGCCACACCACGTCTCCAGCCCAGTACGCCCACTCTTCAGGGAGCGTTCCCGGCATCGTTCCGTTGATGTCGGAGTCCTCGGTCAGCCCCCAGCTCGCGTACAGCTCGAGAGGGCGCTCGTCCTTCCAGGTCGCGTCGAACTGGTACGCCGTCAGGTCCTTGCCGCCCCGCGGGAGGATCTGCCCCGGCGCCTGTCCGCCGCCCCAGACCGCGGCGTACCGCTCGCCGCTCCGGTTCCCGGAGAACAGCTGCGCGTGGCTTCCGCCGTTCGCCTTCGGGGGATTGTCGCTGTGGTCCGCGCGGAAGAACGAGATCGACGTGCGGAGCGGCTCGATCGGATAGGCCCAGAGCTTCGCATGGTAGGCCGTGCCGCGTCCTTCGGCGAAGTCCTCGGTCGTGGTCCCGTTCGAGAGGCCGACCAGCCAGTTGAACCGTCCGGGCTTGCTCCAGATCTCCCCGCCGATGGTCACGAGCTCGGGATCGATCACGAAGTTTCCGATGAGTGGGTTCGACTGCGCCGCCGCGTTGTTGGTCCGCCGCAGATGATGGTCGCCGTAGCCGAGAAGGAAGTGACCGACCTTCACGTCGACCTTCTCGAAGATCCGGTCGAACAGCGCCGGCTGATCTCCCGGAAGCCCGTGAAGGATGATGTAGCCTTCATTGCCGTACGTCGAGGAAGGATGGTTGCGGCTGGATAGATACATGTTGAAGACCAGCTCGATCTCCTCGTTCCTGCCGAACTTCCCGATCATTCCGAAGTTTCCGAAGGCCGTCTGGAAGCCGGGAGCGAGCTCTCCGTACTCGTTTCCCGCCGGGTTGAAGGCGTTCTTCTGCTCCAGCGCCTGAAGCGTTCCGACCGTGTCGAGGGTGATCCACGCCTTGACGTTCTCGCGGTCGGCGACCTGGACCTGTGCTGCTAGGGACCCGGCGACCAGGATCAGAGCCGCGAGGCCGAGGGTGAAGGTACGAATCGCTTTCATGACTTCCTCCGTTTCGTTCGACCGGCCCGGAATGGGTCGGGGGGTGTTTCGCTCTTTCATGACTTTCATGATCGGGCAGCGGACGATTCGCAGCGATCCCATTCCGGGTGGCAGACCGCTCATTTGCGGAGAGGGGAGGACCCGCCCGAACGGGTGGGCCC
>DATKCD010000075.1:0-7265 GCA_035544735.1 Thermoanaerobaculia bacterium
TCCCGGATCGTCTCCCAGTGCGTGCGGGGATAGAGGATCTCCCAGAAGCGGCGGGGGATGCCGGTGCCGCCGTGACGGATCAGATCGCGGAAGGTGCGGCCGAGGATCGAGATGGCACGGAGGGGCTCGCCGGCGTCGGCGTAGAAGTCGGCGAGCTTCCAGGCGAGGATTGGATCGGCCGCGTCGCCGGCGAGGCGCTTGAGCTCGCGCGCGGCATCGCGCTCGAGCCCGACCGCCCTCAGCTCGCGCGCGATGGCGAGCCTCGGGTCGTCGGTCGGCTCGAGGACCGCCGCCGGGAACGAGTACCCACTCTCCACCTCATCCGGAGGAAGGCTCGTGTCCCCGAGGATCTCGCGGGCCCGATAGCTGTAATACGTGTAGGGATAAAACGAGATCAGACGCCGGAGCAGCTCGTCTCTGCGCTCGAGGTCTCCGCCGCGCTCGTGGATCTTCGCCGACCAGAACAGCGCGTTCGAGGTGTAATCGGCGTCTGGATAGCGCTGGAGATATCGCTCGAACGTCTCGAGCGCCTTCTGGTCCTGCTCGGCGAGGATCCAGGTCCAGGCGAGCGACCAGAGATTCCGTCCGTCGTCGCCCGGGCCGATGATCGCGATGCCTTCCTCGAGCAGACGCGCCGACCGGTCGAGCTCGCGCTCGTCCGTCTGGTAATACTTCGAGAGAAGGATCTTCGCCTGGCCGGCCGTTCGGGTGCCGGGATGATCGCGGATGATCCGGATCGCCGACTCGAGAAACGCCTCGCTGCGGTTGGATCGCCAGTAGGCGTGGGCGCGCAGGAGCTCGATCGCGAGGTAGTACGGCTCGCCGGGGCGCGACGGCTCGTCCGTCATTCGCGTGTAATTGCGAGAGTTGAAGAGCGCGCTCGCGCGGGCCCAGCGATAATCGGCCGAACCGATGCGATCGGGAAACCGCTTCCGGATGCGCTCGAGAAGGTCGAGCGTCTGGTCGTACCGGTTCACTCGGCCGAGACGGTCCGCCACCCGAACCGCTTCCTGGAATGAGAGGCTCGTGAGCGGCGACTCCGCCGCCGGAAGCGCCGCCAGCGTGCCGTAATGTTTCTCGGTCCAGCGGCTGCGCGGGTACTCGGCGAGAATGCGCATTCGGAGCCGGGCCGCGTCCGCCGCCATGTCGTGACGTTCGAGACTGTCGGCGAGCGCGGCGAGCTCCTCGTCGATGAGCTCGTCGATCGACACCGAGCCGATCGCCGCGAGCGCCGCGGCGGCCGCGTCCCCATCTCCGGCGGCGGCGAGCGCCCCGGGCAGCCGGATCGCCGCCACCGTCCCGGCAGAGCTGCGCGCATGCTCCGAGGCGATCGAGCGGAGCGTCCGGACGGCCTCGGCGGCACGTCCGAGCTCGAGCTCGACTTCCGCCAGCGCCAGTGCGAGCCACGGCCGGATCGACGGATTCGCCTCCGCCGCCGAGCGGAACGCCGAGGCGGCTTCTTCGAGCCGCCCCTCCTCGCGGTAGTGCACGGCGAGACGCGCCAGCGCCTGCCGCCGCGTCGCCGGGTCGTCCGAGGCCGCCAGCCGGCGGAGCGATTCCTCCATCGTGGCGGGAGCCTGCACCGCCGTGTCCGGCTCGCCGGACGGGGTTGAAGCCGCCTGCGGAGACCCGCCGCACGCCAGAGCCGCAGCGGCGATCCAGGGCCAGAAAAGAGAAGTGAGATTTCGGTTCACCGGTCGTTTCGCTCCAGATCTCGTTCAAGCATGCCTGCTCGGGATTCGACGAACCCGAGTCGCAGAAACGGTTCGTCGTGGAGGGCGCTCCTGCGAATCACGAGCCGACGCGCGCCGACCTTCCGCGCGAGCTCGGCCAGCTCGCCGACCATGATGCGCGCGATCCGCATCCGTCGGAGCGCTTTCGCCGTCCAGATGTGCACGATCTCGACCTCGTCCCCCTCAGCGCGGAAGGCGAGATGCGCCACCGGGTCGCCGACCAGGAATCCGATCAGCCCCTCCGAATCGAGCGCTCCGGATGGGCTCGCCTCTTCCCGCCGGTAAAACGCCGCCAGACGGCCGGCGTCCTCCGCTCCGGTCGGCCGGACGAACAGCTTCTGCCCCCTCATCCCCATCCTTCGCGAGCCCCCTGCGTCAATTCGCTCCCCCGCCGTGCCGGATGCCTCCCCGGAATCCTACCCCCGAGGGGTTCCTTGACAAACCCCCGTCGAAACGTAAACTTGCGAGCTAGCCCTCCACTTATTTAGACAGACGACGGAGCCTTTTCTCACATGGATGCCCAGCACGCAATCGAGCGCTTTCTCTCTCACGGACAGGCGGAGCGGAATCTCTCCGACCGCACCCTGCGGGCCTATGAATCGGACCTCCAACAGTTTCGGGGCCATCTGGAGGGGACGGAAGTCTCGCGGGTCACTCCCGACGACCTCGAGAACTATGTGACGACTCTCGGGGAGAGGACGTATCGCGACACGTCGATCCGGAGGAAAGTGGCGGCGCTGAAGGTGTTCTTCCGCTATCTCGAGGAGGCGGGGGTGGTGGACGAGTCGCCGGCGCGCCGTCTGAGGACGAGGCAGCCGACGGAGGCGCGAGTCCCGAACGTATTGAGCCATAAGGAGATCAAGGCGCTGCTGTCCGCGCCGAAACGCCACATCGCCGAGCTGGCGGAGCAGAAGGACGGCGGCGTCGGCGCGAAGAACCGCTATTTCTGCGCGATCCGGGACAACGTGATCATCGAGCTGCTGTTCTCGACCGGAATCCGGATCGGGGAGCTGGTCGCGCTCGACGTGGCCGACGTCGACGCTGCGGCGCGCACGATCGAGGTCACCGGGCGCGGCACGCGCCCGCGCCAGATCGAGATCACCTCCGACGACGTGGTCGAGGCGCTGAGGGATTACCTGCTGCTCCGGGCCGACCGCGGCGTTCCGACCCAGGCGCTCTTCGTCGGCCGGTCGGGAACGCGTCTGACGATCTATTCGATCGAGAACATCTTCAAGAAGTACGTCCGGAATGCCGAGATCAAGCGCCACGTCACCCCTCACGCGCTCCGGCATACGATGGCGTCGATGATGATCTCCGGGGGGGCCGACATCCGCGCGGTGCAGGAGATGCTGGGCCACGCATCGATCCTGTCGACGCAGGTCTACACCCGGCTGTCGATTCCGCGGGCGAAGCGGAGCTCGATCCCGGAGCACGGCGTCACGGTCGACCCGTCGACCAGGCTCTCGATCCGCCGGAAGTGAGCCGGCCGGCGAGGCGCTCGCACGGCTCCGAAATACCGCCCGTTTCGGCTCCTGTTATAGAATCCGCTTCGAACGAGCGGGCATAGCTCAGTTGGTAGAGCACAAGCTTCCCAAGCTTGGGGTCGCGGGTTCGAACCCCGTTGCCCGCTCCAGAATCGATGTTCGCCCGAGGCGCCCCGGGAGCGGGGCGCTTTTTTCATGGTCGGAAGGAGGGCTCGTCGCGATGGAGATCGTCAGGCCGGTCCGGGTGACCCGTACATACAATCAACGCCTCTTCGCCGAACCGAACCGCGTGTTCCCGCTGCTCTGCCCCGTGCTGGAGTCGCAATGGGTCGAGGGGTGGGATCCACGCCTGGTGATCAGCGAATCGGGAATCGCCGAGAGGGACTGCGTCTTCGTCACCGGCGATCCGGAAGCGATCTGGGTCGTCACCGAGTACGTCCCGCCCGAGCGGATCGAGTTCGTCAAAGTCACGCCCGGCGTCACGGCGAGCCGGATCACCATCGGCCTCGAGCGCGCGGCCGAAGGGGAGACCCGGGCGGAGGTGATCTACAGCCACACCGCGCTCGGACCGGAGGGAGAGCGGTACGTGGCCGAGATGACCGAAGATGCCTGGCTCCGGTTCATCACGGAATGGGAAGAGGCGCTGAACCGGCATCTCGGCGCCTGAGAGAGTCGGGAGGCTGGAGATGCGAAAGGATCCGATACCGGGGTGGGTGACCGCCGTCGTTTTCGGCGGGGCGTTCCTCGGGATCGCGCTGCTCGAGCGGCGCCGGCCGCTGCGCGGACGGCGGGAGCCGCCCCTCCGAAGGCTGGGACGCAATCTGACGCTCGGCGGGATCTCCGCGGCGGCGACCACCGCGCTGCAGGGCCGACTGCTCGAGCCGCTCGCGCGGCGCATCGAGCGTCGCCGCCTCGGACTGCTCCCGCGGCTCCCGCTCCCTCCCGCCCTCCGCACGATCCTCGGCGTCCTCCTTCTCGACTACACCCTCTGGTGGTGGCACCGCCTCAATCATCAGAACCCCCTCTTCTGGCGGTTTCACGTGATCCATCACATCGACCTCGATCTCGACGCCTCGACCGCCGTCCGATTCCATTTCGGCGAGATGATGCTCTCGGTCTTCTTCCGGAGCGCTCAGTTCCGGCTCATCGGTCCGGATGCGCTGGCCTCGACGCTGTGGCAGCTCATGCTCCTGGTCTCGATCGTCTTCCATCATTCCAACCTGCGGCTTCCCGAGCGAGCCGAACGCGTTCTCTCGCGTCTGCTCGTCACGCCGCGCCTTCACGGCATTCACCACTCCACCGTCCGCGACCAGACGAGCTCGAACTGGTCGAGCCTTCTCTCGCTCTGGGACCTCCTCCACGGAACCTTCCGCGACGACGTGCCCCAGGATCGAATCCGCATCGGCGTCCCCGCATGGCAGGACCCGCGCGAGGTCACCCTCGGCGAAATGCTGGTCGAGCCGCTCCGACCCCACCCGAGAGATGCCTGGCTCCCCCTGCCGCCCACGAGCTCCTCCGGGCCGCCTGAGGGATCGCAAGGGTAGGAGTGCGGGCCGGGGGCCAGGCGCCTCTCCCGGGCCCGCGACGGAGTGGGAACGCTTCGCGGTGCGCACGGCGCACGGGGGCCTGCCGCCTACCCCTTGTGCTATTCTTTCCGCCCCCCGGGAAGGGGCCGCGGCGCCGGTGCGACGTGGCGCTCAGCCCGCCTCCGCAGGCCCCCGATCCGGCGGAGTCGAAATCCGAGATGCGAGGAGCCCCGATGGCGATTTTCGCGAAGGACACCCCCCCGCCGACGCAGAGTGAGAACCCGCGGCCGAGCTCGCCCCCGGGAACCAGCTCCCTGATCGGGGTCAACCTGACGGTCGACGGGACCGTGACGGGGGACCAGGCTCTCGTGGTCGAGGGGACGGTCAAAGGGAATGTGCAGCTAAGGGGAGATCTGCGGATCGGGCCGGGGGCGCGGGTGGAGGCGACGGTCCATGCGAAGAACGTCGTGGTCGAGGGGACGGTGATCGGCGATCTGTCGGCCGAGAACCGCATAGAGCTGGTCGCGACCGCGACGGTGGAAGGGAACATCCGTTCCCCGAAGATCATCGTTGCGGAGGGGGCGACCTTCCGCGGATCGGTGGACATGGGGAGCGTGAAGCCACATGAATGAAGAGTCGCGCCGCCGCGACGTGATTCGAGGAGACGACTGATGACCGCAAGCGCTTCTGCGCCGAAGACGGCCGGCTACGAGCTGCGCGAGACGCGCGCGTACGAGAACTACGTGAATGGGAAATGGGTCGCGTCGAAGAGCGGCCAGACGTTCGAGAATCGGAACCCGGCGAACTGCGACGATCTGGTCGGAACGTTTCAGGAGTCGAATGCGGCCGACCTGAACGAGGCGGTGGGGGCGGCGAAGGCGGCCTACGAGAAATGGCGCCTCGTCCCGGCGCCGCGCCGGGCGGAGTATCTGTACCGCGTGGGCGAGATCCTGAAGCGGGACAAGGAAAAGATCTCGCGAGAGATGACGCGGGAGATGGGGAAGGTGCTGCAGGAGACCCGCGGGGACGTTCAGGAAGCGATCGACATGGCGTACCTGATGGCGGGGGAGGGGCGGCGTCTCCACGGGGTGACGACCCCCTCCGAGCTTCCCAACAAGTTCAACATGGCCGTCCGGATGCCGCTCGGCGTCGCGGGGCTCATCACTCCCTGGAACTTCCCGATCGCGATTCCGGCGTGGAAGAGCATGCCGGCTCTGGTGGCAGGCAACACCGTCGTGATCAAGCCGGCTTCGCTCACCCCGCTGTCGGTCGTGATTCTCGCGGAGGCATTCGAAGAGGCGGGACTTCCTCCCGGCGTATTCAACGTCGTGACCGGCGGGGGAACCGAAGTCGGCGAGCCTCTGCTCCGGCATTCCGAGGTGAAGGTCGTCTCGTTCACCGGATCGACCGAGGTAGGACGGAAGATCTCGTCGGCGTGCGCGCCGAGCTTCAAGCGTCTGCATCTCGAGATGGGCGGCAAGAACGTGATCCTGGTGATGGACGACGCCGACGTCGATCTGGCGGTCGACGGATCGCTCTGGGGCGCGTTCGGGACCACGGGGCAGCGATGCACCGCCGCATCCCGACTCGTCGTGCACGAGGCGGTGTACGACGAGTTCGTCGAGAAGCTCACGTCGCGCGCGAGCCGGATGAAGATCGGCAACGGCCTCGACGAGTCGGTCGAGGTCGGCCCGGTGGTCTCGAAGGGACAGCTCCAGACGGTCGCCGACTACGTGCGGATCGGCAGGGAAGAGGGGGCGAAGCTCGTCGCCGGGGGAGAGGTCCTGAGCGGGAAGAGTGGCGGCTGGGATTACGACAATGGATGGTTCCACCAGCCGACCGTCTTCGCCGACGTGACGCCGAACATGCGCATCGCGCAGGAGGAGATCTTCGGGCCGGTGACGGCGGTGATCCGCGCGCGATCACTCGAGGAGGCGATCGAGATCGGCAACGGAGTGCGATACGGCCTCTCCTCCTCCATCTACACACGCGACGTCAATCGTGCCTTCGTGGCGATGCGCGACATGGTCACGGGGATCTTCTACGTCAACGCGCCGACGATCGGCGCCGAGACGCACCTCCCGTTCGGCGGCGTGAAGGAGACCGGCAACGGTCACCGGGAGGCGGGCGTTGCCGGGATCGAAGTCTTCACGGAATGGAAATCGATCTACGTCGACTATTCGGCCAGCCTCCAGCGTGCCCAGATCGACACGGAAGAGCTCTGAGCGCCACAGCCGGCCTCCGGCCGCCGGGGCGGCGGCCTTCGAACGAAAGAGAGGAGCTCATCCCCTGATGCGTCGATTCGTCTACGTCGCGATGGTCGCGCTCGCGCTTCCCTCCCTCGCCGCCGAATCCGACGCGGAGGTCGCTGCGCGGCTTCTCGACGCGGCTCTCGCGAGCGAGGGGGCCTGGATCGTCGCCGCGCACCTGACCGATCGGATCGGGCCGCGGCTGTCCGGGTCGCCTCAGGCCGAACGGGCGGTCGCATGGACGGCCGAGACGATGCGCTCGTGGGGACTCGA
>DATKCD010000076.1:0-3269 GCA_035544735.1 Thermoanaerobaculia bacterium
AGGCTCGACGTGCGCGTTTCTGGTCCTCACCCGCGGCGAGGCCGGCGTCTGCGAGCTGCCGCTCTGCAGCCCCGACCTGGCCACGGTGCGGGAGCAGGAGATGCTGAGCTCGGCCGCCATCTTCGGTGCGCGCGTGACGCAGTGGAGCCTGCCGAACGTCCTGACCGGTTTCCAGAGCGCGTGGCCGGAAGCGGGCGAGCGGATCGCGACAGCGATTCTCGACGAACGGCCGGATGTCGTCATCACCTTCGACCCGCTGCACGGGACGACCTGCCATCCCGCTCATCGTGCCCTCGGCGCTCTGGTCGTTGATCTGGTCCGGAGTCTGGATCCCGCTCCGCCGCTCTATCTCCTCGCCACCGCGGCCCGCCTCGAGGAGGGCCGCTACCGGTTCCAGGCCGGCACCGTTCCGGCGATGGCATTCGACGGTACGAAGTGGTGGCAGTACTCCATCGAAGCCGCCCTCGGCGCACGCGAGCCAGTTCACGCCGGCGCAGCTCGACGCGCTCCGCGCCACCGCGACCTCCGAGCGAACGGTCTGGCTGACGCGGCCATCGTTTCCGCGCTCCTCCCTCGTCAGGTGCCCGTGAGCGTCTACAATCCGCCGTCGTGCCGGCCGACCTCCCGTATCGCGATTTCTACTATCCGCTGAACGTGTTCATGTACGTGCTGTCTCACGAAGAGGGGGGTGTGCGCGAACTGCACTACGGGCTGTTCCAGTCGCCCGGCGACTCCATCGCTGCCGCGCAGGAGCGGTCGACCACGCTGCTGCTCTCCAGGCTGCCCCCTCCCCCGGCCACGCTTCTCGAGGCCGGCATCGGGCTGGGAACGACGCTGGCGCGGCTAAAGGAGCTGGGGTACGAGGCCACGGGCATCACGCCCGACCTCCAGCAGGTGGCCATGGTGCGGGCGCGCTACGGCGATGCGCTGCCGGTCTTCGGCTCGGCGTTCGAATCGTTCCAGAGCGACGAGAAATACGACGCCATCGTCTTTCAGGAGTCGGCGCAGTACATCGATGCCGCGGCGCTGTTCGCGCGGGCGCGCGAACTCACCGGGCAGATCGTCGTCCTCGACGAATTCGCGCTCCGTTCGGTCGACACACCCGGAGCACTTCATTCGCTGGAGCGCTTCCTCGTCTGCGCGGGCCTGAACGGCTTCACGAAAACCGAGGAGATCGATCTGTCGGCGGAGGCCGCCCCGACGGTCGACTACTTCCTCGATCGCCTTCCCCGGTATCGCGACCGCCTCATCGAGAACCTCGGCGTGACGGCGACACAGATCACCGATCTGATCGAAAGCGGCCGCCAGTACCGCGAGCGTTACCGCGACGGAGTCTACGGCTACCGGCTCCTGACGTTCACCGCATGAGCAGAAAACTGCGCATCTCGTATCTCGTCGAAGACACAGCACAGTCGGGCGGCGTCCGCGTGATCCTCGCTCAGGGCGACGAGCTGGTTGCCCGCGGTCATCGCGTTCGCATGGTGACGAAAGGGTCGCCGGTGACCTGGCGGCGGAGCAACGCCGAGTGGGTTCACGTCTCCGACCTGGCCGAGTACGACGCCGGTGACGACGATTTCGTCATGGCCACGTTCTGGTTGACCGTGGAGCCGGCGCTGCGGCTGGCCGGCGAGAAGGCAGTGCATCTCTGCCAGGGTTACGAGGGGGCGTTCAGCGTTTATGGGACGATTCAGGAGCAGATTGCAGATATTTACAGACTCCCCCTTCCGAAGCTGGTGGTGGCGCGTTCGCTGATCGACATCCTCCGCCCCTTCTCGGCCGACGTGACCTGGATCGGCCAGATCGTGGAGGAGGAGTTCTATCGATCCGAGCCGCCGTCGGAACACGAGCCGCTGCGGGTGATCCTTTCGGGCCAGGCGCAGGCCGATCTCAAAGGAATCGCGGACGGCTATGGCGCCGTCGCGCACGTCCGGGCGCAGGGCCAGCAGGTGACACTCGTCCGGGTCTCCCCCTGGCTCCCGGCGGGTCATGAGCCGGTGCAGGAGGCGGACGAATATCACGCCGGCCTGCCCACTGCGGAGATGACGGGGCTGCTGCATTCCTGCGACGTCCTGCTGGCACCGAACCATGCCGCGGAGGGTTTCGGGCTTCCGGCCGCCGAAGCGATGGCGTCGCAGATTCCGTGCGTGCTCACGGCCATCCCTTCTTATCTCTCCTTCGACGGCACGCATGACTACGCCCTCTTCGCGCCGGAGCGGAACCCGGCCGCGCTGGGGGAGGCGCTTCTGCGCATGATTCGCCACCGGGCACTGCGATCGAGATTGCGCGAGCGTGGCCGTGAGGTTGCAGAGCAATTTCGCGCCGCGCGCGTCATCGATCGGATGGAAGCGTTTTTCCTGACGCGCCGGAGAATGTGACAATCGACGCAATGGCCATCGCCGTTCTCTTTCCCTCCTACGATCATCCAGCCATCGAGGAGCGATATGCGAGCTGGCAGGCCGAGCTGCGGTTGAGGAGCGGAGGCGCTCACCTCTACTACTACCCGGCCGGCGCGCCCGCGCGAGACGTCGCGGCGGGAGTGGAGGAAGAGTACGCCCTCATCGTCACCGATCCTCTGATCCTCGCTCCGCACGGCCTGGCGGCGGCGCTGCAGAGTGCTCTCGGTGACGCGGACGGCGCCATTCCGGTATCGAACGTCCCGGCCATTCCGGCGCAAAACGCTTCCGTACCGTCGGTCTACATGACGCTTCGAGAGCTGGATCTCGTCTCCGAGGAGGTACGCCGCGGGGGCGGTGCCGCGGAGCGCGTGGTCTGGGGGAGCGAAGATCCCTCGGTCTTTCTCTGCCGGACGGAAATGCTCGACGACATCGCCTCGCCGATCGCGCGTGCTCTCGAAGGGCGGCAGGTGGCGATCGTCCGGTCGGAGTACGTTCACCGCTGGAGCTCGATGCGCGGCCAGGTTCGGGAAGACCTGCTGGCCCGCATCCCGACCGAGGCCCGATCGATCCTCGAGTTCGGGTGTGGTGAGGGCAGCCTCGGGTACGCGCTCAAACAGCGACAACCGTGCAGAGTCGCGGGGATCGAGCTCGACCCCGACGCGGCCGCTATCGCCAAAAAGCGGATCGATGTCGTCTACCAGGGTGACGCGGCGGAGATCGTGGCCATTCTCTCCGAGCAGTTCGAATGGATCATCGGCGGCGACATCGTCGAGCACCTTGTCGATCCCTGGTCGTTTCTGACGCAACTCCGCCGGATCTCGACTCCCTCCGGTCATCTCCTGCTCAGCCTGCCGAATCTGGCCAGCGCCTCGA
>DATKCD010000077.1:0-9129 GCA_035544735.1 Thermoanaerobaculia bacterium
ATCGGCGTCGTGAGCGAGGCGCGCCGACGCAGGCATAGCGGGGTCTATGCTGAGGAGGCGCAACGAAGCTCACGGCGTCGAGACCGAGCCAGCTACTATTGATTCCGGCGTTACAGGACACTAGTGGTCCGACCATCCTAACCAATCCCGAAACGGGCCGCACGCGAAGGGGTGACCGCCGAAAGTTCGCCCGCCGGCGGGCGAGATGCCGGCGGTGCGCTGCCGGACCATTTCGAAGTTTCTACGATCGATGGCGCCGGCCGGCCCGCCGCAGGACGTTCGGATCGCGTCGTGACGCGTCACCGGCGCACGAGGCGCCGGCGCGCAGAAGATTCGAGCTCGATCGTGCTCGTTCTCCCGCCCGAGACCGCGACCTCGATCTCGGTCGCCGCCGGTGACGATTCGACGAGCGTCGCCTGAGCGCCCGAGCCGGCGATCGACCAGCGACCCTCGAGGGCCAGCCGGATGGTGGCGTTCTTCCGCGCCGGCTCGGCGAGCGCGAGACTCATCCGCCCGCCCCTCCGCGCGAGAAAGACGATCGACGGCGCATCGACGCTCACCCCCTCGACCGTCGCCGCGGCCCAGAAGACGATGCCGGTGGCGCCGTCGCGCCGGTCGCGCACCGCCGCCGCGAGCTCGTCGTTGCGAAGCACCTCGATCGGCGACTCCGCCGCCCAGAGCGCGGTCTGCGCGGCATTCGCGCCCGGCAGCAGGACGTACTCCGCGGTGTCGCCTCGCGGCGAGACCCCGTGGGCGATGACCACCGACCGGATCGCGCGGGTCACCTCGTGCGCCGCGGCGGTTCCGAGCGAGGCCCACGAGCCGCTCCGCATCTCATCGGCGATCGTCACGCTCTGCGACCGGGGAAAGACGTAGCCGATCCCCTCCCCCGCCGCCCACCCGACCACCGCCCCCCCCGCGCTTCGAGCCACGCCGTCGATCACCAGCCCCTCGCCGCCTCGCAGCGGTCGCTGATCGACGATCGTCTCCACCGCCGCCCCCGTCGTCGCGCGGACCCCCGACGCGAGCGACACGATCGCATCCGAGAGCAGGAACCATGCGCGACGCACCTCCAGCGTCGAGTCGGCCGGAGCCAGCTCCATCGCCAGCACTCCGCGCTCGCCGTCTCCAGCCCCGCCGGTGAAGTGCCGCGTTCCACTCCCGTACGTCGCGCTCGCCGCTCCGGGCAGCAGCTCGACCGTGATCCCCGGCAAGCGGCTCCAGTCGATCGCCGGCCAGACTTCATCGCTCCAGTATTCGTCCCCTTCGAGACTCAGGTGCATCCGGCCGTCGGCCTGTCGCGAGCCGAGCAGCCCCTCGCCGTTGGTGCTCTCTCCGGAGCGCGTCCGCGTCGAGAGCATCCGGAACGACGCGTACCAGCCCGGACGGCGGACGATCGCGAAGTCCGAATCGGGATAGATCCGCAGCCCCCGGGGCCAGGCGGGGACCGCATCGACCCTCGCGGCCAGTCCCGCGAGCTCCGGCGGAAGCGACCATTCCCAGCTCTCGAGCATCCGCGCGGCCGCGGCGGCGATCTCCCCCTGCCGCGGCCCCGGCGTCGAGCCGCCATGGAGCAGTGCCGCGAGCCCGTTCCACCCGCTCGCCCACGGCTTGCTCACCTCGCGGCCGATCACCGATGGATCGAAATAGTTGTGATGGAGAGAGAAGGCGATCGCATCGACCAGAAAATCGCCGAACACCGCCGCATCCGACGCCGGCAGTCCCCAACGCGTCCCGGCGGTCCAGAGCTGCCACCGGCTCACCTCGAGCGCGAACGAGCTGCCGTAGCCCCCCGTGTAGAGCTGCCGCCCGTGCTGATGGAACGACAGATCCGGCTGCAGCCCCTCTCCGCCCGCATTGATGCGCGAGGAAAAGGCGAGCACTTCCGCCGCCTGCGCCATCCGCCCCTCGTCGCCGTCTAGCACGGACGCCATCATGTGATTCATCGCCGACCAGACGGCGTTCTGTCCCTCGAGCAGTGACCACGAAGAGCTCACCCCCGCGACCGGACCGATCCGCCCCTTCAGCGTCGCGACCGCCGCATCCCGCACCGTCGGCTCGAGCGCATCGCCGGCGAGGACCAGCGCCGGACCGAGCTCGAGCGCCGGGCCGATCGTCCAGAACCACCAGTTTCCGTTCGCTTCGATTCCTGCGCCGTAGAACGCCTCGATCTGCCCCAGAGCATCGCCGAGGCGCGCGAGCAGTAGCGGGTCGTGGTGAAAACGCTGCCCCGGCGTCGCCCACGCCCGCGCCATCACCAGCACCCGTCGGAAATGCTCCCACGGCGACCAGAGACCCGACGGCACCTCGCCGTAATCGATGTCGGTCCAGCGGCCGTCGCTCAGCAGGTAACCGCTCCGCGTCGCGTCGGCGGCGCCTGCTTCGAGCACCTCGAGCGAGAGCCGTACGCCCGGGTCGGTGCGAGCCGCCCCCGCCGCGGTGTAATACTCGACGATCCGGCTTCGCAGAAGGTCGAGCTCGCCGGCCCGGAGGGAAGCGGCGGACAGGAGGATGAGAATCGGGAGCAGGCGGACCATCGACTACGGAAAGGGAGGCGAGTGCGGAGTTATTTCGACGCCCTCGAGGGCTTTGTTTCCGAATACTTTGCCGCCACCTCTCTGGCCGAGCGGCCGATCAGATCCTCGAGCGTCTCCCGGTCGACGTCGTCGAGGGAGCGGAGGTAGAGGCACGACTTTCCAGTCTTGTACCGGCCGAGCCGGCTCATCAGCGGGGTGAACGCCTCGAATCCGGCAACGATGTAAAGCGTCAGCTCCTTCTTGCGCGGTGAGAAACCGGTGAGAAACCAGTCGCCTTCGCGCCCGCTGTTGTAGCGATAGTGGTAACTGCCGAACCCGACGATGTTGGTTCCCCACATCACCGGCTCGACGCCGGTAGCGCGTCTCATGATCTCGGCCACGGCGCGGCATTCCGCGCGGCGGCTCTCGTCGGGAATCGCGTCGAGAAATGCCTCGACGCTGGCGCTGGTGGGACGCATCGTGACCTCCGCGCCTCGAATTCTACCGGACTCGATCGTCGGGCGCCCGTGACGCCCCGACCCGCCTCAGGCCCCGAAGCGGCCGAGACGCGCGTCGTAGCTCCGCCCGCGCCAGACGAGCTCGCGCCGGAATCCGACGATCCACACCGACCGGAGGGCGATCCATGTCCACACCGCGGTCATCGGCAGATGCGCCAGCAGCGCGTTCGAAATGCCGTATCGGAGGGGGATGTACACGGTGAGCCTCGTCAGATGGAGGAAGGCGAGAGCCGACAGCCCTGCGATGTGAGCGGGGTCGGGCGTGCCGCCCGCGAGCCAGGTCGCGCCCGCGGCGGCGGCGTATCCCCAGGGGGCGAGGTGCAGCAGCGCGTTCCCCGCGAGAATGGCGAGAGCGACCGGCACTCGCGCGCCGAGAACGAAGTAGAAATTCTTGGTGAATCCCCGGACGATCTCGCCGAGGCCGTGGTAGAGCCGGACCGAGACGAAGTCGTCGGCGAGAACGAGTCGGAACGGCGCCACGCGCGCCGCGAGCCTTGCGAGCGAGACGTCGTCGATCACCGCATTCCGGAGCGCCGCGTGTCCTCCGGCTTCGGCATACACGGGGCGGCGCATCAGGATTCCGGTTCCTCCGCCGATGGCGAGCTTCGGCGAGCGGACGAGGTTCGCGAGAAAGGAAGGCAGCATCGCGAAAGCCGCCACCGAGAGCTGAGGCATGAGCACCCGCTCCCAGAATCCATGCATCTCCACCTTCGGCAGGAATGCGAGCAGCCCCGCTCCGCTGCGCTCGAGCTCGTCGACCGCGGCGGCCACGGCGCCCGGCGCATAAGTGATGTCGGCGTCGACGAACAGCAGCAGCGATCCGCGGGCGGCCTCGGCCCCCTGATGCTGCGCCCATGGCTTACCGAGCCACCCCGGCGGAGGAGGAGCGCCGTCGATCACCCGGACGCGCGGATCACGGGCCTCCAGCTCCCGCGCGATCGCTCCCGTCCGGTCGGCCGACTCGTCGTCGACGAGGATCACTTCGAGGTTCGGATGATCCTGCGCGAGAAATGCGAGCAGGGTCCTCTCGATCGCCTGCTCTTCGTCACGCGCCGGGATCACGACCGAGACCAGCGGTCCGTCCTCGCGCCGCGCCGCGCGTCGGAGCCGCGGGATCGCCACGAGGTTGATCACCGCCAGCATCGCGGCGGCGATCCAGAAGCAGAGCACGATGAGGGCGAGGACCAAGGTTCGCTCGATTGTAAGGCCCGGGCGCTGCGTGAGGGCGTAGAATGGCCCGCACGAGACGATCGTTCCGGAAGTCCGCCCATGCGTTTTCTCGCCATCCTGCTCGCCCCCTCTCTTCTGCTCGCGCAGCCGTTTCCCGAGTCGGAGAGCTGGATCGATTCCCCCGAAGCCTACTTCGCGACGGCCGAGGAGCGAGGGCAGTGGGCGGGCCTGGGACGCGACGACCGGGAGGATCTCAAGCGGACGTACTGGCTGCGGCGCGACCCGACGCCGGAGACGGAGAGAAACGAGTTCCGCGAGGTCGTCCTGGGGCGGATCCGGACGGCGGACGAGCGCTGGGCCGTAGCCGCGACGGCGGGATCGAGAACCTCGCGCGGGATGCTCTTCATCCTGTTCGGCTCTCCCGCCCGCGTGAAGCAGGAGCACTCGCCGCGCCTCGAGCGTCCCTGCGTTCCGAGCCTCGGCGGCCCCCCCTGCTCCACCGGCGGCCTTCATGAAGGAAACGAGGTGAGCGAAGTCTGGATCTGGGATCGCGAGCGCACTCCCCACCTTCTGGAAGCGCTCGGGCGCCCCGATCTCGAAGTCACGGTGATCGTCGAGCCGAGCCGTCGAACGGATCGGATTCAGAATCCCGGTCTGGTCCATCGCTATCGCGACCTTCTCGCCGCGAAGAGCATCGTGCGCGCCGATCCGGTGCCGATCCGGACCCGCGCGCGAGAGTCGATCGCGGTCCTCGAGGAGGCGGCCGTCTCTCCGAATCCGGCCCCCCCCGGCGATACCGATCCGACGACCCTCGGCAACGCCCTGGTCTGGAGCAGAGACGGGACCCCTCGCGCCATCTTCTGGCGCCTCGAAGACGAGCGGTCGACTCCCGGAGAGTTCTCCGTCCTGCTCGAAGCCGACGAACATGAGGAGCCTGCGTCGTGGCGGGGGAGTCCGTCCCGCACCGAACAGTTTCTCTCGTCGATTCCCGCAAGCGTCTGGACGGCGATGATCGAACCGCGGCCCGGCCGGTGGAGCGGTACGTTTTCGGCCGGCGGAGAGAGCCAGCGAGTCTCGCTCGAGGTCCCATCGCCCGATTCCCTCGGCGTGTCGTCGCTTCTGCTCAGCGGCGGGCCGCAGAGCGTGGCCGCCTCCGATCCGATCCTGGAGCTCGGCGGCCAGCACGTGCCGATCCGTGCCGACGCGACGTTTTCCCCCGAGGAATCGGTCTGGTATTTCCTTCAGATCCACTCGCCCGAGGCGCCTCGGGTGAGCATCGAGCCGCGGCTGATGCGCAAGGGCTCGGGGGTGATCGCGGCCGGGAGTCCGTTCGAGCCGGAGCTTTCCGACGTCGGCTCCGACCTCCGGGCATTCGGCTATGAGATCTCGCTCGACGGGATGGAGCCGGGGGAGTACACGCTCTATCTCACCCTTCGGGCGAACGAGCTCGACCCGGTGGTTCGCAGGGCGGATTTCCGCGTCCTCTCGAGGTGAGCCACCGGCGGGGACCTGGACCGGGGGGGAGCCGACCCGGCCCGATTCACATTCCGTATTCGGAATTGCGCGGCCGCGATTCAATCCTCTGAACAGGTCCCGAGGTTCCCGGCTCGCCCGGACTGCTCCAACATATTCCATACAAGTCAGTTAACGGCGTGTCACGGATCGAAACAACTGGTGACGAACGTGCTACCTCAGAGGCTGATCGGACCCCGAACTCACATGAGCGGGGGAACCGCCGGCCAGCCGAAAGGCCGGGTTCTTCCCGCCCGAAGGAGCAGCAGACCCGCGAGTCAACCGTCATCGTCGGCGGACGCGCCAGAGGGCGGTCGCCGGCCATGTTCAATTCGCTGTTCAATTCGCTCGATGCGAGAAAGAGAGAGAAGGAGGAAACGGATGCGATCCACCCGATTTACCAGCTTTCTGATGACAGCAGTTCTGGTCCCGATGCTCCTGTTCGGACAGGCCGCGCAGGTAGGCAACGTCGCCGGCGAGGCGCAAGACCAGACGGGGGGCGTGCTTCCCGGCGTGACGGTCGAGCTCATCAGCCAGGAGCGCGGCTTCTCCCGCAGCATGATGACCGACATGAATGGTCGGTTCATGTTCGCGCAGGTGCCGCTCGGGACGTATCGCGTCGTGGCGAGCCTTTCGGGCTTCCAGACGGTGACGGTTCCGGACAACTCGGTCGAAGCGCAGAAGACCACCAGAGTCGACATGACGATGGAGCTGTCGGCAGCGGCGAGCGAGATCACCGTGACGGGTGACATACCGATCGTCGACAAGACCAACTCGACCGTGACCACGCGGCTGAGCAACAAGGAGTTCGAGAAGCTCCCGATCGGGCGGAACTATCAGACGCTGCTCGGGACGGCGGCCGGCGTGGTCGGGACCGGAAACGCGAACGTTCACGGGGCGCTCAGCGGCAACAACCTGTTCATGTTCGACGGCGTGGACGTGACGGATCCGACGACCGGCACCTTCGGCTCGAACCTCAACTTCGAAGCGATCCAGGAGGTCAACATCATGACCTCGGGGATCTCGGCGGAGTTCGGCCGGGCGACCGGCGGATTCATCAACGTGATCACGAAGTCGGGCGGAAACGAGTTCCAGGGCTCGGTGAAAATGCTCGCCGACAACGACGACTGGAACGAGCAGAACACGACTCGGAGCGAGACCACCGGCAATTTGCTCGAACGGACGAAGTTCGACCAGATGAACGATCGCTACGCAGCGACCCTCGGCGGACCGGTGATGAGAGATCGCGCGTGGTTCTTCCTGAATTACGAGATCTCCGAGCTCACCACGCCGGAGCGGCAGACGGAGACGCTCGAGAACTTCCGCCAGACGACGGAGAGCCCGTGGTGGACCGGCCGTCTCACCTATCAGATCACGCCGACTCACAACATCTGGGGCAAATACAACGAGTCCCCGACGAACGGATTCATCGTCGACTACTGGGGAACGAATGCCGAGACCCGGGCGATGACGCGACAGGACCAGACGGGCGAGCAGGTCACGGTCCAGTGGACCGGCGTGTTCGGCTCCAGTCTGAGCGCCGAAGCGATGTGGGGGAACAACGACGAATGGATCGGCGTATTTCCGTACAACGTCAGCCCTCTGCACAACGGAGCCCCTCACCTGAGCCTCGCGGACGGCCGTTTCTACAACGGCGCCACGTTCGACGGCATCGTCGACCGGCCGCGGGATCAGCTGACGGCCGCGCTCTCCTATTTCACGACCCTCGGCGACAACAGCCACGAGATGAAGTTCGGCGTCGACTGGCAGGACATGGCCTCCACGGCCGCCTTCCGCTTCCCGAATGATCAGCTCTTCATCGACCTGTCCTTCGACCCGGCGACCCGCGAGTTCACACCGCTCATTCGCCGAGACTACGACCCGCTCAAGCTCTCGACTTCGGTAGGAGAGATCTTCTCCGTGTACGCCCGCGACAAATTCGAAGTGGGCAACCGCTTCTTCTTCGAAGTCGGCGCCCGCTACGAGAAGCAGGACGGGAAGAGCGACGTCAACAATACGACCGTCGACACCAGCACCATCGCCCCCCGTCTGTCCGGAACGTATGACGTCACCGGCGACGGAAAGACCCTGATCCTCGCGACGGCCGGACGCCTCTATCAGTTCATCATCCAGGCGTTCTCCGACGACTTCGCTCAGGTGCCCCAGATCACCAATTACGACAATTTCCTCTGGAACGGCGAGACCGGCCAGTACGAGTTCTCGAACCGCTTCGAGGCGGGAGCCGCCACATTCGCTCCGCCCACCTCGCTCGATCCCACCTACGTCGACGAGATCACCCTCGGCTTCCAGCGGCAGCTCGGAACCACCATGGGCGTCGGCGTGCGCGGAATCTTCAGGGAGTGGGGGGATCTGATCGACGACTTCCAGTCCTTCAACCCCGACGGGACGGTCAACCGCACCGTCGTCAATTATGATTTCGCCGAGCGGGAGTTCCGCGCCGTCGAGCTGAGCTTCGAGAAGCGCTTCTCGCAGAACTGGAACCTCCTCGCCAACTATACGTTCGCGGAAACCGAAGGGAACCACTTCGACAATACCTTCAGCGCCCTCGGCGACTGGCTCGACGCCGACTGCCGCTCGGCCAACGATCCGACCATCGGAAACGGCGGTCTCATCCCCTGCCGCGACGTCAACAACAGCGCGAGGCGGTTCGGGCATCCCAGCTTCCATCGCCCGCACAATGTGAAGGCTTTCGGTGCGTACACGCACAGCCTCGGACCGGTCAACCTGACCCTCGGCATGGCTGGCGAATGGATCTCCGGAACCCGTTTCGCCAGGACTTCCACGGTGCAGGTCCTCGGTTCGGACGGCGAGCCCGCGGGCGAGACCGCGACCTATTTCTACGAGGATCGCGGGACCCGATCGATTCCGGGACTCTGGACGGTCGACAACTCGATCGAGGCGACCTTCAACGTGTTCAACGCTCTCGAGGTCGGGGTGAAGGGTGAGATCTTCAACGTGACCGACAATCAGGAGAAGGACACCCCGAACTCCACCACCTGGTGCGACAACACGGTCGATCCGACCGCCGCATGCACCAGAGCGCGGGATCTGTTCAACAAGGCGACCTCGCGCGGCCACTTCCAGTCGCCACGGACTTACCGCCTCACGGCACTGATCCGCTTCTGAAGCATCGCGCCTCGTTTCCGGCCCGGCCATCAGGCCGGGCCGGAAACACAACGACAGGGGGAAGGGGCCTGCGCATGGTCCCTTCCCCCTTTTTTTAACGCTGCACGTCCGCCCGCTGGAGTGGCCTAGTGTCCTGTAACGCCGGAATCAATAGCACCTGGCTCGGTCTCGACGCCGTGAGCTTCGTTGCGCCTCCTCAGCATAGACCCCGCTATGCCTGCGTCGGCGCGCCTCGCTCACGACGCCGATCCCTTCGCCATCTGCTA
>DATKCD010000078.1:0-21729 GCA_035544735.1 Thermoanaerobaculia bacterium
TCGAGCACCGCCAGCAGGAGCGAAAGGCGGTTCGCGTCGATCCCCATCGCCATCCGCTTCGGGTTCGCGTACTGGCTCGGCGAGACCAGGGCCTGGACTTCGATCAGAAAGGGGCGCGTTCCCTCGACGGCGGCGACGATCGCGGAACCGGCCGCCCGGCTCCGCTCGGCGAGCAGCGCCGCCGACGGGTTCGAAATCTCTTCGAGCCCGTCGTCGTGCATCCGGTACATGGCGACCTCGTTCACCGGACCGAACCGGTTCTTGTACGCCCGGATCAGCCGGGAGTCCTGAAGCTTGTCCCCCTCGAAGTAGAGAACGGTGTCGACGACGTGCTCGAGAGTCTTCGGCCCGGCGATCGTCCCTTCCTTCGTGATGTGTCCGATGAGGAAGATGGGGATCGCCAGTCGTTTCGCCGTTGCCATGAGCGTCGCGGCCGCCTCGCGCACCTGTCCCACCGAGCCGGCGGACGACCCGTTCCGTCCGCTCCACATCGTCTGGATCGAATCGACGATCGCGGCCGCCGGCCGCATCGACTCGATCGCCTCCGCCACGCGATCGACCGAGGTCTCGGCGAACAGCGAGATCCCCGGGTCGGCGGCGCCGAGCCTCCTCGCCCGCATCGCGATCTGAGCGGGCGACTCTTCGCCCGAGACGTACAGCACGCGGCCGCGGGTCGCCACCCTCTGCGCGATCTGGAGCAGCAGCGTCGACTTCCCGACGCCGGGCTCGCCCCCGACCAGGACGACCCCGCCCGGGACGATCCCTCCGCCCAGGACCCGATCGAAGTTCGGCAGCCCGGTCGTCACGCGCGGAGCCTCCAGGGGGTCGACCCGGTCGATCGGAACCGGAGCGAGGGCCGCACTCAGCCGAGGAGGACCGGCGGGATCTCCCGCCGGGAGCGGCTCCTCGGCCAGCGAGTTCCACGCCTCGCACTCGGGGCAGCGTCCGAGCCACCTGGGTGACTGGCTCCCGCACTCGGTGCACGAGAAGACCGTCGTTGCGCGCTTCGCCATTCGACGCGGATTCTAAGACGCCGATCGTGCTCTCCGCACCGGGTCCCGGGGGAGTGCACCTGCATTCTCTCCATACGGTAGACGCGCCTCCGGTGCGGTCCGGGCTCCCGGCTCCAGGGCGGGGGAGTGGTCGGGCAATGCGTCGGGCGAATGCAGAATGCAGAATGCAGAATGCAGAATCCAGAAAAGGGTGCGGCCCCGGAATCGCGTCCCCGTCGCCGGAGGCGACGCATAGGGTAGCCGGTGGTTGCGCGCGCCACCACCGGGCTAGGAGGCGGAACGGTTGGTCGCGAGGGCGTCGACGTCGGCGGCGAGCCCGCGCACGGCGACTTCGATCGAGGCGAGCCTTTCCGAGAAGCGCTCGACCTTTTCCTTCTCCACCTGGTGGAAGCGCTCGTAGGGCTCGAAGGCGGAGGAGATGCGCTGCATGATCCGCTCGATCTCGGCTGCGGACTCGCGGCGAAGGGCCTGATCGAGCTGGGTGCGCAGCTCTCCGATGCGGCGGGCGAACTCGGACTTCGCCTTGCTTCGCTTGTAGGGCAGGATGAGGAAGCTGGAGACGAGGAGCATCGTGGCGGCGGTGAGGCCGGTGACGTCGATGGCGACGCTGGAGAAGGCGCCGGTGACGAGATAGCCGAGGCCGAGGGCGCCGGCGCCGAGTCCGAAGGACTGGAGCACGCCCTGCAGCGCGGCGTCGATGGTCTTGCGGCTCTCGATCTCGACGTTGTACGTTTCGATGCGCCGCTCGGCCTCGCCCCGGATCCGCGAATAGATCTCGTCGCGGTTGTAGACGAACTCGCGGCCGGCGGCGCCGACGAGGCGCTCGGAGGCGGTCGGATCCGTGGTCGCGTGAAAGCGCTCGACCGTATCGCGCCACAGCTTCATGTTCTCGCGGACGAGCCAGTCCACCGACTCCTGAAGGGTACGGTCGACCGAGCCTTCCCAGTCCTGGAAGACCTGGCGCTGGAACTCGTCGCGGAAACGGGTGGCGTCGCGGAGCATCATGACGTGCTGGATGCGGACGTAGCGTTCGAGGAAGGCGACCCCGCGCCGCTCGAGATCCATCATCATGTTGTCGATCCGCAGCACGAACTTCTCGAAGTTCGCGCCGATGTCGCGCTCGGCGAGCGCGAGCTGCTCCCGGATCGCCACGATCTTGGCCATGTCCGTCGCCAGGATCCTGCGGCGCGACTCGATCCGCTCCCGCTGCTTCCGGCCGAGCGCCTCGACCGTGTCGAGCGGCGCCATCAGCTTGAGCCGCAGCCGCTCTCCCTCGGACAGAACCCGGAACACGTAATCCTCGAAACGCTCGAAGCCGCTCTGCGTCCATGCCCGCGGATCCGCCTCCCCCAGCTTCGCCTCCAGCGCCGCCTTCGCCGCCACCGGGAAGATCGCCGGGTCGAACCCGAAGATCTCGCTGACGTGCGTCCGGATGTACTCGATCACCTCCGCCACCTCATCGTCGTTCTTCGTGTCGATCTTGCTCAGGACGAAGACGACCTTCCTGCCCCACTCGCGGATGTAGCCGAGGAACTGGCGCTCCGACTCGGACAGGGGGCGGTCGATCGAGGTGACGAACAGCACCAGATCCGCTCGCGGCACGAAATCCTCGGTGATCTCCTGATGTCGCGTGACGATCGAGTTGGTGCCGGGAGTGTCGATCAGGGTCAGGTTGCGCAGGAGCTCGACGGGATAGGTCTGCTCGGCGACGAACTCGCTCAGCGGGCGGCTCGCCTCTTCCGGTCCCCACCGGAGAATCGAGATCCGGTCGTCCACCGGCACGGGGCCTTCCCTGCGGAGCCGCTGCCCGAACAGGGCGTTGATCAGCGACGATTTTCCCGCGTTGAACTCGCCGACGACGACGATCCGGAAAAGGTCGTCGAGCGATTCGAGGAGCTCATCGATCCGTTGCTTCTCGTCGGCCTGCTCCCGCTCGAGCGTCTCGCGGAGCTCGACGAGGAGCTCGCGCTCCCTCCGGAGCAGCTTCTGGACTTCGGGATCGAGGATCGAGTCGAACAGGCTCGCCATCGGGATCGTCCGTGATCGTAGCATGGCCCTGCGATCGCGGGCCGCATTCGGATCGTTCATTCCAGACCGGCGGGCATCGGCGATCTCGGCGGATTTTCGGGGCCGGAGATGCGCGAGACGCGAGTGGAGGCCGATGCCCGTCGCCGGGAAAGGCGATGGATCCGCGCGGTCAGGGGGAGGGGGCGCCGGAAGCGCCGCTCCCTCCGACTCCGGTCGCCACCGGGACGTGGTCCTCGCCGGGCGCGATCGTGACGGTCTCCTCGGGGCCGTCCTGCGGGAGATGGTCCTTGAGCTTCATGTAGTCGGTCCCGGTCTCTTCCAGGAGGATGGCGTTGACCTCGGATCCGTCGAGGGTCTCCTTTTCGAGCAGGCGCTGGGCGATGCGCTCGAGCCCGTTCCGGTGCTCGAGGATGAGCTCCTGCGCCTTCTTGTAGCCGGCGTCGACGAAGCGGCGGACCTGGTCGTCGATCTCGCGCGCCGTCTGCTCGGAATAGTCGGAGTGCTGTGCGAACTCGCGACCGAGGAAGATGGCTTCTTCCTTCTTGCCGTAGGAAAGGGGACCGAGGTCCGACATGCCCCACTCGCAGACCATGCGGCGGGCCAGGCCGGTGGCCTTCTCGATGTCGTTGCCGGCGCCGCTGGTGATCTCGCCGATGAAGACCTCCTCGGCGATCCGGCCGCCCATGAGCACCGCGAGCATCGCTTCGAGGTAGCGCTTCGAGTAGGAGTACTTGTCCTCGGTCGGAAGCTGCTGGGTCAGACCAAGGGCTCGGCCGCGGGGGATGATGGTGACTTTGTGCAGCGGGTCGGCGGCCGGAAGGACCGCGGCGACGACGGTGTGTCCCGCCTCGTGGTACGCGGTGTTCCTCTTCTCGCGGTTCGACATGATCATCGACTTCCGCTCGACGCCCATGATGACCTTGTCCTTGGCGAACTCGAAGTCGACCATCTGGACTTTCTTCTTGTCGTAGCGGGCGGCGTTGAGCGCGGACTCGTTGACGAGGTTCGCCAGGTCGGCGCCGGAAAAGCCGGGGGTGCCTCGGGCGATCACGCTCAGGTCGACGTCCTCGGCGAGCGGGATGGTGCGCGTGTGCACGCGGAGGATCCCCTCGCGCCCCTTCAGATCGGGGAGGTCGACGACCACGCGGCGGTCGAAGCGGCCGGGCCGCAGCAGGGCGGGATCGAGCACGTCGGGGCGGTTGGTTCCGGCGACGAGGATCACTCCCTCGTTGGCCTCGAACCCGTCCATCTCGACCAGGAGCTGGTTGAGCGTCTGCTCGCGCTCGTCGTGACCGCCGCCCAGTCCGGCGCCGCGATGCCGCCCGACCGCGTCGATCTCGTCGATGAAGATGATGCAGGGGGCGTTCTTTTTTCCCTGCTCGAACAGGTCGCGCACGCGCGAGGCGCCGACCCCGACGAACATCTCGACGAAGTCGGAGCCCGAGATCGAGAAGAACGGCACGTTGGCCTCACCGGCGATCGCGCGGGCGAGCAGCGTCTTGCCCGTTCCGGGAGGTCCCATCAGCAGGACCCCCTTCGGGATCTTCCCGCCGAGCTTGGTGAACTTCTGGGGGTCGCGCAGAAACTCGATGATCTCCTGCAGCTCGACCTTCGCCTCGTCGACTCCCGCGACGTCCTTGAAGGTGACCTTCTTCGCGCTGCCGGACAGGAGCTTGGCCTTCGACTTCCCGAACGAAAGGGCCTTGTTGCCGCCGGCCTGCATCTGGCGCATGAAGAAGATCCAGAGTCCGAACAGGAACAGCACGGGAGCCCAGGTGATCAGCGCCGTCAGCAGGGAGTTGTCGCGCGGCTCCTCGACCCGGATCGCGATGTCCTTTCCGCGCAGGGCCTCGACCAGCCCGTCGTAGTTCGACGGCATGCGGGTGACGAACTCCTTCCGCGCCGAGCCGCTGCCCATCTCCCCGCGGATCTCGCTGCCCCGGATCGTGACCTGCGAGACGCGGCCGCTGTCGACGTCGTCGAGGAACTGGCTGAACATCACTTCCTCGGTCGTCGCCTTCGCCGTCTGGAACAGGCTCCAGAGAACGAACACCAGGACGATGATGACGACCCAGAGCAGTGCAGTTTTGAACGTGGAATTCAACGATGACCTCCCCGAGGGCGCGGTGCCGGGTGCTCCGAAGCGCCGCGCCGGTCGCGATGCCCGGTTCCGCCTGCCGGAATCGTGCACATCGCGCGAGTTCTAACCGCCCTGCTCAGCTCGAAATTCTGCCCGACCCGCGCGGCGGCAGGGACTCTATACGATTCCGATGTACGGCAGATTCGCCCACTCCCCCCGATGCTCCAGCCCATATCCGACGAACGTCCCGTCATCCGCCTGGAACGCACGGAAGTCGATGTTGATCTCCACGGTCCGCTGGGTCGGCCGGTCGATCAGGGAGACGAGCTTGAGATCGGCGGGGCCGCGCTGCCGGAACTGGGTCAGCAGATAGTTCTCGATCACCCCCGTCGTCACCACGTCCTTGAGCACGTAAATCCGCTTTCCCTTCATGTCGAAGTGCGTCAAAAAGTCGATCTCCATCGCCTCGGCGACCGCCGTGTCCGACATGTCCCGGATCACGTCGATGAACTCGTAGCGGACGCGCCCCGGAATGGCGCGCATCAGATCCGCCAGAAAACACGCCGCCCCCTTGAGAATGCCGATCAGATGGATCTCCTCGTTCCCGGCATCGCGCCGGATCTCGTCGCCGAGCTCCTTCATCCGGCGCGCGATCGCTTCGGGGCTGTACTTCTCTCTCGGTCTTTTCTCAGCCATGCTCGGATTCCACCGCGGCCGCCCACGTCTCGCGCCACGGCTCGCTCACTTTGAACTCCTCGGAGACCCCCACGCCGGCGACCCAGACGATCCGGCCGTTCCACACCAGCAGCGGAATCGAGTCGCGACGCTCGCGTGGGATTTTACGATCAATCAGCAGATCGTTCAGCTTTTTCTCGTGTTCCGAACCGAGAGGGCGGATCCGGTCTCCCCGGCGGCGGTTCCGCACCAGGAACTCCGACGGTGGCGCCTCGGGCGGAAGCTGAAAGTGCTGCAGGTGCGGATCGCCCTGGTCGAACGAAGCGGGCGCGACGCGCAGACGCTCGAGGCGGAAGCGGCGGCCGGCGGGGAGGCGGGCCGCTCTGCCGGGCTCGATCGGGATCTCGAACGGTGCGGCGGCGGCGGGCGGCCGCCGCAGCACCACCCGGTCCTTCTCGCGGACGATCTCCAGGGTGCGGGTCACGCTCGTGCGGCGCAGGGTCTCCAGAGCGCCCGCCAGCCGCTCGAGGTCCGCCGCCGACACCTCGCGCGCCGCCGGGTCGAGCCTGAGGATCTCGCGAAGCAGCAGCGCGCGCCGGATCCATCCGATCGGCGGAATCGCCGACAGATCGAGCCGGGACGAAGTCTCGTCGCGCTCGATCCACGCCGCGGAGACTTCCCCGAGGAGCCACGCGATCGCCTCCTGCTGATCCCGCGCCTGCCGCGCCGTCTCCGCCAGCGACGACAGAATCCTGGGGTTGAACTGCTCGAGCGTCGGAATCAGCTCCTCCCGGATGCGCGTCCGCAGAAACCGCGGGTCACGGTTCATCCGGTCGCGGCGCGGCGCGATCCCGCGCCCCTCGAGGTATCGCTCGATCGCCTCGCGCGGGACCTCGAGCAGCGGCCTCACGATGCCGTCTTTCGTCACCGGGCGGATCCCTCCCAGCCGCCCCGGACCGCTTCCGGTCACCAGCCGGATCAGCAGCGTCTCCGCCTGATCGTTCTGCTGATGCCCGGTCGCGATCAGGTCGAATCCCTCCCGCTCGCGGCACGCCCGCAACGCCGCGTAGCGCGCCTCGCGGGCCGCCGCTTCCAGCCCGCGTTCCCGCACCAGCGCCGGATCGACCGTGCCGTCGAGCGTGAACAGCGGCACGCCCAGTCGCCGCGAGAGCTCGCCGACCGTCGCCTCGTCGCGGTCGGACTCGGCCCCGCGGAGATGATGGTTCACGTGCGCCGCGCCGATCGGGAACGGCCGCCCCTTCCATTCGGCGAGAACCAGAAGGAGCGCCGTCGAGTCGGGACCGCCGGAGGCGGCGACCAGCAGACGGCGCGGGGCGAGGCTCCGTTCCTCGAAGAATCGCGCGACGGCCTCGGGCAGCACACCGAGAGTCTAGTGGACTGTAACGGAAACGAGGAGGAGTCCAGGCGGGGGCCGGCCTGACGGCCGGCCGGGCTCGTGATCCGCATCCGCGTTGCGAGGCGCTGCGGTTCATCACAATAAGATTAGCGCGGAAGCAAAACCACCGAATCGGGGGGGAGGTGCAGAAAGAGAGCTGCAGAAAGATCGGGATGACTGGTGGCGGTGCCCGGACTCGAACCGGGGACCTAGCGCTTATGAGACGCCCGCTCTAACCAGCTGAGCTACACCGCCTGGGGACCGGAGCATCGACCGCGCGAGCCCGCCGACGATACGCAGCGGCGGCAGGGCGGGCGGTCAAGGCATATACTCAACAGGCCCCGAGCCGGGGTTGATTCCTGAAGGTGACGAGAGTTCCTTCGCCCGTGGAGGCGCGATGCTCGAGGAGGGAACGATATGCGCGGTCTGCTCGGTGGAGCGGGAATCGGCTCAGATCCAGATCTGCAGGATCTGCCGTCGGGCCTTCTGCGGGGACTGCGCGCATCGAGGGCGGAGCGGAACGTTCTGCTCGAAAGACTGCGCGAACATTTTCTATTTCGGGGACGAAGATGAGCCGGTCGCCGATCCTCGAGACGACTGAGGCGCGCGCTGCGGGTCGAAGCGGGATGGCGCGTCGCCCGCGGCGGCTGCGGCGAACCGAAGCGGTCCGCACGATGGTAGCCGAGACGCGCCTCGATCCGGCGGAGCTGATCCTGCCGCTGTTCGTGATTCCCGACGGGAGGCGGCGGACCGAGATCGGCTCGATGCCGGGCGTGTTTCAGAACCGAGTGGCCGACGCGGTGGCCGAAGCGCGGCGGGGATGGGACCTCGGGATCCGCTCGGTACTGCTGTTCGGGATTCCCGAGAGGAAGGATCCGCTCGGCAGCGAGTCGTGGGATCCGGGCGGGGGGGTCCAGACGGCGATCCGGGCCCTCAGGCGGGAGCTGCCGGAGCTGGTGGTGCTCGCCGACGTCTGTCTCTGCGAGTACACGGATCACGGGCATTGCGGCGTCGTGGTCGAGCGGGACGGGCGGATGGAGGTCGACAACGACCAGACGGTGGATCTGCTGGTCAGGCAGAGCCTCTCGTTCGCGGAGGCGGGGGCGGACTTCGTCGCGCCGTCGGACATGATGGACGGCAGGGTCGGGGCGATCCGCGAGGCGCTCGACGCGGCCGGCTACGGAGAGAGCGGGATCGTCGCCTATTCGGCGAAGTTCGCTTCGGGTTTCTACGGGCCGTTCCGGGAGGCGGCGGAGTCGGCGCCGAAGTTCGGCGACCGGAGGAGCTACCAGATGGATCCGCCGAACGCGCGGGAGGCGATGCGCGAGATCGAGCTCGACGTCGCGGAGGGAGCCGACATGGTCATGGTCAAGCCGGCTCTCGCGTATCTCGACGTCATCCGGGAGGCGCGCGACCGTTTCGATCTTCCGCTGGTCGCCTACAACGTCAGCGGAGAGTACGCGATGGTGAAGGCGGCGGAGCGGGCGGGATGGATCGACGGTCCGCGGGTGACCGACGAGATCCTCACCTCGATCCGGCGGGCGGGGGCGGACCTGATCATCACCTATCACGCGATCGAGTGGGCGGTGCGCCGCCGGGGGTGACGGGCGTGGAGCGCCCTTCGGGCAAACGCATCGGGCAGGATGACGCGGAATGCCCTCAGCCGCACCAGATCGCGATCGCCGCGTCGGGATGATCGATCACGTATCCCCCCTCCTCGGGATCGCGGGCGATCACGGCCCCGTCGAGCCTCGAGCTCGCCATCGAGTCGAGCGCGACCCTCACCGGGCCGACCTGCTCGATCGTGTCGCCGGGCGCCGGCTCGGCGGCCGGCTCGAGCCGGTAGCCGCTCCCGCCGCAGCCGGTCGTGAACGAGATGCGGAGCAGGCGGCCGCCGAGGTCGCGCTCGAGATGCTCGGCCGCTCCGGGGGCGAGAGAGAGGTTCATGCCGCCCTGAAGAATGCCGCGCGCCGGACGAAAAATTCTGAGTCCGCCTCCCGCCGGCGTGCGGCGGCCTGATTCCGCAGCCCGGTCGCCCGCGTCACGGAGTCCGGCCGAAGACCACGAGCGACTCGGCGTCTTCGCGCTTGTACCAGTCGGGGTGGATCCGGAGGAGCTGGACCTCGCGCTCGAGATAGACGACGTGAGCCCGTTTGGTGGCCGCGACGTAGAGATAGAGGTTGCGGTCCTTCTCGGGCCCGGTGCGGGCGGCTTCCATGAGCTGCTGCTCCATCCGTTTCTCGCGGGCGATCAGCGTCTCTGTCAGCTCGATCGGCGCGAGATCGCCTTCGAGCGCGTCCTGGTAGCGCAGATCGTTCCTGAGCATGATCTTCGTCCGCGGAACTTCCGGATCGCCGTACTTGATCTCGATCAGGTCGCGCAGCTCGCGCTCGTCCTCGGCGAGGTTCTCGTAGACGTGCGCCGACATCGGGTTGGGGAGCAGCTCGGCGAGCTTCTCGAAGATCTTGTAGGCGTCGACGGTGTACTGGAACAGGGTGGGGATCAGTTGGCCGGTCTCGACGGCGCCAGAGCTCATCGGTTCTTCCTCACTCGATCCTGGCTATTTTCACGACGGCGTCGCCGCGCAGCCTGCATTGACAGCTCAGCCGGAAGGGAGCTTCCAGCTCCTTGTAGATCTCGTCCGGCGTCGGTGGAGTCAGCGCGTCCCAACCCTCCACCACCTCGATCCGGCAGGTCCCGCATGCGCCGTCTCCGCCACAGACGTGGGTGATCGGAATTTCGAGATCGAGAGCGATCTGGAGAAGCGTTCTGCCACCGTCCTGATCGCAAACCTTCCCGTGATCAGCGAAGGTGACCTTCGGCATGCACGGCCTCGGCGCAGGATTCTACGGCACGATGGGCCATATAGGAACTCCGCACCAGCGGACCCGACTCGACGTGATGGAATCCGAGCCGCCGTGCGGCGAGTCCGAGCCGGTCGAACTCCTCCGGCGTGTAGTACTTCCGGACCGGATGGTTGCGCTCGGCAGGGGCAAGGTACTGCCCGATCGTGAAGACGTCGACGCCGGCCTCGCGAAGGTCTCGGGCCACGCCGAGGATTTCGTCGTCGCTCTCGCCGAGCCCGAGCATGACGCTCGACTTGGTGTACATCCCCTCGAAACGCTCCTCGTGGGCGCGGCGAAGGACCTCGAGCGAGCGCCGGTATCTCGAGCCGGGGCGGACCTGGAGATAGAGACGCGGGATCGTCTCGACGTTGTGGGCGAGCACGTCCGGGCGGGCGGCGAGGATGGTCCGAAGCGCTTCGCGATCTCCCTGAAGGTCGGAGATCAGCACTTCGACCGTCGCGCCGGTGCGGCGGCGCACGGCCTCGATGGTCCGGGCGAAATGCTCGGCGCCGCCGTCGGGAAGGTCGTCCCGATTCACGGTCGTGATGACGCAGTGGCGGACGCCCATCCTCTCGACGGCTTCGGCGACGCGCCCGGGCTCGCTCGGGTCGGGAGCGAGCGGGGTCCCCTTGCCGACCGCGCAGAAGGTGCAGCGGCGCGTGCAGACCTCCCCCAGGATCATGAACGTGGCGGTGCCGGCGCTCCAGCACTCGTAGATGTTGGGGCAGCGCGCCTCCTGACACACGGTGTTCAGATCGAGCTCGCGCATCAGCCGCGTCACCGGCAGCCGATCGAGATCGCCGGGAAGCCGGATCCGGAGCCAGGGGGGTCGCTGTCCCGCGCGCTTATTCATCGTGGTCGATGAGCCTCTGCCGCCGCTATTCGGGATTCCTCGCGAGCGGATCGCCGGCTCGCCAGCGTCCGCTCCACCTGCTCGAGCGCTTCCCGATCGTCCGTCCATCGGATGGTTTCATACGCCCGGGCAAACGTAAACCAGCCGGACCGCTCGTGCTCTTCCGCCCGAACCCGGATGGTCCGGCCGGGGTCGATCCGAGCGTGGAAGGCGGTCTCGTCGGCGAACGGGAGCTCATCCGCGCGCCCGGGGACGAATGACGGATCGATGAGGAACGACTGGCAGAGGGGGAGCGGCTCGACCGTTCCGTCGAGGCCGGTCTCTTCGACGAGCTCGCGCTGCGCCGCGACGTCCGCGGCCTCTCCCGGCTCGATGCGCCCGGTGACCGGCTGCCAGAAGGCCCCCCGCTCGGGCGTCCGGAGGAGCAGGAGCACGCGCTCGCCGTCGTGCGGGACGACCTTGACGAGACGATGGGCGTGCTCCCGCTCGCGCGGAACGCGTCCGAAGACGGAGGCGAAGCTCCCGACCAGCGCGTCCTGCACCTCGCGGACGGCGGGGGCGGCTCCGAGCAGTCTCTCGATCGAGGTCACCCCCTTGCCGGCGATGCCGCACGGCGTGATGTGGCGGAAGTGATCCAGATTCGTCGTGACGTTCAGGGCGAATCCGTGGCAGGTCACCCAGCGCGCGACGCGGATCCCGACCGCGGCGATCTTCTCGTTCCCCACCCACACCCCGCGCGCTCCCTCCAGGCGGCCGGCTGCGATCCCCCATTCGGCGAGCGTCCGGATCAGGACCTCCTCGAGGCCCTCGACGTACTTCCGCACGTCACGGCGCCCTTCCCCGAGGTGGAGGATCGGGTAGCCGACGATCTGGCCCGGGCCGTGGTAGGTGACGTCGCCGCCGCGGGTGGTCTCGAAGAATCGGATTCCGTCCGCGGCGAAGACTTCCGGTGGAGCGAGGAGGTTTACGGCGTCTCCGCCGCGCCCGAGGGTGATCGTGGGGGGGTGCTCGAGGAGCAGGAGCTGGTCGGGGATCTGCTCCTGCTGCCGCATCGCGACCAGCGTCTGCTGCATCGCCATCCCGTTCTCGTAGGTGACGCGGTGGAGCCGGCGGATCTCACACTCCTGCATCGGCGGTCTCCGCGTGGATCGAGAGCAGGCGCCCGATCGTCAGGCCGGCGATCACGTCGTAGAGGACGTGGACGGCGATGGCGACCCAGAGCCCCCCCGTCGCCCAGACGAGGGCGTGAAAGAGGAGTCCGAACAGGCCGACCAGCAGAGCGCTCGTCCATCCCTGGACCAGATGCGCGAGCGCGAAGGCGATCGTGCTCACCACGATCGCGGCCCAGAAGCTTCCCGTCATGCGGTACAGAACCGCCGGCAGGACTCCGCGAAAGGCGATCTCCTCGCTCACTCCGGCGACGAAGGAGACCCCGACCCAGAGCGTCTTCTCGGTCTGGTTCGTCGGAACGAGGATCGCGACCCTGTTGCGGGCTTCCGCGCCGGCGAAACGCCAGCCGACCGCCATCGCGAGCAGAGCCAGACCGAGGATGGAGCCGCCGAGCAGGACGTCGGAGACCCTCACGACCGTTCCACGGAACAGGCCGATCCGTGCGATCGTCGCGACTCCGTACGAGATCGCGAGCAGCAGGAGCTGCAGCGCCAGCGCTTCGAGGTACAGCGGAAGCTTCGCGACCGCGGCGCCGCGGTCGATCACCCGCTTGCTCATCCACGCGAGCAGCGGCAGAACTCCGCAGACCAGGACGAGGTATGCGATGGAGGCCCCGGTGGAGAGCATGCGAATCTCGTCAATGCAGGGGGGGAGGTGGGCATTCCCCCGGGGTTGGATCCCTCTGCCCGCCCTACATCGTGAACTTCGCCTCTTCGATGCTCTTCCTGAGCGTCGCCATGAACTGGTCGGCGACGGCGCCGTCGATCAGGCGATGATCGAAGGTCAGAGACAGATAGGCCATCAACCGGACCGCGATCGCGTCGCCCGCCGGCGACTCCACCACGACGGCGCGCTTCTTCATGCCGCCGACGCCGAGGATGGCGACCTGGGGCTGGTTGATGATCGGGAGGCCGAACAGTCCGCCGAAGATCCCGGGATTGGTGATCGTGAAGGTTCCCCCCTGGACTTCGCCGGGGCTGAGCTTCTTGGTGCGGGCGCGCTCGCCGAGGTCGGCGATGGCGCGGGCGAGCCCGAGGACGTTCATCTCGTCGGCGCGCTTGACGACGGGGACGATGAGCCCCCAGTCGAGAGCGACCGCGATCCCGATGTTGATGTCGTTCCTGTAGACGATGCTGTCGCCCTCGATCGAGGCGTTCAGGATCGGCCACTCGCGGAGGGCGGCGACGACCGCCGTCACGATGAAGGGAAGGTAAGTCAGGCTCACGCCCTTGTCGCCGTACTCCGCCTTGTATTTGCGGCGGAGCGCATCGACGGCGGTGAAGTCGACCTCGAAGACGGTCGAGACGTGCGCGGAGGTCCGCCTCGAGGTGATCATGTGGTCGGCGATGCGCCTGCGCATGACCGACATCGGCTCGATGCGGACGCTCTCTCCGGGGGCGAAGGTGGGGCGCTGTTCCTGCGGGGGGGCACTCGGGGCGGGGGAGGGGCGCGCGGCCGGAGCGGCCGCCGCCGGCCGCGGCTTCTCGAGGAACTCGAGGATGTCCTTCTTGGTCACGCGGCCCGACACGCCGGTCCCTTCGATCTGAGAGATGTCGACCCGATTCTCCTCGGCGATTCTTCGCACGAGGGGAGAGGAGCGGGTGCGGCGGCGCTCGTCGAGCGAGACCGGCCCCTCGTCTTCCTCATCCTCGTCTTCCTCGGCCGGGGCCGGAGCCGGGGCGGGCCGAGGCGCCGGCTCGTCGGCCTTCGGCGCGGGAGCGGGCTGCGATGCCCCCTCCGGCGGCGCCGGAGCGGGAGATTCCTCCTTCGGCGTCTCGGAGGGCGTCGCGTCCGGTTTGGCTTCGGCCGCGGCAGGGGGTGGCGAGGCCGCCTCTCCCTCCGGCGCGATCCGGGCGACCACGCTGTTCACCCCGACCGTCTCCCCTTCCTGCGCGAGGATCTCGACCAGGGTGCCGGCGGAGGGGGAGGGGATCTCCGCGTCGACCTTGTCGGTGGAGATCTCGAACAGCGGCTCGTCGCGCTCGACCTTGTCTCCGACCTTCTTGATCCAGCGGGTGACGGTGCCCTCGGCGATCGACTCACCCATCTGCGGCATCACGACATCGGTTGGCATGACTGATTTCCTATCGGAAAGCTACTGGTGGATGGAATGGCCGTGGACGTCTTCCGCCGCCTCCATCATCGCCTCGGAGAGGGTCGGATGGGCGTGGACGGTGGCGGCGATCGACTCGGCGGTCGCCTCGAGCTCGAGCATCGCACACGCCTCGGCGATCAGCTCGGTCGCCTTCGGCCCGACGATGTGCACGCCGAGAATCTCGTCGTATCGGGCGTCGACGACGTACTTCACCAGCCCGCCCGACTCCCCGATGATCTTCGCCTTCGCATTCGCCGTGAACGGGAACCTGCCGACTTTCACCTCGTATCCGCGCTCCTTCGCCTTTCGCTCGGTGAGGCCGACGGAGGCGACTTCGGGGTCGCTGTAGGTGGCGTTCGGGACGTGGTCGTAGTCGATCGGGCGCACCTCGAGGCCGGCCATCTGCTCCACGGCCCGGATCCCCTCGGCCGACGCCACGTGCGCGAGCGCGGGCGTCGGAACGATGTCGCCGATCGCCCAGACCCCGGGCTCGTCGGTCTTCATGAACGGATCGACCAGCACGAAGCCGCGGTCGAGCTTCACCTTCGTCTTCTCGAGTCCGATGTTCTCGGTGACCGGCCGGCGGCCGACGGCCGAGAGGACGAGCTCGGTCTCGATCTCCTTCTTCTTGCCGTTCTCGAGCGCGACCACGGACTTGACGCCGTTCGCCGTCGGCGTGCAGCTCTCGACCTTCACCCCGGTCATGACTTCCACCCCGCGCTTCTTGAACAGGCGGGTGAACTCCTTCGACACCTCGTCGTCCTCGATCGGGAGGAGCTGGGGCATCACTTCGACGATCGTCATCTTCGTCCCGAAGGAATGGAAGATCGACGCGAACTCGCATCCCACCGCACCGGCGCCGATGACGAGCATCGACTTCGGCACGCGGTCGAGCTCGAGCACGTGATCGGAGTTGATGATCTTCTTTCCGTCCGCCTTGATGTGCGGCAGGTCGCGCGGCACCGACCCGGTGGCGAGCAGGATGTTCCTGGTGGTCAGCTTCTTCGCCGTGTTCCCCTCGCCGACGACCTCGACCGTGCCGGGTCCGGCGATCCGGCCGAAGCCCTGGATCCGCTCGACCTTGTTCTTCTTGAAGAGGAACTCGACTCCCTTGGCGTTCTTGTCGACGACCGACTGCTTGCGAGACTGGACGGCGCCGAAGTCGAGCGAAACGCCGTCGATCGTGATCCCGAACTCCTTCGATTTCTGGATCTTGTGCCAGACGTCGGCGTTCTCGAGCAGCGCCTTGGTGGGGATGCAGCCGCGGTGGAGGCAGGTTCCTCCGAGGAACGGGTCCTTCTCCACGACGGCGACCTTGAGGCCGAGCTGGCCGGCGCGGATTCCGGCGACGTAGCCGCCCGGACCGCTGCCGATCACGATGACGTCGTACTGGGTCTCTGCCAAGAAGGCACCTCCGGTGGGTTTCACGCGCGTGTTCGGCTCCGTACGGAGCGCCCGCGCGAGCGGACACGCATTATACGAATCGGCCGTCCAAATGACGAATCAGACGTACTTGTTTCCGCCGGTGTTGAAGGCGACGACGGTCGAGCCGCGTCCGATCGACCCGTCTTCGATCAGCATCCGGAGCGCGACCAGCGCCGCTCCTCCTTCCGGACCGGCGTCGATCCCCTCCTTCTCGCGGATCTCCGCGGCCGCCGGCTCGATCGCTTCCTCGGCGACCGCCACCGCTCCCCCCTCCGAGCCGCGCAGCGCCGCCAGCATCAGCCGGTCTCCCAGCGCGCGCGGCACCCGCAGACCCCACGCTCCGGTCCGCGGCTCTTCCCAGTCCGGCGCCGATTCGAGCCCCTGGTGAAACGCGCGCACGATCGGCGCGCAGCCGCTCGACTGCACGCTGAACATCCGCGGCCGCTCCGCTCCGATCCAGCCGAGCCGCTCCATCTCGGCAAACGCTTTCCACATCCCGATCAGACCCGTCCCTCCGCCCGTCGGATAGAGAATCGCATCGGGCAGGCGCCCGAGCTGCTCGAGCAGCTCGTAGCCCATGATCTTTTTTCCCTCCACCCGATACGGCTCCCGAAGGGTCGAAAGGTCGAACCATCCCGGGCGCCCGGCCAGTAGCTGCTGCACGCGCCGCCCGGCGTCGGTGATCACGCCGGGGACCAGCTCCACCTCGGCGCCGTAGCCGAGGCATTCCCGGAGGATCGAGCCCGGCGTGTCCTCGGGCATCGCGATGAACAGCGGGAGGCCGGCGCGTGCGCCGTACGCGGCGAGCGCGCAGCCGGCGTTTCCGGCGGTCGGCGCAGCCAGACCTCGGGCGCCGAGCCGCCGCGCCATCGTCACCGCAGCCGCCATCCCGCGCGACTTGAACGAGCGGGTCGGATTCTGCGACTCGTCCTTGATCCAGACCTTCGGCGCCTTCAGCTCTTCCCGCAGCCGCTCCGGCGCGAGCAGAGGCGTCGATCCCTCACCGAGCGTGATCCGTTCGCTCTCACCGGCGGGGGGAAGAACCTCCGCCCACCTCCACATGCCGGCAGGACGGACCCGGATGCGATCGAGCAGGGAGGGGTCGGGCGTCAGCTCGTACTGCACCAGCAGCGGCGATCCGCAGTCGGGACAGAGATTGCGGAGCCGCGCGATCCGCTCGGTCCAGTCACACGAGGAACAGCTCAGAGACGACGAGGTGGCGGGCATCCCGCCGGAGTGTAACGGACGGAAGGGACGGGAGGGGTGGCCGGAGATGAACGTCCCGGCCACGCCCTCTGCGCCCCGGTTCACTGTCCCTGTTTCTGCTGCCACTCCCGGAGGGCCTTCTCGGCCTGTCCCGGCTCCTGTTCGAACTTCGCGAGCTCGGCGGCCATGGCGGTGAGCTCGCTCTCGTACTTCGCCAGCAGCTTGCGGTTGTGGGAGACCGCGGGATCGGCCTGTTCGGCCTGCATCTCGCTCCGTCCCTCGTCGTACTGCTCGAGCATCTGCTCGAGAGCGGCCCGGGTTTGCGGGTCGGTCTCCCCGTCGTACTGCTTCTGAAGCTCGGCGCGCCCCTGGTCCATCATCGCGTCGAGGCTCGCCTGCATCGTTTCCTGAAAGGCGGCGCCGCTCGCTTCGAGGACCTTTTCCTTGACCCATTGATACTCGGCCGTATTGAACCCGAGCTCGTGGGCGGCGCGGATGTCGGCGGTCAACATGTCGGCGACCGAGCCGAGCGCCTTGAATCCCGACATCATGCCGGCGATCGACTTGTCGCCTTTCGACTCGGCTGTCTTCGCATGCGCTTCGGCTTCCTTGCGCGCGGTTTGGGCGATCTTCGTCTCGTGGTCGCGGACCTTCAGATACATCCGGACCTGAGCCTCGGTCAGGCGGCCGTCGGCGGGGGGATCGTATTGGTCGTCCGAGGTCCGTTCGAGGAGCTCGGTGGTGCCGACCTGGTCGAGGTCGGCGGCGATGGCGGCTTCATCGACGGCGTTCTTCAGCTTGCATCCGGCCAGGGAGAGGGAGAGAAGGAGAGCGAGGGCGAGAGTGAGGGAGCGGCGCATGTGTCCTCCAAATAAGTTAGCGAGGATTCTACGATGTCGCCTCGAATCGGTCAAGAACGGCGTGTGAGGCTTCCGCGCTTCCGAGCGGTCAGATTCCGAGGCCCTTGCGGAGGGCTTCCTTGAGCCCGACCATCTCGCGCCGGAGGGCCTCGATGTCGGCGCGCAGCGAGACGATCTCGCCGCGGAGGTCGGAATCGGCTTCGACGGCGGCGCGTCCGGAGCGTGAGGGAGCCCTGCCGGCGGCGACGGCGACGCCTCCCTCGTCGGGAAGGAGGTGCTCGGCGTCGATCGGCTCGATGTCCTCGTCGATGCTGACCGCGACGGGGATCTCGTCGGAGAGGTTGGGGCGGTCGCGTCCTTCGAGCAGCTCTTCGAGCGAGACCTCCTCGACCTTCTCGTACTCGGAATCGAACGGCAGGTCTCCGAAGGGGGAGGCATCCTCGGGGATGATCGAACCGGCGAAGGGGTCGTCGGCGGGCGCGGGGAAGGGGAGCTCCGGCTCGGGAGTCGGGGCGAGCTCCGGCTCGGCCTTCGAGGATTTCTTCGCTTTCTTCTTTTCCTTGTCGCGCTTCGGCGTGGTCTTTCCCTGAAGGCGGGCGATGAGGTGCTTGGCGGTGACCTTCGAGACGAGGGTGAAGGTCTCCATCACGCCTTCGCCCTTGATCGCGGAGGCCTCCTTCGAAGGATAGCCGTCGAATCCGAGCTGTTCTTCGAGCTCCTCGACCGAGAGCACGCCGGGGATGTCGCGCTTGTTGTACTGGATGACGATGGGGATGTCGGTCGAGTCGATGTCGTTCTCCTGGAGGTTCTCCAGCAGATTCGCGAAGCTCTCCCGGTTCGAGTCGACCATGGTCGGCTGCGAATCGACGACGAAGACGACGGCATCGGCCCCCCTGAGGACGAGCTTGCGGGTTTCGTTGTAGAAGACCTGGCCGGGGACGGTGTAGAGCTGGATCTTGAGGTTGAAGGCGCCGATTTTTCCGATGTCGACCGGAAGGAGGTCGAAAAAGAGCGTGCGGTCGGTCTTGGTGGCGAGCGAAAGCATCTTCCCGCGGCTCTTCGGGTCGAGCTTGTCGAAGATGATCATGAGATTCGTCGTCTTCCCGCAGAGGCCGGGACCGTAATAGACGATCTTCGCGGTCATCTCCCGCGTCGCATGATTGAAAAGGACCATCGAGTTTCCTTCGGACCGCCGACTTTCGCCGAAGTATCTCACGGCCACGGCGGCAGATTCCACCCGGGACGCTCTTCTGACGCGCGACGGGTCAGTCGGGGCGGAGCACGACGATCGTGGCGCCCCACCCGCCGCCGCCCGCGTCGGCATCCCGCCACGACTCGACGAACTCGAGGGACTCGAGAAGGGAGCGCAGAATGGTCCGCTGGACGCCGATCCCCTTCCCGTGAATCAGCCTGACCTCGCGGAATCCCCGCTGCCTCGCCGCCTCGAGGTAATCGCGGGCGACCTCGCGGACCTCCCGAGGCCGGAAGGGATGGAGATCGAGCACGTCCTCGATCGGAATCTCGACCGGCTCGTCGGGATCGCTCATCGGAACCCTCTGATGATACCGTCTCCCGGTTCGAGGCATCAGGCAGGGAGAAATGTCGGAGCAGGCTGAGCCGCAGGTCGAGCTCGTCGAGGATCGCATCCCGCTCGAGGGGATTCGCGAGACGATCGAGGCGGTGATCGAAGCGCACGGCGGAGAGACCTGGTCCGCCTCGGCGGACTCGATTCGTTTCACCCTTCCCGTCAGGCAGGGGGTCGCCGTGGGAGGAGCGATCGTCGGGACGATCCGATGGGAGCCGGGGGAGGATGGGGGGATCGTGACGGTGACGGCGGGGGAGCGGGCGGATCCGCCGCGGCTCTCGCACATCGCGCTGCTGGTGGCGGGAACGATCGGAGCGATCCTCTGGATTCTCTGGCCGTTCTATCCGGCGCTCGGACCCGCCTCGTGGGTCGGTGCCGCGCTCGCGTTCGCCGCCTGGTTCCTCACGCTCCGCCGCACCCGAGGAGGCGTCGTCGCCCGCCTGCTCGCTCACATCGCCGAGGAACAACGCAATTCATCGATGATCGATGATTGAGAGACATTGCTGATTGATGATTGATGATTGATGATTGAAAGGCATTGAAAAGCATTGATGATCGATGATTGATGATTGATGATTGCAAGGCATTGATGATCTATGATTGATGATTGATGATTGAGAGACATTGATGATCGAGGATTGATGATTGATGATTGAAAGGCATTGAAAGGCATTGAAAGGCATTGAAAGGCATTGAAAGGCATTGAAAGGCATTGATGATTGATGATCGATGATTGCTGATTGATGAAACGGATCCGTGTATGTTGCGGATCAGCGCAGATGGTGCGACCGATCCGTCTGCGTCCCCTGCGGATCGATTTTCAATCATCGATCATCATGAAGTGCTCATCGGTCAGCAATGAATTCCGCCTTTCAATCATCAATCATCAATCATAGATCCTCAATGCTTTTCAATCATCAATCATCAATCATCGATCCTCAATGCCTTTCGATCATCAATGTAGTGCTCTGGTTGCCGGCGCGATCGACGGCGTTGACGGCGATTGCCGAGGGGTGGCCGACGGCGAGCTCGCGGACCGCGCCGCTCACGACTTCCACGATCCAGCGCTCCCGCATCCGGAGTCGGACCACCCAGAGAAAAGGCGGGTCGTCTCCCTCCGGTGCGAGATGGAGAATGCCCCTCGCGCGATCGAAGCGTGCGCGCGGGGGTGCCGGGGGAGTCGGATCGAGCCACGGCGATGGAGGAACCAGCGCGGGGGCCTCGTACAGGGTGTCGGCCAGCCGCATGCCGATCCCGGCGCGATTTTCCAGCAGCGGCTTCATGCTGAAGTGGATCGTTCCGCCGGCCCCGAGCTCCCGCGTCAGCGCGATCTGGTGCAGGATCTCCTCGGGGAAGATCGCGTCGGGACGGCCGTTCGCGATCCGGCTCGGAGCGATCCCCGGCCAGAGGTGCCGCCCCCGCGGATTCTGTTCGAGCCACCAGCGGAGCAGCAGAGGAAAGCTCTGCGGCCGCCGTGCGATCGGCCAGTAGAGCTGCGGCGCGAGGTAGTCGACCCATCCCTCCGCGAGCCACCGCCTCGAATCGGCGTAGATCCGGCCGTATGCGTCGAATCCCTCGATCCCCTCCGGGTGCCGCGGCCTCCAGATCCCGAACGGCGAGATCCCGAACTTGACTCGCGGGGCGTCACGGCGGATCGCGATCGAGAGATCCCGAACCAGGCGGTCGACGTTCTCGCGGCGCCAGTCGTCGCGGGCGAGCGCTCCGCCGCCGGCGAGATACCGCGTCCACGAGGGTTCGTCGGGGAACTCGATCGGCGCTCCCGCGGCGTCGTTCTCCGGATAGGGATAGAAGTAATCGTCGAAGTGGATCCCGTCGAGGTCGTAGCGGCGCACCAGGTCGACGACGACCGCCATGGTGCGCTCGCGAACTTCCGGTTCCCCCGGATCCATCCATAGATAAGAGCCGTACTCCCGCACCAGGTGGGGGTGAGTCACGCTCAGGTGAGTCGGGGAAGCGGGGGCGCGCGGCTCCTGGTGCCGGGCGCGGTAGGGATTGAGCCAGGCGTGGAGCTCGAGCCCGCGGGCGTGAGCCTGCTCGACGGCGAAGGCGAGCGGGTCCCATCCCGGATCGCGCCCCATCTCTCCGGTCAGGAACTCCGACCACGGCTCGATCTCCGATCGGTACATCGCGTCGCCCGCCGGGCGCACCTGAAAGATCACCGCGTTGAAGTTCAGCTCCCTCGCGCGGTCGAGGATCGCGAGCAGCTCGCGCTGCTGCTGGTCCGCCGGCAGGCCGGGGCGGGAGGGCCAGTCGATGTTCTTCACCGTCGCCACCCAGACCCCGCGGAACTCGCGGACGATCTCGGGCGGGGCGTCGGGGAGGGGGGGGAGGGAGGAGCAGGCGGTGAGGAGGATCGCGAGCAGAGTCGGGCGGCGCATGCGCGCGCCAGTGTAATGCAACGTGCGGTGGTGCCCCGGGCCGGACTCGGACCGGCACGACCTTTTCGGGTCAGCGGATTTTAAGTCCGCAGCGTCTA
>DATKCD010000079.1:0-60080 GCA_035544735.1 Thermoanaerobaculia bacterium
GCTGGTGGCGATGTCGCTGCTCCAGGTTCGATTTCTGGTCGTCGCCGCGACGTTCGGCGCGCTCGCCTTCGCCCGGATGCGCCCGTCGAGGCGGGTCGTCGCCGTGGCGCTGCTCGCGATCGTGATCCCGCTGGCGCTCGCGTGGCTCGCCTCGGGAAGTCCGCTCCAGGCGCACCGGCTCGGCGAGATGGCCCCCTTCACCCCGTGGAAGTACGTTCGGGGATTCTTCGGCATCCTCCTCGATGCGCAGACGGGGATGCTGCTGCAGGCGCCGCTGTGGCTGGCGGGAGTGCTCGCGCTCGCGTTCCGATGGCGATCGCTTCCGGACGCGGTCCGGTGGGGGGTGCTCGCCGCGGTCCCTTACCTCGTGCTTCTGCTTCCGCGGGACGAGTGGCACGGAGGGTGGTCGCCGCCGCTCCGCTATCTGGTGGTGTTCGCCCCGCTGATCGCGGCGGGAGCCTCGCGTGCGCTCGAGCGAGGGGGAGGCTGGATCGCACCCGTCGCGGTCTGGACGGCGCTGCTCGCGGTGCATGGCGCCGCGTTTCCGTGGCGGCTCTTCCACCTCGCCACCGGCACCTCGGTCGCGGGCGAGTGGCTCTCGTCGCTGCATGAAAGCGACTTCTCGCGGCTCCTTCCGAGCTTCATCCGGCCGAATGCGGCAGCATGGATCGCATCGCTGGCTCTGATCTGCGCCGTTGCGGCGGCCCTCGTCTTCCCGAGACTGCGTGAGGCGCGCCTCTCGACCCGCGCCGTCTCCCTCGGAATCGCTTCGCTTCTCACGGCCGGCTTCGCCTGGGGGCTTCGCCCCGGTTCGATCGTGCACTTCGAGGACGCTCACGTGCGCCACATCGGGGGTGAGATTCATCCGGCAATGTGGACCGTCGCGCGTTTCCGGTTCGCGGGAGGATGGGCGATCGGCCCCGGTGACGCGGTCGGGTTCCGGATCGCGCCGGGGCCGGCGACGCTCTGGGTCTCGACCTCCGGCTGGGGGCGCATTCGGGTCGACGGAGAAGAGCTCGTCGTCTCTCCGACGCGAGCCAACGTCCTGCCGATGAAGGTGACGATCCGGTCGGCCGATGCGAAGATCGACGGGATCGAAGGGATCGTGATCCTGGATCGGATCGAGCGTGAGTGAGATCGACGCCATCGTGCTCGACCTCGACGGAGGGAGCGCGCTCGAAGAGCTGCTCTCGTCGATGGAGGCGCAGACGCTTCCGTTCGCGCGGATCATCGTCTGGGACAACGGGTCGGTCGTACCGGTGCGCGAGCGGGTCGCTCCCCGCCGGCTGCCGCTCGTTCACGGCCGGAGCGAGCAGAATCTCGGATTCACCGGCGGCATCGACGCGGCGATGCGGCTGACCGAGGCGCCGCTCGTCGCCTGGATCAACAACGACGTCGTCCTCGCCCCGGCGTGGAACGAGAGGCTCTCCGCGCGCTTCGCCGACGCGCGCCTCGCAGCGGCGCAGAGCGTCGTTCTCGGCACCGACGGCCGAATCGACGGCGCGGGGATTTCGATCGACGGCGGCGTGTTCCGCCAGCGGGGGCACGGCCTCGAGACGGCGCGCCTCCCCCCGGGTGAGCCGTGGGGGATCTCGGCGACCGCCGCGATGTTCCGCGCGGAAGCGCTTCGCGATGCCGCGATCGGCGGCCGGCTGCTCCATCCCGCCTTCTTTCTCTATTACGAGGACGTCGAGCTCTCGGCGAGGCTGCGCGAGCGGGGATGGCGCCTGGCCCTGGTCGGCGAGCCCCTCGCCACGCACCGCGGATCGATGAGCGCCGCGCGTTACCCGCAGGCCGAGCTGCTGCGCGTGCGCAACCGGTACTTCGTCAACCGTCTCCATCCGGGAGTCGGGAGCCTCGTCGAGCTGCTGTCGGAAGATGCCGGGCGACTCGGCCGGCGGCTGCTGCGCCTCGATCTGCGGGCGGCCGCGACGGTTCTCGGCGGCGTCGTCGCCGGCCTTTCCGCTCCGCTCAGGATCAGGTCCGCCCCTCCCTGAGCCGCGCCGTCCTCGGGGCGGTGCGCGAGGTTCGTGAATGCCTGCAAGGCGAGGATGCCGGCGGACGCGCGGATTCGGCGGGGCGGGGGGGATCGTGTAATGTGCCCGGCGATGCGGGTCGCGATCGTCACGGAGGACGTCGTCGGACGGCGGATGGCCGGACCGGGGATCCGCGCGTGGCATTTCGCGCGCGAGCTCTCGAAACGGTTCGAGGTCGTCCTGGTCGCGCGACTGCGCGAGCTCGATCGTTCGACGGCGTTCGACGCGGTGGAATGGGGAACGCCCGCGGCGAGGAGCGCGATGCGGTCAGCGGCGGTCGTCGTCGGACAGCCGCATCGCGAGCTGCTCGCGGTCCGTCACCCGCGGGCGATCTACGATCTGTTCGATCCGGTCGTGCTCGAGCTCGACGAGATGATCCGCCGCCGACCGGCCATGCGCCTCCGGGTACATCGCTCGCTCCAGTGGGGACGCCTGGCGGTCGCGCTCCGGCAGGGATGGCGGCTGATCGCCGGCGCGCCGCGTCAGCTCGACTTCTACCTCGGCGTCCACGCCGCTCGTGTCGGCGATCTGTCGTCGTGGCTCGGGAAGTGGATCGAAGTCCCCTTCGGCGCGGAGCGAGCGCCCGCGATCCCTCCGGCCGTTCCGGCGGGCCCGCCGGTCGTCGTGTGGGGAGGGGGAACGTGGGAATGGCTCGACCCGCAGCTCGCGGTCGATGCGGTCGATCGGCTCAATGCAGTCGGGGTCCCGGCGCGGCTGCTGTTTCTCGGCGGCCGGCATCCGAACCACTCGATCGCCGGAGCGACACTCGCCTCCGGGCCGCGCCGCGACTGGCTTCTCCGGAACGATCAGTGGGTGCCGTACGACGAGCGGGGGGCCTGGCTCTCCTGCTGCCGCGCCTCGGTGATTCTTCACCGGAGGACGGCGGAGGCGGAGATGTCGCTGCGGACCCGGGTGTTCGATGCGATCGCCTACGGGATTCCGGTCGTGGCGAGCCGCGGGGGGTGGGCGGCGGATCTGGTCGAGCAGGAGCGGATCGGAGTGGTGGTGGAGCCGGAGTCGCTGGTGTCGGTCGCCGGAGCGCTGCGACGGCTGATCGAGGACGACGCTTTTCACGCGAGCTGCGTATCCAATCTGGAGAACCTGCGCCCGCGCTTCGCCTGGGCGGTGGTCGTCCGGCCGCTGGCGGAGGCGATCGAACGGGTGAACGAGTGATGTCGACGGCCCTGCAGGGAGTGCACCCCGACCACGAGACGATGCCGCGAAGCGACCCCGCCGCCGGCGCGGCCCGGCCAGTCGACGTTTCGGTCGTGATCATCAGCTGGAACAGCGGCCGGTGGATCGAGCGCTGCCTCGCGTCGATCCCCGCCGCCGCGGGCTCGCTCTCGTGGGAGACGATCGTCTGGGACAACGCCTCGTCCGACCGGAGCGCGACGCTGGCCGAGCGGATGCACGCGGAGAACACCGAGGTGATCGCCTCGCCGGTGAACCGCGGCTTCGCAGGCGGCATCAACGAGGTGCTTCCGCGCCTCCGCGGACGGCACGTCTTCCTGCTCAACCCCGACTGCGCCCCCGAACCGCGCTCGATCGAGACGCTCGGGCGCTTCCTCGATGCGGGCGATGCGGCGGGTGCCGCCCCGATGCTCGTCGGCGAGGACGGCCGAACCCAGCGCGAGTTCCAGCTCCGCCGCTTTCCGACGCTCCGGAGCATTCTCGCCGACGTGCTGCTCTTCGAGGAGATTCATCCGTCGAATCGCGCCTCGCGGTCGTACCGGTACGGCGACCTCGACGTCACGCGGGCGCAGCCGGTCGAACAGCCGGCGGCGGCGGCGCTGATGCTTCAGCGCGGCACGCTCGAGCGCGTCGGCGCTTTCGACGAGCGCTTCCTTCCGGCCTGGTTCGAAGACGTCGACTATTGCCGTCGCATCGCCGAATCGGGAGGAACCCTGCTGCTGGTCCCGTCCGCTCGAGTCGTCCACTCGGGCGGGTCGACTCTCGAGGTGCTCGGCTTCGGCGCCTTCCACGAGCTCTGGTACCGGAATCTCCATCGCTACGCGGCGAAATGGCTTCGGAGGCCCGAGGCCGAAGCCGTCCGCTGGGGCATCATGGTGGGGATGATCCTGCGGGGGGTGGCCACGACGATCGGATTCCGGGGGGGCGCGCCTTCGCGACGCGAGGCGCTGAGGGCGTGGCATCGGGTGCTCCGGCAGGCATGGCGGCGATGGGACGAGACGTCACGGTCGTCCTGATCGCGTGGAACAGCGCGGAGTGGCTGGCGCGCTGTCTCGAGTCGCTGCGCGCGCAGAGCGTCGCGGGGGGGACGGTCCGCCTGGTCGCGATCGACAACGCCTCCTCGGACGCCTCCGCGAGCATGATCGCGGCCGCCGAACCGGCCGAGCTGATCCGCAATCCCGTGAACCGCGGATTCGCCGCCGCCGCGAACCAGGGAATCGCCGCCGCCCGCGGCGATTGGGTGCTCTTCCTCAATCCCGACGTCCGAATGGAGCGGGGCTACCTCGAGCAGTGCATTCAGGCTCTGGAAGGGGCGGGCGAGCGGTTCGGATCGGCGACGGGGACGCTCTACCGCGCCGAGGGAAGCGAGATGCGCCCTCTGCCGGAGCTCGATTCGTGCGGCATCCGGATGACGCGGAGCGGGCGGCACCTCGACATCGACGATCCGCTCCCTCCGCGCGCGAGCGGCGCGCGCGAGGTTTTCGGCGTTTCGGGGGCAGCCGCGCTCTACCGGCTCGCCTGCCTGCGCGACCTCGAGATCGACGGATCGATCTTCGACGAGGACTTCTTCGCGTATCGGGAAGACGCCGATCTCGCATGGCGCGCCCGGTTGTTCGGATGGAGAAGCCTGCACGTCCCCGAGGCGATCGCCTATCACGTTCGCCGCGTCACTCCGCAGGTGCGGCGCTCGCTCCCGCCCGAGATCAACATGCACTCGGTGAAGAACCGGTTCCTCCTCCGGATGAAGAACGAGGGGGCGGCTCTCGCCCTGCGGAACGCCCCCTGGGAGATCCCGCGCGACCTCGCGGTCCTCGGCGCCACGCTCACCACCGAGCGCAGCTCGCTTCCGGCCTGGCGATGGCTGTGGCAACATCGGGGTCGGATCGCGAGGAAGCGCGAGGCCGTTCAGCGGCGCCGCGTCGTCTCCGATCACGACATCGCGGTCTGGTTCCGTTGAGCTCATCCGATCATCCGCTCTCGCTCGCCATCCTCGGCACCCGGGGCGTCCCGCCGCGCTATGGCGGGTTCGAGACCTTCGCCGCCGAGCTGGGCAGCCGTCTCGTCGCGCGCGGCCACGACGTGACGGTCTACTGCAGGAGCCATCTCTACCCCGATCGCGCTCCCACCTGGGAGGGGATACGCCTGGTCCATCTGCCGGCGATCCGGCACAAATATCTCGAGACCGTCTCGCACGCCCTCCTCTCGGCCGTCCATGCGCTCGGACGGAGATACGACGCGATCCTTCTCTGCAACGCCGCCAATGCCGCCGTGCTCCCCCTGCTCCGCGCGACGGGAGCTCCGGTCGCGACCAACGTCGACGGGATCGAGCGCATGCGCAGGAAGTGGAACGTGCTCGGGCGCCTCGTCTACCGCGGCGGCGAGGCGCTCGCCTCCTCTCTCTCGTCCCGCCTGGTCGCCGATGCCGAGACCATCGCCGCCTACTATCGCCGCGAGCTCGGCGCCGATCCCGCGGTCATCGCCTATGGCGCGGACTTCCCCGACGAGCCCGATTCCGACGTCCTCCGGCGTCTCGGCGTCGCTCCCGACGGCTATGCCCTCTACGTGAGCCGGTTCGAGCCGGAGAATCATCCGCTCGAGGTCGCCCTCGCCTGGGGTCGCCTCGAGACCGATCTGCCTCTCGTGATGGTCGGGAGCGCTCCGTACGCCGGCGATCTGATCCGCCGCGTGCGGGAGGCGGCCGACTCCCGCGTTCTTCTTCCCGGCGCGCTCTACGGGCGCGACTACCGCACCCTGCAGCGCCACGCGCGCCTCTACATCCAGGCGACCGAAGTCGGCGGGACGCATCCGGCGCTGATCGAGGCGATGGGATCGAACGGGCGGGTCCTGGCGCTCGACACGCCGGAGAACCGGGAGGTCGGGGGAGAGGCGGTGCGCTATTTTCGGTTCGACGGAGAGCCGCGGCTCGAGCGGGTCGCGGCCGAGGCGCTTGCGGATCCGTCGGGGCTGCCGCGCGAGGCGGCGCGGCGGCGGGCCGGCGAGCGCTACCGCTGGGAGGCGGTCACCGACGCGTACGAGCGGCTGCTGCGGGAGATCGCGAGGCAATAGTTTCCGAGTGCGGGGGGTTATGCGAGCCGGCGGGGGACGCCTCTAGACGCTCCCGAGGCGGGATCCGTATCATGGCTCCGAGTGGGGTTCCATTTTGACGGTGCGGTTCGGTCGGGGAATGGTTTCAAATCAAGGGTTTGCGCCGTCGGGGCGGTGAAGAATCCGGGGAGCGAATGCTCAAGCAGCACGCGAAGCTCGTCAGACGACTGGTCTATCTCAGTGACGCCGCACTGACGGCGGCGGCGTTCTTCCTCGCGTTCTGGGTCCGCGACCTCCTGCTGCCGATCTTCCTGCCGACGCTGTTCCCCACGGGTCTCCATCCGATCGAGGGGTACGTCAAGATCCTTCCGGTGGTCCTGATCATCTGGTCACTTCTGTTCTTCTCGCACCAGAGCTACCACAGCCACCGCACGGTGCCGATGAGGCGGGAGCTTCTCGACGTGCTGCACATCGTCGCGCTGGGAACGCTGCTGCTTGCGACGATCGCGTACCTGGTTCCGCTGCAGATCCTGTCGCGCTCCTGGTTCGCGCTGTTCGCCCTCTTCTCGGCGCTGTTGCTGTGCCTCAACCGGATGGCGATCCGGCTGCTCGCGCGGTACGTCCGGTTGCGCGGGATGAACTATCGGACTCTGCTCGTGGTGGGAACGGGACGGCGGGGGAGAGAGATCGTCGAGCTGATCGAGCAGCATCCGTACTGGGGCTACAAGATCGTCGGGTTCGTCTCGGACGGCCACCGCCTGCCGAACGGCTGGAACGGGCGGCATCGCGTGGTGGGAAGCATCGAAGATCTGCGGCGGCTGGTCGAGAAGGGAATCGAGGGACAGAAGGACGCGATCGACGAGATCGTGTTTGCGGTGACCCGCAGAAAGCTCGACGCGATGCGCTCGGTGTTCCTGCTCTGCGAGGAGCTCGGCGTGCGCACCCGGGTCGCGATGAACTTCTTCCCCAACCGGGTCGCCCGAGTCGAGCTCGAGGAGCTCGAGGGAATCCCGTTTCTCTCCTTCACGACGACCCCCTCGAACCTCACCCATCTCGTGCTCAAGCGGACCATCGACGTCGCGGTGTCGGCCGCGCTCCTGCTGTTTGCCCTGCCGGTCATCGCGACGGCCTCGCTCGCGATCCGCCTCACCTCGCAGGGCTCGGTCCTGTTCCGCCAGGAGCGCCTCGGTCTGAACGGTCGCATCTTCACCCTCTACAAGTTCCGCACGATGATCGAAGACGCCCACCGCATGCGCGGTGAGGTCGCCCACCTCAACGAGATGAACGGGCCGGTCTTCAAGACCAGGTACGATCCCCGCGTCACTCCCGTCGGCCGCATCCTCCGGAAGTTCTCTCTCGACGAGCTCCCTCAGCTCTGGAACGTTCTGCGCGGCGACATGAGCCTGGTCGGGCCACGCCCTCCGCTCCCCGAAGAGGTCTGGGCCTACCAGCGCTGGCAGCGCCGCCGCCTCTCGATGAAGCCGGGGCTGACCTGCCTCTGGCAGGTGAGCGGCCGCAACCACGTCGACTTCGACCGCTGGATGAAGCTCGATCTCCAGTACATCGACACCTGGTCCCCGACGCTCGACTTCAAGATCCTCCTCCGCACCATCCCCGCCGTCCTCTCCGGCCGCGGCGCCTCCTGACACAAGACGCCCAAGACGCTCAAGACGCCCAAGACGCTCCAGACGCTATGATGCCTCCATGCCCGAGCGCCGAGTGCTCGATCCGGGCGTCGACGAGTTCCGTGAGGCGGGACATCGACTCATCGACTGGATCGCCGATCACTTCGAGAACATAGACCGGGTCCCCGTAATGGCCCGGATCGAGCCGGGAGAGATCTCGGCCGCGCTCCGGAGGGAGCCGTCGGAGGAGGGACGCCCCTACGCCGAGCTGATGCGGGAGTTCGAGGGCACGATCCTGCCGGGCGTGACGCAGTGGAACCACCCGGGATTCTTCGCCTGGTTCGCGGTGACGGGCTCGCAGGCGGGGATTCTCGGCGAGCTGCTGAGCGCGGCGATGAACGTGAACGGGATGCTGTGGAAGAGCTGTCCGGCGGCGACCGAGCTCGAAGCGACGGTCCTCGACTGGCTCGCGCAGGCGCTGGGGCTGCCGACCGAATGGTTCGGAATCATCAACGATACGGCGTCGATCAACACGTTCCTCGCGCTGGCGGCGGCGCGGGAGGCGGCGGGGCTCGACGTCCGCGGATCTGGAATGACCGGGCGCGATCTTCCGCCGCTGCGGATCTACTGTTCGGAGCAGGCGCACTCGTCGGTGGAGAAGGGGGCGCTCGCGCTCGGGTTCGGGGCGGAGGGGGTGGTGAAGATCGGAACGGACGACGCCGATGCGATCCGGATCGACGAGCTGGAGCGGGCGGTCTCGCGCGATCGCGAACGAGGCGCGCGCCCATGCGCGATCGTCGCCACGGTCGGCACGACCGCGACGGCCGCAGTCGACTCGGTTCGCGCCGCGGCGGCGATCGCCCGCCGTGAGCGTGTGTGGCTGCACGTCGACGCCGCCTACGCCGGTACCGCGATGATCTGCCCCGAGCTGCGCCCCCTCTGGGACGGCATCGAGGCGGCCGACTCGGTCGTCGTCAATCCGCACAAGTGGCTCTTCACGCCGATCGACTGCAGCGTCCTCTATACGGCGCGCCCCGACGTGCTGAAGGAGACCTTCTCGCTCGTCCCCGAATATCTCCGCACGAGCGACGGGGCGACGGTCAACTACATGGATTACGGGCTGCAGCTCGGCCGCCGGTTCCGCTCGCTCAAGCTCTGGATGGTGATGGAGCATTACGGGCTCGAGCGGATGCGGGCGGTGATCCGGTCCCACATCGAGTGGGGAGGAAGGCTGGCGTCGCTTCTGAGCGCGAGGGACGACGTCGAGCTGCTCGCGCCGCAGCGGTTCAGCGTGGTCGTCTTCCGGCGAGTCGTCCGGAGGGGAGACTCGATCGATGAAGAGGCGTCCGAGCGCGCCACCGCCGGGCTGGTCGAGCGCATCAATGCGTCGGGCGGCGCGTTCCTCGCCACCACGCGCCTGCGCGGGCGGTTCGGGATCCGCGTCGCGATCGGCAACGGCATGACCGAATGGAGGCACGTCGAGAGGATCGTCCTCGCCCTCGAGGAGGACGACTGATGGGGGTCTACGAGCGACCCGGCCGGGCGGCCCCCGCTTCCGGCATGCCTGCGCCGATCCGCGAGCTCCTCGACGAGTCGCGCGAGTGGGCGCATGGCCGCTCCTGGCTCGTCCGGCTTCCCCTCCTGGTCTATCTCGGATGGGCGCTGATCCGCTACCTCTTCGACCGCGACTACTCGAGCTGGTTCGCCCCGCTCAGCCTCGGCATCCACGAGCTCGGTCACCTCCTGTTCTCTTTCGCTCCCTTCTTCGTGACCGCGCTGGCCGGCTCGGCCGCCGAGGTCGTCGTGCCGATCGCAGGCATGGTGATGTTCTTCCGGCAGCCCGATTACTTCGGCATCTCGGTGCTCGGCTGCTGGCTCTCGTACAACCTGTTCGGGATCGCGCGGTACATCGCCGACTCGCGGGCTCAGCTCGGCGTCTACGTGACGGTGGGGGGAGGAGACGCGCAGCACGACTGGGAGTACATTCTCTCGTCGCTCGGGCTGCTGGATCTCGACCGGGCCATCGGAGGGGTGGTGAAGCTGCTGGCGCTCGGAGTCGGTGCGGCCTCGCTGGCCTGGGGAGCCTGGATGCTGCTGCAGATGGCCTCGGGGAGCGGGGGGGCACGGCGGCGCGGAATGTGAACGAGCGGCTCGGGGGTTGGGGGAGCGATGCAGACGATGAGCGAAACGGATCTCCGGATCGAGGGCGCGGCATCGCGCATGAGCGCCGTTCGGGCGGTCGCGGAGCTGATGCAGGCGCTCCGGGTCGATCTCGCCTTCGTCGGCGAGGTCGCGCTCGCAGCGTGGATGGGGGAGGGTCTCGGCGAGAGCGGTGCGGTCGACTTCCTCGCGCTGGTTCCGACCGACCGCTCGGGTCAGATCCCGAAGATGGCGGCACACCGGGGATTCAGGATCGACGAGGGGGAGGCTCGCGAGGCGGAGGAGCTCGACCTGCTGCCGATGCGCTGGACGGGGGAGGGGGCGGAGGTGCGCGTGCACGTGCTGTTCGCGACCAATGCTCTTTACGGGCGGATGGTTCGTGATTCGGTGGATGCCCGTGCGGGGGAGGGGCGGGTTCGCGTGGTCGGTGCGGAGGACCTGGCGCTGCTCGTGATGGTCGGCGACGCGCCGGGCGCCGGCGAGCTGGTCTCCAGGCTGCGGGCGCGCGCGGGAAGCCGCTTCGATCGCGACAGGCTGAATCGGAAGCTCGTCTCGATCGGCCTGCCCGGAAAGGTGCTCGCATGAAGTGGATCGCGGCGCAGCAGAGCCTCGACGAGGCGCTCGCAGGGGTGAAGGCCGCCCCGGTCGTCGCGATCGACACGGAGGCCGATTCGCTCCACAGCTACTTCGACAAGGTCTGCCTGATTCAGATGTCGGTCGACGGCGAGGACCTGATCCTCGATCCGCTGGCGAAGCTCGACCTCCGCGGGCTCGGCCCGGTGCTCGCCGATCCATCCGTCCGGAAGATCTTCCATGGCGCCGATTACGACCTCCGGATCCTCAACCGCGACTTCGACTTCGAGGTCCGGAACCTGGTCGACACGATGGTCTCGGCGCAGCTTCTCGGCTACGAGGCCGTCGGACTGGCGGCTCTGCTGAAGCGCCACTTCGGCCTCGAGCTCGACAAGACCCACCAGCGCGCCGACTGGTCGCGACGCCCTCTTCCCGCGGCGCTCCTCGAGTACGCGGCGACCGATACCCGCCATCTGATCGAGCTCGCTTCCCGCCTCGAGCAGGAGCTCCGCGCTCTCGGCCGCTGGGAGTGGGCCCTCGAGGAGTTCTCCCGCCTCGAGGCGATCCGGTTCGCTCCTTCCGACACCGATTCCGAGTCGTGGCGGAGGATCAAAGGGAGCGGCCGGCTCGAGCGGCGACCCCTCGCGGCCGTCCAGCGCCTCCACGCATGGCGCGACGGGATCGCCCGCGAGCTCGATCGCCCCCCCTTCAAGGTCCTCAACAACGAGTCTATCCTCGCCATCGCCGCAGCCCTCCCCCGCACTACCGACGCGCTCCGCCAGATCAAGGGGATCTCCGCATGGCACCTCCGCAACTGGGGGAGCGAGCTGCTCGCGATCACGGGCGAAGTCGCCGAGCTTCGCGAAGAGGAGCTTCCCGAAAAGACGCCGGCGAAGCCGTGGCAGCGCGACAAGAGCCTCGAGCGCCGGATCGACAAGCTCAAGGCGGTCCGCGACCGCTTCGCGGCGGAGCTGCACATCGATGCGTCGATCCTCGCCCCGCGCCACATCCTGACCGCCGTCGCCGAAATGCGGCCCGCCGCCGCCGCCGAGCTCGAGGCCATTCCGGCCATGCGCCGCTGGCAGAGGGAGCTGCTCGCGACGGAGCTCGTCCGCGTCTCCGCTTCCTGAATCGGCGGCGCTCCCGCGATGCACGAGCCGCCGGTGGCGCGTGACGCGGTGCCCTCCTTGCGGGCGCTGCCCGCCAGTGATAGCGTTTCGCCGGGTGAAACGCGGCTCCGGCCGACCCCCGCCGTCGCCCTTCCGGGCGGAACATCTGCGCCGCGAGGATTCCGAAATGGACGTCGTCAAGGACTACCGCGTGATCGTGGTCGGCTCCGGTCCGGCCGGCTGTACCGCCGCGCTCTACCTGTCGCGGGCCAACCTCGCCCCACTCGTCCTCGAGGGGCTCCAGCCGGGGGGACAGCTCACCATTACCACCGACGTCGAGAACTATCCGGGATTTCCCGAGGGGGTCCAGGGGCCGAAGCTGATGGATCTGATGCGGAGGCAGGCCGAGAGATTCGGAGCGATCTTCGAGTTCGAGAGCGTGGAGAAGGTCGAGCTCACCAGCCATCCGTTCCACGTCACCACCGATCAGAAGACCTACGAGTGCGACGCGCTGATCGTCGCCTCGGGGGCCTCGGCGATGCAGCTCGGCCTCCCCTCGGAGAAGGCGCTCCAGGGTTTCGGCGTCTCCTACTGCGCCACCTGCGACGGGTTCTTCTTCAAGGAGAAGGAGATCGTCGTCGTCGGGGGCGGCGACTCGGCGATGGAGGAAGCGACCTTCCTCACCCGATTCGCTTCCAAGGTGACGGTCATCCACCGCCGGGACGAGTTCCGCGCCTCCCGCATCATGCTCGACCGCGCCCACGACAATCCGAAGATCGAGTTTCTCCTCGACACCATCGTCGAGGAGGTCGTCGGCACCAGGGAAGGGGGAGTCACCTCCCTGCAGGTCCGCGATCTGAAGAGCGGCGCAGGGCGCTCGATGAAGGCCCAGGGGCTGTTCGTCGCGATCGGGCACACGCCGAACACCGCCGGGTTCCGGGGGCAGCTCGAGATGGACGAGAAGGGCTACCTGATCGTGAAGCCGAACAGCACGCTGACGAACATCCAGGGGGTGTTCGCCTGCGGGGACGTGACCGATCACGTCTACCGGCAGGCGGTGACGGCGGCGGGGACGGGGTGCATGGCGGCGCTCGACTGCGAGCGGTGGCTCACGCACGAGCGCATCACGGAGCGGTGGGATCTCGAGAAGGGCGAAGAGGCGCGGCGGTGAATGGAGGCCAGAGGATCCTCATCCTCGGCGGCGCCGGTATGGTCGGTCTTCAGGTCGCGCGCGAAGCGGCCCGGGAGCTCCATCCGTCCGAGATCATCATCTCCGCGCTCACGCGCGCCGAGGTCGACGATGCGATCGCGATCCTCCGCGGCGAGTCCGAGCGGGAAGGCTGGACGTTCGGTCTGACCGCCGCTCCGGGCGACATTTTCATCCCCGCCGCTCTCCAGGACAAGCCCCGCGGCGAGCTCGTTCGGGACCCCGTTCTGTTCGAGGAGCTCTTCCGCGACATCTTCGCCCCCGACGCGGTCGCCTACGAGAACTCCTTCCTCAGGAATATGCTCGCCGAGCTCCGCCCGGACGTGGTCGTCGATTGCATCAACACCGCCACGGCGATCAGCTATCAGGACGTCTACACCACCGCGAGGCGGGTCAAGGTGCTCCTCGACCGGTTCGCGGCCGGTGAATCGCTGGCCGGCGGCGAGAAGGAGAGCTTCGTCTCATCGGTGCGCGAGCTCATGGTGGCCCAGGGCGTCCCCCAGATCACGCGTCACATCGTCGTGCTCCAGCGGGCCCTCCAGGACAGCGGGGTCAGCGTCTACGTCAAAGTCGGCACGACCGGCACCGGCGGCATGGGGATCAACATTCCCTACACGCACAGCGAAGACCGTCCCTCGGCCACGCTGCTGTCCAAATCGGCGATCGGATTCGCCCATACCGGCCTTCTCTTTCTCCTGGCGCGGACCCCGGCCAGCGCCTCCGGCGCCAACGACGGGAGCCCCCGCGCGACGATGATCAAGGAGATCAAGCCGGGCGCGATGATCGGGTTCCGCAGGCTCGGCGACGCCCACGTGCGGCTGACCGGAGCGAGCGGCAGGCGCGAGCCCGCCTTCCTGCTCACTCCTCGCGAGGAGCCGCTCCTCGGCTCGATCGATCCGCGCCGCTCCTTCGACGAGTTTCCTCCGGTCGGCGGCGCTTCCGCCATCCCCGTCCGCATGGTCGGCGCCGACACCGGAGAGAACGGTTTCTTCTCGATCGGCGAGTTCCAGGCGATCACCTATCCCCGCCAGATGGAGTACGTGACCCCCGAGGAGGTCGCGCGAACGGTCGTGCTCGAGATCCTCGGGTCTTCGACCGGGAGAGACGTCATCTCGGCGATCGACGGCGCCATCACCGAGCCGAGTTATCGCGCCGGAGTCCTGCGCGATCGTGCCATCCAGGAGATGGTCGAGCTGGAGGCGGCGCTCCAGGCGACCGGGGGCGACGTTCTTCCTTCCATCGCGGTCGGGCACCTCGGCCCTCCCCGCCTCTCGAAGCTGCTGATCGAAGCCTGGCTCCTCGCGGCCGCCCTGGGGACGCGCCGGCTGGACGAGATGATCGCCGCCGACGCCCTCCGGATGGAGACCGAGGTCGAGCGCTGGCTCGAGGCCCATCCGAGGATCGCCAGCCTCATCGCGACGATCGGCATCGGCGTGCTCCGCGAGCGAGACGGCGCGCCGAGCCTCACGCGCGGGCCGCGCCTCAACATCCCCGTCCCGAGCCCCGACGGCTCGCCCGTCGCTCTCGACGATCAAGCCCTCGAACGCTGGGCTTACATGGGATGGGTCGATCTCCGGGCGTCGAACTTCACACGCTGGCGGGAACGCCTGGCGAGGATCGCCGAGTCGCGGCCCGACATCGCCGCCGCCGGGTCGGCCGCCTTCGACCGCTCACGATATCTCCCGCGCGACTTCGTTCCGGGCGAGGTCGTCGGCTGGCTGCTCACCAACGAGACCGACGAGATGGGCATGCCGCTGCACCGGATCCTATAGAGCGTCTGGAGCGTCTGGGGCGTCTGGGGCGTCTGGAGCGTCTGGAGCGTCTGGGGCGTCTGGGGCGTCTGGGGCGTCTGGGGCGTCTGGGGCGTCTGGAGCGTCTGGGGCGTCTTCAGGTATCGAACGCAGAACGCGGAACGAAGGGCTCGCGGCTCTCGCGCCTTCTACATTCGACGTTCTGCTTTTGACGCTCGCGACTCGAGACGCCCAGGACGCTCCAGACGCCCAAGACGCCCTAGACGCCCTAGACGCCCGGGACGCAAAAAGAAAGGAGGCCTTTGGGGGCCTCCTCTCCCCGTTCCTTCTCCCGGTGGTGAGTCTGGAGTCAGAACGCGTTCAGAATGTACTCGAGCGGATTGACGGGGCGGTTGTTGAGACGCACTTCGTAGTGCAGATGCGGCCCGGTGCTGCGGCCGGTGGTTCCGACGTAGGCGACGACGTCGCCGCGCTGGACGCGCTGGCCCGGCCTTGCGTTGAATTTCGAGAGGTGGCCGTAGCGGGTGGAGTAGCCGTTGCCGTGCGAAATGTAGATGACGTTGCCGTAGCCGCTCGCCCATTCCGCCTTGACGACGATGCCGTCGGCTGGGGCGCGCACGGGCTGGCCGATGTCGGAGGAGATGTCGACGGCGCTGTGGCTCGCCCGCTCGCCCGTGAACGGATCGCGGCGGCCGCCGAATCCGTCGGTCAAGATGCCGCGGACGGGCGAGATCGAGGGGGTCGACGAGAGCATGCGGGAACGCTCGACGAGCTTCTTTTCGAGCAGATTCAGGTCGGCGGCGATCCGCCTCGAGTCGAAGCTCATCTTGTCGACTTCGTCCCGGTGCGGGCTCGGGGCCGGCGTCTCCGCTCCGCGCGCGCCACCGACGCCGCCCGCCATGCCGGGATCCAAAGTCGAGACTCCGGCGATGATCGCGAGCTTCCGCGTCTTCTCCTCGACCGAGTGCAACTGCGTGCGCAGCGTCTCGACCGAGCGGCTGAACTCCTCATTCGCCTTCTCGAGGTCGTTGTTCTCCCGCCGCAGCTTCGCCAGCTCGTGCGTCTGCGACAGCGTCGTGAAGTACTGATACGAAAAGAACGTCGAGAGGCACAGCGTGGTCGCGATCACCGTGAAGACCGAGATCAGGTTTCCATGGGAAACCCGAAGCTTGCGGAATTTCGCTCGCGCATGTGGGACGAAGATGATCGTCGAGTATCGCTTGCTCATTCCTTCCCCACCATCCATCAATTGTCTAGAAATTGGGCCACCGATTACGTCCGGAGGACCGGGTCATTCTACGTCTTGATGAATCGGTGTCAACGGACTTTCGTCGCGAGGCCGACGCCACTTTACGGAAACTCCATTTTAAGTGCTTCCCTGTCAGCCGCTTGCGGCTAAGTTCAAAAATATCAATCAATTCTACGGTTTTATTATGCTGATTCAGCATATGAGCACCGGCGGCTGGTTTTCGTACAGGGGGAGTCGTTTCGACGCGCCGCTGACGGCCGGGTGACGTCTTCCGGCAGGGCGGGCAGCGAGTGTTCCGGACTGCGCGGCTCCGCCGCGGCCGGGCCACGGAGGGGCGTCGTGGCGGCGGGAGTGCTCGTCTCCCGCGAGGGAGGTCCATCTGCTATCCTCTCCCGCTGGCGCGGGCCTGCTGGCCCGATTCTCCGCCGGGCTGCGCTCCGCGGCCGAGGAATCCGGATGAAGACCAAGAAGAAGCTGATGGATGGCGCACGCATGCGCCGTGCGATGCAGCGCATGGCGATCGAGATCGTCGAGAAGAACCGCGGGACGGAGGATCTGCTCATCATCGGCATCCGGAGCCGCGGGGTTCCGATCGCGGAGCGGATTGCCCAGCACATCGAGGAAGTGGAGGGGACGCCGGTTCCGGTGGGGATCCTCGACATCACGCTCTACCGGGACGATCTGACGACGATTGCGCCGCAGCCTGTGGTGAAGCCGACCAAGCTGCCCGAGCCGATCGACGAGAAGGTCGTGGTTCTGGTCGACGACGTTCTCTACACGGGACGGACGGTGCGGGCGGCGCTCGACGCGCTGATCGATTTCGGCCGTCCGCGGACGGTCCAGCTCGCGGTCCTGATCGACCGGGGCCATCGCGAGCTTCCGATCCACGCCGACGTGGTGGGAAAGACCGTTCCGACGGACCGAAACGAAGTGATCAAGGTCAGGCTGTCCGAGATGGACGGCGAGGACGAGGTCCTGATCCAGGAGAAGTAGCCCATCGGCACGGGCGGGCCCTCGGTCCGCCGCGAAGGAGACATGCGGCCCCAGACATCGTCGCTCCGGTCGAAAGACCTGCTCGGCATCGAGCCTCTCGACCCCGAGGAGATCACTCTGATCCTCGACACCGCGGAAGGGTTCAAGGAGGTGAGCGAGCGATCCATCAAGAAGGTGCCCGCGCTCCGCGGGCAGCTCGTGATCAACCTCTTCATGGAGGCCTCGACGCGGACGCGCGTCTCGTTCGAGATCGCCGAGAAGCGCCTGTCGGCCGACACGCTGAACTTCGCCGCGTCCGGCTCTTCGGTCGAGAAGGGTGAGACCCTCATCGACACCGCTCGGAACCTGATGGCGATGCATCCCGACATGATCGTCATCCGGCACCGGCATCCCGGAGCCCCGAAGATGCTGGCCGAGCTGCTTCCGGCCTCGATCGTCAACGCCGGCGACGGGTCTCACGAGCACCCGACCCAGGCCCTGCTCGACGCCTTCACGATCCGCGAGCGACTCGGGCGCCTTTCCGGCGTGAGGGTCGCGATCATCGGCGACATCGCCCACTCGCGCGTGGTCCGATCCAACATCCACCTGCTGACCAGGATGAAGGCGAAGGTCACCCTCGCCGCCCCTCCCACCCTCATGCCCGCCGCGGTCGAGCGGATGGGGGTCCGGGTCGTCCACTCACTCGACCAGGCCCTCGAGGGAGCCGACGTCGTCATGATGCTCCGCATTCAGCTCGAGCGTCAGGGGAAGCTCTCGTTTCCTTCCCTCCGCGAGTACTTCAATACGTTCGGCCTGACTCCCGAGCGTCTCCGCCTCGCGAAGGAAGGCGTTCTGGTGATGCACCCCGGACCGATGAATCGCGGCGTCGAGATCTCCTCGGATGTCGCCGACGGCCCCTATTCGGTGATTCTCGATCAGGTCACCAACGGAGTGGCGGTGCGGATGGCCGTGCTCTACCTTCTCGCCGGCGGACGTCTCGCGGAGGCTTGAACGAGCGATGAATCTCCTCATTCGTAACGGCCGCGTGATCGATCCCGGCCAGGGGATCGACGAGGCGCTCGACCTGCTCATCGAGGACGGCGTCGTGGCGAAGAGCGGTCGGGAATTGAAGGGCGGGAAGGGGATCGAGACGATCGATGCGCGAGGGATGGTCGTGGCGCCCGGCCTGATCGATCTCCACACGCACCTCCGCGAGCCGGGACAGGAGCACAAGGAGACGATCGGGAGCGGGACGCGGGCGGCGGTCGCCGGCGGGTTCACGGCGGTCTGCGCGATGGCGAACACGATCCCGCCGAATGACGAGCGGGCGGTTACGGAGATGATTCTCGCCGAGGCGGCGCGGAACGGGGCCTGCAGGGTGTATCCGGTCGGAGCGGTGAGCAAGGGGCTCGCGGGGGAAGCTCTCGCCGAGCTGGCCGACCTGCGCTCGGCGGGCTGCGTCGCGTTCAGCGACGACGGGCGGCCGGTGTCGAATGCGCTTCTGATGCGTCGCGCGATGGAGTATGCGAGGATGCTCGGCGCGCCGATCGTCGCGCACGAGCAGGACCTCGATCTGTCGGACGACGGCGTGATGCACGAGGGCTTCGTCTCGACGCTTCTCGGAATGAAAGGAATGCCCGCCGCCGCGGAGGAATCGATGGCCGTCCGCGACGTCGTCCTCGCGGCCCTCACGGGCGCGCACCTGCACCTGGCTCATCTCTCCACGCGGGGCGCGCTCGAAGCGGTCCGGCGCGCCAGGCGCGAAGGGCTCCGGGTCACGTGCGAAGCGACCCCTCACCACATCGCCCTCACCGACGACACGGTCCGATCGTACGATACGAACCTCAAGATGAATCCGCCGCTCCGCTCCGACGAGCACAGGGAGGCGCTGCTCGCCGCCATCGCCGACGGCACCGTCGACGTGATCGCCACCGACCACGCCCCTCATCACCCCGACGAGAAGAACGTCGAGTTCGACCTCGCGCCCTTCGGCGTCATCGGACTCGAGACCGCCTTCCCGGTCTGCCACGACGTGCTCGTCGTCCGGACCCGCACCATCGGACTTCCACGCCTGATCGAGCTGATGTCGACGGCTCCGGCGAAGACCTTCGGCCTGCCGGGAGGGACCCTGAAACGCGGATCGCCCGGCGATGTCGCGATCCTCGACCCGAAGGGAGAGACGCGGTTCGGGACCTCCTTCCGGTCGCGCTCGCGGAACTCCCCGTTCGCGGGGGAGGCCTTCCGCGGCAGGATCGCGGCGACGATCGTCGGGGGGGTCGTCCGCTGGCGTGCGGAGGCGCCTGAGGGGGGGCGGGCCGAAGGGGCGAAGAAGAGGAGCCGCCCGGCCGGGCGGAACGGGGAGAAACGGAACCGTCGATGAAGCGCGTGGTGATCGTCGACGACTCGATGGCGTTCTGCGATCTCTGGCAGAACATCCTCGAGGAACGGTACGGGGGCGACGCCTTGGTCGAGACCTACCGGCATCCCTACGATGCACTGGCGAAAATCGACGACTCGATCGACCTGCTCGTGGTCGACCTGGAAATGCCGGGGATGGACGGGCAGAAGTTCGTCGAGTACGCTCGTGCGCGAGGGTTGTCTGCGAAGCGGATCCTGGTGACCTCGTCCCACCCGGCCGAGGAGCTCCACGAGAGGTTTCGAATCGGGGAGACGATCGCCGTGCTCAACAAGACCGAGCCGAAGCAGCAGGAGGCCTTCCTGATGATCCTCGACTCGGTGATGAGAAAGAAGTAGGCCCGGAACCGACAGGAAGTGAAATCGCGATGACGACGACGGGACAGGGCGGAGGATCGCCCGCGATCGAGCTGAACGAGCTGCTGGCCTTCGTGGCACAGCGGCAGGCTTCGGACCTCCATCTCAAGCCGATGCGGCCGCCGCTGCTGCGGGTCCAGGGCAAGCTGGTGCCGGTGAAGGCCGAGCCGCTCAAGCCCGCCGAGCTCGAACGGATGCTCCTGCCGATCCTCTCTCCGGCGCAGAAACAGCGCTACGAACAGAACCTGTCGGTCGACTTCGGATACGGGGTGCCGGGCGTGGCCCGCTTCCGCGCGAACCTCTACACCCAGCGCGGGACCGTCGCGGCCGTGTTCCGCCGCATCCCGATTCAGATCCTCGGGATCGACGAGCTCGAGCTCCCGACCGCCGTGCGCGATCTGACGCGATTTCCGGACGGGCTCGTTCTGGTCACCGGTCCGACCGGCTCGGGAAAATCCACCACCCTCGCCGCCATGATCTCCGAGATCTCTCAGGCCGAGCCGGTCCACGTGGTCACGATCGAGGATCCGATCGAGTTTCTGTTCGGCGATCGGACGGCGGCGATCTCGCAGCGGGAGGTCGGGACCGACACCCCCTCGTTCCGGGAGGCCCTGCGAAACTCGATGCGGCAGGACCCCGACGTCATCATGGTCGGCGAGATGCGCGACACCGACACCATCGGCACGGTCATGACCGCCGCCGAGACCGGGCATCTGGTCCTCTCGACCCTCCACACGAACAACGCCGCTCAGACCATCGACCGGATCATCGACGCATTTCCCGCGGAGCAGCACAAACAGGTCCGCGGGCAGCTCGCCCTGATCCTGCGCGGCATCATCTCCCTCAAGCTCGTGCGGACCGCCGACGGGGCGATGACCGCTGCGGTCGAGATCCTCAAGAACTCGCCGAAGATCGCCAAGCTCATCGAGGACGGCCACACCAAGGACATCCTCGAGGAGATGGAGACCTCGGTCGGCTATTACCGGATGCAGTCGATGAATCAGAGCATCATCGCGCTGCTCGTCCACCAGCGCATCTCGTACGAAGACGCCATGGCGCTCGCGAGCGACCCGGACGACCTGTCGCTCAAGATCCGCAAAATGTTTCCCCAGATCGAAGAGCGCGCACGCCAGGGAGGTCCGAACATGCCGAGCAGCTCCGACTTTTCCCAGATCATCGAGCTGATGGAGATCAAGAAGCTGTACGACGAGCAGCAGGAGACCTTCCGCCACCAGCTCCTGCAGAAGGACGAGCAGATCGAGCAGCTCCGCCACGACGTCGAGTACCAGTCGAAACAGCGCATCGATCCGAGCTCCGGCGACAGCGCGAAGGACGAGGAGATCGAGCGCCTCCGCGACGAGCTCGAACGCCTCCGCGCCGACGCCCAGGCAAAGATCATGCAGCTCCAGGAGCGCATCAAGGAGCTCAACCAGAAGCTCATGGGCGGCAAGCGATAGGGTCGATGACGCGACCTTCGAAGAAGCTCGACACCTTCCCGAACCCGAACCCCGAGCGCGACTACGAGATCGCGTTCGAGGCTCCGGAGTTCACCTGCCTCTGCCCGATGACCGGCCAGCCCGACTTCGCCACGATCCGGATCCGGTACGTTCCCGATCGCACGTGCGTCGAGCTCAAGTCGCTCAAGCTCTATCTCTGGTCGTATCGCGACGAGGGAGCCTTCCACGAGGCGGTCACCAACCGCATCGCCGACGACCTGATCGCCGCTCTCCACCCCCGCTACCTCCTCGTCGAAGGAGACTTCTACGTCCGGGGAGGCATCCGCACGGTCGTCAGGGTCGAGCACCGGGGCGTCTAGAGCGTCTGGGGCGTCTGGGGCGTCTTGGGCGTCTCGGGCGTCTCGGGCAGAGCGCAGAACGCGGAACGCGGAGTGCAGAATGCAGAATGCAGAATGCAGAATCCAGAAAGAGACTAACCGGCGTCCGCACGCCTTGGACGCTCCAGACGCTCTAGACGCTCTAGACGCCCAAGACGCTCAAGACGCCCCAGACGCTCTAGACGCCCCGGAGCTGCCGGTACGCCTGCAGATACTTCCGCCGCGTGTTCCGGACCACGTGCGGCGGGAGCTCGGGGGGAGTGGAGGTCTTGTCCCAGCCGGTCGACTCGAGCCAGTCGCGGACGTACTGCTTGTCCAGCGATGGGGGAGTCGAGCCGGGACGGTGGCTCTCTGCGGGCCAGAAGCGCGACGAGTCGGGGGTGAGGGCTTCGTCGATCCAGACGATGCGGCCATCGAACAGGCCGAACTCGAATTTCGTGTCGGCGATGATGATCCCGCGCTGCAGGGCGTATTCGGCGGCGCGGGCGTAGATGCCGAGGGTGAGCTCGCGGAGGCGATGGGCGAGCCCGCTGCCGATTCGTCCCTCCATTTCCTCGAAAGAGATGTTGAGGTCGTGCGCCTCGCTCTCCTTGGTTGCGGGGGTGAAGATCGGGAAGGGGAGGCGGCTTCCGGCGACGAGACCCTTCTCGAGAGGGATTCCGCAGACGGTCCCCGACTCGCGGTACTCGCGCAGGCCGGATCCGGCGAGATATCCGCGCGCGACGCACTCGATCGGGATCAGCTCGCACTTGCGGGCGAGCACGGTCCGGCCGCGGAGCTCGGGGCGGCTTCGGGCCTGTTCGGGCATCCGATCGTGCTCGGTCTCGAGCCGATGATTCTCGACGTCGCCGAAGCGATCGAACCAGAAGTTGGAGATGCGGTTGAGGATCACGCCCTTGCCCGGAATCGGCGGGGAGAGGACGACGTCGAAGGCGGAGATGCGGTCGGTGGCGATGAACAGGAGCGAGTCGCCGAGGACGTAGACGTCGCGGACCTTGCCTCGCCGGAAGAGGGGGAGAGGGAGATCGGTGCGATCGACGGCGACGCCGTCATCGTCCGACATCCAATCTTCATCCTCGGAAGGGTGGATCACAGGCGCTCCACGACGTCGCCGAGAAGGAAGGCGATCACGTCGGCCGTGCGGCGGAGCGGGGTTCCCTGGTCGTCGACGGCGTTCTCGTGCTCGGTCATGCGGCGGTAGAACTCGTGGAGAGCGGCTTTGCGACGCTCGAGGTTCTCGGCAGTGAGGGGAAGGGCGAGCCCGAGGTTCTGGACGTACGACGGAGGGATGAAGACCGATCTGCGGACCTGATCGGCGATCGGATCCCACTGGCCGATGAGGACGCTCATCCCGTACTCGGAGTCGTCCGCGATCGTGCAGAGGACGATCTCGGCCGCGGGGAGGCGCTCGCGCGTCTCGGTGTCGGGCTTCGGCTCTTCCGAGAACGGGGCGGCGGGCCGTTCGTGATACTCCGAGCGGAGCAGCGTCACGAACGAGTCGACCGAAGTGATCGGCACCGCCTCGACCTCTCCCGCGGACGTCGCGATCACCTCCGCGACCTCGACGTTGGCGAGCCCCTTGAGCGAAACCGTTCCGAGAAGACGGAGGCCGATGTGCTCGAACCCGTCGACTCCGGAGACGAACCCGAGAAAGCTTCCCCAGTCGGTCGGGAGGCGGTAGATCCGGTGGCCCTCGGCCGCGAGCTCGGACGAGAGCTCGTGCACGAGCGATACGGAGGCGACGATCCCTTCGTTCACCAGGTGCCCGTTCGCGTTGATGTAGGCGAAGAACTCCCGCTCGTGCTGGGAGTGGTCGACCACGTCGACCCCGCGCGCCAGCGGAGCGAAGAACTGCTGGACCTGCTGGGCGTCGTAGCCGTGGGCGATCAGGAACGTCTGAATCTCCTCGATCTCCTTGGTGGCCTTTCCGGTGGTGAGCCTGGACAGCTCGACCACGCCGGGGCCGTAGAACTCCATGGTGCGCTCCTGAGAATCGAGCCGGGGCTTCATTGGGAGGAGCCGGTAATAGCCGTAGTTGTTGGCGATGCGGATGCCGCGGTTGAAGGCGAAGCCCTTGCGCTTCATTTCGGAGTAGAAGCGCTGGATCTCGATGGAAGCGCGGAGCAGGTGGAGGGCGCGGCGGGTGGTGTAGAGGGCGCCATCGCCGAGGAACTTCTCGAACTGGAGACGATGGCGCTCGGTGATCGATTCGAGCTTGCGCTGGAACAGGAGCATCTGGCGGTAGGAGCTGAGCTCCTGAGCGCGTCCGGCGCGGGCGAGGCTGCCGAGTGTCTCGGAGAACGAGGTGATGTCGTAGATGAGGCCGAAGCGGTGCACCATCGGATCGACCACGCCCGACCGACCGAAGTCGAGCGGGCGCGTGGAGCGGGAGTAGTTGAGCCCGCGGCGGTCGGCGGGACGGACCTCGCCTGCGGGAGTGACGTTCATCCAGACGAGCGCGCGGCGGAGCTGATGGAGAACGGCGAACTCGCAGACGCGCCGCGCGACGGACTGGAGCTGCTCGCGCTCGTCCCTGTTGAACGCGCTTTCGAGGGCCGGGTAGCCGAACAGGTACGCCTGGAATCGCTTGTCGAGCAGCAGGGCGAGCGGAAGCCGCTCCGCCGGATTCGCACCGAACAGGATGATCGAGCTCCGGAAGGCCGGGTCCCGCTTCTGCAGGTCGCCCGCCATGCCTACCAGGCGCTCCATCATGTCGCGGAAGACCTGAAAATCACGGTGGAGGTAGCCGACCACGAAGGAGCGGAGCTCCCGCAGGTCGGGGCTGATGAACTCCTCGGTCAGGATCAGCAGGTTTTCCTGAAGGAAGCGGAAGAACTGGAGGCTGCGCTCTTCCTCTCCGTCGAGGATCGCCGCGGTCCTCTGTGCCAGAGCCGTCATCTGCTCGCGCATCTCCGCTCCCCATTTCGCGAAGATCCGGTACTTGATGGCGTCTCCCTGAGTTTTTCCGAGCTGGGGGTCGAGAGCGGTCACCTTGCGTGGGATCATCGAGAAGTGCCGCGCGAGGTGGAGAGAGTGGGCGAGCCAGAACACCGCATGGTAGTCGGCGAGCAGGTTCGATAGCATCGCATTCTCGGCGAGCTTGATCGCGTGCTGGACGTAGGAGTTGAAGGTGGTCTGGACCTTGTCGCGCTGGTAGCCGCGATCGAGGCTGAAAGCGATCTCGTCGCCGATCCAGCGCTCGAGCCGCGCCTCGAGCTCGCGCACCACGGGCGAATCGCTCAGGGGAAACCCGAGGATCGGCGGACGCATCTCGTCGGCGAAGAAGATCTTGTACGGATGCGGGAGAAGCCAGTCGGGACGCTCGAACAGATCCTCCAGCGTCCGCCCCAGATCCGCCGGGTGGAGGAAGGCGAACGCCTCGGGACGCTGGAGCAGGAACGGTACGAGCGCACTCACGATTCGGGCCCGTCGAGTATAGCGCGTCGGGGCCGCGGAGGCGGCCGGGGAGGGGAGGGACGGATCGGATGGGTTGGGCCCGAACTGATAAGATCTGCGGGATGGTCGATGCGGAATCCACCTGCGCGCAGTGCAACGGCTCGGGCTGGATCGCACGGCCCGGGTCGCTCGACGCCGAGCCCTGCTCCTGCCAGAAAGAGATGAAGCGGAAGCAGCGGGTGAGCGCGGCGCGCGTTCCGAAGCGGTATCTCCACTGCAGCCTCGCCGGGTTTCATGAACGGAACGACTATTCGCTCGCCGCCGCCAAACGGCGTGTCGCGGAGTTCGTCGACTGCTGGCCGGCCGAGGATCGCGGGCTGCTCCTGATGGGCGGCTGCGGGACCGGAAAGACGCACCTGGCGGTGGCCGCGCTGCTCGAGATCATCGCTCAGGAGAAGCCGGGGAAGCTGATGTTCCGGAACTTCCAGGAGCTCGTGCAGGACCTGCAGTCCTCGTTCGACTCGAACGACGTTCCGAAAAAGGGGGAGATCCTCCAGCCGCTCCTTCAGGCCGACCTTCTGGTGCTCGACGAGCTCGGCTCGCAGAAACCGACGGCGTTCGTGCAGGACACGCTCTATTACATCATCAACAGCCGCTACAACGACGTGCGCGCCACCATCTTCACCTCGAACTACCTCGACGAACCGCGCGAAGCGAAGGACGAGAAGCTCGAGGAGCGGATCGGCAGCCGCCTGCGCAGCCGTCTCTGGGAGATGACCACGCCCGTCGTCATCACGGCGCGGGACGACTACCGGCAGACCGTCGCGGGGCGCGGCATCTGATGAGGAGCCTCGGCGAGGTCTGCCGGCGCGGACTCGAGAACGTCCTGGCCAACTGGCCTCTCGTTCTGATCCGGATCGTCGAAGGGCTCGCGACCCTGCTCGCCGTGGTGATGATCCTGGTCGCAGCCATCGCTCCGATCACGATCGCCGGCCTGTCGGGCGCGTCGATGACCGAGATCCTCGAGAGCCCTCAGGCGCTCGAGGAGCTCATGGGGCGATTCTCGCCGCTGCTGATCCTCTATCTGTTCGTGGTCATCACGGTCGCGATGGTCATCGCCGTTCTGATCCACGCCTGGGTTCAGGGCGGAGTCGTCGGCTGTTACGTCATCGGAGACCGCCGCGCTCCGGAGACCGGCTGGGGCCGCGAGCACTTCCGCGCCTTCACGCCCGAGCTCTGGTGGGGGGAGGCGCGGCGTCTCGGGTGGCGATTCTTCTGGATCTACAACGTGATCTGGGGAGCCTTTTCGCTCCTCCTTCTCGCGCCTCTGCTGGTGATCCTGGTCGTGATGCTGCTGCTACGAGAGTCGCCGGCCGCGATCGTCGTCGGCTGCGCGGGAATCGCCGGAGTCACGCTCGTCGCCATCCTGCTCGGCATCGCGACGTTCATCTGGTCGCAGCTCGTGCTCATCGAATGCGCCGCGGCGGACCTCGGCGTGCTCCAGTCGATCCGCCGCTCGCGCGAGGTCCTGGCCCGCAAGCTCCTTCCGGTCGTGATGGTCGGCGCGATCTTCTTCGCGATCTCGATGGCCGTCGGCTTCGTGATCGCCGGAATCGCGTTCGGGATCGGAGCGGTCGGTTCGGTTCCGGGACTCGATCTCGCCTTCCTGCCGATCCGCATCCTCATCTCCCTGTTCAACAGCCTCGTCTCGACCATCCTCTCCTGCTGGCTGCTGGCGGCGCTCGTCGCGGTCGCCCTCTCCCCCGACGTCCGGCATGCCGCCTCGACTCATGGATGAGCTCTTCTCCTCTGATTCGCGCAACTTCCGGCCATCCGCGATCCGGGCGTTCGCCCATCTGATCAACGACCCTCGCGTCATCTCCTTCGCGGGAGGGGTTCCGAGCCCGCAGACCTTTCCGGTGGAAGCGATCGCGGAGATCGCGGCGCGGATGGTGAGGGAGCGCGGCGGCGTCGCGCTGCAGTACGGAGCGACGGCGGGGCTGCCGCGCTTGCGCGAGCAGATCGCATCGATCGTCCGCGCGCGGGGGATCGAGGCGGCTCCCGAGCAGGTCCTGGTCACCACCGGCTCGCAGCAGGCCCTCCATCTGATCGCGACGATCCTGCTCGATCCGGGCGACGTGGTCCTGGTCGAGCTCCCGACGTACGTCGGCGGGCTCTCGGCCTTCCACGGCAGGCGGGCGGGGCTGGCCGGCGTCCGGCAGGACGAGGACGGCATCGTTCCGGCGGATCTGCGCGAGGTGATCGGCAGGCTGAAGCGAGAGGGGCGGCGGCCGAAGCTGCTCTACACGATCCCGAATTTCCAGAATCCCTCCGGGCGATTGCTCGGGGAGGGACGGCGGGGGGAGGTGCTGGCGATCGCACGCGAGGAGGGGGTCGTGATCGTGGAAGACGACCCATACGGGGAGCTGGTCTTCGACGATGAGGCCGTCACGCGGCCGATCGCGGCGGACGACGGCGGGCTCGGATCGTCGATCTATCTCGGATCGTTCTCGAAAGTTCTCTCGCCGGGGCTGCGGTGCGGATTTCTCGTCGCGGCCCCGCCGGTGGTGCGAATGGCCCAGCTCGCGAAGGAAGCGGTCGATCTCTGCTCGGGGATGCTCGACCAGTCGATCGTCGACGAGTTCTGTGCGAGCGGAGCGCTCGCCCCGCAGATTGCGCGGGTGCGGACGTTCTACCGGGATCGGAGCGCGACGCTGCTGGAGGCGCTGGGGCGGCACTTCGCCGGCCGCGCGCGGTGGACCCGCTCGCGAGGCGGACTGTTCACGCTGCTGACGCTGGAGGCGGACCTCGACACGCGCGAGCTCGTGCCGAAGGCGATCGAGGCGGGGGTGGCATACGTGCCGGGAGCGGCGTTCTTCGTCGACGGGAGCGGTGCGAGATCCATGCGCCTGACTTTTGCAAAGGAGCCCGACGAGCGGATGCGCGAGGGCATCGAGCGTCTCGCGCGGCTGATCCCCTGAAGATCGGGCGTCCCGCCCCGGGCGGGCACGCTCGTGGAGCGTGCCGATGAAAATCGCGAAGTTGTCGTCACTCGCCGTCCCGGCGCTCGTTCTGATCTCGTGCGCGACCGCGACCGCCCCAGGGCCCGTCGCTCCGGCCCGCGATCCGAACGCCCTTTCCCCTCTGGCGCAGTCGCCGCGGCGGATTCCCGAGCCGAAGATCCGCGTCGGTCTCCTCACAGACGAGGCGCGCGCCGAGCTCCCCCGGATCAACGGCGGCTGGGTGATCGTCGGTGAGGCCGGCCCGCACACGCTCCGTCGCGGCTTCACGGCGATCGCGCCGCGGGCCGGGGCTCCCGTACGCTGGACCGTCCGCGTCGCGACCTTCGACACGGCGGCGGCGGCCGAGCAGGAAGCCGAGCGCGTGCGCGGCATGACCTCCGTCCCCGTCGAGGTCGTGCAGGACGCGGCCGGCAAATGGCGCGTGCTCGCAGGCGACTTCGAATCGAGCGAAGCGGGCGATCCGGTCCGCGAGGAGATCCTCCGTCGCGGCTATCGCCCTCCCCTCTACGTCATCCGGCGCGCGTCGGCCGAGCCGTTCGCGCGGCGGCTGGTCCTCGAGGACGACGAGGGCTCGCGGTACACGATCGAGGGAGACTCGATTCTGGTCCTCCCCGCGGAGGGGGAGACGCTCCGGATCGCCGGCCAGCCGTATCGCGGCGGCGCAAGGCTCCGGATCAACGACCGCGGCCTGCTGAACGTCATCAACGAAGTCGGTCTCGAGGACTACCTTCGCGGAGTCGTTCCGGGAGAGCTCGGCCCGCGCACCTACGACGAGCTGGAAGCGCAGAAGGCGCAGGCGATCGCGGCCCGGACGTACGCGGTGCGGCGCCTGGGCGAATTCGCTGCCGAGGGGTACGACATCTGTCCGACCGCGGCATGCCAGGTTTACCGCGGATTCTCGATCGAGGAGGAGCTGAGCAACCAGGCGATCGATGCGACCGCCGGGATGGTCATGGTCCACGACGGGCGGCCGATCGACGCCCTCTACACATCGACCTGCGGCGGTGAGACCTCGGACGTCTCGACGATGTTTCCCGGCCGCGACGACCCGTATCTGAAGAGAGCTCGTTGCGTGGAGCTCGAGGTGATGCGTCTGCGCGGCCGGCGGGACGGCGAGGTCGTGAGCGAGACCGAGGCGAGCGCCGCGATCTTCGCGGCGATTGCCGGGCTGCCCGCCCGGTCGGGCTCCCTCGCTGGCGCGGAAGTCGTCGCCGCGGTTGAGGCCGCGAACCGGATCATCGGGTGGACCCCGCCGGCGCCGGCCGCTCCTCCACCGACTGCGCGGCGCGCCGACGTGCTCGATTACCTCGGCCGGACGTGGGGCCTCTCCGCCATCGGCCGCGAGCTGACCCTTCCCGAGGACCGCGCCTACTTCTTCGGCGAGCAGCGGGCGAATGATGCGACGGCCGCGGTCCAGGCGTTCCTCGTGAAGTACGGAATCGTTCCGGCTCAGGCGGCGACGGGCGCCGAGCTCGACGGCCCGATGCCGCGGACCGAGCTGCACGCGCTGCTCCTTTCGTGGCTGGGCGAGCTCGGAGCGATCGGCGATGTCGAGGCGCGCATTTCGGCGCTCGACGCTTCGCGGATGGAGCTGAAGCTCGCCTCCGGGAACCGCACCTTCCCGATTCCTCCCGAGCCGCTCCCTCTGTTCCGCCGATTCCGCGAGCGTCACCGCGAGGAGTCGTCGGTGCCGGTCATGGTGAGCGATCGGGCGCGTGTGATTCACGACCGCGCCGGCACGCCGCTCGCCATCGTCGTCGAAGCGAACTACGACGGAGCCTCGTTCGACCGGACTTCCGGCTTCGCGAACTGGACCCGCAGCTACCGTGCGGACCAGATCGTCGCATCGATGGCCGGCCGCGTCCCCATCCGGGAGCTCCGCGGCCTTCGCCCCCTCGCCGAGGACGCCTCGCATCGGGTGACGCGCATGGAGGTCACCGCAGAGGAGGGACGGACCTTCGTCCTCGAAGGGATCCAGATCCGCTTTTCGCTCGAGCTCCCCGACAATCTGTTCGAAATGATCCGGACGAAGGATGCCGACGGCGTCGACCGGTACACGTTCTTCGGGAAGGGGTGGGGACACGGGACCGGGATGTGTCAGATCGGGGCGTACGGGATGGCGTTCCGCGGCTGGGACGTCGAGCGGATTCTGAAGAATTTCTACAGCGGGATCGAGATCGAGCGCTTCGACTGAGCGCTCGCCATTTCGTTCTCGCCGGTTCCGGGACGCTTCTACTTTCCCTCGACGGCGAGGATCAGAACCGAGAGAGGGATCGCGACACGGCGGTCGAGATGGCGATCGGGGTCCTTCGCGAGGTCGAGCAGGTCGCGTCCTTCGCGCCGCTCGATACGGCCGACGAACTTCCCTTCGAAGATGAAGCGGTAGTTGCTGCGGAAGGCGCGGATGGCGTGACTCGCGACCTTGCGCGCCATCGCACGGGGGAGCGAGTCCTCTTCGGCCCATCCGACCGCCATCTCGCCATCGGACAGAATCCACCAGCGCCGCCTGCCGAGGTTCGACCAGTGGTTCTTGCGGAACGTGGCGAGCACCCGTCCCGCGGGGTCGACCGCGCGATACTCGCTCGACGGGATCGGGATCCTGTGCTCCTGGCGGAGGACGAGCGCGACCTGGCTCATCTCCTCGTCGCGGCAGAAGAAGATCTCCTTGCGGGGAACCAGGTTGAGGATGAGTGCGGCGAAGGCGATGGTGAGGCCGATCGTCGCGAGCACGTGAAGGGGGCGGCCCTGGATCGTCAGGACGACGGCCGCGGTGAGCCCGGTCGCCCCGATCATGGCGGCGATGAGGCCTCCGACCCATCCGATCAGGCGGGGAGGACGCTCGAAGTAGAAGATCGGCCGCTCCACTCCGTTGCGGACCGCGGCGGGCTGGCTGGCGAGCTCGATCACGTACCGCGATCCCGCGAACGTCCCTTCGCCGGGATCGGCCGATCGCTCGCTCGGAGCCTCACCCTTCGGGAACGGGTTGGTCGTCGCCGGCTCGCCCTCCGGAGTCCCCTCGCTCTCGGCCGCCGCCCCCGGCGCGTCGATCGGCTGATCGACGACGGTCGAGTGCTGGTCGGCGGCGGGGTCGTCGCTGAAGCGTCCGGTCGTGTTGCCCATTCGGATCTGAACGCCGTTCACGAGCGGTGCCACCTGAATCCGCTTGCCGTTGACGAAGGTGCCGTTCGCGCTCGCCAGGTCGTACACGACGAAGAAGCCCTTTTCGAACACGACGCGCGCATGATGCCGGGAGACGCGGGGATCGCGCAGGACGATGTCGTTGTCGGCGTCGCGGCCGATCCGGGAGGGGTGGGAAGGGTCGAGGTCCCAGGCGCGCTCCTCCCGCTCGGGACTGACGAACGACACGCTTGCCATTGCGGGACGATTCTACAGTCTGGCGGGGGATTCGGGGGGTGGAAAGGGAAAGCCGCGGCGAATCGCTTCGGCCGGCGCGGAGCGTGTTTCAGTGCGAGGCGGGGGGGAGGGTGATCTCGGTCAGCTTGACGGCGACCTCGTCGATCGACGCCGGTTTGGCGAGCCAGCCGCGGACGCACGGCGGAATGATGCGGTCGGTCGGCTTGTCGTGGCCGGTGATCACGAGGATGGGGACGGTCTCGGGGGCTCCCTGCGGGTTGAGGCGGTCGATGAATTGCCAGCCGTCCATCACCGGCATGCAGAGATCGAGGATGACCAGGTCGGGCTTTTCGGTCTCGACGCGATCGATGGCCTCCGCGCCGTTCGCGGCGAGTCGGACCTCGTAGCCGCGCAGGTTGAGCCCGATCGCATAGAGACGTCGAAGGTCGGCGTTGTCTTCAACGATCAGAATTCGACGCTTCATGGTCTGGCTCCACGGCGGCCGGTTATGCATGGCTCCTGCCGATTCCGGAAACAGTGAGCCCATCCGGGGTGGTTCTCCCCGTTGGATCCGATCCCGGCGGCGACCCGTACAATGGAATCGGAACCGGGAGAGAGGAGTCGATACGGATGCGAGCCGGCTGGAACGAGTACTTCATGGGGATCGCGCATCAGGCTGCCACGCGATCGACCTGTCTGCGCAAGAAAGTCGGGGCGGTGATCGTCCGCGACAAGACGGTGCTCTCGACCGGATACAACGGATCGATCCGCGGGCTGCCGCACTGCGACGAGGTCGGCTGCATGATGGAGGACGGGCACTGCGTCGCGACGGTGCACGCGGAAGCGAATGCGATCATCCAGGCCGCGAAGAACGGGGTCTCGATCGAGGGGGGTGAGCTCTACACGACGGCTTCGCCCTGCTGGGGATGCTTCAAGCTGATCGCGAACAGCGGGATCCGGCGGATCTATTACGGCGAGTTCTACCGGGACGAGCGCTCGCGCAGGGTCGCGGCGGAGATCGGGATCGAGCTGGTGGACCTCGACATTCCCGCGCCGGCGCCCGTGATCCCTCCGTCGTGAGGGCGTCATGCTGATTCTCGGGATCGACACGTCTCTGCCCGTCTTCTCGATCGCCATCGTGAATGACGGCGGGATCGTCGCGGCGTACGCGGCCGAAGGAAGAAGCTCGAGGAACGAAAAGCTGCTCCCCGCGGTCGAGTGGATGCTGAACGAGGGAGGGATCGGCCGGAGCGAGCTCGGTCTGCTGGCCGTGACGCGTGGTCCGGGATCGTTCACCGGCGTGCGCGTCGGGCTGGCCACCGTCCAGGGGCTCGCGTTCGCGCTCGGACTGCCGGTCTGCGCGATCTCCACGCACGAGTCGGTTCTCGGAGCGGAGCGGGAGGAGGCGCTGGTGTTCTCCGATGCGGGACGGGGGGAGTGGTACGTTTCCGGGTTCCGCGGCGGGGAAGAGGAGCTCGCGCCCTCCCTGGCCGGCGCGGAGCGGCTCGATTCGCTCCGCCGGAGCTACGCCGAGACGATCGACCTCGACGCGCTCGCCCGTCGCGAGAATCTCGCGCTGCTCACCGCGCGGAGAGCCGGCGCGCTCGCCGCGCGCGACGCGCTCGCCTCGCGCGCCGATGCGACTCCGATCTACGTTCGGCTCGCCGAAGCCGAGCAGAGGCTCCGTGACGGGCATGGCTGATCTCCGGATCGCGGACGCGAGGCCCGCAGACGTCGATCAGATTCACGCCCTCGAGCGGGCCAGCTTCCCCTCCCCCTGGCGGCGCGAGTTCTTCGAGAGCGAGCTGCGTGCCGAAGGCCGCTACAACCGCGTCATCCGCTCCGACCGCATGATCGTCGCCTACAACTTCGCCATGCACTTCATGGACGAGATGCACATCAACAAGATCGCCGTGGCGCGCTCGTTCCGGCGTCGCGGCCTCGCACGCTCGCTCATGGACGACGCCCTCTCGTTCGCCCGCGAGCACGACATCCGCCTCATCGCCCTCGAGGTCCGCGAGTCCAACCAGCCGGCACAGGCGTTCTACAGCTCGCTCAGCTTCGACATCGCCTACATCCGCGCACGCTATTACCCCGACGGCGAGAGCGCGGTCGTCATGACCCTCGAGATGTAGCAACTGGGGCGTCTGGAGCGTCTTGGGCGTCTGGAGCGTCTGGGGCGTCCAGGGCGTCTGGAGCGTCTGGGGCGTCTAGGGCGTCTGGAGCGTCTAGGGCGTCTGGAGCGTCTTGGGCGTCTGGGGCGTCTGGGGCGTCTGGGGCGTCTGGGGCGTCTGGAGCGTCTTGGGCGTCTGGAGCGTCTTGGGCGTCTGGGGCGTCTGGAGCGTCTTGGGCGTCTTGGGCGTCTTGGGCGTCTGGGGCGTCTTGAGCGTCCAGGGCGTCTCGAGCGTCTGGGGCGTATTGACGTTGAAGCCTTCGGCGCTTCCGGCGAACCCCATACAACCTTTACGTTCGGCCGGCTCGTCGCGTCGGCGGAGGCGAGGCCGGGTGGCGTCTTCGAACGCAGACGGTCAAAGACGCCCAAGACCCCAAGACGCCCAAGACGCTCGAGACGCCCGAGACGCCCAAGACGCCCAAGACGCCCAAGACGCTCGAGACGCCCAAGACGCCCAAGACGCTCTAGACCTGCACGGCGTGGCGGAGCATCTCGTGGAATTTCTGCGCGATCTGGGCGTCGAACTGAGCGCCGCCGCCGCGCAGGATGCGCTCGATGGCCTCGTTCTCGGGGAGGGGGACCTGATAGGAATCGGAGGCGGTCATGGCGTCGAAGGCCTCGCAGATGTGGAGAATGCGGGCGCCGATCGGAATCTGATCGGTGACCAGCCCGTTCGGATAACCCTTCCCGTCGACGCGCTCGTGATGGCAGAGGACGATGTAGGCGACCTCCTCGCCGAGTCCGGAGTCGACCACGAGGGCCGCGCCGACGAGCGGGTGCTCCTGCACCATGAGCATCTCGGCGTCGGTGATCTCTTTCTTCCGATAGATCGCGTGGTAATCGAGAAGACGCATCCCGACGTCGTGGACCAGGCCGGCGATGCGGATCGTCTCGCACTCCGCGGGGCCGAGGCCGAGGTAATGAGCGAGCTGGTCGGCCATGCTCGAGACGCGCCGGCTGTGGTTGAGCAGGTGAGGGTACTTCTGGAAGTCGGGCTCGATGAGCTTCTCGGCGATCTTCTGGTCGACGAGCTTGGTCGCGTGATGGGACAGGGCGTGCTCGACGGTCTGCTGGATCTGGCGGAGAAAGAACTCGAGCAGGGTGCGCGCCTCGGCGTCGGGATTGCGCTCGAAGCCGACGCTGAGCACGAGGCCGGCGACTCCGCCGGCCGTGACCGGCGCGCTCAGAACGGTCTGGATGCGTTCGGGGGAGATGGGCGCCGCGGCCTCGCCGAAGGGAAGCTGCAGGCTGGAGCGGCTGATCGCATCGGAGTCGCCGCGCTTTCGAGTCCATCCGCTCAGCTTTCCGCGGAACTGATCGACCGCTTCCTGGGTCATCGGTGCGCGCGACGCGATCATTTGCCCGCCGCTGAGCTGACCGAACGAGGAGAAGGCCGCCACCACGGCGCCGGGCAGCATCAGCATCGTCGGAAGGATCAGGGCGACCGATGCCATCTCGGCCTCGGTCAGCGTCGGCGTGCGGCGCGACTCCGAAGTGAGCTGGCGTCCGACCACGGTCCGGGCGAGCTCGACCATCTTCGCGATGTTCGCCGCCTGGATCTCCGCAGCCTTGTCCGCCGAGTGCGCAACCTGAATCGACTGCTGCCCGTAGAGCTGATTCTTCGCGAACAGGTCGAGGTACTGCTCGACGAGCTTCTGCGATTCCTCGATGTCCTTGACGTCGAACGGCTGCCGTCCCGGCTTGTCGCGCAGATCGATGAATCCGGCGAGCCGCCCTCGCGAGTAGATCGGTGCGGCGAGCAGGCGGTCCGTTCCCGCCGCATACAGGATCTCGGAGAACCGCGGCTCCTCGTTGAGGCCGTTCACGAAGAACGGCGCGCGACGCATGATCAGCCGGTCGGGGAGCGGATCGGCCGGAAGGATCGATTTCCTGAGCGAGTCCTGAAATCCGTAGTGCGTGAGAAGTGAGTAGGACCCGTCGGAGTCGAGCAGGTAGAGCGCCGCTTTCGTCGCACGGATGGTCTCCATGCACCCATAAAGAATTTCCTTGAGGCGCGGCTCGAGCTTCTCGACCTCGGGTTGCATGTTTGGAATCTGTTTACACTACCGGCCGGGGCGCCGCAACTCCCTCCGGTGAGAGGGGGGCTGGCGGGGCGCGGAGCGACCATGCCATTTTCGCCGCGTAGAATGATACCGTCGCGGAGCGAGGGACCCTCGAGGTGGCGATGCGCTGGAGACATCCGCTCGACGCGGGGTCGGAACGGCTGATCGCCGGCGGGCGCGTCGCGCTGGCGGCGGTGGCGGTCGCCGTACTGGCGGTCGAGCCGATCGGCGCCCTGCGGAATCAGCAGTTGCTGCAGGCGATCTGTGCGGGATATCTCGTCTTCGCGATTCTGGCGGCTCTGCCGGTGGTGGCGATTCCGATCCGGTTTCCGCGGTACCGCTCGGCGACGCACCTGGTGGACGGCGGGGTCGCACTCGCGCTGATCTGGCTCGCGGGAGAAGTCGGGAGTCCGTTCCTGCTCTTCGGGATGTTCGCGGTGGTCGCGGCGGGGCTCCGCTTCGGCTGGCGGCCGATCGCGGTCACGACGGCCGCGGTGGGGGTGGAACTGATGGCGCTCGCGCTGTGGACCGAGGTCATGATCGGAGATCCGGAGCTCGAGCTCATGCAGACCGGGCTCGGCGTGGCGTTCGTGATCCTGCTCGCCGAGCGCCTCCTCATCAGCGAGGGAACCGTCAAGATTCACCTCCACAGCATCTACGAGAAGCTACAGATCGGCGGCCGCGTCGAGCTCAGCGTACGCCCGCGATCGCGGTCTCGTCTGAGCGGACGCCGCGGGGAAGTTTCAGTGTCTCGGCTCGCAGCCGCGGATGGCCGAGGCGAGGCTCTCGATCGGCTCGGAGCGGCGGATGGTGTGGAGCTTCCCCGTGCCGAGCCGTGCCGCCGTCTCCTCGTCCGGCACGAGCACGAGCACGCGGTCGAGCGACTCCTCGCCGAACTCCTCCCAGATGTAGCGGAGCAGTCCGTCCCCGCTGTGCCGCGGCACGTTGCAGTCGACGACGACGGCGATGTACTCCCCCTTCTCCAGCATCTGGATGGCGTCCCATCCGTCGGTGGCGCTGACCGGCTGCAGGTCGAGCTTCGCGGCGGCGAGCTCGACCGCCCGAGTGACGAGCGGGTCGGGCTCGAGAATCAGCAGCTTGTCTCTCTCCTGATCCATGGCGGGCCTCCTGTCGGTGTCGGGAGTCGACTCCTGAGAACGCTGCTGCAAGATCCAATCCGAAACGGCGGCACCGATGGTTCGCGCCGTTCATTCGATGCAAACGGCCGGGGCCCGCGTGGCGCAGGGCGCAAAGGAAGCGAAGTCTGGATGTGGCGGAGCCCCCCCCGTTCGCCGGCGTGGCGTGCTACGGCGCGTTCACGACGAGCACCGGGCAGGGGGCGTTGTTGAGGATGCGCTCGACGCGGGGACCGAGGAAGAGCCGCTGCGAGCCGGGACGGATGTCGGTGCCGATGACGATGAGGTCGATTTCGCGCTCGCGGGCGACGTCGAGGATGACCCTGTCGGGATTGCGGCCGACGCGCACTTCGGCGGCGGTGGAGACCTTCTGGGCCTCGCCGAGAGCGCGGAGCTCCTCGACGATGCCGCGGCCGCTGCTGACCTGGCGGCGGAAGTAACTGCCGTCGGTGTCGAGCGGGCTGGTTTCGCGGGTGGCGACGTTCATGACGACGACTTCGTGCTCGGGCTCGGTGGCGAGGGCGAAGGCGACCTCGGCGGCGCGGCGTGCGGCCGGAGCGCCGTTGGTCGGCACGAGGATGCGCCGGAGCTGCCAGTCGGGCGGCATCGGATAGCTCTTGACGACCATGGTCGCGCAGGGAGAGACGCGGAGCAGGTAGTCGACCATCGGATTGAAGACGACGCGGGTATTGCTGTCCTGCGAAGCGCCGAGGATGATCAGGTCGTAGCCTTTGTGGGCCTCATCGAGAATCAGCTCCGAGGGCGAGGTCCCCTCGGCTACCTTCTGGCGGAGGCCGACTTTGGGGAACAGCTCGGCGATCTTCCGGAGGAACTCGGTGCCCTCGGAACGGCCGCCCGGTTTGGTCGCGGTGAGAAGGGTGACCGAGAGCTCGCTGCGCTGGGAGAGGCGCTCGAGGATCCGGGCTTCCGCGACGTACTGATCGGAGATCGATTCGCGAAGCCGGATCGGGAGAAGGATGCGGTGGATCGAAGCGACGAAGCTCTCTTCGGCGAGCTCTTCCTGGCGTAGCCGCTCGACTTCCTCCTCGGTCGGCTGTACGTGCCCGAGGACCCATCGAAGTGCGGTGGGGGCGGCGAGCGCGTTGGTCATCGCCATCAGGACGACGATCGAGAACATGTCCTGTGACAGAACGCCGAGCTGGAGCCCGATGGTGGCGATGATGATGTCCATCGCGCCTCGCGTGTTGAGGCCGGCGGAGAACGACAGGGCTGTCCAGTGATCCTTGCGGCCGATGAGCCGGGCGCCGAGATAGGTGCCGGTCCCCTTCGCGAGCGTCGTGACGAGGATGAGCGCCGCGGCCGATGCGAGCAGACTCGGTGTCGTGAGCACGTGCCCGAGGTCGACTTTCAGCCCTGCGACGGCGAAGAAGATCGGAGCGAAGATTCCGAGCGCCAGGCTCTCGAGGGTGCCGCGCGACTCGACGGGGAAGAGCCTCATCTGATTGAGTAGGATGCCGATGATGAAGGCGCCGAGGACGGCTTCGAACCGAAGGGCCTGTGCGATGGCGCCCCAGATGAACATCAGGATGACGGCGAAGGTCAGCATCCGGTCCGCCATCGTCACCCGCTCCTGAACGAACTGGAGCGCGCGGCGAAGCAGGGAGCGCCCGACGGTCAGGCTCAGAATCATGAACAACAGCACGCCGCCGACCGTCCTGCCGATCGAGCCGGCGCTGACTCCCTGGCCGAGCGCCAGACTCGCGACCGCCGAGAGCAGAATCCATCCGATCGTGTCGTCGCTCATCCCCGCGGCGAGAATCGTCTGCCCGACGTCGCGTCGCGTGAGCTTCATGTCGATGATCACCTTCGCGATCACGGCGATCGCGGAGATCGACATCGCCGTCCCGAGAAACAGCGCGAACACCGTTCGCTGCGCGGGGTCTCCGAGAAGCGTGTCCGGCAGATGCAGCCCGAGGAAGTATCCGGCCGTGAACGTCAGCGCGATCCCCCCGAGCGAGACTCCGATCGCCGTCCGCGCATGCCTCCGGATCAGTCCAAGGTCCGTCTCCAGACCCGTGATCAGCATCAGGAACATCGCCCCGATCATGCTGACCACTTCGATCAGATATCCCTGGACCGGCGTCGACGGAACGATCCATTGCCCGAACGCCGGCATCAGTCCCGCCAGCACCGACGGACCGAGCAGGATCCCCGCGGCGATCTCTCCGATCACCGAGGGTTGCCCCAGCCGTCGGGCCACCTCCCCCAGCGCCCGGGCCGTCAGCAGGAGGACGGCGATCTGAAGCGTCAGCTTCAGAACGTCGTCGTGCGGTGCCGCAGTGAACGTCTCCATCGACCGCCGGGAAGGATACAGCGTCCGGGGCGTCCTAGTGGACTGTAACGGCAGAATCAGTACCACCTGGCTTGGTCTCGACGCCGTGAGCTTCGTTGCGGCTCCTCAGCATAGTCCCGCTATGCCTGCGTCGCCGCGCCTCGCTCACGACGCCGATCCCTTCGCCATCTGCTATCGATTCCGACGTTACAGGACACTACTCCACCCGCAGCAGCGAGTCTCCGGTACCGTTGTCGATGCTCGAGAGAAAGATCACGGCGCTGCCGTCTCCTTCGATCACCTCGAAGTCGAGCTGAACGTTCCGGAGATCGCCGAGCGCGCCGCGGAACGCTCCGAGGATCTCCTGAGTGACGCGATTGAGGCGCCTGAGCTCGAACGGTGCGAGCTCGAGCTCGACGCTCGCCGATCCGATGGTGGTCACCAGCGAGGATGGCACGGTGTAATTCATGGTGGCGCGGACGCGGATCGGCTGGCCGCTCGTCTCGATGATCCCGACGTTCGAGCGGAACGTCGCGGGGCGGCGGTCGGTGACGGTGGTGAGCGAGGCGTCGTCGACGCCGCCGAATCGGATCAGCTCGCCGCGCGAGATCGCGGCGGAGAGTGGGAGCACCGGAACGGCCGTGCCGAACGTGGCACCCGTCTCGGCGACGAGGGTGTAGTTGCGGCTCGTGATCCGCATCGCGCCGCTCGCCGGCGTCCAGGTCAGGTAGCCGAGGGTCGTTCCCTCGATGCCGAAGATCGACCGGGTCAGATCTTCGTAGGTCACCGTGGCGCCCGGCGCGACGTCGATCGTCTCCTCGAGGACCCCGGCGTCCGCCGACCGATACCGAAGCGTCCCCGCCGCCGGGACGGTCCCGCTGTTCATGAAGGAGACGTCGGTCCGGAAGTCGGTGTTGTTGGCTCCGGGGATGGCGCCCGCGACGGGGATCAGGAGGGGGTCGGCGACCGAGTAGCCGTACTGGAGGGACCAGTCGGCCACCGCCCAGAAATCGCCGCTCGCGCGATCGACCGGCGTCGCGTAGCCGACGAAGGCTCCGTCCGATCCTTCGTCGTGCTCGAGCACCGCCGAGACCATGCCGTCGGGAAGAGGGGTTGGGTTGTCGGTGATCTGCGTGACGCCGAACGCGGCGAGGTCGACCACGCGCTCGTCCGCCGGCGAGCCGCTCCCGGTGAGGAGCCGGATGCGAACGCGGGCGGAGTTCCCGCTGGTCTCCTGGACGAACAGGTTCGTGTGGCTCGTCGCCGTCTTGCGAAGGCCGGTGAGGAAGAGCTGCTGCCCCGGGAGGACCGAGCGGTCCGAGCGGAAGATCGGGATCGCGGTGCCGAACGTTCCGGCGGGATCGCTCGAGTTGAATATGCTCGCGAGGACGCCGAGGTCGAGCACGTCGGGCGAACGGATCTGAAGAGAGCCGATCTGCGAGTCTCCGCCGAACACTCCCTTGACCAGATCGCCGAGCGGGGAAGCGATGGTTCGTGAAACGGGGTCGATGTTGACGGTCCGGGTCTCCGCACCGAGGGGAGAGTAATAGAGGCGGACGTTGCGGGTGTCGGCGTTCCGGTCGAGGGCGCTCAGCGTCAGATCGGAGATGAAGAGCCCGACGCTGCCGAGGATGCGGCCGACTCCGGGAGCGAACAGGGCGATCTCCTGGGCGCCGAGCGGGGGGAGATCGGCGGGGCTCGACGGGGGCGTCACGGTCGAGACCACCGTGACGGTCGTCGACGAGGCGCCGGTCGCGCCGTGCCCGGCCACCGGGCCGCTCGAGGCGATCTCGCCGGGGCTCAGCAGGTAATGGAGCGAGAGCGTGCCGACGGCGGCCGTATGGAGCGGACGGCGGTCGAGATCGACCTCGAATGGGACGTCGACGAATCCGGCGACGAGCTCGAACGCCTCTCCCGGTGGAAGGATCCACGGAACGTCCGCGGAGAAAACGCCGCGAACGGTGCCGGTGTCGTGGTTGGTGATCCGGATGGACCCCTTCTGGAACTGGCCGACGCGTGTCGAGAGATCGACGCGGTTCGCCGCGGGGCGGGGGAGGGGAGGCGTCGAGGGGCGGTTCGCCGAGACCAGACGCACGCGCACGTTCGTCCCCGGTCCGACGCCCGTTCCCGTGACGCCGACGAAGCCTTCGTAGAACCCCGCGGGAAGCGGGACGGCGGCGATCGTGAAGCTCCGGCTGGCTCCGGGAGCGAGATCGGCGCTGCGGGGAGCGACGTCGAAGAAGTCGGTCGAGGGGTTGACGAAAACCGTGGTCGCCGAGCCGCCGATGTTCGCGACCGTGAACTCCCCGGTCGATCCTTCCTGATTCGTCTCCTGGACCAGACCGCCGGGGAGGGAGGTGACGACGACGTTCGGGGGGGCGGTCGTCACGGTCACGTCGACGCGGCCGGTGCCGGTGTCGACACAGGGGGCGACGGCGTTCCACGTGATAGTGATCGGAGTCTTCCCGGCCGTGCGCCCGGTGACCGTGAAGGTCTGGTCGACGGCGGTGACCTCCTGATCGGGCGAGACGGAGGCGACGGAAGAATCCTGTACCTGCGCGCGAAGGCGTGCGCTGCAGCCGGACGAATCGCTCACGACGAAGCTCTTCTGCTCCCCGACGGTCAGCGCGAGCGAGGTCGGCTGGATGACGTGAGAGAGCAGCGGGCTGCCGAAAGCGGCGAGCGCGAGAGAGAATGCCACGGTTCGAAGCATGAGGACCTCTCAATCGTTTTCGACCGAGCAGAACGGTCGTTCCGGCGGCTAGAGCCGTGAAGTGCGTATGACGCGGGCGACCGCGTCGAGCCCGAACTCGTGATCGAGATATTCCCACACCGCGACCGCTTCCCGGTAGCGCTCGAAGCGCTGGGGGTCGCGGACGAGGCTCGCCGCGCCGAGAGCTTCCCAATGCGCGCGCATCACGGGATCGCGCTCGAGCGCGTGGAATGCATCGAGGATCCGCCTCGTCCCCGCCGCGGGCGTCCGCGCGGTTCCCGATGCGGCCCGGACGAACCGCTCCGACTCGGCCGCCGCCGCCCGCTCCTCGAGCGCGTGGCGCTTCCGCTCCAGCGATTCGCTGTCGCGCCGGGCCCGTCCGCTGCCGACCAGCCGGCTCACGATCCGCGACACCGAGCCGCGATCCGGCTCGTCCACCCGGAACCCCGAGCGGTAACGGTACTGCGCGGGATCGGAAGCGCTCGGCAGCAGCCGGCTCCAGATCACGCGCCCGCTCATCTCGACCTCGTCGCGCTCCGACGCGAAAGTCAGCGTGCTGCGACCCGTCGTCAGCGGGATCTCGTGCTCGAGCTGAACGCCCTCCTCGCCCAGGTCGCGGATGGTCACCGCCTCCCGCCCGAGCCGGGCGCGGAGCGGAGGGTCCGCGATGTATCGCTCACTGCGCCGGGAGTCGTGGATCTGCATGCCGGAAGTCCCGTTGTATCGCGGAACGGGCGCGGGAAGCAAAGTCCGCAGAGGGCCTTTCTCTCGCTGCCGCCGTGCGCGTAGACTCTGCCGATCATGCTGCGCCTCCTGCTCGCTCTGCTCCTGCTCGCCTCGCCGCTCGCCGCGCGGCAGCCGGCCTCCGATGCGGCCGCGCTTCTCCGCTCGGGCCCGATGCTCGGCTACTCGGAGATCACCGAGACCCTCGTCTGGCTCCAGACCGTCCGGGCGGCGGACGCGCAGATCCGGTTCTGGAAGAAGGGGGAGCCGGCCACCGCGCGGCTGAGCGAGCTCGTCCGCACCAGCGACGAGAACGATCACATCGCGAGCTTCCGCCTCGGCGGGCTCGCCTTCGGAACCGAGTACGAATACGAGGTCTACCTCGACGGCATCCGGATCGGCCCCGAAAATCCTCCGGCGCTCCGCACTCAGCCGATGTGGCGCTGGAGGACCGATCCGCCGTCCTTCCGCGTGGCGGTCGGCTCGTGCACCTATATCAATGATCCGCCGTACGACCGTCCCGGGACCCCCTACGGCGGCGAGACGGCCATCTTTACGTCGATCGCCCGGATCCGGCCGGATCTGATGCTCTGGATCGGCGACAACGTCTATTACCGCGAGGCCGACTGGGAGAGCGAATCGGGGATGCGCTACCGCTATGCATACAACAGGACGATGCCGGAGATGGCGGCTCTGCTCGCTTCGACGCACAACTATGCCACCTGGGACGACCACGATTACGGACCGAACAACTCCGACCGGACGTTTTCGATGAAGGAGGTCGCGCTCGAGATCTTTCGCGACTACTGGGCTCCGCGGACCGCGGGGGTTCCGGCGGCTCCCGGGGTGTTCCAGAAGTTCACCTGGGGTGACGTCGATTTCTTCCTGCTCGACGACCGCTACCATCGGACGCCGAATCACGCCCCCTCCGGGCCGGACAAGACGATGTGGGGGGAGGAGCAGCTCGAGTGGCTGCTCGACTCGCTCACCGCGTCGGCGGCGCCGTTCAAGATCGTCGTGAACGGGAATCAAGTGCTGAATCCGCTCACGGACGAAGGGCTCCCGAACTTCGCCGACTACGAGCGGCTGATGCGGCATATCGAGGAGGCGAAGATCGGAGGCGTGGTCTTCGTCACGGGCGACCGCCACCATGCGATCCTCATGAGGAAGGAGCGGGCCGGGACGTACCCGCTGTTCGATCTCACGACGAGCCCTCTGACGGCCGGAGTGTCGCAGGCGCGCGAGGGGGCCGATCACGATCTCGTCGTGCCGGGGACGTATTATCCGCAGCGAAACTTCGCGACGCTCGAGTTCACGGGGCCTCGCACCGACCGCTCGCTCACGATCCGCCTCCACGCGGTCGACGGCTCGGTCGTCTGGACGCGCACCATCCGCGCGGCCGAGCTGCGGTGACCCCGCCCATCGTCTCGATTTTCCTTTCCTCCGGAAGAGCGACCTGAGACATGACCGATGAGCAGAATCGAAACCGGGCGGCGGATCGGCCGCGCTCCGACGGGCGGGTGACCGATCCCGTCTGCGGCATGACGGTCGAACCGTCGAGCGCCGCTGGAACGAGCGAATACGGCGGCGAGACGTTTCATTTCTGCAGTCCGGGCTGCAAGGCGAAATTCGACGCCGATCCCGCGAAGTACGTCCCGGGAGAATCGGGCGGCGCATCCGAGACTGCAGGGCGGCAGCCGCCGCCGAAGGGGGCGGAGTGGACCTGCCCGATGCATCCGGAGATCGTGCGGGACGCGCCGGGGAGCTGTCCGATCTGCGGGATGGCGCTCGAGCCGCGCGCGATCTCCCTCGACGAGGAGGAGAACCCCGAGCTGGCCGACATGCGGCGGCGGTTCGTGGTGAGCGCGGTCCTGACGGCTCCGCTGGTCGTGATCGCCATGGGGGCGCACGTTCTCTCGGGCGCTTGGGCGCACCGCCTGGTTCATTCGGGAGCGGGGAGGTGGATCGAGCTGGCGCTCGCGACGCCGGTCGTGCTCTGGGGGGGATGGCCGTTCTTCCGGCGCGCCTGGGAGTCGCTCGTCCACCGAAGCCTCAACATGTTCACGCTCATCGGTCTCGGGACCGGCGTCGCGTACGCCTACAGCGTGATCGCCACGGCCTCGCCGACGCTCTTTCCCGCGTCGTTTCGCGACGAGACGGGGCAGGTCGGCGTCTATTTCGAAGCGGCGGCGGTGATCGTGACCCTGGTGCTCCTGGGGCAGGTGCTGGAGCTGAAAGCGCGGAGCCGGACCGGAGCGGCGATCCGGGCGCTGCTCGGGCTCGCTCCGAAGACCGCACGGCGGGTCGAGCCGGACGGGCGCGAGCTCGACGTCCCGCTCGACGAGGTTCGCGTCGGCGATCTGCTGCGCGTCCGCCCCGGGGAGAAGATCCCGGTCGACGGAGCGGTCGAGGAGGGGCGTTCGAGCGTCGACGAATCGATGGTCTCGGGCGAGCCGATCCCGGTCGAGAAGGGGCCGGACGATCGGGTGATCGGGGCGACGGTGAACGGAGGCGGTACGCTGGTGGTGCGCGCCGAGCGGGTCGGATCGGAGACGCTGCTCGCGCGGATCGTCGGCATGGTCTCGGAAGCGCAGCGGAGCCGCGCGCCGATCCAGAGGCTCGCCGACCGCGTCGCCGCATGGTTCGTCCCGGCGGTGGTCGCGATCGCCGTCCTCACATTCATCGTCTGGGCGCTGTTCGGCCCCGATCCGGCGATGGCGTTCGGAATCGTCAACGCCGTCGCGGTCCTGATCATCGCCTGCCCCTGCGCGCTCGGGCTCGCGACGCCGATGTCGATCATGGTCGCTTCCGGAAAGGGTGCGAGCGCAGGCGTGCTGTTCCGCAATGCCGAGGCGATCGAGATCCTCCGCGAAGTCGGTACGCTCGTCGTCGACAAGACCGGGACGCTCACCGAAGGGAAGCCGAAGCTCGCCGCGGTCGTGGCCGTGGGCGGGGTGGCGGAGGACGAGCTCCTTTCGCTCGCGGCGGCCATCGAGCTGGCGAGCGAGCACCCGCTCGCCGCCGCCATCCTCGCCGGAGCCGAAGAGCGGAAGGTCGCGGTCCCCCGCGCTGAGCGGTTCGATTCGATCCCCGGAAAGGGAGTCGAAGGCCGTGTGGGCGGCCGGCGCGTCGCCCTCGGCAACCGCGCGCTGCTCGAGCGGATGGGGCTCGCGCCCGGCGAGCTCGAGACGACCGCCGGGCAGATGCGCGCCGACGGCGGGACCGTCGTGTTCATCGTCGTCGACGGGAGGCCGGCGGGGCTGATCGCCGTCACCGACCCGGTCCGAGAGTCCGCGCCCGAAGCGATTCGCGAGCTTCGCCGGCTCGGAATCGAGCTCGTGATGCTGACCGGCGATGCCCGCACGACCGCGGAGGCGGTCGCGAGGAAGCTCGGCATCGACACGGTCATCGCCGGGGTCCTCCCCGAGGAAAAGGCCGGCGTGGTGAAGGAGCTCCAGCGGAAAGGAAAGATCGTCGCGATGGCCGGCGACGGCGTCAACGACGCGCCCGCGCTGGCGCAGGCAAACGTCGGAATCGCGATGGGGAGCGGAACCGACATCGCGATGGAGAGCGCCGGCGTGACGCTCGTCAGAGGCGACCTTCGCGCGATCGTCCGAGCCCTTCGCCTCAGCCACGCCACGATGCGCAACATCAAACAGAATCTCTTCTTCGCCTTCGTCTACAACGCCCTCGGGGTCCCTGTGGCGGCGGGGGTCCTCTATCCGTACTTCGGCATTCTTCTCAGCCCGGTCTTCGCCGCCGCGGCGATGAGCTTCAGCTCGGTCAGCGTGATCGCGAATGCGCTGCGCCTCCGACGCCTCAGGCTGTGACCGCGGCGGGATCGCCGCGGTCGATGGCGGCCCCCGGGTCCTTGCGTCGTCCTCCGCACCGCACCATACTCGGCGCGGAATCCCGAGGAGAACATTCATGCGGCCTGGCCGTCCCCTCACGCTGATCCTCTTCCTGCTGCTGATTCCCGCTGCCGCGTTCGCGCAACTGCGAATCGTCGGCGCGGGACCCGAAGGGGAGATCCAGACCCTCGAGCAGGCGAACGAGGTCCGCGTCGCGTTCTCGGAGCCGATGATCGTCCTCGGGAAGATCCCGCAGCCGCTCCGGCCGGAGTTCTTCCACCTCTCGCCGGAAGTGCCCGGAGAGTTCCGCTGGTCGGGGACGACGACGCTGATCTTCCGGCCGGATGCGAGAGCGCTTCGATACGCGACGAGATACGAGGTGAGGATCGACCCCGCGGCGCGCTCGATCCATGGCAGCACGCTCGCCGAACCGTACGCGTTCAACTTCACGACGCCGACGATTCGCCTCGAGCGTACGGAGTGGTACGCGAAAGAGAACGGCGCGGTGGTGTTCGGTCTCCGCTTCAATCAGCCGATCGATGCGCGGGCGCTGCTGAGGCACGTCGAGATGGCGCTGGAGCCGGGGTCCGGCACGCGTCGGCTCGCGATCGTCCATCCGGCCGACGGCGCCGTCTATCTGCTCGACCCGACGCTGCGGCGCGAGTTCCAGACGGTCGCGCTCCGCGCCTCGGCCGACGGGCCGGTCCGAACGCTCGTCTGGTCCGTCGACGGTTCGCGCGTCGCGGCGTCCGCCTCCTCGCGCGCTTTCGATCTCCCGCTCACCCCGGGCGAGCACCGGATCGAGGTTCGGGACGATCGAGGCTCGCGCGACGCCGTCACGATCCGCGTCCGGTGATCATCCCGGCTCCGCAGGCCTCGGGCGGTCCGGATGGGGTAACGTATTCTCCATGATCGCCCGCCCGGCCCGGCTGCTTCCGATCGTCGCATCGATCGCCGCCGTCCTGCTCGCCTGCGGCAATGAAGCTTCGCGGGAGGACTCGGTCCGCGTCGAGCGCATCACCGACGGCGACACGATCGTCGTCCGCTCCTCGTCGGGCGCCGAGCGCGTCCGCCTTCTCGGCATCGACGCGCCGGAGATGAACTACGGCAAAGGGCGGCCCGAGTGTGGCGCGCGGGAGGCGACGCTCGCGTTGCGAGAAAGGATCGACGGTCGGCGGGTCGTCCTCCGGCGGTTCGGCGAGGACGACTACGGGCGGACGCTCGCGATCGTCCTGGAGCCCGTGAGCGCCGAGGTCAGCGTGAACGAGTGGCTTCTGCGGGAGGGACACGCGGAACTGTTCCGGAAGGGGCGCCATCCGTACCGCGAGCGATTCGTTCGTGCCGAGCGGGAGGCGAAGAGGGAGAGGAGGGGGATGTGGAGGTGTCCTTCGGATCGAGGGTGAAAGGGAAAGACGCCGGGCGGGAAGGGCTCCGAACGCTCCCGCCCGGCGAGATCGAGATGCTCCGGGGCGCAGCCGGCGCTCGCCGGGAATCTTGGCGCGATTCGACCCGTTAGCCGCGCTTGACAGCGGGAAAGCGCGTTGGCTAACCTGCGCCTCCGCTCCCTTCGTGGCGCATTCGTCTAGGGGTCCAGGACGCCGCCCTCTCACGGCGGTAACACGGGTTCGAATCCCGTATGCGCTACCACCTGATCCCTCCGATTGTCGTCTCACCCTTCCGCCGCGGCGCCCGCGTTCCGCGCAGGTCATTCAGTTCTGCGTCCAGCAAACAGGTTTCCCCGACCTGGATCGGCCGGCGGCGGGGTCCTCAGAACCGCCAGGTCAGTCCGGCCGCCAGCAGCGTGCTCGCGAAGTCCCTCCCTTCGAGGTTCGAGTCGACGTCTTCCCACGAGCCGTAAAGATTGAGAGCCAGCGGCCCCAGGAGCCGGATGTCGAGGTAGCCCGAGAGCTGGATCCGATCGTCGGCACGACCGAAGTTCGAGCTCGTCATCTGATCGGTCCGATATTCGCGCTCGCGGCTGCGGAGGCGGACGCTCATGTAGACGCGCGGCGTGAGTGACGATCGCACCTGGAGATGAAAGTCGGTCTGATCGTAGCTCTGCGTCGGATCGTCGACTTCGCGCGTACCCGCCTTGTAGGCGATCTCCGGCGAGAAATCCCATCCGCGGTAGCGGACGGCCACCCCGAGGCCGGCGAACTCGTTGTCCCGCAGAGGTGTGAGGTCGAACTCCTGCTGCTCGAGCTCCCCATCCACGGTGACCTGCCACTCACGGGTGACCCGGTACGAGTACTCCCCGGCCAGCCGGGTCACGTCCGCCCGGGCGAACACGTCGCCGACGTCGAAGGTCGGGCGGTCCCTCTGCCCGTCGACGTAGACGTCGAACGCATGGGGCCGGCCGTCGGAGCGGACTCCGACGCGCAGGCCGTGGGACGAATCGAGGACTTCATCGTCGTACCTCAGATAGTTGACGCTTCCGTACGCGCGCAACGGGAAGCCGCGCCGCAGGTCGACGCTCATCCCGACCTCGCCGAGCAGCGCCGCGACGTCCTCTTCGGCCTCCGACTCGGTCGCCTGAAAGAAGTTTCCGAAAAGCAGTCCCTGTCCGCGGAGCCACCATTCGAACAGAGGCGTCGAGGGGTCGGGAGGCCTTACCGCGTCGGGACGGGGAGGGCGGCGGTCGCGCTCCTGAGCGAGCGCCGGAACCGCGAGAACGACCATCAGAATCGAAACGAGAAAGCCGGATCTTCGAACCATACCCACCTCACATCCTCAGTTTGAGCTCACGTGCTGCGCGGCTGCCACTCGCGGACGCGTCTCCCGCGCAGGATCGAGACGACGCCGAAGAATGCTGCTGCATTCACGAGACAGAAGTAATAGGGAACGGAGAAGAGACGGCGCGCGCCCGCAGCCGTGCGCCGCAGTCCGGCCCCGGCGGCCGCCAGGCCGTAGAAGAGGACCTGAATGAGAAGTACGATCCGGAACGCCGGCCGCTCCACCGCCAGCACGGCGCTGCTCGCGAGAATCAGCAGCAGGAGAAACGGCACGAGATGCCGGACGAGCTTGTGCGAGAGCAGCTCGACGGAATAGAAGCCGGAGGTCCAGAGCGCCCGGCCGAGATTCAACAGCGCCCTGACGCTGTGATTCGTCACCCGGATCTTCCGCCGGAACTCGTCCTTCCCCTCGGCCGGAGCGTCTTCCAGCGCGATCGCATCGGCGTCGAACACGAGACGGAATCCCTGGAGGACCACGCGCGTGGAGATGGCGATGTCGTCCGCCTGCGCGGGATCGTCGATCGGAACGTAGAGGGAGCGCCGGATCGCGAACAGCGACCCGTCCGCGGCGAATACGCTCCCGATCCTGCTCTCGAGCTCCTTCTGCCACTGGTCCCACCGCCAATACAGGTTCTCCCCCTGCTCGGTGGTGTCGGCCCCGCGGCGCACGACGAACTTCTTTCGCCCGCAGACGCCGCCGACCTCGGGATCGTCGAACGAGCTCGCCAGAATGCGGAGGGCGTCGGGGGCGAGCTCGACGTTGGCGTCGGTGAAGACGAGGAACTCGCCGCGCGCCTGCTTCGCCCCCTCGTTCAGCGCCGCAGCCTTTCCGGCGCGCGGCCGCTCGATCAGGCGGACGTTCGGCGATCCGGCGGCCCGGACGATGTCGGCCGTGCGATCGGTCGAACCGTCGGAGACGAAGAGGATCTCGAGGCGGTCCCGGGGATAGTCGAGCGCGAGCGAGCTCTCGATCTTCCGGCCGACCACCTTCTCCTCGTTGAAGACCGCGATCAGGAGGGTTGCTGGCGGCGTCGAGCTCCCCTTCGCAACCGGGCGGGGACGGAGCCGGGCGATCAGCCAGATCAGAACGGGGTAACCGAAATAGACGTACCCGGTGAGCGCCGCGGCCGTGAAGAACAGGACGAGGGCGATGGCGTCGATCACGTCCGCCCCCTCCCGAGCAGTTCGTCGTACGCCGCGAGAATGGTGGAGGCGACGCCGTCCCAGGAAAGGCGGGTCTCCGCGTCCCGCGCGGCGGCGGCGCCGAGGCTGCGCGCGAGATCGCCGTCGCGCAGGATGCGCGCGATCGCACCCGCGAGCTCCGATTCGTCCTCCGGAGGGACGAGCAGCCCGGTCTCTCCGTCGCGGATCACTTCGTCGTTCGCACCGACCCTCGTGGCGACGATCGGAACGCCGAACGTGCACGCCAGATGGAGCGCGCCGCTCTGAAAGATGCTGCGGTAGGGAAAGACCACGACCTCGCCCAGCTCGATCCATGCCCGAACCTCCGCCGATTCGACGTAGCGCGGGATCAGGATCACGCGATCCGAGAGGCCGGCGGCGGCGGCTTCTCCACGGAATGCATCGACGTCGAAGTCGGGGAAAGGGAAGCCCGCCAGCACCAGCCTCGCCTCCGGCACGGCGGCGGCGACGCGCCGGAACGAAGCGAGGAGCAGGTCGAGACCCTTGTAGGCGGAAAGCGTCCCGAAGAACAGGACCACGCGGTCGTCGGGGCCGATGCCGATTCTCCGGCGCAGATCGGAGGGACCGAGTCCCGGGCTCGCGAGCGCGTCGAAGATGCGCTCGTTTCCGTGCACGATCCGATGCACGGCTCCGGCCGACTCGGGGAACGTCGCGGCGAACTCTCGCACGTTCGCATGGTAATGGACGAAGATCGCGTCGAACTCACGATAGATCCGGCGGTAGAGGCTCCGTTCGATGGAGGAGAGCTCGAAGGCTCCGGACGAGCCCTCGCCTCCGGAAAACGGCCGGACGTTGTGGCAGACGTCTGCCAGGACCGGAGCGAGGGCCCGGAGCCGGCGGACCGGGACCAGGTCGGTGGCGAAGCGGATGTCGCCGAGCTGGATCACGTCGGGGCGGAGGCGGCGAATCTCGCGTCTCGCGCGCTCCCACTCGCGATAGTAGCGGAGAGCGCGGATGCCGCGCCGGGCGCGGCGCGCGAAGGCCCCGGTCGAGTCGTCCGCCGGTTTCGGATCCCACAGCCGGAGGATCGGTCGAAGCGCGAACGGATGGGGGAGCGCCGCCAGCTCCTGTTCGCGGTCGGTGACCAGAGTCACCGAGGCGCCGCGGCGCTGCATGGCGGAGGCGAGCTGCCAGGCGTAGTGGCTCAGCCCTCCCTTGCCTGCGAGCTCGACCAGGGCGATCTTCACGCGGAGCCCCTCCCCGAGCCCGAGATCGCGTCCCGATACGTCGCGCGCAGGCGGGCGACCCAGGCTTCGGTCGAGAACTCGCGCTCCACGCGCGCCCGTCCCGCTCGTCCGGCCCGCTCGAGCCAGGCGGAGTCATCGAGCGAGCGACGGATCGTCGCGGCGAGCGCCGCCGGATCCCCGGCCGGTACGAGCCGCCCGCTCTCGGAATCGACCATCTCCCGAACCCCGCCGATTCCGGTCGCGACGACCGCCCTTCCGGCCGCGAGCGCTTCGAGGACGGCCGTCGGGAAGGCGTCCGCGAGCGTCGGGAGAACGAACAGATCCGCCGCCGCGAGAAGCGCAGCGACGTCCCGCCGGAACCCAGTCCACTGAACGGCATGCGCGATCCCGACCTGGCGCGCGAGCGCCTCCCAACTTTCCCGCATCGGTCCGTCGCCGACGATCACGAAGCGGCACGAAGGGGTCGACGCCAGAACCGTCTTCGCGGCATGGAGCAGCACGTCGATCCCCTTTCCCTCGCGGAGCACCGAGACGGTCATCACGACCGGCGCGTCGTCGGCGAGTCCGAGCTGCATCCGCGTCCTTCCCCGATCGGGCGGCGACCCGGCGCGGTCGACCGGAACTCCGTTGTGGATCACGGCGATCCTCTCGGGGCGGATGGCCGTGGCGCTTCTCCAGGCGTCCGCCAGCGCCGCGGAGACCATGACCACGCGGAAGGCGTAACGGTTCAGGAGCGCGACGAGCATCATCCGACGGATGCGCTCCTTCAGGTCGGGAGCGGGATCGGGCGGGACGTGGAGCGAGGCGACGAGCGGGACTCGCCCCCGCCTCGCGGCGAGGGCGCCCCAGATCGCGGAGTAGGCGAGATGCGCGTGGATGACGTCGATCTCGCGAGAGCGGATCAGCCGCATCAGACGGCGGAAGGCCGCCCGGTCGCGGAGGGACCTCGCCTCGAGGTTCTCGACGGCGACGCCCGTGTCGCGGAGCTCGCCCTCGAGCGGATTTCCTCCGATCGTCGTCCGCGCGCAGACCGTCAGGTCGAGACCGCTCGCGCGCGATGCGCGGGCGAAAGGGACGACGAGCGATTCGGCTCCCCCCATCGTCAGCGAATCGATCAGCCAGAGAAGACGGATCGGTCTGCCCTCGCCAGGATCCGTCGAAGCTCCGGCCAGTCGTGCTCCCGTCGCCATCCGGTTTCCTCCTTTCCCGCGAGATCCTCGGAGTCGGTGAGAAAGTGCTCGAACAGATCTCGGAGTCTCGCGTAGTCGATCGAGGCCGCCCGGCAGTACGCTCGAAGGCATCGTTGCACGGCGGCAGCCGGAGGCGCCGAATCGATGAACGCCCGGCGGAAGCGCGCCGGGCCCGTCCGTTGCGACCCCCGGGCCATCGCGAAGAGGAAGAGGAGGGTGAAAAGATCGCGGAATGTGGGGCCGTACGGCCGCGCATGCTCCCAGTCGACGATCCCGGTCAGCGATCCGGAGGCTGCGAACAGCAGGTTTCTCGGCCAGAAGTCTCCATGGACGGCGGCACGGTCGTCCGCGCGACCCGACAGGGTCCGCTCCGCCGTCCCGCGATGGAAACCGCCGAGCCAGGCGCCCGCCGATGCCAGATGTTCCAGGTGGGCGCGGTACGGCCGGATCGAGCGCTGCATCGAGATCGCGAGGGGCCGACCGGGGAGGAAGGAGAGGAACAGGAGCTCTCCTTCCGCGCTCCGGGCGAAGTCGAGCGGGCTCGGAACGGCGTCGCGGATCGGATCGGTGAGCCGCGGACGGATCGAGCCGAGGATTCGGAGCTCGGCTTCCAGGTCCGCTCCGGCGGCCCCGGCCGGACGGAACTTCACGACGACGAACGGTTGCTCGTGGCCGCTCTCGAAAAGGAAGAGGGTGCTCCTTCGCCGGGCGGACGCGTCGTAGTCGCGCAGGAGCAGCCATTCGCCGGCGCGCCGCGTCCAGCTCTCGAGCGCGATTCGCAGCTCTTCCCCGATCGACCTGTCGAGGGCGAGATCGGCGAGCTCCGCGTCGAGCTCGCGAACCGTGCCGCGAAGGGGGGGCGGCAGGATCGCCGCCGCGATCCGTTCGCGCCGGCGATGGACGGTGAGCAGGTTCCGGGAGGCGAAGCGGCGGGCCTGAACCGCTCCGGGCGGGAGGGTGATGCGTCCCGACTCCAGCACTCTCACGGCTCCACCTCAGTCGATGAGGGCGTCGATGGGGGCATCGGCTCGATCGTCGGCCCGGGGCGTTCTCCCGTCGAAAGAGCGGACGCGATCTCCGCGAACGATGCGCGGTCGAGTGCGAATGCGACGGCTCCATACACGATCGCGCAGGCGGCGATGACGATCGCGAGCGACGCCGACGGGTCCAATCCGGCCGTCAGGCGGACGAGCGGCACGCCGGCGGCGACGAGCGCCGCGCCCGCCGCCAGGCTCGTCCGGACCGAGCGGACGACGTCGGCCAGCGAGAAGCGGAGGATCCGCCTGACGATGGCGATGTTCAGCAGGCTCGTCATGAAGGTGACGATCGCGAGCGTCATCGCGACCGCCTCGGCCCCGAGCCGCCCCGCTGCGATCAGGGCGGGAACGAGGATCGCCGCCTTGATCAGCCCGAGCGAGGCGAGCAGACCCGACCGGCCGGTCGCCTTCAGTACGTCACCGGCGTGCGTTCCGATCGACCGGATGCCGGCGTAGATCGCCAGCCACCGCAGAAGCGGGACGGCGCCGCTCCATTTCGGCCCGAAGAGCGCCAGGATGAGCGGCTCGGCGGCGACGAACAGCCCCGCGGCCATCGGCACGGTCACCAGCGAGACCCAGGCGAGCGCCTTCAGGTAGGCGCGCCGAAGGTGCTCGACCGATCCCTGCAGCTTCGAGAAGGCGGGAAACAGGACTTTCGCCGCGACCCACACCACGACCGTGACCGTCGCTTCGGGGATCTTCGATGCGACCTGATAGAGACCGAGCGCGGTGGCGCCGATCATTCTCCCGACCACGACGAGATCGGCATGGTGAACGACCGCGGCGATGGCGTTCACGCCGACGATTCCGCGGCCGTACCGGACCATGGGGGCGATCAGATCGCGGGGAAGCGAAGCGCGCGGCCGCCATGGAACGATCGCCCACGCGGCGGCGGTCCAGACGGTCAATCCGACCAGGTGTCCCCAGACGAGACTCCAGACGCCCAGCCCCGCCGCGGCCAGCGCGATCGACACCCCCGCCTTGGTCGCGGCGAGCCCGAGCTCGGGAACGGCCCGCGCCCGGAAGCGAAGGTCCTTCTGCGCGAGGGCGTCGTGCGTGTTGCCGAGAAACTTGATCAGGAAGCCGATCGCGAGAACCCGGACGATCGGTGCGGCGCCGGGATTGTCGAAGAAGCGGGCGACCAGCGGCGCGATCGCGATGGTGACGGCGAACCACGCCGCCCCCATGGCGAGGTTGACCCAGAACGTGATCTGAGCCGCGTCCTCGCGCCGGTCCGGCCAGTAGATCAGCGCGGCGGTGGTGCCGAGGTCTCCGATCGTCTCGGCGTAGGTGAAGTACACCAGGGCGAACGCGAGGAGGCCGAAATCGCGCGGTGCGAGCAGGCGCGCGAGGACCACGAGGGCGACGATCGTGATCAGACGGGTGCCGGCCGTCGCTCCGAACGCCCACGCCGCCGCGCGGAGCGTCGACCGCGAATCGCTCATCGGACGAGCTCCCGGAGAAGGATCGCGCGCCGCAGCACGCGCCGCGCGATCGGATGGTCCCGCGGCCCGCTCGCCAGCAGCTCGAGAGCGCACGCGAGCCGCGCGAGCCCGAGCTCGTAGCGGTCGATCGGAGCGCCGTACCCCTCCAGGAGCCCTCGCTCGACCCGCCGCAACAGCTCGGGGTGACGGAAGGCGAGATAGAGGCGGGCGTGAACCAGAAACCAGGCGAGGTCCTCGGCCGGAAGGCCGAAGCGGAATCCCTCGAGGTCGATCACTTCGACGCGGTCGGGAGAGAAGAAGACGTTGCCGGGCCAGAAGTCGCCGTGATGCGCCACGCCGCGCCGCGGCGAGGAGGCGAGCCTGGTCGCGAGCCGCTCGATGCGGCGGCGCGCCAGCCCGGCGAATCCCCTCGCGATCTTCCCGCTCGAAGCGAGCGCCTCCGCTCTTCCTGCGAGCCGCTCGAGAAGCGGTCCGCCGTCCTCCCCGCCGGTCCGCTGAAGAGCGGCGATCCATGCTCCCGCCCCCGCGGCCGCGGCCAGGAGCCGGTCGATCGCCGGGCGGGAGCCCTTCCTCGCTCTCCGGATCAGAACGTCCATCGGGGTTCCGCGAGCGCGCTCCATGACGACGATCGCCGCCGATCGATCGAGGGAGATCGCCGCCGGAACGCCGAGGGTGACCCCTCCCGATTCGTGAGGCTCGAACGCCTCCGCGAGCCGGCGGAGGACCTCGTACTCCTCCTCGGCTCTCGTCTGCGGCGGACGCGATTCGCCGCTCCTCGGAAGGTGCTGTTTGACGATGATCTCGCGCGGCCCGCCGGGCGCGGCCGCGATCAGCTCGACGACCCGCGAGTCGATCCGCTGGTGCGTGCACCGCAGGCCCCACGCCGCCGCCGGAATCGCAGCCGCGGCGGCGCTCGTCAGCTCGAGCCGCCCGGGGGGAGCGTGGCGGTCGATCACGCCGATCAGGGCTCGGACGCTCGGCTCGAGAGAGAACTCCCGCGCGACCACCCCCGCGCCGGCGCGGCCGAGACGCGCCGCCTTGTCCGGATTGTCGAGAAGCTCCCGGATGGCCGCCGCGAGATGATTCGGATTCGCCGGGTCGATCAGCAGACCCGAAACCTCGTGCTCCACCAGCTCGGGGATGCCCGAGATCGCCGTGGCGACGACCGGCTTTCGCGCGGCCATCGCTTCCATGAGCGACACCGGGATTCCCTCCATCTGCCCGTCCGCGGCGATGATGCTCGGAAGCACGAAGACCTCGCATGCCGCGACGGCCCGCGCGACCTCCGACTGAGTCAGAGCGCCGCGCAGGACCACCCTGCCGGTGAGGTGATGGCGGGCGATCTCCGCACGGAGGCGCCATGCGAGCGGGCCGCGACCGACGATCTCCACGCGGAAGTCCACCCCCTCCGAGGCGAGGATGCGGCTCGCCCGGATCAGATAGGTCAGCCCCTTGTACGGTTTGAGCGCCGCGACGCACAGCACGGTCGGGGTCGCGCTTCGCGAGGGCTCAGCCGCGCGCGCCACGTACCGGCGCGGGTCGATGCCGACGTGAACGACCTCGATCTTCCCGGCGGCTTCCATCGGGTGAAGCCGCTCGAGAAAGAGCCTGTTGAATTGCGAGATCGCGCGGACGAAGCTCGCCTCTCGCAGCTTACGGCGCAGGAGCGAGCGGTCGACGAAGATGTCGTGCGCGTGAACCGTGAAGCTGAACGGAATCGAGGTCAGAGAGGAGATGATCAACGCCATCGTCGCTGGATGAGTCGCGAAGTGCGCGTGAAGATGCGCAACGCCCTCATCCCGGAGTCGCGAGGCGAGATAGACCGACTTCGGGAAGAGCATCAGCGATCTCACCAGCGTGTCGGGGCGCATGACCGATCCCCGGACGATCCAGGCGAGGAGGGTGAGCGAAAGGCGGGGGCGGCGAACGAGCGTGCGAATCGTCGCCCTCGCGATCGGAATCGAAAGGAACGGCGTGCAGATCGCCCGCTCCTGCCAGGGCCGCGCCTCGTCGTGAACGACTCTGGGATGCTCCTCGATCATCGGCACCAGGACGACCGGCTGTCCCTGCCGCTCGAGCTCGGAGATCTCCCGGAGGATGAAGGTCTCGGTGATCAGAGGAAACCGGGAGAGCAGGACGGCGATCGGGCGGCGGACGGGAGGGCCGGCCGGGACGGGAGGGAGGGGGGCGGTGGGCGGGGCGTGCGGGATCGAGCGCCGAGGCTCGTGCCGTGAGGCCGCCTCCTCCGAGACCCGGCGGAGCCCGGCGACGAGCCCCAGAACGAGGAAGAGGTAGCGCGGAAATGCGAAATGGAGAAAGAGGCCGGCGATCAGGAAGCCGGCCAGTCCGATCATCATCGCCGTGGCCGCGCGCTCGAGGATGCGGTCGCCGGCCTGAGCGAACCGGCGGCGTGCCCCGGCCAGCGCCATCAGCGCCGCGGCGATCAATCCTCCGAACACGATCAACCCGGCCAGACCCGTCTCGGCCGCGATCTCGAGCGGGAGATTGTGTGGAAAATGGAGGTCGGATGCGGCGGCGTATTCGCGCGCGGCCGAGCTGGACTGGTCGACGTAGTCGTCGTAGCGGGCGGAGTAGTTTCCGGCTCCGACGCCGAGAATCGGGTTCGCTCCGAACATGATCCAGGCGACTCGCATCAGGAGCCTCCGCTCCTGGAACGAGCTGTCCGGCCGGAGAGCGGCCTCGGAGGTGGGAAGGATCTGTTCGATCGTGAGGAACCTTTCGGTGACGCTGCGGGGGAGGAAGACGAGCGAGGCGATCGCAATCAGAATCACGATGAGGGTCGTGCGCCAGCGGATGTGAAGCGTGCGAACGAGGGCGAGACCCATGACCGCGACGGCCAGCATGGCTCCGCGCGAGTAGGTGAGCAGGATCGTGATGAGAATGACCGCGGCGGCGGCCAGCCACGTCAGCCGCTTCCGACGATCGTTCGATTCCAGACCGATCAGCAGCGGCAGAGGGAATACCAGGAGCAGAACCTGGGCGAAGAAGTTCGGGTCTCCGATCGGGCCGGCGAACCGCTCCTGGAAGACGCGCCCGTAGATGTGCGCATCCTTGATGCGAGCGAGACCGCCGAACTGCCAGTCGTAGTTTCCGGTGATCCACTGAACGATCGGCATCAGGCCGAGGACGGCGGCGGATGCGACGAGCGCCCCGAGCCCCTGCAGGAGGCGGGAGCGGTCCCGGATCAGCAGGGTGACGAGGCCGTAGATCACGACCGCCTTCGCGAGCTCGAGCACCCGTGCGTCCGCAGCGGCGCGGTCGGCGGCGAAGGCGGTCGTGACGAAGGCGAGGGCGAGCAGCCCCGCGGCGGCAATCGTGATCGGATCGCTCAGGATCGAGCCGACGGGGACGGTGTCGCGTCCGAGCCATGCCGCGAACGCCAGGATCACGACGAGCAGTTGCAGAAGCGAAGGAAACTCGTGGTAGCGGACCAGGGCCTGCGACACGTTGAGATAGACGAGCACGACGAGCAGGGGGAGACCCGCCGCCGAGTAGCGGAGCACGAGCAGACCGAACAGCAGGCCGGCGGCGAGCAGCAGAGGGCTGGCCGGGCCGATCGTCGCGTCCATGAGCCGCTCGCTGGTGATCAGGACGGCGACGGCCGCCGCCGTCAGCAACGCGAACAGGAGGGAAATCCCGACGATCCGCGTCCGGCGCGGCTCTGCGGGCGAGGGGGCGAGCACGTCAGCTCCTCTCGGATTCCGCGCCGCGCGAGATCCCGGGCCGTTCGATGACCAGGACGGCGGCGATCCCGAGGAACAGGCCGATCATCGCGCCGACGATGAGGTTTCGTTGAGGATCGGGATGGGTCGGGCGTCCGGTCGGGGTTGCCCGGGCGAGCGATCGCATCGAGAACACGCGGTACATGGACCGCGCCTCCCTCGCCGTGACGTCCGCGGCGGCGTTGGCGACCCGGGCCGCCATCTCGGGATCGGGGCCTTCCACGTCGATCCTGATGATGTTCGTGCTCGGAACCACCGAGCCGCGGATCGTGTAGGGCCGGACCGCTGTGACCTGAGCCTCGAGCTCCTCCGCCACGCCCTCACGCGTCTCGAGCGTCGAAGGAATCCGCGCGAACGTCGCGATGACCGTGCGCCGCTCGAGCGTATCGAGCCCCCGAACCACGTCCGAGGCTTCCGGCATCATCGAGCTCGGGCCGACGACCAGCATCGCGGAGCTCTGAAACACGGGATCCTGACGGGAAGTGACGAATACGGTCGTGGCGAGCGCCACTCCGACCAGGAGCAGCACGACCCACCAGCGCCGCCGGAGCGCTCCGGAAAAGTCGAGGTGTGAGCTCATCGAATCCCCTCCCGATCGATCGCCCTGCCGAAGCAGGCGTCATTCCCGGTCACCGACTCAGACCGCTCCCCGCCCGGAGAGCACCGCGGCCAACGTCTTCACGACAATCTTCAGATCGAGCCACAGCGTCCAGTGGCTGACGTAGTCGCGATCGAGCCGCATCCGCTCTTCGTCGCTCGTGCCGCTCCTCCCGCTCACCTGCCACAGCCCCGTGATGCCCGGCCGCACCGAGAACCGGCGCATCTGCCCCCTGAGCGGGAACTTCTGCAGGTCCGTCGGCAGGAGGGGGCGCGGCCCGACCAGACTCATCGACCCTTCCAGGACGTTGAAGAGCTGCGGAAGCTCGTCCAGACTGTATTTCCGCAGCACTCGCCCGAGCCGGGTCACCCGAGGATCGGATCGCACTTTGAAGAACTCCGAGCCGGAGGCCGATGCGAGCTCGTCCTGGAGCCGTGCGGCATCGGCGACCATCGTACGGAACTTGTACATCCTGAACTCGTTGCATCGGAACCCGATCCTCGGTTGCACGAAAACCGCCGGTCCGGGGCTCGTCAGCCGGATCAGGACGATGAGCACGAGGATCAGCGGCGCCAGTGCGACGATCAGCGCGAGCGCTCCGATCACGTCGACCAGGCGCTTGACCCGTCCCGCGACCGGCCGCCGGACGCGCAGGTCGAACCAGTACGATCCATAGCTCGTCCGATCGTCCGCCTC
>DATKCD010000080.1:0-42913 GCA_035544735.1 Thermoanaerobaculia bacterium
GGGGGAGGCCGATTGCAGTAAAATCGCCCGATGGCGGAAAACGAGCTGCAGCGGGCAGCCGCTCGTGCCACCTTCGGGGATGAGCTGCGCAAGGAGCGGGAGATCCGGGGAGTCTCGCTCAAGGAGATCGCGGAGGCGACGAAAGTCAGCCGCCGGTTTCTCGCCGCGATCGAGAAGGACGATTACAAGAAACTTCCCGCCCCGGTGTTCGCGCGAGGGTTCGTGCGCGAGTACGCGCGCTATCTCGGCCTGGACGCCGAGGAGATGGTGACGCGCTACATTCACTACACGCACTCGCTCGAGGATCCCGAGCTCGAGGAGCAGCCCGAGCCGCTCCATTCCGATCGCGTCACCGGCGAGATTCCACGGCCGTACGCGCGCGTCGACCGGAACATCTGGATCTTTCTGGTGCTGCTGGCGATCTTCATCGGAGCGATCTTCGGAGTGCGCGCATGGATGGCGAGCCGCAGCGAGAGCTCGGCGGCGCCGCCGGCCGAGGACGCCGCCCCATCGCCCTCGGCCCTTCCTGCGAACGAGGAGAGGCCGTCCGATCCGGAGATCGGGCCCGCCGACACGACCGCGTTGCCGGCATCGCTGATCGCGGCCTCGGGGGGCGGTAGGGGCGGGCGGGACGCCCGCACCACACGGGGGGGGCTCGAGGCCGGCACCAGGGGGCGCCCGATCGCATCGACGCGATTCGCCCGGACGCGGTACCATCTCCAGCCTGCCGGTCCCGCCGAGTTGCGCGCCCGGCGGACGTGATTCAGCCCAAATGGACGCCCAGAGCCCGACCGAACTCGACGCCCGGACTTTCATCGAGCGAAGCGAACGGGGAGAGCTTCCGCCCGAGTTCGTGCTGGCCGCCGCCCGAGGCTTCCTTCCCCTCCCGCAGGAGGAGCTGGTCCCGATCCTGGCGTATCTGGCGGTGTACGACGACGCGGAGGTCTCGCAGGCGGCTCAGGAAGCGCTGGGCGAGATGCCGCCGCGCGTGATCGCCTCGTTCGCCCGCAATCAGGAGACCGAGCCGGCGAGGCTCGACATGCTCGCGCGCGCGACCGACGATCCCGTGGTCCACGAGAGCATCCTGCGCAACCGTTCCACCCCCGACGAGACCTTCGAGGCGCTCGCCGGCAAGGTCGGCGGACATCTGCAGGAGATCATCGTCATCAATCACGAGCGGCTGATCCGCTCTCCCCAGGTCCTCGAAGCGCTCGCCGCCAACCCGCAGCTCACGCCCGACGTACGCCGGCGCATCACCGAGGTGCGCGAGGAGTTCTTCGACAAGAAGCGGATCGAGCAGGTCAAAATCGGAGAAGGAGAGTACGGGCTCACGCCCGAGGAACAGGAGACCTTCGCCGACCTGCTCGCGGAGGCTGCGGCGGCCGACGCGGAGGGAGGAGAGCCGTTTCGGGGGGAGCTGCCGCCCGGGGTCGACGACCCGGAGATGGGCTCGGCCTGGGTCAAGATCCAGCAGATGACGATCGCCGAGCGGGTGCAGTGTGCGCTCAAGGGGGGACGGACCGAGCGTTCGATCCTGGTGAAGGACAGGAACAGGCTGGTCTGCGGAGCGGTGATCAAGAGCCCGCGGATCACCGAGAGCGAGATCGAAGCGTACACGACGCTCCGGAACGTCGAGGACGAAGTGCTCCGGCTGATCGGAGGGCGCCGCGAGTGGATGCAGAAGTATCCGATCATGTTCACCCTGGTGAAGAACCCGAAGGCGCCGATCGGAGTTGTCCTCCCTCTGATCAATCGGCTAACCTTGAGGGATCTGAAGACCCTGAGCTCGGACAAGGGGGTCTCGGACTCGGTCCGGCAGAGCGCGCGCAGGCTGTACAACACGCGCAAGAAGAGCTGAATGAAGGTCAACTACTACGAAGTGCTCGGGGTGTCCCGCTCGGCGGCAGAGCCGGAGATCCGGGAGAAGTTCCGGAAGCTGGCGCGGGAGAACCATCCGGATCGCTACCGAGGGACCGACAAGGAGGGGGCGGAGCGGAAGTTCCAGACCCTGACCGAAGCGCTGAACGTGCTGACGAGTCCGACGAAACGGAAGCAGCACGACGCGGAGCTCTCGCCGGGCGCGGCGGCCTCACCCGCGACCGATTTCGCGCAGGTCGCGCGCGCGTACATGTCGCACGGAGTGAAAGCCTACAAGGAAGGGAATTATCAGGCCGCATACGAGAACTTCGACATGGCGGTCAAACACAATCCGAACGACGCGAAGGCGCAGCATTCGCTGGCCCTCGCGGCGTCGCGGATCCCCTCGCTGCTCCGGCAGGCGGTCCAGGCCGCGGAGGCCGCGGCCCAGCGCGAGGCGTACAACGTGGTCTATCTCAAGGATGCGGGACTGTTCTGCCGGAAGGCCGGCCTCGACGCGAAGGCCGAGAGGTACCTCCAGCAGGCGGTCGAGCTCGATCCCTCGAACGTCGAGGTCCAGACGGCGCTGGCCGAGATCCGGAAAACGCGGGAGACGAAAGAGGCCCCGAAGAAGGGCATCCTCGATTCGCTCTTCAAGAAGGGTTGAGCGGGATGGACGTGAAAGCGTTCGGCGTCACCGACGTGGGGCGCCAGCGTCAGCACAACGAGGACTTTTTCCTCGTTCAACCCGAATCGAATCTGTTTCTGGTGGCCGACGGCATGGGAGGGCATGCCGCCGGCGAGATCGCCTCGCGGATCGCCGGCGAGACGATCGCGGAGTTCATCCGGCATTCGAAGGAAGAGGACGGCACCTGGCCTCACGCCTACGACGAGCACCTCAAGCCGGGGACCAACCGCCTGCTCGCCGCGCTGAAGATCGCCAACGGAAGGGTCATCGACGCGATGCGGAAGGATGCCCGCCTCCGCGGGATGGGGACGACGGTGGTCGCTTCCCTCGTCGAGGGAGAGACGATGTCGCTCGCGCACGTGGGCGACTCCCGCGCCTATCTGATCCGCGACGAGCAGATGTCCCGCATCACCAACGATCATTCCTGGGTGTTCGAGCAGGTGCAGGCCGGGATGCTCACCGAAGCCGAAGCCGAGCACCACCCTCTGCGCAACGTCATCACCCGCGCCCTCGGCGGCTCCCTCACCGTCGTCCCCGAGGCCTGCGAGATCGATTGCCGCCCCGGCGATCTGTTTCTCCTCTGCTCGGACGGCCTCACCGGGATGGTTCCCGAAGAGGAGATCCTCCGCCTGCTCGTCGGTGGGAACGACCTTCCCCGTACCGCCGCCGCCCTGGTCGAAATCGCCAACGCACGCGGCGGTCACGACAACATCACCGCCGTGCTCGTCCACATCGATTGACTCTCCGGAGCGAACGGGGGAGGCGCGCCGCATGCATCCGATGGGGTAGGATGATCCCGAAGGGCGGAACGACGCCCGCGGGAGAAAGCCTCATGCAGGTGCGGATCGAATATTGCGTGGTTTGAAACTACCTTCCGAGGGCTGCCGGTCTGGCGGCCGAGATCAGGAAGGAGCTCGGCGTCGAGCCAGAGTTGATCAGAGGGAAGGGGGGAGTGTTCGACGTCACGGTCGACGACAGGCTCGTCTGGTCGAAACACGAGACGGGACGGTTCCCCGACGAGAAGGAAGTGATCGCGAAGATCCGCGCCACGGCATGAAAGCAGGGAGCCGCCCTCGCGAGTCCGAACGCGGCGGATCGCGTCGCGCCTGAGTCCGCCGAATCCCGACGCCCGACGCGCATGATCACGCCCGACCAGATCCGCCGGATCGCCTCGCTCGCGAAGCTCGAGCTCGGACCGGAGGAGCTCGAGTCGATGACGCGCGAGCTCGCCCGCGTGCTCGATTACGTCGACCAGCTCGCCGGTCTCGATCCCGGAACGGCGGCCGAAGAACCGGCGCCCGCCACGCCGCTGCGCGACGACGTGATCAGCCGCTCGCTCGATCCCGCCACGGTCGAGGCCAACGCTCCCGCTTTCGCTCACGGCCATTTCGTCGTGCCGCGCGTGTTCGGAGGGGAGTGAGTGCACGAGCTGGCCGCCGTCCCTCTCGCCCAGTTTCGAGAGCGCATCGTCGCGGGATCGCTCGCACCGGAGGCGTGGCTCGAAGCCTCGTTCGCCGCGATCGATGCCTCCGAGAGCGAGGTCTACGCCTTCATCGAGCTCGACCGCGCCGCCGCGCGTCGCCGCTTCGCGGCCTCGGCTCGCGGTCCGCTCCACGGCGTTCCGGTCGCGGTCAAGGACAACATCGTCCACCGCGACGGGGCGACCACCTGCGGATCGCGCATCCTCGAGGGATTCCGCTCGCCGTATGAAGCGACGGCCCTCCGGCGCCTCGAGACCGCCGGCGCCTTCATCCTCGGCAAGACCAACCTCGACGAGTTCGCCATGGGCTCCTCGACCGAGCACTCCGCGTTCGGGCCGACGCGCAACCCGCTCGACCCGGAGCGCGTCCCCGGCGGCTCGTCGGGGGGATCGGCCGCCGCCGTCGCCGCCGGCATGGCACCCGTCGCCCTCGGCTCCGACACGGGAGGATCCGTCCGTCAGCCGGCCGCATTCTGCGGCCTGGTCGGTCTGAAACCGACCTGGGGGCGCGTCAGCCGCCGGGGACTGGTGGCGTTCGCCTCGTCGCTCGATCAGATCGGCGTGTTCGCCCGCCGCGTCGCGGACGCCGCCGTGATCCTCGGCGTCATCGCGGGCCACGATCCGAACGACTCGACCTCGAGCCTCGAGCCGGTCCCCGACTATGCCGCGGCGCTCGCCTCGGGCGTCGGCGGGAAACGCTTCGGGATCATCGCGGAGGCGCTCGAACTGCTCGAAGGGGAAGCCCGCCGCCGGTTCGAGGAGACGATCGCGACGCTGCGCGGGGCGGGAGCGGAGATCGAGACGGTCACGGTCGCGACCCTGCCGCACGCGGTCGCGATCTATTCGATTCTAGCCAACGCGGAGGCGAGCGCGAACCTCGCGCGGTTCGACGGGATCCGGTACGGGCGCTGCGCCGGCGCAGAGACGCTCGAGCAGCTCTGGCTCGCCTCGCGCGGCGAAGGGCTCGGCCCGGAGGTCAAGCGGCGGATCATGCTCGGAACGTTCGCCCTCTCGGCCGGCTACCTCGAGGCGTATTACGGCAGGGCGCAGAGAGCGAGAGCGACCATGCGCCGCGAGATCGCCGCGGCTCTCGAGCGCGTCGATTTCCTCCTGACGCCGACCACGCCGTCGACGGCGTTCCGACTCGGCGAGAAAATCGACGATCCCCTCGCGATGTACCTGACCGACGTCTTCACCGTGCCGGCGAATCTCGCCGGAATCCCGGCGCTCGCGATTCCGGCGGGCCGCTCGGAGGAAGGGCTGCCGCTCTCGCTGCAGATCATGGCGCGGCCGTTCGCCGAGGAGGAGATGCTGGCGGCGGGAGGGTGGGTGGAGGGGGTGCTGGGCTGACCGGAGGGTCCTTTCGGGATCGGAAGGCGGAACGCAGAACGCAGAACGAAGAAGATGGAGAGCGCGACCGGCAAAAAGTGACCGTTTTTCTCCGGCGTCTCCATTCTCCCGTTCGTTCCCTTCGTCCTTTTCCGGCGCGGGCCGTTGCGGGCCTTTACGTTCCTCCCTTCGATCTCTATCATGAATAAGTTTCCGGTCCGAGAGCTGCCGGATCGCGGGGGAGATGGTGTGTAAGTGGAGGGTGGCGATACTCGGCGCGGTCGTGATGGCCGGCGCGCTGCACGCCGGGGTGGCGAGGCAGGCCCCGGTCGGGGCGCACATGACGGCGCGACTCGAGGAGGACCAGGAGCTCGTCCTGCTGGTCGAGCCGCAAAGCGGCGATGCCTGGACGCGGCTGGCCCTCCGAATCACCGGCAATGCGGCGCACTGGCGCGAGCTGGCGCGGCTGAACGGGCAGGGGGAGAACCTGCTGGCGGGCCGCCTGGTGCGCGTGCCGTTCGCGATGCTGCGCGAGGGCCTGCAGCTCGAGGCGGCGCGCGCTCTGTTTCCGGCCGACGAGATGAGGAGCGGGGGATGGCGGCACCGGGTGGTGGAGGGGATCGGGGTGGAGGGGGAGTCGCTCTGGAAGATCGCGGAGTGGTTCACCGGCGACGGTGCGAACTACGCGCGGATCCGTGAGGCGAATCCGGGGCAGGCGCTCTCGACGCGGCGGGGGACGTGGGTGACGATTCCGGCCGAGCTGCTCGCGCCGGCCTTCCGGTCGGTCGAGCCGTTGCCGCGAATCGCCGAAGACGATCCGATCGCCGCCGCCGACAGGACGGTCGAGAGCGCGGCGGAGATCACCGCTCCGGCCGACGCGAACATCCAGCTCGAGTACCGGCGCTCCGGAGAGAGGCCGTACGCCGTCTACCGGCTCCAGCAGGGGGAGGCGCTCTACTCCTCGGTCGGCATCCGGTTCACGGGTCGCGTCTACGCGAAGGACGTCAACGAGGTCGTCGGACAGATCGTGGAGTTCAACGACATCCGCGACGTCTCGAAGATCCCGGTGAACTATCCGGTGAAGATTCCGATGGAGCTGCTGACGGCGGAGTGGCGGCCGGCGGACGATCCGATGCGGGTGGCGCGGGAGCGGACCCAGCGCGAGAGCGCGCGGCTGGCGAGCCGGGTGAGCGGGAGCGCCTCGCTCTCGGGGGTCCACATCATCATCGATCCGGGGCACGGCGGGCGGGACGTCGGAACCGATCACGAAGGAGTCTGGGAGTCGACCTACGTCTACGACGTGGCGTGCCGCCTCCAGCAGACTCTCGAGAGCCTGACCGAGGCGAAGGTCTCGCTGACGACCATCTCGAAGAGCCGCGGATGCCGGGTCCCCGAGCGCGACGTGCTCGAGCCGATCCGCGACCATGAAGTGCTGACCCGGCCGAAATACGAGCTCGCCGATCCGGTCGTCGGGGTGAACCTCCGCTGGTATCTGGCGAACTCGCTCTATCGCAGATCGATCGCCGCGACGATCGCCCCGGAGCGGGTGATCTTCATCTCGATCCACGCCGACTCGCTGCATCCTTCGCTGCGCGGGGCGATGGCGTACGTCCCCGGCGAGCGCCACGTCCGGGGGAGCTACACCAGGTCCGAGCAGATCTATCTCGCGCGCGCGGAAGTGCGCGAGAACCCGACCGTGACGCATTCGGCGGAGGAGGCGCTTCTCGCCGAAGGGCTCTCGACGCGCCTCGCCGCCTCGGTCATCGACTCGTTCCGCAGCTCGGGGCTGAAGGTCCACCCCTTCCAGCCGGTGCGCGACAACGTCGTGCGGAACGGGCGCGAGTGGGTCCCGGCCGTCATTCGCTACAACAAGGTCCCCGCCCGGATTCTGCTCGAGGTCTGCAACCTCGGCAACCCGGAGGATCGCCGTCTCATCCAGACCCGGACGTATCGGCAGGACCTCGCCGAGTCGATCCGCGACGGAATCGTCGAGTTCTTCCGGGGTGAGAAGCCCGAGGCCGGCTCGCTCCGGACCGCCGCGCGATAGCGACGCAACGCACGTGCGGCCGCCGCGATGCGCCCCCGCCTCCGCGCCCCTCGGCTATAATCGCCCCCGCCATGCCCCGGGTCTTTGAAGGCGGGATCGACGCCTCGGGGATGCGGTTCGCCATCGTCGCGAGCCGCTTCCACGAGGAGATCGTCACCAGGCTCCTCGAAGCCGCGGTGGAGTGCCTGCTGCGCCACGGAGCGGCGGACCACGACATCTCGGTCTATCGCGTGCCGGGGGCGTTCGAGATTCCGGCCGCCGCGGCGAAGCTCGCCTCCGGGAAGTCCTTCGACGCCCTCGTCACGATCGGCTGTCTGATCCGGGGCGAGACGCCGCATTTCGACTTCATCGCCTCCCAGACCACCGTTCAGATCTCCGAGGTCGCCATGGCGAGCGGAGTTCCGGTGTCCTTCGGCGTGATCACGGTCGAGACGCCCGAGCAGGCGCGCCAGAGGAGCATGAAGGGGAACAACAAGGGGTGGGAGGCCGCGCTCGCCGCGATCGAGATGGCCAGCCTCTCGCGAGTGGCCGCCGCAGGCGGAAGCTCCTCGCCGGGGGTCTCGTGATGCCCCCGCCCGCCGATCGCTGAGCGCCGGAGCCACGACCGATGGGTGCCCGCCGCAAATCGCGAGAGCTCGCGCTCCAGATGCTCTTCCAGTACGACATGTCCGGAAACGATCCGGAAGCGATCGTCCTGACGTTCGAGGAGCTCCAGAGGGTCAAGCCTCCCGTCCGCGACTTCGCGGTCCGCATCTTCGACGGGACCGTCCGCCATCTCGCCGAGATCGACGAGATGCTCACGCGGCAGGCCGAAAACTGGCGACTCAGCCGGATGGCGGTGGTCGACCGCAACATCATCCGGATGTCGATCTACGAGCTGCTCCACGAGTCCGAGACTCCGAAACTCGTCATCATCGACGAGGCGATCGAGATCGCCAAGAAGTTCGGCACCCAGAAGTCGGGGCCGTTCATCAACGGAATCCTCGATGGAATCCTGAAACGGTACAATCTGGAAGACGGGGCCTCGCATTCGAACTGAGGCGATGGACGGACCTGAGATGCCGAGCGGCGTGCGCCTTCGGAGATCGGGGTCTTCCCGCCGCGCCCGCAATGACAGGCGGCGCGGTCCTCGACGAGGGGCTGGTTCTCCGATGATCTGGACGGCAACGATCGTGCGATTCGATCCTCGGCGGAGGAGCGGCGGGCGGCCGTCGATCCGCGCCGGCATCACGACGGAGACGCGACGTTGAGCCTGCTCGGCCGACTGGAGGACCTCTCCCTCCCGGACATCATCCAGATCGTCTTCCTGAGCCGGAGGACGGGAATCCTCGAGATCGTCGACGATACGGGACGGTCGACGATCATGTTCCATCACGGCCAGGTGGTCGATGCGACCTCGCCGGCCGATCCCGATCTGGAGTCGCACCTGCGCGGGCTCGGCGTGATCGAGGAATCGAGCGCCGCCGAGCTCGACCGGATGGTCGAGGAAGGAGCGCCCCTCGGCACCGCTCTGCTGGAGCTCGGCCTGGTCGAGACCGAGCGGTTGTCGGCGATCGTCGGCGAGCGCATCACGGCGATCGTCGCCCCTCTGCTCTCGAGCCGCGAAGGGGAGTTCAACTTCATCCTCAGCGACTCGATGAGTCAGTTCGATCTCCAGTACGATCCCGACACGTTGTTCCGGGAGGGAGGGATCTCGCCGCAGCAGATCCTCGGAGCCGCCGAGGGAGAACGGCTCAAGCCGCTGCGGGGACTCGAGGAGACGATGAAAGCGGGCAAGGCGCTGCTCGGGGGCCCGGGCCGCGCGAGCTCGCGCGGCTCGATCCGCACCCCTTCGCGCGAGATCCCGCTGCGCCCCGCTCCGCCGAGAAGCGCCGCGGAAGCGCTCGACGAGCTCCTGCCGCCCACTCCTTCGCCGGCGCCGCCTGCCGCAGCGGAGGACGACCCGTTCGAGATCTCCGCCACCGACGAAGTGGCCGCTCCGTTCGCCGGCGGAAGCTTCTCGTTCACTCCGCTCGAGGAGGAGGAGGCGGCCGCCGCGAAGGCGGAGGAGGTCGAAGAGATCGGGGCCGAGCTGGAGGTCGAGGACGCGGGGGAGCCGCTCGAGCCGGCCGCTCCGCCGGCCGCCGCGCCACAGCGCGGAGCATCGGACGAAGGCGAGGCGGCCGGTCCCTTCGAGACGAGCTTCACGGCAGACCAGATGCCGGGAGTGTCCGACCTCCCGCTCCCTCTCGACGAGGAGCTGAGCCCCGGGCCGGATGAGGAGGACACCCCGGAGGAGTCGCTCCCGGAGGAGGCGGGCGCGGGGGCTCCCACCGATGCGTTCATCGCGGTGACGCCGCCGGCGAGGCGGCTCGATGCCGAGGCCGTGGGAGAGACGGTGGTGCTGTACGAGCCGGACCCGCTGCTTCGCGTCGCGGCGCGGCGGGCGTTCACGCGGAAGGGGTTCGAGTTTCTGCAGTTCGGGGCGCTGGAAGACGCTGGCGAGGCGGTCGGCGGGCTGCTCGAGCGCGGGACCTTCTTCGTCTCGTTCCTCGATCTCGGGGGGACGGTGGCCGGAAGCGACTCGCCCGAGCTGCTGCTGGAGCGGGTCAAGCAGAAGGATGGGAGTCTCCCCGTGCTGGTGATCGATCGGGAAGCCGACCTGCGGCGGCGGCATGCGCTTCTGGGGATGGGGGCCGACTTCTATCTGACGAAGCCCTCGGCGGCGCATCTGCAGCCGGGGCTGGCGGAGGAGACGCTGGGACTGTTCGCGGACGAGCTCATGATGTTCGCGCAGCGGGCGTTCGCGGCGAGGCGCGAGCGGACCGGCGGGGAGGGCTCGCCCGAGCTCGCGCGCGAAATGGCGAGCCTGGCGGAGAAGGAGCGGACCGAGCGGAGCTTCGCTTTGCTCAGGCGGTTGATCAGCGAGCTGACGGACCCGGACGATCTGGGGCAGGTGTGCCGGACGATCCTTCGAATGGTGGGAGAATCGCTCGATCGCGGGGCGCTGTTCGCCGTGCTGAAGGATCGGATCGAGGGACTGGACGGGTTCGCGGGGACGGCGGCGGGGGACGAGATGGAGGCACGGGTGCGGCGTATTACAATCCCGCGGTCGGAGGCGTCGGTCTTCGCCGACGTGATCGGGTCGAAGGTGCTGCATCGGGGGAAGCTGAAGAGAACGGGGGCGAACCAGGCGCTGGTCCGCGCCCTGGGAGAGCCGACTCCGAGCCAGGTCGTCGTGCTTCCGATCGTGAACCGGAACGAGGTCGTGGGTGTGCTGTACGGAGACAACGCCGTGTCGAAGAATCCGATCCGGGACATGGCCGGGCTGGAGATTTTTCTCGGCCAGGCGGGTCTTGCGTTCGAGAATGCGATGATCGCGAGCTCCCGGCGGAAGAGCCCGCGTGGATGAGGACATGAAGGTTCTGGTCGTGGAAGACTCGCCATCGATGCTCTCGATGCTGAGCAACATCATCGAGTCGGACTCGGACGGGCTGGCGCTGGAGATCGTGGAGGCCTCGAGCGGGTTCGAGGCGCTCAAGATCCTGCCGCACCACCGATTCGACGCGGTGGTGACCGACATCAACATGCCGGACATCAACGGGCTCGAGCTCGTCAGCTTCCTCAAGAGCCATCCGACGTATCGCGAGATCCCGGTCCTGGTGGTCTCGACGGAGGGATCGGCGGAGGATCGGCGGCGCGCCGAGGCGCTCGGCGCCGAGGAATACCTGGTCAAACCGTTCGAGCCGGTCGACCTGGTGGAGAAGCTTCGCAGGCTGCTCGGCGGATGAAGCGAGAGGACCAGAAGGCACGGCAGGAGTTCACCTCCGAGGCCGAGGAGCTGCTCGAAGCGCTCTCGAGCGACGTGGTCGAGCTCGAGTCCCAGGGCGAGGAGGTGCGACCCGAGCTGGTCAACAAGATCTTCCGCGAAGTCCACTCGCTCAAGGGCCTCGCCGGCATGCTCGGGTTCGACCAGATCTCCGAGCTCTCGCACGGACTCGAGGACATGCTCGACAGGCTCCGGATGGGAAAAATCCCGATCAACCGGACCCTGGTCGACGTGCTGTTCGACTCGGTCGATTCACTCAACCGGCTCGTGATCGCGATCCAGAATCCGGAGGTCGCGGGGCTGGTGGACCTGCCGGGGCTCGCCGGCCGGATCCGCGATCTCTCGAGCAGCCAGCGGCCGCGGAAGGGAGAAAAGGGCCTCGACCGGATCGACCTCGACGAGCAGACCCGCCGCTCGCTCACCGAGTACGAGGAGCACCGCCTCGGCGAGAACCTCCGGAAGCAGCGAAGCATCTTCTCGATCGAGCTCAGCTTCGACTTCGCCACCTTCGATGAGAAGCTCCGCGCCGCGACCTCCGTGCTCAACGAGTCTGGTGAGGTGATCTCGACGCTTCCCGCGATCGACCCGAGCGGAGCGGGGGAGGGAATCGCCTTCCGCCTGCTCTACGGAACGATGGCGGAGCGGGAGGAGGTCGAGCGGAGGCTGGGCGGAGAGGCGCGCGTGAGCTCGCTCGTGCGCCAGCCGTCCGCGCCGGCTGCCGCCGCCCAGGGCGAGGCGCTCGACGACGAGATCTCGCTGCGCTCGGTCTCGAACACCGTCCGCGTCGACATCGCCCGCCTCGACGCCGTCATGAACATCGTCGGAGAGCTGATCGTCGAAAAGACCAGCCTCGAATCGCTCAGCCGAGGCTTCGGCCTGCAGAGCGAACGAATCGGCTTTCAGGAGCTGAACCGGATCGCCCGCAACCTCGACCGCAAGCTGAGCGACCTGCAGCGGTCGGTGATCGAGATCCGGATGGTCCCCGTCGGTCAGATCTACAGCAAGCTCGCGCGGACGGTGAGGAAGCTCGCCCGCGAGCTCGGCAAGGAGATCGAGCTCGTCCTCCGCGGCGAGGAGACCGAGCTCGACAAGATGATGGTCGAGGAGCTGACCGACCCTCTGATGCACATCATCCGAAATGCGATCGACCACGGCATCGAGCCCGCCGCCGAGCGAGTCGCCGCAGGCAAGCCCTCCGCCGGTTCGGTCGTTCTCGATGCGTATCAGAAGGGGAACTCGGTCGTGATCGACGTCAGCGACGACGGGCGCGGCATCGATCCGGAGCGCATCCGGCCCGTGGCCCTCCGTCGCGGCCTGATCGAGCCGCGCGAGTCCGTCGATCTCCCGCGTGCCATCGAGCTGCTGTTCACGCCGGGATTTTCGACGGCGGCAGCCGTGTCGGGCGTCTCGGGAAGGGGGGTCGGGCTCGACGTGGTCAGGAAGAACATCCAGGATCTGAAGGGGACGATCGAGGTGATGTCCGAGCCGGGATCGGGATCGACTTTCCGGATCTCGCTCCCGATCACGCTGGCGATCCTCCAGGCGCTGATCGTTCGCGCCGGCACCGATGCCTACGCGATTCCGCTCACCTCGGTCGAAGAGTCGCTGCGAATCCGCCCGGACGAGATCCGCACGGTGGAAGGGCGCGAGGTGTACATGCTGCGCGAGAGGGCGATTCCGCTTCTTCGCCTGTCCGACGCGTTCGCGACGGAGAGCGAGCCGCGCTCGAAGCACTTCATCGTCGTCACCCGTTCGGGAGAGCGTCAGATCGGCCTCCTGGTCGACTCGCTCGTGCGCCAGCAGGAGATCGTCATCAAGTCGATCGGCGCGCGGCTCGACTCGGTCCCCGGCATCGCCGGCGCCACCGAGATCGGCGAGAACGAGATCATCCTCGTCGTCGACGTCGGTTCGCTCATCGATCAGTTCGGGTCGGCCGCCAGGGGGCGGCGGGCGGCGGGTTGATTTCATGTGGCCGGGGATCCATGTGGCCGGGGATTTCATCCCCGGCGGGTGGGGGTCGCGCATCGACCGGCAATCCGCGTCACCGCCCGCCCGCCGGGGATAAAATCCCCGGCCACATACGATTCCCAGCCACAGCACATGAAATCCCCGGCCTCATGGGCTCTGCTACCATGTCCGGAGGAACATGTTCTGCGAGTTCTTCGGATTCCGCGAACGGCCGTTCGGAAAGACCCCCAACCCCGCCTACCTGTATGAGAGCGCTCACCACAGCGAGGCGCTGGCGCGTCTCGAGTACGCCGTGGAGGAGAAGGATCTGGCGCTGCTGGTCGGCGACATCGGCTCGGGGAAGACCACGCTCTCCCGCGCGCTGATCGACCGGCTGGGAGACTCGCGCCCGGTGATCCTGCTGATCAATCCGCGGCTCACCCCTTCGCAGCTTCTCCGCTCGATCGCGACCGGTCTGGGACTGACGCCGAGGCATTTCCGGAACGATCTTCTCGACCAGATCCACGCCGAGCTGTACCGGCTCTACGAAGAGGATCGCGAGCCGCTGCTCCTGGTCGACGAGGCACAACTGATCCCGAGCAAGGCGACCTTCGACGAGATCCGCCTTCTCACGAACTTCCAGCTCGACGACCAGAACCTTCTGTCGGTGATCCTGATCGGGCAGCCGGAGCTGGAGTCGCGCCTGTCACGGCCGGCGTACGCGGCGCTGAACCAGCGGATCGGAATGCGCTACTCGATCGGCCCGCTGAGCGAGGACGAGACCGTCCGCTACGTCGCTCACCGGATCTCGGTGGCTGGGGGAAGGCGGAATCCGTTCAGCGACGGAGCGGTGCGGGCGATCCACCGGGTGACGGGCGGGATCCCGCGGCTGATCAACACGGTGGCGACGACGGCGCTCCTCGATGCGTTCGGCGACGAGGCGGAGACGATCGACGAAGCGCGGCTGCTCGGGGCGGCGAAGGAGCACCGCCTGCCGGTGGAGGCGAGCGCCTGATGGTCGACCTGGTCAAGATCCGGAAGAAAGCGAAGGAGCGGAAGGAGCAGGCGGCGGCGCGCCAGACTCCCGCCGCCGCGCCCGAATCTCCCGCCGCCTCCCCCTCGCGCGTGCGCGCGGCGGGACCGAAGCCGAAGCCGGAGGGAAAAGCGAAGCCGGGGAAGAAGGAGAGCGCGAGACGGCACCACCCGCGGAAAGAGAAGGCCCCGCCCGCCGCCGCCCGCCCCACCCCCGCCGCCGTCGACCGGCTCGAGCGCTTCCGCGAAACCGCCGGACGCCTGGTCCGGACCGAGGCCGCCCCCCTCGCCGCCGCCGACTCGGAGGCGCCGCTCGAGCTTCTCGCCTTCGTCCTCGCGGGCGAGCAGTACGCGATCGACATCGAGCGGATCGCCGAGATCATCGCCCCGCGGCAGGCCACTCCCGTTCCCAATGCTCCCGCGCCGGTGGTGGGGATTATCTCGCTCCGGGGCACAATTGTTACTATGCTCGATCTCAGACGGGAGCTCGGACATTCGTCGAACTACGCGATCGGGGCGGAGACCCGCACGATCGTGGTGGAGGATGGGGGAGGGATGGCGGGGTTCGTGGTCGACCGGGTTCTTCGGGTCGTGAAGGTGGGCGCTTCGCAGATCCAGCAACCTCCCGTCGTCAGCCCGGCCGAGCAGAGCGAGGCGATCCGCGGCGTGTTTCACCACGGCGAGTCGCTGACGATCGTGCTCGACGTCGAGCGCCTTCTGGGACGCGGGTAGGCGGGGGAGGAGAGAGCGGCGCGATGGAGCTGATCTGCAGGCAGTGCGCGTCACGGTTCCGGGCGGCGGTGCGCACGCCTCTGAGCGGGCCGGTGCGGGTGGTCTGTCCGGGCTGCGGCAAGCAGATGGTCCTCCGTCCGGCGGGGGAGACTCCGGCCCCGATGCCGGCGGCCGGCTCGCCGCCGCGCGTCTCCGGGGGGCGCCGGGCGGTGATCGCCGACGAGCCGCGCGAGTTCCGGCGCTTTCTCGGCGAGGAGTTGAGCGGTCTCGGGTTCGACGTCACGTTTTTCGACAGCGGGGAAGGCGCGCTCGAGTTCATCCGCTCGTCGCGCGCGGAGCTGGTGGTGCTGAACGTCTACCTCAAAGGGAAGCTCGGGGTCGAGATTTCGGAGGAGATCAAAGCGGACGCTTCGCTCTCGCGCACTCGGATCGTCCTGATCGGCGCCCTGTTCCGCGCCAACCGCTTCCGCGCCAACCCGACCAACCTCTACGGCGCCGACGAGTACATCGAAGATCAGATCCCGTCCCTGGAGCTCCGCCAGATCGTCGGGCGCCTCTTCCCGGAGCTGTCCGTCATGGCGCCCGAGGAGCTGCAGTCCGAGGAATACGACGAGGCGAGGCGGCTCGCCCGCCTGATCCTGTCGGACATCGTGATCTACAACACCGAGAAGGTCGACCGCGGGATCCGGGAGGGGACGTTCTTCGAAGTCCTGAAGGATGAGATCCGGGAAGGGCGCGAGTATTACGAGACGCGCGTTCCGGTGAAGGTGCGTCGCAAGACCGATTTCTTCCACGACACGATCGAGCAGTTCGTGCAGATGAAGCGCGAGGAGCTCGAGAAGGCCGGATCGGGGCCGGCGCACACATGAGCCCGAGACCCGAAGTGCTCGAACAGGCGCGCTCCGCCGACGCCGACGTCCGCCAGCGGGCGGCGCATCTGGTGGCCCAGAGCATGGAGCGCGAAGAGCTTCCCCTGATGTACGAGCTGCTCGGGGACAAGGACTGGCGCGTCCGGAAGACGATCGTCGAAGGGTTCCTCCGCGCGCCGACCGACGAGGTGATCCGCGGGCTGATCGAGTCGCTGCGCGATTCGGTCAACGCCGGCAAACGGAACTCGGCGACCGAGGCGCTCATCCGGATCGGCCAGCCGGGAATCCCCTTTCTGCTCGATGCGCTGCGGCGCGAGATCGATCCCGACGTCCGGCTCTCGGTGATCCACCTGCTCGGCGACGTCCGCTCCGACGAGACCTTCAGCACCCTCGCCGCCATGGTCCCCTACGAGAAGGACGTCAACATCCTCTCCTCGATCGTCTCGTCCCTCGGCAAGTACCGCAGCGCCGCCGCCGTTCCGCTGCTCATCCGCACCCTCTCGCGCGACGACGTCTGGCTCCGGTTCCACCTCATCGAGGCCCTCGGCGAGATCGGCGACCGCGCCGCCCTCCCCGCCATCCTCCCGCTCTATTCCGAGAGGGCTCTGCGCAAGCCGGTCCTCGAGGCGATCGGCAAGATCGGCGACGTCGGCACGGTGAACTTCCTGCTCAAGGTCATCGGAGAGGACGAGAAGCTCAACCTCACGGCTCTCCGTGCCCTGATCCGGCTCGCCGAGACCGACAAGCCGAAGGTCGTCGAGGCCGCCGAGAGGCATCTGATCCAGCGACGGTTCCGCGAATCGTTCCCGCCGTCGAAGCTCCCGCCGCTGATCGACCATCTCGGCGTCACGCCCCGGCGCGAGGTCAAGAACTTCATCCTCAAGTTTCTCGGCTGGTCCGGCGATCCGCGTGCCGTGCCGGTCCTGCTCGAGTACCTCGAGCAACCCGACAGCGCGGAGGCTGCCGCGCAGTCGCTGATGGATTTCGGTCCTCCCGCGTCGGCGGCGGTCCTCGAGAAGCTCCGCCTCTCCGAGGACGAGGAGACGACGGCGCTGCTCCTGAGATTGGCCCAGGGGATCGGCGGAAACGAGGCGATCGCTCCGATCATCGCGTTCCTCGACCACGAGAGCGGCGTGATCCGGCGCCTCGCCATCGAGGCCCTCGGTCAGACCCCGAATCCGGGAACCATCGATTATCTTCTCGCACGACTCGACGACCCGGACGTCGGCTGCCAGCAGGGCGCCGTCAACGCGGTCACCGCGCTCGTGAGCGCCTTTCCCGAAGCGCGTGCCGACACGATCGCGAAGCTCCGGAGGCTGCTGGCGTCGGAATCGATCCCGGAGAAGCTGAACGCGCTCACGATCCTGGTGCACCTGCAGGGGGAGGGATATCCGGACGAGCTGCTGCTGGCATCGAAGGACGGGGACGAGGTGATCCGGCAGAAGGCGATCTCGCTGATGGGGAAGTTCGCCGAGTCGCGCTTCGCGGACCAGCTCGTGCTGGCGCTGGCGGACGAGTCGACGATCGTCCGGGTGGCGGCGATCGAGTCGCTGGTGAGGGTGCGGGCGGAGAAGGGACTCCGGCCTCTGGTGAGCGCGCTCGAGGACCAGGACGTATGGATCCGGACCGCGGCGGCGCAGGCTCTGGGAGAGTACCGTGAACAGGAAGCGGTCGACGCGCTGCTGCGGCGGGTCGACTCCGAGCAGCCTCCGGTCAGGATCGCGATCATCGAGGCGCTCGGGAAGTCGGGGCGGCCGGAGGTGCTCCCGGTGCTGCGGCGCTGCCTCGGGGACGGCGACATCGAGATCCGGAAGGCGGCGCTGCTGTCGATGGCGTCGGTCCCTTCCGCGGAGGTTTTCGGTGAGCTGATTCAGGCTCTGTCGGACCCCGACTGGCGGCTGCGTGGGGCGGGGGCGATGGCGCTCGGGCATCGGGGAGACGTGCGCGCGCTCGATGCGCTGCACCGCGCGCTGCTGGAGGATCCCGATCCGTACGTCCAGCAGGCCTGCGTGGTCGCCCTCGACCGGATCGGCAGCCGCGAGTCGTTCCCGGTTCTGATGCGCGCGCTCGACCGCCGCGCCATCCTCGACGAGATCTCCGATCTGCTGGTCCGTCACAAGGAAACCTTCCGCGATCTTCTCGAGCAGGCGTGGCGGACGGCGGACAGCCGGCAGGAGATCGTGATCGCCGCGATCCTCCGAGCCATGAAGGAGGCTCCGGGCCCGCGGGAGAGTGTCCGATGAGAGCGGTCGGGCCTGTCGCCGCCGGCGTTCCGCCGGCGGGGATCGAGCGGGAACCGTCCGTCCGGGAAGGGTCGAGGGGACGATGAGCTCGATCCCGTTCTCGTTCAATCACCATCTCGATCTTCCGGACGACGTGTTCCGGCAGTTGCGAGACGCGATCTACGGGAAGAGCGGGCTCTGGTTCTCCGACAACTCGAAGTACCTGCTCCAGAAGCGCCTGTCGCCGCGCGCGCGGGAGCTGAACTTCGATTCATTCCAGAAGTACTTCTACTTCCTGCAGTACGACGCCCGTTCGGACGCGGAGTACGACCGGATCTTCGATCTGGTCACGACGAACGAGACGTATTTCTTCCGGGAGCCGGCGCAGCTCGCTGCGTTCACCGAGGAGATCGTCCCCGACATTCTCGCCCGGAAGCCCGGGCGGAAGGTGCGGATCTGGTCGGCGGGGTGCTCTTCGGGCGAGGAAGCCTACACGATCGCGATGCTGCTGACCGATGGTGGATGGTACGAGCGGGCGGCGTTCGAGATCTTCGCGACCGACATCAACCAGCAGGTCCTCGCCCGTGCGAGGAAAGGGATCTATCGCGAGAGCGCATTCCGCGCGACCGCCGAGGAAGTGCGCGAGAAGCACTTCCGCCAGGAGGATGCCCACAGCTGGCGCATCCACGACGCGATCCGCAACCGCGTCCAGTTCGGCAGGCTCAACCTCTACGACCCTTCCCGCGTCTCCCTCGTCGGCAGCGTCGACGTCATCTTCTGCCGGAACGTCATCATCTACTTCGACGACGCCTCGAAGAAGGTCGTCGTCGGAAACTTCTACCAGCGCCTCCACCAGGGGGGCTATCTCCTGCTCGGCCACTCCGAGTCGCTGATCTCCCTCTCCACCCAGTTCAAGCTCAAACACCTCAGAAACGACATGGTCTATCAAAAAGCATTGATGATTGATGATCGATGATTGATGATTGAAAGGCATTGATGATTAGAGTCATTGATGATTGATGATCGATGATTGATGATTGCCGAAAGGCATTGATGATTGATGATCGATGATTGATGATTGCTGAAGGATGGTTGTCGTTGTTGGAGAGATCGTCGGTGAACGTGATTGATGGTCGTCGATCCGAAATCATCGATTACGAATCATCAATCATCACTCATCAATGAGCACTCATCAATGATCAATCATCAATGATCAATCAGTGATCATGTTCACCGATGATCGACCTGCAATCGAGAATCATCATTCGGCAATCATCAATCATCAATCATCAATCATCAATCATCAATGCCTTTAATCATCAATCATCAATCATCAATCGAGCAATGATTTTCGCTGTCGTCATCGATGATTCCGCGTTCAACCGCGTGACGATCACCCGGATGCTCGAGTCCGCGGGGGACGTCCGCGTGGTCGCGACGGCGGTCGACGGGGAGGACGGGATCAAGCAGGTGCTCCGGCACCGCCCCGACGTGGTGACGCTCGACCTCGAGATGCCCGGCATGGACGGGTTCTCGTTTCTCCGGTGGCTGATGGCGTCGAGGCCGACGCCCGTGATCGTCGTGTCGTCCCGCGCGAGCGACCGGAACGTGTTCAAGGCACTCGAGCTCGGAGCGGTCGACTTCATCGGGAAGCCGGGCGGGCGCGTCTCTCCCCGCCTCGAGGAGATCAGCAGCGATCTGATCTCCAAGGTCCGGCAGTGCGCCAACGTCCGCCTCGACAACGTCCGCAAGCGGATCCGCGACGAGGAGCCCGCTCCCGTCCCCGCCGCCCCCCTCCCCCCCGCGGCTCCGGGCGCGATCGACTGCGTCGTGATCGGGGCCTCGACCGGCGGCCCTCCGGCGCTCCAGATGCTCGTCCAGTCGCTCCCGATGCTCCCCTCGCCGATCGTGATCGCCCAGCACATGCCGCCGGTCTTCACGCGCCTGTTCGCCGAGCGCGTGAACCGCCTCGGCGGGTTCGCCGTGAAGGAGGCGGAGGATGGGGAGCCGCTGCGACGGGGAGGGATCTACATCGCGCCGGGAGGAATGCAGACCACGCTCCGGCGCGATTCGGGAGGGCTGCGGGCGCGCGTGCAGCCGCGTCGCGAGGCCGATCTGTACGCCCCCTCGGTCAACAAACTCTTCTCGAGCGCCGCGGAGGTCTGCGGTGAGAAGTTGGTCGCGGTCGTCCTCACCGGGATGGGGGACGACGGGGCCGCGGGGATCCGGCAGGTCGCCTCGCGCGGAGGCATCACGCTGGCCGAAGCCGCTTCGACGGCGATCATCTACGGGATGCCCGCCGAGGCGATTCGGACCGGGGCCGTGAGAGAGGTGCTGCCGCTGCCGGAGATCGCGGATGCGATCGCCCGGCACTGCCTCGGCGAGGCTCGGGAAGGATCGAGCGAGCGCGCGCCCGGCGAGCGGAACGACGAATGAGCGCGCGGTTCGGTTCGCCGCCGATTCCTCTCCGAAAGGTGCGGGCCGTCGGAACCTATGTTACATTTCAGACCGGAAGATCGATCCCCGACTTCATGAGTGAAGACGTCAACCGTCGCGCCGAGAAGTTCCTCGAGCTGTTCAACAAGGGAAAAGAGTTCACCGAGGAGCTTCTGCGGGAGAACCAGCGCCTCCGATACCGGCTGGCGACGCTGGAGGGCTCATCGCCGGCGATGGGGCCGGCTCTGCAGGAGGAGCTGGAGAAGCTGCGGGAGCAGATCGACACGCTGGCGGAGGAGAACCGGCTGATCCGGGACCGCTACGAACAGGTGGAGGCGGAGAATAAGGACTTCGCCAGCCGGTACGTCGAGATCGAGGAGCAGAACAACAATCTGGCGAGCCTCTACGTGGCGAGCTACCAGCTCCATTCGACGCTCGATTTCCGGGAAGTCGTCCAGATCGTCCAGGAGATCGTGATCAATCTGATCGGAGCGTCGTGCTTCGGGATCCTGGCGATCGACGAGAAGACCAGCGAGCTGAAGGTGCTGGCCTCGGAGGGGACGGAGGAGATGCCGGGCCTGGCCTCGCTGAGCACGCGGTTGGGCGAAGGGCTGATCGGGAACGTGGCGGAGACGGGCGAGCCGTTCTTCGCGGGCGAAGACGACATGGAGCATCTCGGGCGGAGCCTGGACAAGCCGATCGCGGCGGTTCCGCTCAAGATCAAGGAGCACGTGATCGGGGTCGTGGTCATCTATCGACTGTTGCAGCAGAAGCATGCGTTCACGGCGGTCGATTACGAGCTGTTCTCGCTGCTGGCGGCGCACGCGGCGACGGCGATTTTCTCGTCGAAGCTGTACTCGCAGTCGGAGCGAAAGCTGAATACGATTCAGAGCTTCCTCGATCTGCTGACCACGTCGTGAGAAGGTGGACCGGCTGAGAATGGAGAACGCGACCTTTCTCGTAGTTGAAGATTCGCCCACGATGCGGCAGCTGATCTCGTTCTCGCTGAAGCGCTTCAAGAATGCGCGGATCATCGAGGCGGTGGACGGGGTCGACGCCCTCAAGAAGCTCTCGGGCGAAACGATCGACCTGATCCTGACCGACATCAACATGCCGGTCATGGACGGGCTGAAGCTGGTCTCGCTCGTCCGCCAGAACACGCAGACGCGCGCGATTCCGATCATCATCATCACGACCGAGGGGGCCGAAGAAGATCGCGAGCGCGGCCTCGCTCTTGGCGCCAACGCCTACATCGCGAAACCGATCCAGTCCTCGCACCTGATCAAGACGATCTCCGATCTGCTCACCGTGTAGCGGAACCCCGCGCGGGACCCCGGCCCCGCGCCGACTCGATGACGCAGCCGCCGGCAGGATCCGATCTCTCCCTCAGCCGGCCGGCGGCGATCGGCGCCGCGCTCGCCGTCGCACTCGTCTTCTTCGGCCTCCGGCTGCTCCTGCTCGCCGCGCGCGAGCCGTTCTTCGACGAGCTCTTCACGGCCTGGATCGCCCGCAAGCCGTGGGGAGAGATGCTCGAAGCGCTGCGCTCCGACTCGGGCCCCCCGCTCTACTACGCACTGCTGCATCTGATCACCGGAGGGGGCGGGTCGGTCGGGGCCGGACGTGCCCTCTCGCTCGCAGCTTCCGCAGGGCTGCTGCTGGCTCTGTTCCGCTGGAAGAGCGGAGCGGACGCGCGATGGATCGCCGCGATGATCCTCGCCGTGTTTCCGCCGCACGTCTACTTCTCGGTCGAAGCGCGCGCGTACGCCCTCTGCGCCCTGTTCGCGGGGCTCGGCGCGATCGCCCTCGACCGCTGGTGCGAGGAAGGGAGCCGTCGCGCGCTGGCGATCGGCTCGCTCTCGTTCGTCGCAGCCGCCTGGTCGCACTATTACGGCGTCCTCCTCTTTCCGATTCCCCTCGCGATCGCCTGGAGCGCCGGAGGCAGGCGTCCGGCCCTCGAAGGTCTCGCCGCCTCGCTGTCGGCCGGCCTCGCATTCATCCCCGGATTCGTCCTCGCCGCCGAGCAGCCGCGGGAAGCGATCGGATGGATGGCCGAGGGAGGAGCGGCGTCGTCCTGGGATCCGCTCCTGGGCCTCTCCCTCGCGGCTCCTTACCCGCCGGTGTTCGTCGAGCCTCCGCCGGCGTGGCTGCAGTGGATCGCGCTCGCCCTCACGGCGGTCGTCGTGCTGGCGGGCCTCCGATCGCGCCGCGCCCGGCGCTGGGGCGTCGTCGTCCTCGTGCCCGTGGTCGCGGCGATCGTTCTTTCCTCCGCGGGACGCCTCTACTTCCCGATGCGCTTCGAGTCGGTGCTGGCGGCGCCGTTCGCGATCTGGCTCGCCCTCTCGCTCGAAGCGATCCGCCGCCCCCTGATCCGGGCCGCGCTTCTGGCCAGTCTGGTCGGCCTCGGACTGATCTCTTCCGTGATGGTGGTCCGGAGCGCCGCCGGCCGCGAGCCCGACGGCTGGCGGACGGCGGCGGCGCTCGTGCGGAGGACGGTTCCTGAGTCGGTTCCCGTGGTCGCGAGTCGTTACGCCTGGCTGGAGGTGGTCTCACAGCGCGACGACGGGTGGAGTCCTCTCGTCGTCGCGTTTCCGCCGGAGCAGGCGAGCCATCCGGGATGGGCGCGCGAGCCGCTCGCCGAGCCGCCCCTCCGGATCCGCCGCGAGGAGCTCCCTCGCGCCCCGTTCGTCTGGATCGGGCCGGCGACCGGCCGCGAAATCGAGGCGCTCGCCGGTGGCTTCCGAGTCGAGCCTCTCTCCGTCTCCGGCGGAGTGATGGTCGCCCGCGTCTCAGAACACGGGGTGAACGAACTTGAGGACGAACATCGCCGCGAGCCCGGCGAGGAAGAACAGACCGATCCCTGAGCCCTTCTCCGATTTGCGCTGCATTTCCGGGAGCAGCTCGTAGGCGCCGATGTAGATGAAGGTGCCGGCCGAGAAGTTCATCAGCATGCCGATCAGCGATTCGGCCCGCGCGCCCGCGGCGCGGATGGTCCATTCCGAGACCAGAACCCCCGCCGGGATCGCGAGGAGCAGGATCGTGAGAAGGCCGAGGACTCTCCTGCGCGAGTAGCCCCCGTGGAACAGCAGAAGGGAGACGGCGAAGGCGGTCGGAATCTTGTGCAGGGCTAGCGCCGCGAAGATGGCCGGCTCCGCCTCGGGCACGTGATGTCCGGAGCCGAGAGCGATCCCGTCGACCAGGTCGTGAATGGTCAATCCGACGAACGCGAGGAATCCGATCTCGTAGAACTCGCCGGCCTCCTCCTCGTGCGGGTGGCGGAAGGTCGCGAGCTCGAGCAGGTAGAGCGCGAGAAAGCCGGCGATGATCATCCCGAACCCGCGCGGCCCCGCGAGCTTCAGCGCTTCCGGGATCATGTGCAGGAACGCGGCGCCGAGGATCGTGCCCGCTCCGAAGGCGATCCACCGGTGGGCGGCGCGGTGCGTCCAGTCGAAGAACAGGGGAATCAGCGCCGCTCCGTAGCCGACGATCACGACGATGAAGCTGAGCAGGAGGGGCGATCCGGCCATCGGTGGGCGCGGATTATAACCGCCTTCGGGGCTCGGTCCGCTCTACCGCCCGGTGTCGGCGACGACCCAGTCGGGGAGGTACCCCTTGAGCTGGGTCGGGGCGTCGGGGACGACGATCGCGTCCTTGTCGCAGACCGACTCGCAGAGACGGCAGGCCACGCACCTTCGCTCGTCGACCAGCGCGACCTTGTAGTGGTTGGCCACCGTTTCGTCGTTCGCGGCGACCATGGCGATGCACTCGAACGGGCAGATGTCGACGCAGAACTCGCATCCCGTGCAGAGCTCGTTGATCACCTTCGCCTTCGGAATGTCCTTCGGCTTGATTCTCGGGATGAGGTCGCCGTGCTGGTTCTGGATCGCGTCGACCGGGCAGTAGATGCCGCACACCGAGCAGTCGATGCACCGCTCGGGATGGATGTAGTACATCCCCTTCGACTGCCCCCAGATCGTGTTCGTGGGGCATTTGATCTCGCAGATTCCGCAGCCGATGCACGTATCCGTAATGTAATGCGGCATTCACTCACCTTTCGGCGCTGGCTCTCACCGTAGCATAGAACTTCGAAACCACGAGTGGACTGTAGAACACGGAATACCGCCCGGGAAATCCGCTTCGCGGGCCCGCGTGCCACCACCCGGCGTTCCCTCCGGTCGCCTCCGGCGACGGGGAAATGGGCCGGACGTGCGTCCGAATCCCCGGCCGCGCTCAGAGACCGTTCAGCGCCTCAGTGGCGGCGGCGCGCACCTTGAGGCTCGGATCGGAGCTGGCGAGCGATTCGAGGAGGGGGCGGGCCTCTTCGCCTGCGAGGAGCGCGTAGGCGGGGATCGCCTGGACGAGGATGGCCTCCTTCTGATCTTCGCGGATGCCGGGAACGCGGGCCAGCTCGTCGCGGTCGAGCATGCGGCGGAGCACGCCGATGCCGGAGGAATCGCCGAGGGCGGCGAGGGCGAGAGCGGCGTTGAACCGGACGTCGGGAACGGGGTCGCGGAGGGCGGCGCGGAGCTGGGGGAGGTGAGCTCGCGAGCCGAGCCTTCCGAGAGCGTAGGCGGCGGCCTTGCGGAGGTCGGGGTCGTCGGAGCTGGCGAGCGCGGCGGCGATGGGATCGGCGGCGGCGGGGTCGCCGATCTCGGCCAGAGCGAGGATGGCGTAGATGCGGGTCTCGAGGTCGCCGGCCTCGAGGCTTTCGAGCAGGAGCGGGATGGCGCGGGGATCGCCGAGGCGGCCGAGCACCATGGCCAGGTAGCGGCGGACGCGAGGATCGTCGTCGTCGGCCTCGCGATAGAGCTCGAGGACGCGCGTCGCCACCTCCGGATCGTCGACCGCTTCGCCGCGCTGGATCGCCATGGCGAGCTGATAGGCCGCCTGCCAGCGTCGATGCGAGCTTCCCGACCGGATCGCCGCCAGGTGATCGTCGATGTCGTCGCGCTCGGTTGCGAGGGCGCCGAACAAGAGGAAGACGAACACGCCGACGGCGACGACCAGGAGGGGGAAGACGACGAACTGGAGCAGGACCGCGCGCGCCGAATCGCGCGGCACGTCGGGCTGGGGCTCACTCATTGCGCGTGATGTTGGGTCGTCGGGATGGCGATGTCAACTGCCGACCCGAGTGATGCGTCACTCCGCGTGGTGACGCTTGACACTCTATGATTGTTGTCGGAGACTACCCGGGCAGTCGACGTCCGGCTCGGTTTGCCTCGATGGCCAATGAAATGACTCCATACCGGGTGCAGCCGCGAACGCCACTGGCGGGAAGCGCCGCATCCGACATCCGGGAACAGGGAGACGTCACCCGCCGCGGGTTCTTCGGCTGGGTGACGCTCGCCTGGGTGGCGCTGGCGGGCGCCCTGGGCGGGCTGGCGAGCATCGTCGGCCGGTTCTTCTTCCCGAACGTGCTGTTCGAACCGGTTGCGACGTTCAAGGCGGGGCTGCCGACCGAGTATGCTGCCGGCGAGGTCGACGAGCGCTGGAAGGAGCGGTACGGGGTCTGGATCGTCCGCGACGAGAAAGTGATGTTCGCGCTGATCTCGGTCTGTACGCACCTCGGCTGCACCCCGAACTGGCTCGGGTCCCAGAACAAATTCAAGTGCCCCTGCCACGGGAGCGGCTTCTACATGAGCGGAATGAACTTCGAGGGTCCGGCCCCGCGGCCGCTCGAGCGCGCGCGGATCTACGTCGATCCCGCTGACGGGCAGGTCGTCGTCGACAAGTCGAGACAATTCCTTCAGGAGCGGGGCGAATGGTCCGATCCTGAATCGTTTCTCGTCGTCTGAAACAACGCCAGCTCCCGCTGGCAGCGTTCCGCTGTCGGTTCTCCGGGCCTCTGATGCCCGGCGCCGAAAGCGGAGAGCCGGCAGCCGGGAGCCCGAAGAGCTCGGAAGCGGGGGGAGTCGATGGAGAGGCTGCGCCAGGTTCAGCAGGACATCGTCAACTCACAGATCTGGAAATCGATCTTCCGGGTCGGCGTCCCCGACACCAATCGAAAGCGCGTTCTCGCGGTCCTCGGGAACGTCTTCCTCCATCTCCATCCCGTGAAGGTGCGCCGCTCCGGCGTCCGGATGAGCTACACCTGGTGCATGGGCGGGACGGCGTTCTTCCTGTTTCTCGTCGAGACGGTCACGGGACTTCTGCTGATGTTCTATTACCGGCCGACGATCGAGTACGCCTTCACCGACATCATCGACCTGCGCGAGCAGGCGCCGTTCGGGATCATGCGGGAGATGCACCGCTGGGGCGCCCATGCGATGGTCATCGCGGTCTGGCTCCACATGTTCCGCGTCTTCATGACCGGTTCCTACAAGCCGCCCCGCGAGTTCAACTGGAACATCGGCGTGATCCTGCTCGTGCTGACGCTGCTGCTCTCGTTCACCGGGTATCTGCTTCCGTGGGACCAGCTCGCGATCTGGGCGATCACGGTCGGCGCCAACATGGCGCGCGCGACCCCGGGCGTCGGCAACGAGGGTCCGCTCGCGGGCCTTCTGACCCTGGGAGACGTGCGTCTGGTGCACGCCGGCGACGATGCGCGCTTCGCCCTGCTCGGCGGCCGCTTCGTCGGGGAGGCCACACTGCTCCGCTTCTACGTCCTCCACTGCGTGGCGATCCCGATCGTCGCGGGGTTCCTCATGGCGATTCACTTCTGGCGCGTCAGAAAGGACGGCGGAATCTCGGGGCCGCTCTGAGGGCCGCGGGTCACGTGGTGAGGGAACCGGGAAAACCGAACGGCAGGCGATATGGAAACGATCAAGAACCTGATCAACCTCCTCTCCGGGGCTGCGTTCTCGTTTCTGTACCTGTCGTTTCTGTTCGCGTTCGTCGTCTGGTTCAATCTGATGGACGGGACGCTCCGCTCGCGGGCCGGGCGCGCCTTTCTGACGATCGGCATCGCGTTCGTCGTGACCGGGCTGTTCTTCTTCCCGCTGATGGTCCTCGGCGTGGCCTATCTCGCGACCATGTTCATCCTCGCCCATCTCGGCCCGCGGCTGTGGGACGGGAAAGTGGGGCTGATCATCCTCGGGACGGTCGGCGTCGCGTTCGCCTTCTCGATGCTCGACCCCGACTTCTTCCTCATCGCGGCGAAGCCGGACAACGTGCCGATCGCGGCGATGATCTTCCTGCTCGGCATCTTCACGTGGGTGGCGCTCCGGAAGGCATACCTGAACGACAGGCAGATCGCAGCGGGCGGGATCCCGTGGGAGAAGTCCGAGGGGGACGAGAAGCTGTTCACCTGGCCCGACCTGGTCTACACCGAGCTGCTCTGCATGATCCTGCTCACGGTCCTGATGATCGTCTGGTCGCTGGCGCTCCCGGCCCCGCTCGAGGAAGCCGCCAACCCGACGACCTCGCCGAATCCCGCCAAGGCTCCCTGGTACTTCCTCGGACTCCAGGAGATGCTCGTCTACTTCGATCCGTGGCTCGCGGGCGTGTTCCTTCCGACGATGATCATCATCGGCCTGATGGCGATTCCCTACATCGACACGAATCCGAAGGGCAGCGGCTACTACTCGTTCCGCGAGCGGAAGTGGGAGATCGGCCTCTTTCTCTACGGGTTCCTCGTCCTCTGGTCGTTCCTGATCATCACGGGGACGTTTCTACGAGGTCCGAACTGGAACTTCTTCGGACCGTACGAGTTCTGGGACCCGAACAAGCTCGTTCCGCTGGTGAACGTGAACCTGTCGGAGCTGATCTGGGTGAAGCTGTTCGGGGTGGCGCTGCCGAAGTTCTGGCTGGTGCGGGAGATCTTCGGGTTGGCGATCGTGGCGGCGTACTTCTCGCTTCCGCCGCTGCTGGCGCGCGGCCCGTTCCGGCGCTTCTATCTGAAGATGGGGCCGGCGCGCTATTACGTCGGAGCGATCCTGTTTCTGATGATGCTGTCGCTCCCGATCAAGATGGTCCTCCGCTGGCTGTTCAATCTGAAGTACATCGTGGCGATTCAGGAGTTCTTCTTCAACATCTGAGCGTGGTGGAGCGACGGTGAAGCCGCAGGAACCGATACCGCACAACTACCGGATCTCGACGCTGAACAAGATCTTCGCGTTGTCGAGTCTGGCACTGCTGGCCCTGGTCGGCGGGATGGTGCTGTACGACTACACCCGGGGCTGGAAGGGGTTCCAGCAGGAGTTTCTGCGGGTGCAAGGGGAGCGGATCGAGGAGGAGCTGGAGGCGGCGCGGCAGGCGACCGACGAAGAGGAGCTGCGGCGGATCGACGCGCGGATGCGGGAAAGCGAAGCGGAGATCGCGCGCGAGCGCGTCGCGCTGGCCCGGACCGAAGACGACCTGCGGGACTGGGAAGGAACGCACTACCGCGCCGATCAGGACTTCCGCTTCGCGAAGGCGGTCCTCGACGCGCTCCGCTACGAGGCCGAGGTGGCGGCGCTGCAGAAGAGCTCCGGCTGGGAAGGGCGGCAGAGGGAGTTCCGGGAGCAGAACGTCAAGGTCGAACGGCTCAAGCTCGTCCTCGAGGACGTGACGGCGAGTCGCGACGCGGCGATGGGACGGCGCGACGGGCTGCTCGCGCGGATCGCCGAGGTCGAACAGGTCCGGAAGGGGATGCTCGCCGACATCGAGAGGCTGGAGACCCAGCTCCGCTTGGTCGACGCCTGGACCCCCGAATTCCTCCTGCTCAACAAGGTACCGCTCCTCGACTTCGTCGCGCCGACGCTCAAGATCGAACAGGTCGTCGTGAGCGACATGTTCATCGACCTGAACTATCTCCGGATGCCGCGCGTGGACCGCTGCATGACTTGCCATCAGGCGATCGACCGCCCGGGATGGGAGTCGAAGGAGGAGGCCGAGCGGCTCACCGGCGAGCTCGAGAATCGCCTCGAGAACTTCGAGATCCCATCCGGGCAGATCGCCGACGTGCGCGCGCGTCTCGAGCAGCTCCGGGAGACCGCGAGCGCGAACCGAAATCTGAACAATCCCTACCGCACCCATCCGCGTCTCGACGTGTTCGTCGGATCGGCCTCACCGCACCCGCTGCTCGAGTACGGATGCACCGTCTGCCACCGCGGGCTCGACCGCGCCACCGACTTCGCGCGCGCCGGTCACACCCCCTCCTCGGCCGACCAGGAGCACGCCTGGAGGGAGAAGTACGGCTGGAAGCCGCAGCAGTTCCTCGAGACGCCGATGTTTCCGCGCCAGTACTTCGAGGCGGCGTGCGTGAAGTGCCACTCCGGACAGGCCTTCGTGCCGGCAGGTGAGGAGATCAGCCTCGGCACGCAGATGGTCGAGCTCTACGGCTGCTTCGGCTGTCACAAGATCGCCGCCTGGCGCTTCCAGGATCTGAGAAAGCCGGGACCCGATCTGCGGGCCATCGCGGAGAAGACGACTCCGGAGTGGGCGATCCGATGGCTGGCGGACCCGCGGGCCTTCCGCGCGACCACGCGGATGCCTTCGTTCTTCTATCAGAGGAACGTGACCGGACCGGGCATCCCGGCCGACGAGCGGGCGGCGAACCTCGGGCGGCAGAATGCGGAGATCCACGCGATCGTGTCGTATCTGTTCGAGAGCTCGTCGCGGCGAGTCTGGCCGGACGGACCGCCGGGCGATCCGGAGCGCGGAGCCGCGCTGGTCGAACAGGTCGGCTGTCTCGGATGTCACGTGGCGCAGGAGACCGTGGAGGATCCGGAGTCGGGGGTCCGAACGGCGCGACGCGACGACTTCCCGCTCGAGCGGAACTACGGCTTCAACCTGGTCGGCACCGGGACCAAGAGCGACCCCGCCTGGGTCTACCACTGGCTCAAGAACCCGCAGAACTACTACGCCGCCGCGCCGATGCCCGATCTGCGCCTGACCGACGCGGAGGCGGCCGACATCACGGCATGGCTGATGACGCTCCGCAAGCCGGAGTTCACCGGCGCCGCGGTGCCGCCGCCCGACCGGGGGGCCGTGCGCGAGCTGACGCGGACCTACCTGATCACGTCGATGACCGAGCGCGAGGCCGATGCCCGGCTCGACGCGATGCCGCTGCGCGAGCAGCTCCTGCTGCTCGGCCAGAGATCGATCGAGAAGTACGGCTGCTTCGGCTGTCACGACATCGAAGGCTTCGAGGACGCCAAGCCGATCGGGACCGAGCTCACGACCGAAGGCTCCAAGCACATCCACCTTTTCGACTTCGGATTCGTGCACGACTACGAGGCGCACGACGGGAAGGAGGAGCACGTCCTCCATACCGTCCCGTCGTGGGTCTACACCAAGCTGCGGGCGCCGCGCGTGTGGGACGACGAACGGGAGAAGACCTATCAGGACAAGCTGAAGATGCCCAACTTCCACTTCACGGAAGCCGAGGCGGAAGCGCTGACCGCGGTCGTGATCGGAATGACGAAGGACCGCGTGGCGGAGGCGCGGATCGCGGCGCGATCGTCGTCCGATCGGCTCCGCGAGGAGGGGCTCAAGCTCGTCTCGCAGAACAACTGCCGCGCGTGCCACGTCGTGGAGGGAAGCGGGCAGGCCATCGAAGCGACGCTCGAGGATCCGGCGATGCTCCCGCCCGACCTGGGCCCGGAAGGAGCGCGCGTCCAGAGCGACTGGCTGTTCAACTTTTTGAAGGATCCGACGGTGATGACGATGCGGCCCTGGTTGTCGGCGCGCATGCCGACGTTCCACTTCACCGACTCCGAGGCGGACCGGATCGTCCGGTATTTCGCGGCGGACGGCGGAGTGCCGACCTTCGCCACCGACGCGGGGATCGAGCCGCACCCGGAGAGCGTCGCGGTCGGCGGGGTCGTCTTCGACATGCTGCGCTGCGCGCAGTGCCATCCAGGGTCGGGCTCGGACATCCCGACGACGACCGACCTCGCCTCGCTCGCGCCGAACCTGCAGTACTCGCGCGTGCGGCTGCGCCACGAGTGGATTCCCGAGTGGATCCTCCGCCCGAACGAAATCGTCCCCGGCACCCGGATGCCGACGAACTTCCCGCGCGACGCCGAGACGGGGGAGTACACATCGCCGCTGACCCTGGCGCTCGGCTCGCCGCAGTTCGGCTCGCATCGCCAGCGTCTGCTCGGACACTTCGGGAGCGAGGAGGAGATGATGCAGGTCATGGCCGACGCCCCGCGGGTCAGCCGTCACCTGCGCAATTACATCTGGAGCATCGGAATGACGACCATGCGCCAGGCTCTCCCCTCGACGGGAGAGCCGCCGCCATTCCTTACGGAGCCCCCGCGCCCCCAACCGGCGCTCCAGAGCACGTCCATCGGTGGACCGGAGGCCCGATCCGCCGGACAATGAGATCGAATCCGACGACGGTCGCCGAGGCGACCAGCCCATGAGGAGTCTCGAGATGATCTGGAAACGAATTGCCACGCTGCTGCTGATTCCGGCGCTGCCGGCCATGCTGGCCTGCGGAGGAGGGGGTGAGACGGCGGCCTATACCTATGAAGACGAGGACGGACAGGCGAGGGCCGCGAGCGACACCGGCGCCCCGGCTCAGGCCGCGCCGGCCGTGGCCGACGCCGCGACGGTGATCGGGGCGGTCCGTCTGAACGGCACTCCGCCGCCCGCCCCTGCGATTCAGATGGCGGCCGATCCGGCCTGCCACGCGGTGCACCAGACCCCGGTCCGGTCGGAGGAAGTGGTCGCCGGTCCGGGAGGGGAGCTCGCGAACGTGTTCGTCTACGTCAAGGACTATGCCGGAGCCGCCCCCCGTCCGACGGCGCCGGCCCTGCTCGACCAGAAGGGATGCCAGTACATCCCGCACGTCAGCGGCGTCCAGGTCGGTCAGACCATCCAGATCCGCAACAGCGATCCGACGCTCCACAACGTTCACGCGCTGCCGAAGGTGAACCGCGAGTTCAACATCGGCCAGCCGGTGCAGGGGATGGTCTCCGAAAAGGTCTTCGACAGGCCCGAGGTGATGGTCAGGATCAAGTGCGACGTCCACAACTGGATGAACTCCTACATGGGCGTGCTGCCGCATCCCTACTTCGGGACCTCGGATACGCAGGGAGCGTTCAGGATCGCGAACCTCCCGCCGGGGACTTACACGCTGGAGGCGTGGCACGAGAAGTACGGAACGCAGACCCAGCAGCTCACCGTCGGACCGAACGAGCAGAAGGAAGTGAGCTTCACCTTCGACGCATCCTGAGGCGAGAACCACGATCATCACCGCGCCGCACGGCGCGCAGAGAGCCGTAGTCCCGGGGCACGAGGCCGGGACGCGAAACGACAGGAAGGGCGAAACCTATGGCGGTGCAACGGCAGATCCGGGTCGGGAAGACCTGGTTGAGCCCGAAGGAGGCGGAGAAGGCGCTCCGGGAGGCGATGCGGGCACAGGAGGCGGAGGAGCGGGCGCACGGCCCGCATCAGAGCTTCTGGCGGCACTACGTGTTCTCGACCGATCACAAGATGATCGGGCTCCAGTACGGGCTGACGGCGCTCTCGTTCCTGCTGTTCGGATTTCTGCTGATGCTGCTGATGCGGTGGCAGCTCGGCTGGCCGATGCGGGCGCTACCGGGCGCGGTGGCGGGGCTTCTCGGGGAGACGGCGGCGCCTTCCGGGATCATCGCTCCGGAGTTCTACAACTCGCTCGGGGCGATGCACGGGACGATCATGGTGTTTCTGGCGATCGTGCCGCTCGCGGTGGGGGCATTCGGGAACTACTTCGTTCCGCTGCAGATCGGGGCTCCCGACATGGCGTTCCCGAAGCTGAACATGGCGAGCTACTGGGCCTACTTCGTGGGCGGGGTGATCATGCTCGCCAGCTTCGCGGCGCCGGGAGGTGCGGCCAATTCGGGCTGGACGTCGTATCCGCCGCTCTCGGTCATCGCCGAGCACGGGCAGACGTTCTGGCTGCTCGGGATGATCTTTCTGATTACCTCGTCGCTGCTGGGGAGCGTCAACTTCATCGTGACGATCGTGCAGCTCCGGGCGAAGGGACTGACGTTCATGAGGTTCCCCTTCTTCGTCTGGACGCAGCTCGTGACCTCGTTCCTGCTGCTGCTGGCGTTTCCGGCGCTGCAGGCGGCGGCGATCTTCCAGCTCATGGACCGGGTGGCGGGGACGAGCTTCTTCATGCCGAGCGGGCTGGTCGTCAGCGGCGAGGTCCAGGCGTACGCCGGGGCCGGCAACCCGCTTCTCTGGCAGCACCTGTTCTGGTTTCTGGCGCACCCCGAAGTCTACGTGCTGATCCTGCCGGCGCTCGGCATCATCGGCGAGGTGATCGCGAACAACACGCGCAAGCCGCTCTGGGGGTACCGCTCCCTGGTGTTCGCCGTGGTGTTCATCGGCTTCATGTCGTTCGTCGTGTGGGCGCACCACATGTTCCTGACGGGGATGGCGACCTCGATCAGCGCCTTCTTCCAGACGACGACGATGATCATCTCGATCCCCTCGGTCATCATCCTGACGGCGCTCTTTCTGTCGCTCTGGGGGGGATCGATCCGCTTCAACACGCCGATGCTGTTCGCCCTCGCGTTCCTCCCGATGTTCGGCATCGGGGGGTTGACGGGGCTGCCTCTCGGCCTCGCGGCGGCCGACATCCACCTGCACGACACTTATTACGTCATCGGACACTTCCATTACGTCGTCGCACCGGGGACGATCTTCGCGCTGTTCGCCGGGATCTACTACTGGTTCCCGAAGATCACCGGGCGGCAGATGAACGAGAAGTGGGGGAAGGTCCACTTCTGGCTCTCGCTGGTCTTCATCAACGGAGTGTTCTTTCCGATGTTCATCCAGGGGCTGGCGGGGATCTCGCGGCGCCTGTGGGACGGCGGGATGCAGTACGCGCACGCGAACCCGGCGTTCCAGACGAACCGCTTCATGTCGATCTCGGCATTCTGCCTGCTCGCCGCGCAGATTCCCTTCATCATCAATCTCTTCACGAGCATCAAGTGGGGGAAGAAAGTCGGAAGCAATCCGTGGGAGGCGACCACGCTCGAGTGGGCGGCGGCCCCCTCCCCCCCGCTCGGGCACGGCAACTTCCACGAGATTCCGGTCGTCCATCGCGGTCCGTACGAGTACAGCGCTCCGGGGAGCGAGGCGGGCTTCCTTCCGCAGCACGCTCCCGACCCCGGCCCGTCCCCGCGCGAGCTCGAGCCGGAGCCTGCCGCGCAGCCCGCCTGAGGAGGAACGGTCATGGAAATGGAAATCCCCTACACCGTCCACGAGAGACCCGACACCGGCCTGTACAACGGGAAGCTCGGGATCTGGCTGTTCCTCGCGTCCGAAGTGATGCTGTTCGGATCTCTGTTCTCTGCGCTGGTGATGCTGCGTACGGGCGCCGCGTCGTGGCCGCACGGGTACGAGATCCTCAACATCCCGCTGGCGACGCTCAACACGTTCGTGCTAATCGCCTCCTCGGTGACCGTGGTGCTCGCCTGGGCGAGCCTGCGCCTCGGCGATTTCGCGAAGGGAAAGCTCTATCTGATCGCCACCCTCGGCTGCGGCGGGATTTTCATGATCATCAAGGCGATCGAGTACGGCACGAAGTTCAGCCACGGCCAGTTTCCGCGGACCAACAACTTCTTCGCGACCTACTACACGCTGACCGGCCTGCACGGGCTGCACGTGGTCGGCGGGATGCTCGTGTTCGCCTGGCTGATCTGGCCGGGGGCGAAGATGTGGCTCCACGAGCGACAGCGCTACATCAACCGGGTCGAGACCACCGGCCTCTACTGGCACTTCGTCGACCTCGTCTGGATCTTTCTCTTCCCGACGCTGTATCTTCTCTGAGGAGCGAGGCATGAGCGGAGATTCTCCCGAGCAGATCCGGAAAGAGACGAGGGTGTACGTCACCGTCTTCGTGGCGCTGGCCGCTCTGACGATCATCACCGTCGCCGTCAGTTATCTTCACCTGAGCGGGTGGCGGGCGATCGGTCTCGCCCTGTTCATCGCCGGGGTGAAGGGATTCCTCGTCGCCGGCTACTTCATGCATCTGCTCAGCGAGAAGAAGCTGATCTACACGATCCTGGCCTTCACCGTCGTCTTCTTCGGCATGCTCCTCTGGATTCCGCACGTGGAAAAGGACGGGTTCGGCACGGTGCAGCGGGACGAAGTGACCGTCCCGGAGGGGGAGCACTGAACGGTGTCCCTTCGGATCTTTCACATGATCTTCGTGGCCGCGTCGGTCCTTCTGTCGATGGGCGTCGGCCTGTGGGCGGTGCGGTTCTACATGATCGAGGGAGGTCTGGGCTGGCTCGCGTTCGGCATCGTCTTCTTCATTCTCGGCGTCACGCTGATCCTGTACGGCGTGCGCGTCCGGGCCAAACTGTTCGACGATCAATGATGGGTGATTGAAATGACCGGCGATTCACGTACTCGGGGAATGGCGATCGCGATCGTTCTGGCGATCGGCGTTCTCGCGCCGGCCGGCTCGGCGATGGCGTGCGGAGTCTGCTACGGCGACGCCGACTCGCCGATGACCGAAGGGATGAACAACGGCATCCTGTTCCTGCTCGGAATCATCGGGGTGGTCCAGGTCGGGTTCGTCGCTCTGTTCTGGAATTTCCGCAAGCGTGCCAGGCAGATCCAGGCACGGAAGGAGTCGTTCCGCCTCATCGAGGGGGGACGATGACTCGCCGCTCGTCGCTCGCCACGCTGCTCGACGCTCATCACATCGAGGTAACGGGATGACCGAATTTCTCGGACGCTACATGCCGGTGAACGCCGCGGAGCACGGACCGCATCTCGACATGATCAACGCGCTCGTTCACTGGGTGATGCTGATCCTGTTCGTCGGGTGGGCGCTGTACTTCGCCTTCGTGCTCTACCGCTTCCGCGCGAGCCGAAGCCCGAAGGCGGACTACGGCGGCGTGAAATCGCGACTGTCGACGTACTCGGAGGCCGGAGTGGTCGTGGTGGAAGCCGTGCTTCTGATCGGCTTCTCGATCCCGGCATGGTCGCGATGGATCACCCCTCCTCCACCGACGGCGAATCCGCTCGAGGTTCGCATGGTCGCGGAGCAGTTCGCGTGGAACGCCCACTATCCGGGAGCGGACGGCGTGTTCGGGAGGACGGATCCGGCGATGGTGACCCCGACCAACCCGATCGGTCTCGACGCGAGCGACCGCCGCGCCCAGGACGACATCGTCTCGATCAATCAGCTCCACCTCGAGGTCGACCGGCCGGTCGTGGTGCGGCTCACCTCCAAGGACGTGATCCACAGCTTCGGGATTCCGACCATGCGCGTCAAACAGGACGCGATCCCCGGGATGGAGATTCCGGTCTATTTCACGCCCGTCCTGACGAGCGGCGAGGAGCAGTGGGAAATCGCTTGCGCGCAGCTCTGCGGTCTGGGACACTACCGCATGCGCGGCTTCCTGACCGTGCACACGCCGGATCAGTTCCAGGCATGGCTGGCGTCGAATGCTCCGGCTGCCCAGCCGGCGATGTAAGACCGACATGAATCCCTCGACCGAACCGACGGGCCGCTGGCTGCGGCTCTACACGAAGCTCGTCGCCGCCTCCACGCTCTTCCTGATCTTCGCCGGAGCGATGGTCACCTCGACCGGCTCGGGGCTGGCCGTGCCCGACTGGCCGCTCTCGTACGGAATGCTGATGCCGCCGATGGTCGGCGGCATTTTCTACGAGCACGGTCATCGGATGATCGCGGCGGCGGTCGGCCTTCTGACTCTGATCCAGGCCATCTGGCTGCAGATGCGCGAGCCGAGGGGGTGGGTCCGCAGACTCGGCTGGACTTCCTTCGCCGCGGTCGTGGTCCAGGGAATCCTCGGCGGGATCACGGTGCTGATGTTCCTTCCGAAGCCCGTCTCGATCGCGCACGCAGGGCTCGCCCAGATCTTCCTCTGCCTGAACGTCGCGATCGCGTTCTTCACCTCGAAGCTCTACCCTTCGCTGCGGGAGCGGCGCGCCACGAGCGGCGATCTCCGCCTTTTGACTCGGGCCCTGGTCGCCGCCGTCTTCGTCCAGATGCTCCTCGGCGCCTGGATGCGCCACCTCGGCGCCGGACTCGCCATTCCCGACTTTCCTCTCGCGTTCGGGCGCCTCATTCCGCCGCTCGACTCGGTCGCCGTGATCTCGAACTTTCTCCACCGCCTCGGAGCTCTCGGCGTGGTCGCGGTCGCCGCGATCGCGGGGGTGAAGATCGTGCGCGAGGGCGAACGGACGCTCCGCGCCTTCTGGTGGACCCTGGCGGCGATGCTCGCGGTGCAGGTGGCTCTCGGCGCTCTGACCGTCTGGAGCGGACGGAACGAAGTGATCGCGAGCCTGCACGTGGTGACGGGCGCCGGAACGCTCGCCGTGACGCTGGTGCTGGCCCTCTCCGCCGGAATCGTCGGCCGGGGTGCGGGCGCGCGAAAGCGCGGCGCGGGTGAGAGAGGTGACGGCGTGAGCGGGGTCGCCGCCACGGCGCTTCCGGCGCGCGGATCGGCGCGGCTCCGCGACTACCTCGAGCTGTCGAAGGGGCGCATCGTTCTGATGGTGCTGGTGACGACCGCGGCCGGATATTGGGTCGGGGCGGAGCGGGTCGAGCTGCTTCTGCTGGTCAACCTGCTGGCCGGGACCGCGCTGGTGGCGGGAGGGACCAACGCGCTGAATCAGTGGTGGGAGCGCGATCTCGACTCCCGGATGGCGCGAACGCGAACGCGCCCGCTTCCGGCGGGGCGTCTCGGAAGCCGGCACGCGCTCGCGTTCGCGGTCGCGATCTCGGTCGCCGGGACGGTCTGGCTCGCGGCGGCGGCCGGGGCGCTCGCGGCCGCGCTCGCCTTCGCGACTCTCACGAGCTATCTGTTCGTCTACACCCCGCTCAAGACGCGGACCACCTGGTGCACGCTCGTCGGAGCCGTCCCGGGCGCGGTTCCACCGATGATCGGATACGCCGCCGCGACCGGCGCCGTCGATGCGACTTCGCTCTCGCTGTTCGCGCTCCTGTTCGCGTGGCAGCTTCCTCACTTTCTGGCGCTCTCGTGGATCTATCGGGACGATTACGCGCGCGGAGGTTTCCGGATGCTGTCGGTGAGCGAGGGGTCGGGGGCCGCCGTCGGACGCCAGGCGTTCGGCTGGAGCGTCGCCCTGCTCGCGGCGAGCCTGCTGCCGGTCTGGCTCGGCGCCGCCGGGGTGGCGTACCTCGCCGCCGCGATCGTCTGCGGCTCGCTGCTCGCCGCCGCCGCATGGAGCTTCGCCCGCAATCTCTCCATGCAGTCGGCGCGAGCCCTGTTTCTCGGGTCGAACCTCTATCTCGTCGCCGTGATGGCCTTCCTGGTCTCGTCGTGAAGAGCTCCGGACAGCGGGCGAGGCGGGCTCGCCGGGCCTTCGCAGCAGCCCTCTTCGTCGTCGCGCTCTCGTGCGGCCGCCCGCCCGAGCTCCCGGTGCTATACCCCGTCCCGGCGGTGACGCTGGTCGGCGAGCGGGGAGAGCCGGTCGCGCTCGACTCGATGAGGGGGAACGTCGCGATCTACGATTTCATCTTCACGCGATGCGGCGCGACCTGCCCGATGATGACCCGCGCCATGCAGAGGCTCACCCGAGAGTTTCCGCCGGACGCGCCGATCCGGTTCGTGTCGATCACGGTCGATCCCGAATACGACACGCCACAGGTGCTCGCCCAATACGCCGCCGAGCACCGCAACGACCCGCGGTGGAGCTTCCTGACCGGCGACCGGGATGCGGTCATCGGCCTCTCGGTGGATGGCTTCAAGCTGGCTGCGGGCGATCCCATGGAGGGACTCGAGCCGCTTCTCCACAGCACGAGATTCGTCCTGGTCGACCGCCGCGGTGACGTGCGCGGGTACTACGACAGCCTGGACGGCGACGCGATGAAACAGCTCGTCGCCGACGCGAAGGCGCTGCTCGGAGGATGAGCGGGATGGCGGAGTGGATCCGCGCGCTTCCGACGGTGAACGCGTGCCTCAACGCCACGGCGGGCGTTCTGCTCGTCCTCGGGTTCGTCAACATTCGCCGGAAGAGAATCGAGACACATCGCCGGTTCATGCTCGCCGCGTGCGCGGTCTCGGCTCTCTTTCTCGTCAGCTATCTCGTCTATCACGCGCATGCCGGCGCCACCCGCTTCACAGGGACAGGCTGGATCCGTCCGGTCTACTTCTCGATCCTGATCTCCCACACGATCCTCGCCACGCTCGTGCTCCCGCTCGCCATCGTCACCGTGGTCCGCGGTCTTCGCATGAACGTGCCGAAGCACCGCGCCATCGCCCGATGGACCTGGCCGATCTGGATGTACGTGTCGGCCACCGGCGTGGTCGTCTACCTGATGCTCTACCACTGGTTTCCGGCGGGATGAGGGAAGCTCGGCGTGCTTCGGCCGTGGCGGCCACCAGTCAGGTTGCCCGCCACCTCCCGGGGACGCTCATCCGGCGATCGTGACGCTCGCCGACATCCGGTCGGCGAGCGAGCGATGTCCCGGAAGAAGAGCCGGCACGAAGCCGGCGCCCGCCGTCAGCATCGAGAGCAGTGTCGCAGCCCAGCGACGCGAGGCGGCCGCCGGGGTGATGGCGCTTCCCCCTTCCGCGACGATGCGCGTCTCGAAGATCGTCCCTCCGATCGATCGACCCCAGATCGACCAGCTTCCGACGAAGTAGAAGAAGGACAGAAGGACGAGGAAGGCGAGCAAGGCGCCGACGGGGATCCACGCGCCGCGGATCGTTTCGAGCGGAGTCGCGTGCTGCGGGAGGATCGGGCTGAGGGCGAGTGCGAGGGCGACGAAGAGCGACAGGTCGGTCAGGAAGGCGAGGATGCGGCGGAGAAGGGGAGCGGGACGCGGCGGCTGGCGCCCGGGCGGAAGATGCGTCGCGGGAGCCGGCTCGGGACGAGGCGGCGGCGGCCCCTCGCCGATCAGTTCGATCTCGTCGAATCGTGGCATCGTCCCCTCCCGGCCCGCACGCGCGTCAGCGCGCCTGGAGGTATTTTACGAAAATCCGGTAGAGAAGGTCCTTCGGGCGCCCTTCGTAACGAATGGAGAGCTCGCGGGCGCGGCGGGCGATCTCGTCGTCGGGGCGGATCTCGAGGACGCGGTCGAACTGGACCGTCGCGTCCTGGAGCCGCTCGGCCTGCAGGGCGGCGACGCCGAGGTTGAAGTGGCCGCGGGCGACGAGGTCGATGGCGTTCGCGTTCTCGGGATCGTCGCGAAGGATCGCCTGCGCAGCGGCGATCGCCTCGTGGTAGTTGCCGCTCTTGAGAAGGTTCTCCGCCGTCGCGAGGCGGCTGACCTGCCGCATCGACTGGTCGTACATCGCCCGGACGTCGGGGGGGAGCGTCTGAAGGGTGGCGGCTTCCTCGAACGCCGCCTTGGCGCCGACGTAGTCCCGCGCCGCGAAGGCTGCTCGTCCCTGCTCGACCCGTTCGCTGAAGACCTCGGGCGAGGGGCGGCCCTCGATGCGTCCGGCGGCCTGAGCCTTCCGCGCGCGCAACTCCGCGACCAGGGTCATGGCGTCGTCGTGATCGGGATGGGTGGGAGGAATGGCGAGCAGAACGCCGATGGCCTGGTCGAGCTCCCCCTGGCCCGCGAGGGTCTGCGCGCGCGAGAGGGTGTTGTCGACCGGCTGCACCGGCTCGGGACCGCCGGAGAAGAAGAGCTTCCACGCCCCGAACCCGATGCCGAGAAGAACGACCAGACCGATCGCGGCGAACAGGGGGGTCCGGGAACGGGCCGCGGCGGGTCGCTCCGCGGCGGGCCTCGAGCGGGCGGCGGGGGAATCGAACGCCTCGTCGTCGAGAGCGGTCTCGCGGGCGCCGGGCGGCGGCACCAGGACCTCTTCGCGGAAGGAGGCGGCGCTCTGCTCGCCGAACAGCGGCTCGTCGAACGGGTGAGCGGCTGGGGGCGTGGGGCGGGCGGGGCGCGGTGTGGCGGGGGAGGAGGGGGAGGCGGGGGAGGCCGCGAGCTCGGCGAGCCGTTCCACGGCCGATTCGTTGGTCGGATCGATCGCCAGGATCTTCTCGTAGAGACGTCGCGCCGTCGCCGCATCGTTCTGCTGCATCGCGCCGACCGCCTCGGTCGCCAGCTCGTCGACCTGCCGGTCCATCTCCATCTTCTTTGCCCGCGCCTTCTCGATCCGATCCGACGCCGGCTCGTTCGTCACGTCGATCAGGAAGATCCGCGACCAGAGATCGATCGCCTTCTGCACCTCCATCTTCCCGTACGCCTGGTCCCCCTGCCGGAGGTAACCGTCGATCTTCGCCTGGTCCTCCTGCGAGACGTCGACCGAAGCCGTCGAAAAGTCGAACGGGTCGCCGGAGACCGCCTCCGCCGCCTCCCGCGGGGTCGATCCGGCGGATCCCTGCTCGGCGCGCTGAGGCTGGCCGGCGGCGGTCGGCGGCGCGGCCGTGTCCTCTTCGAAGGTGAAGCCGAACTCGCTCGCCGGCGCGCCGGCGCGCGAGGCGCCCTCGGGCGGCTGCGGCGAACCGGAGTCGACCACGAACACGTCGCCGGACGCCGGCTCGATGCGCGGCGGCGCCGGCTCGCTCTCGCTCGGCTCGGGGGTGAACGAGTCGAAGTCGAATCCCCCCCTGCCGGAGCCTTCCGAGCCGGCGCTCGAGACGCCGAACGCCGAGAGGGGATCGAAGGCGGGAGCGGCGGGCGGCGGGTTGTCGAGATCGCGCTCGAGCTCGACGAGGGCGGGATGTCTCGGGTCGAGCGCCTTCGCCTTTTCGAAGCTGGTCCGCGCGGAGGCAAGATCGCCGTTCGCCATCTGCTGGCGCGCCGTCGCGGCGAACTGCTGGATGAACGGGTCCGCCTCGATCCGATCGCGCGCCTGCTCGGAGATCCGCTGCGCCTCTTCGTTCATCATGTCGGTCCGGAGAATCGTCTCTGTCAGGTCCACCGCAAGCTGGTACTCACCCGACTCCAGCGCCGCCCGCGCCTCGGTCAGATCGGCCCCGCCGGCGGCCGGCGTCGGCACAGCCCCCGCAGCCGGCGCAGCCGCCGCCCGTTCGCCGCCTTTGGCGATCGCCATCAGCCCCTTCAGGTCGACCGGCGCCGCCGGGTTCCTCGCCTTCTCCAGCAGCTTCTTCGCCGGCGTGAACAGCGGGTCCATCTTCAGGAGAAAATCGCATCCGACGACGACGTCGTCGAGCAACGCCTGGTCGTACAGCTCGAGCGTCTGCCGGAACGTGGCGAGAACCCGCTGCCGCACTTCGGGCGGCAGGGCGGGGTTCCCGGGGTAGTCAGGGCTCACAGTGGCTCCTTCACGCGACCAGATCCTTTCGTGGGGAGGCCGGGACGATCGCTTCTGCACCCGGCGCGGCGGGGCTCGCTCGGCGATGCCCCTCACGGAGATCTGATTGGAAATGCGGACTCCGCTGAATTATAACAAAGCGTCTCTGACGCGGGATTGCCGTCCGGCGGCACCGCGAACCGCTCGAACGGAGGATTCGATGAAGTTTCTCGCCACCGACGGAGCCCCGAAGGCGATCGGCCCCTACTCTCAGGCGGTCCGCGCCGGCAACGTGATCTACACCTCGGGCCAGATCCCTCTCGACCCGGCGACCGGCGAGATGGTCGCGGGGGACTTCGAGGCGATGACCCGGCGGGTCTTCGA
>DATKCD010000081.1:0-5497 GCA_035544735.1 Thermoanaerobaculia bacterium
CCGATGCCGAAGCGCATGAGGCGCGAGAGCCAGCGGTTCTTCACGATGGGGTAGATCGGGACGCCGGCATAGCGGGCGTAGTGGATCAGGTGGTCGAGCTCGAACTCCCCTCCCAGGTTCATGCCGTCGGTGAGGACGACGAGGGCCTTGCGACCGGGCATCTTCTGGAGCTCGTAGAGCATCGAGATGACGGCGTCGTAGAGGTGGGTCTGGCCTCGGGGCTGGAGGCGCTCGACGGCGCGATCGACCTGCGCGAGGTCGGAGGTGAATCCGGTGAGCCAGAAGACGCGCTGGTGGAAGGCGACGACGGCGATCCGGTCGTTCTCGCGGATCGTGGAGTGGGCGAACTCGCGGGCGGCGCGCTGGAGGATGGGGAGCTCCTCGAGCATGCTCTCGGACGAGTCGACGAGCATGATCACGTTGAGCGGCTGGTCGGTCGCGGGGACCAGAGCCTCGATCTCCCGCGGAGCTCCGGAGTCGTACAGGGTGAGCTGCTCGGCGCGCAGCGTGGCGGTCCGGTCGCCGAAGATCGACATCGGGATGTGCTTGACGATCACCTCGACCGTCTCGTGCGGGGTCTCGCCCCAGAACCAGACGTCGTTCGCTTCGAGCGCCCCGGCTGCGCGGGCGACCGCACGGGCGTACTTCGCCTCCGGGAAGTCGGCGGCATCGAAGCTCGCGCTCCAGGGCGCCTCCCGATCGCTCCCGATCCACTCTTCGCCGACGTAGAAGTCGACGGCGAGAACCGGGACGTTCGGTGGAGAGAGGACGCTCGCGCTGATCTCGACCTCGCCCGAGCTCGGGATCTCACGCTGCGCGTGGAGGCGGATCCGGAACGGCGGCCGCGGATCGTTCACCGCCATCTCGTCCTCCCCGACGATCCGCCCTTCGGCATCCAGCCCTTCGGCCCGGATCCGCAACCGCCGGATGTACTTCCCCACCGGCACGTGGAACACCATCGACCGGCCGCTCTGCTCGCCGAACGGGACCCCGTTGATCCGGAGCCGGACGCGCTCCACCCCCGGCCCCGTCGAGACCGGGATCGCCAGGTCGCCCCAGGTCAGCCCTCGCGGCTTGAGCGTGATCCGGACCTCGGTGCTCCCGGCCACAGCCGTTGCCGCCAGCGCCACGAAGAGCAAAGCGTACAGGCGTGCGGCTCGGACGGGCATCGCGGGGAGGAACAACCGCCTCCGAGTCGAAATTCGGATTCGGCACCGCCGCGCCGAACCGTTGCTCCGCCGTTGCAACGTTCACCGGAAGCGTGAGCGCCCGAGCCTATTTTTTTCTGCGCGGCGGCGGTCTTTTTTCGAACAGGAGCCCGAGCTCGTAACGGTCCCGTTTCGCGAGCAGAGGCTTCCACAGGTCTCCGATCTCCTCGAGACGCTCGCGCACGTTGAAGATCGTGAAGTCCTCGATCTCGATCTCCTGCTCGATCTCTTCCCACCTCACCGGGACCGACACGCTCGCCACCGCCGTGGGACGGACCGAATAGATCGAGGCGAGGGTCCGCCCCCAGGCGTTCTGGTTGTAGTCGACGAGGACGCGTCCGTGCGGGCGCTTTGCTTTCCGGTACTCCGCGGTGACGAGCTCCGGCACCATCTCCTCCATCCGGATGGCGACGGCCTTCGCGACGGTCCAGACCTCCTTCTGGAGCGGGCCGCGGACGATCGGCACGTAGACGTGGATCCCGCGCGAGCCGGAGGTCTTCGCCCACGAGCGGATTCCGAGCTCGGCGAGCAGATCGCGCAGGTGGAGGGAGACCCGGCGCACCTTCCCGAAGTCGGCGCCCGGGCCGGGATCGAGATCGAAGTGGAGAAAGTCGGGACGATCCCAGTCGTCGCACCGCGCGTACCAGGGGTTCAGATCGATGCAGCCGAGGTTGATGATCCAGAGGAGGGAGGGAAGGTCCTGCACTATCGGAAAATTGACCGGGCCGGCCGAGTGGGGGATCTCGCAGATCTCGATCCAGTCGGGATGGTAATCGGGAGTTCGCTTCATGTAGAAGAAGTCCCCCTCGGCGCCGTTCGGGTATCGCTTCATGACCATCGCGCGGTCGCGCAGGTGCGGGACGAGCCAGGGGGCGAGGTCGGCGTAGTACTGGAGCAGGTCTCCCTTGGTCAAGCCGAGCTTCGGCCAGAACGGCTTGCGGAGGTTGGTGAGCTGAACGAGGCGGCCGCCGAAATCGAGGGCCAGATCGTTGCGATCGTTCGGAATCGCGATCGCCCGGGTGCGCGCTCCGGAGCGGGGCCGCGCGTCAGTCGCGCCGGAGCGTCGCGCGGGTGGGGTGGTGGCGCGGGGCATCGAGAGCAGCATAGTCCAGCTCGACGCCCGAGAGCGCGGCGCGGAGCATCCGCGAGCCGCGGCTCATGTCGCCCAGACCGGCGAACTCCCCTGGAAAGAAGAGCCGCGCCCCCAGGATCGGCAGCAGCACGTCGAGGTACTTGCCGGTCGCGACGCTCCCGAGAAGGACGGCGCGGCCGTCGGGACCGAGGCGCTCGGCGAGCAGGCGGAGGTCGCGCTCGAGCGGCCCCCGATACGCCCGCCGGCGCGGATCGACCGGCACTCGGCGCAGCCGCCGCATCTTCGCCCGATCGAGCGGCCAGCCGGGAGGGACCAGGCCGAATCCCGGTACGATCACCCGGATTCCGTCGTCATCCGACGCGAAGCGCCGCGCATAGGCGATCTTCCCGCGGAAGTAGAGCGCGCTCATGAACGCGAACGCCTCGGCGACGGGAACGCCTCCGGGCGAGCGGAAGAGAACGGCGGCGTCGAACCGCGCCCGCGGCGAGACGAGCTGCTTCGCGCGCACCCCCGTCACGCTCGCCGGTGAGAGCAGAAACACGGTCGTCGGCCGCTCGGTGGACACGAAGGGTAGACAGTCGCGGGCGCCGAACTCTTCCCGGCGACTCGCGAGCCCGGAGTCTCCCCTCAGACCCAGTCCTGCATCCGCCGCAGGAGCTGGTCGATGGTCAGGATTCGCTGGCGGCCGTCGGCGTCCGAGCGGAACAGGGCGTGGTACCACCCCTTCATGCCGATCGGGGTGAAGGTCTCGGCGCCGATGCGGAGCTTCCGCCCGGAGACGAGCTGGAGAAAGACCTGCTCGTAAGCTGAGCGTTGCAGGCGCCGGTCGGGGAAAGGGGTGGGAACCTTTCGGACTCGGCGCTCTTCGCGCGCGCGTCGGTTGGGAAGGCCCCTCGCCCTCTGGGGCACCCGGCGTCTGCGGTCGAGATACTCGTCGGGAAGCAGCCGCTCGCTCCGGCGGCGCGCCCGGGCGGGGCCGTCTCCGGACGGAAGCGATGACCCCTCCTCGGCCGGAGTCTCCTTCTTCCCCTTCTCGAGAAGGACGTTCGTGAGCGTCCTTCGCATCGCGCGCTGACGCTCCGCCTCGCGCGAGCGGACGAACTGATCCCACGAGATCTCCTGGTGGAGCGGCGGAAGCTGGAGGGTGTCGCGGAAATGGCGCAGCTCGTCGATGACCATTCCCCAGCGGCAGAGCCGGCCGACGTCGTCGTAGGCCCGAGGCCGGTCGTCGAGCTCGAGCAGCGACGGCGTCTCCCCTTCGAGGATCGAGAACAGGAGCTTCCAGGTGAACGGGTCGGCATGCCGCCGGATCGATTTGCGGAAGAACCAGACCGTCTCGACGGCGAGTCTGCGGAGGGAGAGCATCCGTCCGTCGCGCGTCGGCCAGATGCGCGCGTCGACGTCGGCCCCGTAGGGGCTCTGTGCGTAATGAAAGTCCTTGGTGAGCCAGCCCTTCCGGCTCGTGTGCCGTCCCGGAATCACCCCCGCGACCGTCGGAACCGGGATCTCGCGCAGCAGGCCGAGCCGGTACGAGGGCCACGACATCACCTCGCGCACGATGCCGACGATCAGAGTCGCGGCGACGATCATCAGGGCGGGGTCGGGGGTGAAATCGGCGGTGATCTCGACCCGGTTCCCGCGCGGGCGGACGCCGATCCCGGTGGAGCGGCGATTCGCCCCGACCAGCATCAGAGGGATCGGAACGATGTAGGCGAGAAGGAGTGCCAGGCGCCGGATGTTGCGGTCCTTCCTCTGTTTCCACCGGGGGACGTCGAAAGAAACGTTGTAGTGCGTGCTGTAGGCTCGCAGGCGCACCTGGTGGCCGCTGGTCCCCTCCCACTGATCGAGCTGCCCGCGGACGTAGCCGATCTGCTCCCACAGCGAGCGCACCGCCCGTGCCGCGCATCCCGGTGCGATCTCGATCAGCGGCGTGACGACCTCGATCACTCCGCGGTCGAAGTACACCGCGCCGCCGGCGGGAATCTGCGAGGAGCGGCCCGTCCGGTGGAGCAGGGGGTCGTGGATGAACTCGCGCGGATGGCGCCAGAGCTTCTCGGGGACGATCTCCCGTCCGTCCATCCAGACGTTGAACTCGGCTTCCAGCCCGATCGCCGGCATGCCGAGCCGGTGACGGCCTTCCTTCCGCTCTGCGCGTCTAGACTGTTTCGGGTCGGGCGGCACGTGCACCTCGGGCCGTGGGGAAGGTCTTCGTCCTCCTCACGGCGTCGTGAATCGGAACCGGTCGTACGGATGGGGAACGGGCGCGTGAGGCCGGCGCTGGATCACCTGAAAGCAAACGGCGCGCCCGTCGGGGAACCCGATGAGGCGCTTCGAGATCCGTCAATGCAGAGCCCGGAAGGAATCGAAGGCGCCGCTTGCGCCCGGAGAAAGGAGACTCATCCCTCGTCCGAACGCCGCTCCATCACCCGCCGGTCCTCGAAGGCGAACCGCGGCGTCTCCTGCGGAACTTCCATCCGGTCCTCGCTGATCTCCCGGGGAATCGAGATCAGGTAGCCGAGGTCGACGTGGAGGTGGTCGTCGGCGGATCCCGGCTCGTGCCCGTACGGCGCCACGTACAGATCGCCGGCCGTCTCCTCGGCCAGTTTCCGGTATTTCTCGATCGACTCCTCCGAGTGCAGCAGCGTCGAGCCGACCCGGTAGACGTCGACCGCCGTCCCCCACATGTGCGGGGAGGCGGGGACGTTCCTCTCGTGTGCCGGGGAACGGTACCCCCCGTTCACGGAGATCTGGAGCGGGGCTCCCGCGGCGTCGCGGATCCGCTGGAGATACGACGCGAGTATCCGGATGGCGCATGGAACGTACCGCGGGAATTCCTGAAAGCTCGGCGCCTCGCGGAGATCGACGCGGATGAACTCGTTGAGGCGGAAGCTCGGGGCGAGCCGGATGGTCTTCGCCTCCTCGTACGACGGGATCTCGTAGAAGTAGCGGGGAAGGCGGTGGCGCCGCCCCTCGGCGTCCCGGATCATCTCGCCCGGCCGGAGCAGGGCGCGGACCGCGTCATCGAGGTCGTGGGCGTCGACGATCTTGAGGGGGGCGATCGCTTCAGGCATGGCTCAGCTCGGCCAGAGCCGAGTGTACCTCACGGGTGATGCCGGCGACGGCGCTCCCGCGACCCACCTTCGCATCGAACCGCGTGAGCACGACCAGGACGTAGGGCTTCCGCCCGTCGACGAAG
>DATKCD010000082.1:0-6242 GCA_035544735.1 Thermoanaerobaculia bacterium
GGTCGCGACCTGCTGCTCGAGCTCGATCGCCGCCTCGAGCCAGCGGACCTCGCCGCTCGCCTCGTAGAGGTTCAGCAGCCCCCAGGCGAGGAAGGCGTGGTCGTCGAGCGTGCCGGCGATGCGCGCCGAGCCGGCGGTCCATGCGTGCAGCAGCGCGCCTTCGCGCCGGAGATGCTCGAGAACGAAGCGTGCGGCCTCGCGCGCGGCGTCGGTGTAGCGCGGCTCGTCGAAGGCGGCGCCGGCGGCGGCGAGCGCCGCGATCGCAAGGCCGTTCCAGTCGGCGAGGATCTTCCGGTCGGCCGCCGGCCGCGCGCGCGTCTCTCTCGCGTCGAACAGCCGCTTCCGCGCCCGCTCGATCCGCCTCGCCACCTCGGCCGCCGTCAGCTCGCGCTCCGCCGCGATCGCCCCCGCGCTCTTCGCGCGGCGCGGCACCCCCCGCCCTTCCGCCGGAATCCCGAACGCCTCGATCGCGAGCGGCGCCTCCGGGCCGAGAACGCCCCGCACCTCGGCGGCCGTCCAGCCGTAGAACGCTCCCTCCTCGCCGCCGCTCTCCGCATCCTCGGCGGCGAAGAACGCTCCACCCGGCGCGCGGAGGTCGCGCAGCACGTACCCGAGGATCTCATCGGCCGCCGCGCGATGCTCGCTCTTTCCGGTCGCCTGCCACGCTTCGACGTAGGCGAGCGAAACCATCGCCTGGTCGTACAGCATCTTCTCGAAGTGCGGAACGCGCCAGGCGGCATCGGTGGCGTAGCGATGGACGCCGTGACCGATCTGATCGAAGATCGCGCCCGCGCGGATCGCGGCCAGCGTCGCCTCGGCCATCGCGAGCGCCTTCGCCTCGCCGCTCCGCCGCCAGTAGCGGAGGAGGAAGCGGAGCTCGTCGGGGGAGGGGAACTTCGGCGCGGGAAGAAAGCCGCCGTTCGCCTCGTCGAATCGAGCCTCGAGATCGCGGTACGCGGCGGCGAGCGTGTCGGTGTCGAGAGTGCCCCCGGCGGCGGTGTCGCGGCGGAGGCCGAGCGCGACCGTGTCGGCCGACATGGTGATGGAGTCGCGCCTCTCGGCCCAGGCGGCGGCGAGCTGCGGGAGGAGCGTCGTCATGCCGCGGCGCCCGAGGCGGTCGTCCTTCGGGATGTAGGAGGCGGCGAAGAAGGGGCGGCCGTCGGGGGTGAGGACGAGGTTCAGCGGCCATCCGACTTCCTCGTCGAGAAGTCGCCCGGCCGCGAGGTAGACGGCGTCGACGTCGGGGCGCTCCTCGCGGTCGACCTTGACCGAGATGAAGGATTCGTTGAGCAGGCGCGCGACGCCGGCGTCCGAGAACGATTCGCGCTCCATGACGTGGCACCAGTGACAGGTGGAGTAGCCGATCGAGAGGAAAACCGGCTTGTCCTCCTCGCGGGCGCGGCGGAAGGCTTCTTCGCCCCACGGATACCAGTCGACCGGGTTGTCGGCGTGCTGGAGCAGGTAAGGGGAGGTCTCGCCGGCGAGCCGGTTGGTGCCGCCTTCGCCGGGGCCGGAGCCGGAACGGGGATCGGCCGCGGCGCCGGTCGCGAAGAGAGCGGCGGCGATCGCCGCGATCGCGGGAGCGCGGCGGGAGCCGGGAGGGAGGAGCGAGGTCATTCGCGCCCCGGTGTGGTGCAGTGCTCCGCGCTCGCCAGAGCTTCGATCGGTGTGGTGGGGGCGTCCCGCCCGCCCCCGGGCGGGGGAGCCGACCCTTCCACCCGAGCCTCGGGCCCCGGTGTGGTGCGGGCGTCCCGCCCCGCCTCCGGGCGGGGGAGCCGACCCTCTCGCTCGAGCCTCGGGCTCGGAAGCGCGCCTGGTGTGGTGCGCGGGCGTTCCCGACTCGCCGGAGCTTCGAACGGACGGGCGAGGCCCTCCCCCTGGACGATCCGGTATCTCCGGTCGGCGGCGAGCCCTTCGAAGCGCTCGCGCTCGCCATTCGGCCAGATCACGGTGAGGTCGGCGGACTCGTCGCGCCCGAGGCCGAAGTGCTGTTCCTTCGGGTGGACCGAGAGGTAGCCGATGGTCGAGAAGACGGCGCGCCAGAGGCCGCGGTGGGTCTCGCCGTCGACGATCAGCCGGGCTCCGATCGCGTCGCGGGTGACTCCCTTTTCCGGATCGCCGACGAGGCGGATCGCGAGCCAGTGGTTGCCGCGCGACTCGGCGTTGTTCCGATAGAAGGTCGCCGGGCCGTTGAAGGCGTTGACGATCATGTCGAGGTCGCCGTCGCCGTCGGCGTCGAGGTAGGCGACGCTGCGCGAGTTCCCGAGCAGATCGGCACCGCTCTCGCTCGAGCGCTCGACCAGCCGTCCCCCCTCGTTCACGAAGAAGACGTTCACCTCCTTCTCCGCCACCGGCATGACCACCTCCCGCCGCGCGCCGCTCGCATCGGTGAAGTAGGGATTGACGCTCGTGTAGACGGCGTATTCGTTCATGCCGTTGACGACGTACAGATCGTCGTCGCCGTCGTTGTCGAAGTCGAAGAAGTCGGCGTCCCACGACCAGCCGGTCGAGGAGTAGCCGCGCCCGACGGCGTCCGAGAGCCGGTACCTTTGCAGCCCGTCCTCGCCGGCGATCGACGTGAACAGGTCGTTCGCTTCGACCACGCGCATGTTCGCCATCGTCTTCGGATCGAACTTCATCCGCATCTTCTCGTCGGGCAGGACGTACTTCTGGTCCTTGTCCATCGTGACGACGTTCGAGACGTAGACGTCGGGATAGCCGTCGCGATTCAGATCGGTGATGCCGATGTTCATGGTGTAGCTCGGCTTGTCGACCTCGAGCTTCGCCGAGACGTCCTCGAACTTCCCGCCCCCGAGGTTGCGATACCAGGAGTTCGTGCCGAAGTCGTTGCCGCAGATCAGGTCCTCGCGGCCGTCGCCGTCGAAGTCGACGTGGCCTACCGACTGGGCCCAGCCGGTGTTGGCGACCCCGCTTCCGGCGGTCACGTCCTCGAACACGAAGTTCCCCACGTTGCGGAACAGCTTGTTGGGAAGGGCGTTCGTGTTGAAGCGCGAGAGCGTCGGGAGCTCTCCCCGAAGGTAGTCGCCGAAGTAGCCGATGTAGAGGTCGAGCAGGCCGTCGCCGTCGAAATCGAGCGCGGTGGCGGGGCCGCCGACGAGCCCCTTCCCGCCGAGTCCTGCGCGGGCGGTCACGTCCTCGAACCGGGCGCCGCCGAGGTTGCGGTAGAGGCGGTGGTCGTCGTCGACGTAGGTGATGAGGATGTCCTGCAGGCCGTCGTTGTCGAAGTCGGCGACGATCGGCTGGCGCGGCTCGCCGGGGTTGCCGTCGGGGCGCCTCCACTCGAGGCCGGCTTCTTTCGTCACATCCCGGAACCGCCCGGTCCCATCATTGAGATAGAGGGCGTTGCCGGCGCCGCTCAGGATCAGGATGTCGGCGTGGCCGTCGCCGTCTATGTCCTCGGCTGCGACGCCCGCTCCGCCGAAGGTCGGCGGGACGGCGAGGCGGACCAGGTTCCCTTCGGTGACCGTGTAGCTGCGGATGAAGCGCGCGAGCCAGTCGGAGAGGCGGTGCTCGAGCTCGATCCCGCTCGAGGCGGTCACGTCGGTGAAATAGCGTCCGTCGGCGGGGGGCGCGGCCGGCGCGGAGGCGATCCGGTCGGGGCCGCCCTCCCGTGCCGGGGCGGCGGCGTGCCGCTCGAGCAGCCGCTGAATTCTCGCCATCGACTTCGCCAGGTGGGTCCGGTCGAGGCGCGGCGCATCCTCGGCGCCGGCGATCGTCCCGGCGATCCGCAGCACGAGCACGCCGAACTGCGCGACTCCCTCGACCAGCAGCTCGGCGGCGAACGGGTCGGGCTCGAGCGTCCCGCGGAGCTCGGGATCGGCGATCGCCTCCCGGAGGTAAACCCAGTGGATTCCCGGGTCGCGGAATGCATCGAGGTCGTAGGCTTCGATCGTGATGCGATCTCCGCGCGGCAGCCGCGGGAAGAAGATCACGTCCTCGTACTGGTTCAGCTCGTGCGGCTCGTACTTCTGGAGCGCGTCGTGGAGATCTTCGACGCGGATGAGGGTGTGATTCCTCTGCTTCGCGATGCGCTCCCCTTCGAGCAGGACGTCGGAGGTGAAGGCGATCATCGTCTCGGTGAAGTGGTCGCGGAAGATGCGCCCCTCCTCCGGATCGTCGGGCCAGCCGTGGCGGGCGAAGTAGACCTGGAGGTTGCGGAGGAACACCGGCATGGAGAGGTCGTTGTAGGCCTGGTAGGCGGCGATCTTCTTCTCGATGATCGCCTCGAGGGTCGCGAACGTCGCCGGCTGCCGGGCCGAGGCGGCGAGCTTCGGCGCGGGCGGCGGGGGAGAGCCGGGGGGGAGGTCCACGACGCGCGACCAGCCGGCGCGGAGCAGCTCGGGGGTGATCTCGTGGAGGCCGCGCTCCCGGGCGGATCGGTCGGCGTGCTGGAGGGCGGCGAGGGTGGCGAGGTCGATCGCCTCCTTGAGGAGCTCGACCGCGCCGGTCTCGAGAGGATCGAGCCGGGCCGAGGGGTCGAGCATCGCGTCCTGCTGGACGGCGAGGATCGCGCGGAGAGCGTAGGCGATCGTGCCGTACTGCCGCTTGTCGCGCGCGGTGATGATGGTCTGGCGCTCGCCTCCCGGATGGACGGCCCAGTCGCCGTCCGCCGCCGGTCCCCACGGGACTGCCGCCCGGAGCGGGGGGACGAGCCGCTCGGAGGAGACGCGGCTCTCGCCGGCGGCGCGGGCGGCGGCCGAGGCGCGGCCCCAGACCGAGGCGATGAGCTCCTTCTGGAGCTCGATCTTCGCGAACCGCGCCTCGGTGTCGAGCGGAGTGCCGTAGATGAAGTCCTCGAGGCGGCTGGCGGTGGCGTAGCACTTCGGGTCGCGGACCGATTCCAGCTTTCCAATTTCGTCGATGATGACCGGAACGGAATCGGACGGCTGACGGGCGGCGAGCGGCGAGACGAGGGCCGTGCCGAGGAGAAAGAGAGCGAGAAGGAGGGGGTCGGGGCGGCGGAAACGGTGACGGAAACGGAATTCGTGAAGCATGGGGATCTCCCGGCCGTCGAGTCTATCACCCCGGCGGGGGGGCGGCCGGCGATCGCCGACGGACAATTGACGCTTGGGGATGGAGGCGTGCTGCGGTATATTCATGGGGCAACGACAACCCACCGATGGATAGCCGGCGGTCGTGCATCGCCGGCGCTGCTTTCTGGAGAGAGAGATCATGCGCCGTCATCGCTCCGTTTCCACCCTGCTCGTCATCCTCACGCTCACGGTTCTCCCGGCGCTGGCGCAGGGGCAGAGCCCCAACCGCGTCGGCGAGATCCGGGGGTCGGCCTCGGAGATCGAGTGGAGCCCCACGGTCGAGCACGAGAGCATCGTGCTGACGGTGTCGGCGCCGGACGGAGCGGTGTACGAGAAGGAGTTCGCTCGCGGGAAGCGGCCGAGCTTCGGGATCGCCGACATTCCGGGGACGCCTCTCGACGGGAGCTATACGTACGAGCTGCGGGTCGTCCCGCACGTGCCGCCCGGGCTGCAGGCGCGGCTTCTGGACGCGCGCGAGCGTGGCAGCTCGAACGAGGTGCTCCGGCTGCTGTTCGAGGCGGGACTCTCCGAGACGGTGGTTCAGTCGGGGGGGTTGATGATCGAAGGGGGGCGGTTCGTGCCGGTCGATCAGGTGGAGACGACGGCGGGAAACGCCGGAGCGGCCGGGGTGGTCGCGAGCGCATCCGGGACGGGTGGGCGGGGGCGGGCGGTCGGGGGGCCGGGGGGGAACGGATCGGGGCTCGAGGGGCCGATCGGAGTGCACGATCAGGTGATTCCAGACGACCTGATCGTTCAGGGGAGCCTCTGCGTCGGGATCGATTGCGTCAATGGCGAGGCCTTCGACTTCGACACGATCCGGATGAAGGAGAACAACACGCGGATCCAGTTCGACGACACGAGCAGTGCTACCGGTTTTTCGACGAACAACTGGCAGATCCGGGCCAATGCGAGCGCGAGCGGGGGTCTGAACTTTCTCGGCTTCATCGATCAGGGAGCGACGGGAAACAGCGAGACCGGGACGCTCGTGTTGGGCGCCGAGGCGGGGGCCGCGGCCAATTCACTGTGGGTCGACAGCACGAGCCGGGTCGGGTTCCGCACGGCCACGCCCGTGCTCGATCTCCACATCGCGACGAGCAACACGCCGGGGCACCGGCTCGAGCAGAACAACTCGGGCGGATTCACGGCGCAGACCTGGGACATCGCCGGCAACGAGGCGAACTTCTTCAT
>DATKCD010000083.1:0-10157 GCA_035544735.1 Thermoanaerobaculia bacterium
CGGTGCTTCCGCACCAGCCCCTCGAACTCCGATCGCGGAAAGAGCTTGAGAATCTGAGAGAAAACGGAAGAAAATGCTCGCACGGCGCTGGTTCCTCCTGTAGTTCTTGGCTTCGCACCTAAGAGTCTACAGGCCAGCGCCTTTTTTCATCTTTTTAGAAAAAGCTAATTTGGACAGGCCTGATGCAGAATGCAGAATGCAGAATCCAAAAGGGGCCCGAATCGCGACTCCGGCAGCGTCCACGTCTGTTGGATGCAGTGGCCTTTTCAGGATGGCGGTTAGGATCGAAACGAGGTCGCCCGCTTCGTGGATGCGGACGTCTACGCGGCCAGACCACCGCGCAACTCACCATTCGGGTCCGTTTTTTGTATTCTGCATTCTGCATTCTGCATTCGTCCTGCGCTCAGTCATGAACACCATCCAGGAAGCCACCCTGCGGGGGGACATGTATGGCGCGGCTGCGCCCCGGGGGGGAGACCCGTTACAATCTCCCGCGCATGATCCGCAAGCTCGTCCTGCTCGTCACTCTCGTCCTCGCGCTCTCGTGCGTGAGCTCCCCGCCGCCGGCCGTTCCCGAGCTCGACCTCAAGCTCGCCGGCGGAAGGATCGTCGACGGCACCGGCGCTCCCTGGTTTCGCGCCGACCTCGGCGTCCGCGGCGACACCATCGTAGCGATCGGCGATCTCTCCGCCGTGACCGCGTCGAAGACGATCGAGCTCGCCGGCAGCATGGTGGCACCGGGGTTCATCGATCTGCTGGGGCAGTCGCAGAGCTCGGTCCTGGTCGATCCGAGCCTCGAAGGGAAGGTCCGCCAGGGAGTCACGACCGAGGTGACGGGGGAGGGATGGTCGCCTGGTCCGGTGAGCGAGGAGGCCGCCGCCGAGCGGCGTGACGCAGGCCAGCCGGCCTGGACGACGCTCGCCGACTATTTCCAGGTCCTGGAGAGCCAGGGGAGCGCGACCAACTTCGCATTCTTCGTCGGCGCCACGAACGCCCGCTCGATGGTGCTCGGAAGCATCGACCGCGATCCGACCGAGGAAGAGCTGCGGCAGATGGAGGAGATCGTCGATCAGGCGATGCTCGAGGGAGCCATCGGACTCTCGACGTCGCTCATCTACGTTCCCGCCACCTTCGCCGAGACCGAGGAGCTCGTGCGGCTGGCCCGCGTCGCGTCGCGCCGGGGCGGAGTCTACTTCTCGCACATCAGGAACGAGGAGGATCTCATCGTCCCCGCGCTCGACGAGGCATTCCGGATCGGCCGCGAGGCGGACATCCCGGTCAACGTCTGGCATCTCAAGACCAGCGGTCCGGCGAATCACGGGCGGATGCCGGAGATCCTGGCGAAGATCGAGCAGGCGCGGAGCGAGGGAATCGACGTCGCCGCCAACATGTATCCGTACCCCGCCTCGTCGACCGGACTGACCGTGCTCGTGCCGAGCTGGGCGCTCGAGGGAGGATACGCGGCGTTTCTCGAGCGGTTGAAGGATCCGAGCCTGCGCGCCCGCATCGGCGAACAGATGAGAGAGAAGCTGCCCCGCCGCGTGTCCGGCCCGGAAGGGGTGCTCGTCACCCGGATCGGCACCGACGAGATGGAGGCGTACGAGAAGAAGACGCTCGCCGAGATCGCCCGGTCGATGGACGTCGACTGGGTCGAGGCGGCTCTCCGGCTCTATGAAGCGAACCTCAGCTCGCCTGGAGCGGTCTACTTCTCGATGAGCGAGCGCGACGTGCAGGCCGCACTGCGCCATCCGTGGGTGGCGATCGGCGCCGATTCCGGCGCGGTCCCGGAAAGCCGCCGCGGTGCCGGCGCCCATCCGCGCGCGTACGGAACGTTTCCCCGGATCCTCGGTCATTACGCGCGCGAGCTCGGCCTGTTCCCGGTCGAGGAGGCGGTCCGCAAGATGACCTCACTCGCCGCCGCTCGCGCTCAGCTCCGCGACCACGGGATCCTCAGGCCGGGAATGAAGGCCGACGTCGTCGTCTTCGACCCCGCCACGGTCCGCGATCTCGCCACGTTCGAGGACCCCCACCGATATTCGGTCGGAATCGAGCACGTGATCGTGAACGGCGTCCCGGTTCTCGAGGACGGCGCCATGACGGGGAGGCTTCCCGGGCGCGTGCTCCGCGGCCCCGCGTGGCGGCCGTGAGCCGTCGTTCTCAACCTCGTTCTCGACGCCGTTCTCAACGCCGTTCTCAACCTCGGGCGCAGCGGAACGAGGCCCACACCCACGGATAGGCGGGGCGGAACCAGTTCCGGAAGCTGCGGCGTACGAGCTCGCGCGAGGTGGCGGGCGAGGCTCCCTTGAGCACGTAATGGGCGCCATCGAAGAACTCCGCCGAGTACTGCGGGTACGACGCCATCGGACGGAAGCCAGGGAGGGGGGCGAAGGGAGTGGACGTCCACTCCCAGCCGTTGCCGACGAGATCGTCGACCCCCCAGGCGCTCGCCCCTTCGGGGAAGCTTCCGGCGGCGACGGGATCCCACGAACGGAAATCGAAGTTGCCGTGGCGCTCGTCGGGCTCGTCGTCTCCCCAGGGGTGGAGGCGCTCCTTTCCGGAAGGATCGCCGTAGGCGGCACGGTGATACTCCGCTTCGGTCGGAAGGCGGAGCCCCTTCCATTTCGCATAGGCGGCGGCCTCGGCATGGGTGACCCAGACGGGCCAGCCGGCGGGAAGATCGATCTCGCCCCGCATCCCGCGCCACCTCCACGCGCCGTCGCGGCGGATCCAGAAGTGCGGATGCTCGACGCCGCTCTCCCGAACCCAGCGCCATCCTTCCTCGGTCCACCACTTCGCGTCGCGATAACCGCCGGCCCCGACGAATTCGAGGTAATCGCCGTTCGTGACGTTCCGGGCGGCGATCTCGAACGCTCCGACGTCGATCTCGAGCGCTTCGAACTCGTTGTCCCATCCGAACGGGATCTCGTCGCGCGCCGCTCCGAGGCGGGCGCGGCCGGGGGGAATGGCGATCATCCCCCGATCGGGGCCGGGGCGCGCGGTGGCGAGCTCGCGCGGCGGCATCTGCTTCCGTGAGGGGTCGAGCGCGTGGAAGATGTAGAGGAGCGTCTCGTGGTGCATCGGCTCGTGCTCGAGGATGTTGCATGCGGCCTCGCCGCGGATCATCGCGGGGCGGTCGCGTCGCTGGAGCGGCGCTTCCGCCAGGAGGCGGCGGACGAGCGCGTCCGCGGTGCAGCCGTACTCGGCGACGGCCTCGCGCGAGGGCCATCGCGTGATCGTCGCCGCGTCCGCTTCGTTCGGGCTCCCGGGATCGATGCCCCGCTCGAAGAGCTCCTCGAGAGCGGCATCGACGCCTTCGAGCCCGTGTCCTTTCTTCGCCAGCGTGTTGACGCTGAATGCCGGCAGATGACCGTCGTAGAAGACGATCGGGTGGCGGAGCGGAATCGGCCGCTGCTGATAGCTCGCATCCGGAATCATCGAGAACAGCTCGCGCGAGCGGGCGCGGTTGCGCTCGAACCTTTCGAGAAGAGCGGAGCGATCGATCCCGGTGCTCATGATCTCGCGTGGATCCCCCTTCGGGGATCGTATCGCAATCGGACGTTCCCGTTCAGAACGTGAACGTCACGCGCCAGTCACCCCGCGCCCACTCGATCGCGCGCGGCCCCGCGGCGCTCCAGCCGTGGATCCGGATCTCTTCCGGCACGAATCCCAGCTCCGTCGGCGTCCCGGTCCGCACGCGGACCAGATTCCCGCGCAGCGCATCGAAAGAGACCCACTCCAGAACTCCCTCCTCGGTCTCGCCCAGCAGAGTCACGGCGTCGATCCCGTCGATGCTCTCCCGCTGAAGGACGTCGAACGACCCGTATCGCGAAGAGGGGTCGAACGTCCCGAGCTGGACTTCCGAAAGCCGCGCATCGATCGGAGGGGGATAGTCGACCAGCGTTTCGATCTCCACCTCGCTGCCGCGCGTCCATCGCATCGTGAACGGCCCGCGAAGGGATTCAGCGAGCCCGCCGACCGCCTCGAGCGTGCCGGAGGCCCGCAGCATGGTGAACGCTCCCGCCGCATCGCGGTACCGACGGAGGACTTCCTCGACGGACGGCAGTGGCCGGACGTCCGGCTGCGGCGTCGGAACCCACCCCGCCTGATCCAGCTGCGGCACCGTCGACGGATACGGCCTGCCGTCGTGGCAGGTGTGGCAGGTGACCGTCGGCTCGCCCTGGAACTGCGCCTGATTGATCGCGCGCGTCAGCAGCACCATCTGTCTCGCGATCCGCTTCGTATGTTTCGTGTCCTCCGAGAAGTGCTCGCTGTGGCAGTGCTCGCACGTCACGCCGAGGGAGTTCGCGAAAAACGCCATGACCGGATAGAGCTCCGACGAGGGGAGTCCCCGAAGCACACGGATGTTCTGGAAGCGCTCCTCGGCGGGAGGATCTCCGGGGCCGGTCCACGCACGGAACACGCCGACCGAGGTGACGTCGACCTCCGGTCGCCGCGGGAGTCTCCGCTGCTCGACCGCCGCGTCGCGGAGAGCACAGGAGGAGGCGAAGGCGAATACGGTCGCCACGAGTGCGAGTCGTCTCATCGGAGCCCGGCCCCGAATGGTAACCGGAGTGGATACGGAATCGCCAGTCGTGAGTCCGAGCCGGCGGGGTCCGGCCGGCGGGCCGGAGCGAAGCGCGGGGAACGGAAGCTGCAATCGTCCTGCGGGAGGAGGACGCGATGAACGCGATGGACAGACAGTGCAAGCACGACGGCTGCAAGTGCCAGCCTCAGGCGGATGGGTTCTGCTCGGACGCCTGCCGTCAGGGAAAGACGGACGGCGGACATTGCGGCTGCGGGCATTCCCCCTGCCGCTGAGCCCGATCATCGGAGGATGTCAGCGCGCATCGGGACGAGGCCAGCCGGTCTCGGCTCCATGCGGTCTGGGCGCGCGAGCCACGGCGAGGGCGACGGAGCACGGGAGCGGCCGGCGACGCGGTCGGTCGCCGGCCTTCCGCCGGTGATTTCGCCACGCGCGACTCACCAGCCGGGAGCGATCGTGAATCCGAACACCCCGCCGCTCTCCCTCGGTCGCTGGAACGGGAAGGCGTAGTAGAACTGGATCGGGATGTAGCCGCCGAGCAGGATCCGCGCCGCCACGCCGGCGCTCACGACCGGAACCCGCTCGGTGGTGTTCTCCTGGAACTCCCACGTGACCGATTCATCGTCGGTCCACGCCGCGCCGGCATCGACGAATCCGACCAGCTCGGTCGGGAAATACGGATTCTCGAACAGCCCGAAGTCCTCGGTTCCGAACAGGGGAACGCGGAGCTCGATGCTGGCGACGGCGATCTTGCTCCCGATGAGGCGATCGAACTCGGGGCATCCCCCTCCGGGAGTCGGGGTGCACTCGCTGGCGCTGAACGAGCCCGACTCATATCCGCGAACCGTCGTCGCGTACCCGATGAACAGGGGAGAGATTCTCGGGTCTTCGGCGTCCCGACCGTAGCGGCCGTAATAGAAACCGCGTGTGGCCAGCGTCACCGGGCGGTTGAAGAAGTATCGCCGCCAGTCGGCCAGCCCGGTCTGGAACTCGACGTCTCCGGTGTAGGCCTCCGCCTGATAGCGGTAGCGGGTTCCCGCGATCGGGGAGACGAACCCGAAGAAGGAGCTGTCGCCGACGAACGCGGTCTGGGCGCGGTAATAGGTCAGGCTCGGAGGAGCGGCGGTATCGTCGCGCGTGGTTCCGAGAAGCTGGCCGTCGAGCACGAACGCCGACTCCACCTCGGCGCTGTAGCCGAGGTGCGTGAATCCGGCGTTCAGCTCCACGCGGCGCGTCGTGCCGAAGGGATATCGCGTGAGAAACAGCGCTTCGTCGACCGTGGTCCGCTCGAGCACGCGGTCGTAGACGTCGACCAGGACAGGGACGCCGTCGATGTCGATCGTCTCCTGCCGGTAGAACGTTCGCGCCGCGGTCACATACGGCACATGGCTCGCCGCCACGCCCCATTGCACGCGACGATCGAGGTTCAGGTAGTAGGTCTCGGCGCCGAACAGGCTTCCCAGGTCGCCGCTCGAAGTTCCGCCGGTCACCGTCAGGCCGACCTGATGGTTGCCGAGCACGTCGGACCAGAGGGCCGCGAAGCTCCCGCCGATGCTCGTGCCGTAGTCTCCGCTGTAGCCGGCGCCGATCATCGGCGGGCCGACGTAGCTGAGCCGGAGCGAGGGGTCGTAGTCGTCGGTGGTGAAGCGGACCGATCGGGGAGGAAGACCGGCCTCGGGATCGCCGAGGTAGGAGGCGACCTGGGCCGCCGGGGTGGCGCTCACCGGTGCCGGCGGAGGAAGAAAGGCGCCGCGCATGGATGCATCGGCCAGCGCCTCGGCTCCGACCGGGCCGATCGCCCGGGCGGGAACGCGATACATCGTCCAGCGTCCTCCGCGGAAGTGCGTGAAGATCGCGTCGCCCGTTCCCGACGAGACGGTGAGCGCGGGGGAGAGGTCGGTGATTCCGGTCACGCCCGTCGCGACGTGGGTGAGCCTCTCGACCTCGCCGGAGGCGAGCCGGACCCGGAACACGTCGGCGATTCCCTCCGGATCGGCGATGAACATCAGGGACGAGCCGTCGGGGGAGAACTGGGGGTTGATGTGCTTGGCGCCCTGGAAGATCTCGAGCGTCCGTTGCGAGCCGGTCTGGAGATCGATGATCGTGATCCGTGGCCGCGCGTAGTGGAGCTGGTTGAAGTCGGTTTCCTGGCCGCGGTCGGAGACCACGGCGATGCTCCTGCCGTCGGGAGCCCAGGCGGGCTGCAGGTCGGAGTAGCGGTCGTCGGTGATCTGGCTGAGCGTGGAGGACGCGAGGTCCCAGACGAACAGGTCGGACACTCCGTCCGACATTCCGGAGAACGCGAGGCGGCGTCCGTCGGGCGACCAGGCGAGCTGGGAGATGGCGTTCACTCCGGGGATCTTGAAGCGGCGCTCGATCCGCCGTGAGGCGACGTCGACGATGGCGATGCGATTGTCGCCGCGCTCTGTGATGACGAATGCGAATTTCGCTCCGTCGGGCGACCAGGTGCCGGCCGAATCGATGAACCGGAGGGCGTCGAAGTGAGGATCGGAAGCGCTGCTGACGAGCCGGTCGAGGATCTCACCGGTGTGGGCGTCGGCCAGAAACAGGTCGATCGAGAACAGCTCGCGCGAAGAGAGGAATGCGACCAGCGATCCGTCGGGACTCAGCGATGGAGAGACGTCGATGTCGTTTCTCCCGACCTGGCGGAGGAGTGGATCGCCGAGCCGGTCGGGGCCCCAGCGGTCGGAGATCACCGGCTCGTACAGCCTCCGGGCCGCCACGTGCCAGTCGCCGAACAGCTCGTCCGGCGTCACGCCGAGGACGCGCTGGATCGATCCCTGAGGTCCGAGAAATCCCGCGGCGAGAAACGTCTCGATGACGGCCCGATCGCTCCAGCGCCCGGCGACGTACGCCCAGAACGCCTGGCCGAACTGGTAGGGAGAGAGGCGCGGGTCGCGGGTGAGCTTCTCGAGCGTCGGCAGATCGTCGCGGATCGCGGAGTCGCGGACCCACATCGCGGTCTGCGGATCGAGTCGTCCCTGCGTGAGGTACTCGGCGAGTCCTTCGATCATCCAGAGAGGCAGCGCGTGGATCTGGAACCTCCGGCGGCTCGTCGAGAGGCGGTTCGCGATGTCGAACTGGAACACGTGCACCATCTCGTGACCGAGCACGTGGTCGTTCTCCTCGTACGTCCCGGTCAGCGGAAGGACGATCCGGTTCATGAAGGAGTCGGTGAATCCGCCGGTCCCTTCGCCGACAAACCCCATCGTCGTGTTCGTCTGCTGGAAGTCGGGATGATTCGCGTAGAGGACGATCGGCTTGCGCTCGAACTCGTGCTCGAACACGGCCGACAGGCGCGTATACCAGCGCTCCGACATCCGCGCGACGTCTTCGATGATCGGCGCCGCCTCCTCGTAGTAGTAGATGTCGAAATGGTCGGTCTGCATGACCTTGAAATCGAAGCTCTCCCACTGGACCTTGTTGCGGCCGAAATACTGCGCCGCGAGAGGATCGGGGAAGACGACGGCGCCGATGAGCGCGGCGGAGAGAGAGAGAAGACGCAACGTTCGCATGGGGGCTCCTCGCGGCAGCCGCGGCAATCGTGCGAGCGAGCGGCGCGCGCTCGCAGGCGTTTCCCCGCGGCGGTTTCTTCCGTCATGAGGGATGCAGCGCCCGCGCCATCCCTTCTCCGGCCGTGCAATCACCGACCGTGCCAGCGATCTCCCCGGGCTTCGGCCCGGCTCACCCGCCGGTCCGGTCATCATAGCGCGCGCCGGCGCTCCGGCCATCCGGGAACGCCATTCCGTCGGCATTCCGTGACAGCCGGCAGCACCCCGGATGGGGCTCGATCTGCGCTAGCATGGGCCCGTGCCCACCCCCGCGCGACTCGCCCTCCGCCCCAGGATCCGCGTGGTCCGCGAGGACGGAGTCATCGTCTTCGGCCCCGGAAAGGCCGACCTTCTCGACCAGATCCGCCGGCACCGCTCCATCCGCCGCGCCGCCGAGAACCTCGGCATGTCGTACATGCGCGCCTGGAAGCTCGTCCGCGTGATGAACGAGGCCTTTCCCGAGCCGCTCGTCGTCAAGAGCCGCGGCGGCGCCGAGCGCGGCGGCGCCGTGCTCACCCCGCGCGGCCGTCAGGTCCTCCAGCTCTACCGCTCCATGGAGTCGCGCGCCCTCGAAGCCGTCCGCTCCGAATGGAGCGATCTCCGCCGTATCCTGAGAAAGAAAGCGTGAGATTCCGTGAACGACGAAGGCCCGCTCCTCGATCTCCGCGCCGAGTTCCCCATCCTGAGGGAGACGGCCTATCTCGTCTCGCACTCGCTCGGGGCGATGCCGGAATCGACGCGGGAGGCGATGGCGGAGTTCGCGGAGCTCTGGTCCCGTCGCGGCGTGCGGGCCTGGGAAGACGCCTGGTGGACGATGTCGGCCGAGGTGGGCGACATGGTTGCGCCCTTCGTCGGCGCCGAGCCCGGCTCGATCGTGATGCTGCCGAACGTCACCACGGCCGAGGCGGTCGTGATCTCGGCGCTCGATTTCGCCCCCCCTCGCAGCCGCGTCGTAATGGCCGAAGGGGAGTTTCCCTCGGTCCGATACGTCTGGTCCGGCCTGGCGAGGCGTCTGGGTGCCGAGATCGAGCTCGTTCCGCCGGACGCCTCGGGAATTCGCCTCGACCTCGACCGGCTGCTCGAGGCGATCGACGAGCGGACGGTCGCGGTTCCGATCTCGCACGTGCTCTTCGAATCTTCGTTCATGGTCGATGCCGAAGCCGTCGCGCGCCGCTGTCGCGCGGTCGGCGCGACCCTGATCCTCGACGTCTTTCAGTCGGCCGGCATCGCGCCGGTCCATCTGCGGCGCTGGGGCGCCCCCATCGCGGTCGGAGGGGTGCTCAAGTGGCTCTGCGGCGGTCCCGGCGGCGCATTCCTCTACGTCGCCCCGGAGTTGCGCCCCCGCCTCGAGCCCGCCCTCACCGGCTGGATGGCGCACCACGATCCCTTCTCGTTCGAGCCTCCTCCGATGCGCCATCGCGACGACGCCCTCCGCTTCGCACTCGGCACTCCCGCGGTTCCTTCCCTCTATGCCGCGCGCGAGGGACTCCGCGCCACCGGTCGGGCGTTCCGGCTCGGGATCGATGCGATCCGGCGCAAATCTCTCCGCCAGACGCGCCTGATCTTCGATGCCGCCGGAGCGAGGGGCTTCCGGCTCCTCACGCCCGCCGCCGATGAGAGCCGGGGAGGGACGGTCTCGATCCTTCCCCCTCACGCGAGGGAGGTCGCGGCCGAGCTCAACGCCCGCCACGTCGTCTGCGACTTCCGGCCGCGCTCCGGGATTCGACTCTCGCCCCACTTCTACACCAGCGACGGCGAGATCGAGCGCGCCTTCGCGGAGATCGACGACATCCTCGCGACGGGCGTCTGGCAGAAGCACCGGGAGCGCCGGATGGCCGTCACCTGATCCGCCCGTGTGGCCGGGGATTGCATCCCCGGCGGGCGGGCGGTCGCGCACCGCTCTCGCCGCCTCGGCCGGGTGTCGTGGCCGGTGCGGGATGGGCGGCCGGAGGCGCTCGAGATCTCGCCCGCGGGTCCACATGACGTGGAGCGAATGCAGAATGCAGAGTGCAGAATGAAGAATCCAAAAAGGGCGGGTGGCC
>DATKCD010000084.1:0-50962 GCA_035544735.1 Thermoanaerobaculia bacterium
GTCGGCGGCGACGGACCGGTGGAGCGATGGAAGGAGATCCGGGAGCGGATCCGCCGCGACGTGCTCGAGCAGGGTTACGATCGAGAGCTGAATGCCTTCGTGCAGTACTACGGCTCGAAGGAGCCCGACGCGAGCCTGCTCCTGCTTCCGGAAGTCGGCTTCATCGCTGCAGACGACCCGCGGATGATCGGCACGGTCGATCTGATCCGCAGCCGCCTCGAAGTGGATGGTCTGATCCACCGCTATCAGGCGCGCCCCGATGTCGACGGACTCCCGCCGGGCGAGGGAGCGTTCCTGCTCTGCACGTTCTGGCTCGCCGACAACCTGGCGCTCCAACAGCGGTGGGACGAGGCGACCGAGGTGTTCGAGCGGCTGCTCTCGCTCCGCAACGACGTCGGACTGCTCGCCGAGGAGTACGATCCGGCCGCGGCACGCATGCTCGGGAACTTTCCGCAGGCCTTCTCGCACACGGGGCTGATCAACACGGCGTTCAACCTGCAGCGCCGCGACGGACCGGCGAGGGAGCGCGCGAGGTCCTGAGCGAAGTTCATCCGCGGAAGAGTGCTCCGCGGACGGCGCGCGGCGAAGGTCAGCCGATCGGCGGGCCCGCCGGGACCGAAGGGACCGGTGAGGGCTCGGCCGGAAGGGCGGGTCGGTCGAGGAAGCGCTCGATCTCGTCGGCGCCTGCCCGGCGGTCGGCTGCCTCGACGCCGCTGCCCGGCGCCGCGCGGAGGCGGCGCGCGGTTTCGGCGAGCGCCGCCGCATAGACGGCTCGTACGGCCGGATCGGTGCGGCGGTTGGAAGCGACCTCGATCAGCCGCGCCACGGCGGCCTCGCGCACCGCTCGCACCAGCGCCGCGTCGCGCTCGGACGCCGGCGGCCGCCCCGCGATCCGTTCCATCACCGCCGCGACGACCTCGGTCAGGGTCGGGCTCGCCGCATTCTCGGCATGGAAGCGGATCAGGCGGGCGGCGCGATGGGGATGCAGGAGCGCGTTGAGCGTGATCGCGGCCGAGGCCCGCGCCGCCGCGATCGGGTCGAACAGCGGCGTGGTCTGTCGGTCGAAACGCTCGGCCGTTCCTCGCTCGAACCCGGTCGCGGTCGGCGGAATCAGAGTGACGATCCGGTCGGGGACGGCGAGGAACGACGGCTCGAGCGTGCGGAGCGCGGCCCGGAGCGCCGCGCGCTGCCGCTCCGGCGCGACGATCTCGCGCACCGGAGACGGAACGACGAGGCCTCCCGCCCCCGGCTCCTTCACCGCATACGTAAAGAACGCTCCGCCGAGAGACTTGAGAGCCGCTTCGAGCTGATAGCGGTGGTGAAGGTAGAGCGGAAGCAGGATCGGCTCGAGCTCGGAGAGCGGCTCGCCCGGTGCGAGTGCGCCGAGCCCGAAGGTCTCGAGCGCGATGCGCCGGACTTCGATCTCGTGATCGAGCATCGCGATCGGATCGGAGCCGTTGTCCCAGACCGACGCCAGCGGATGCGCGCTCCCCGGATCGCGCCCGTGCTGGTCGGCGACGTACAGCATCCCGTCCGCCACGCCCCGGTGGACGATCCGCCGCAGCGCCTCCTCCTCGTCCGTCCCGGGCGGAAACTCGCTGTATCCGTACTTCACCGCGAAGATGTCGAACGCGCCGATGCCCGCGGCGTAGGCGTCGGACAGATCGAGCCTGCCGTCGACGATGCGGACGTATGGCGCCGGATAATCCATGACCGACGCGCGGTCGTACGTGCTCGCCGCGAAGTTGTGCGCGATGCCGAGCGTGTGACCCACCTCGTGCGCCGAGAGCTGGCGGATGCGGGCCAGCGCCATTTCGGTCGGGCTCGTCGAGGGATCGAGCGTCGCGAGCACTTCCGGGTCGGGTCCCTCGTACGGAGGGATCAGCCCGCTCGCCAGCATCACGTCCTGACGGATGCGCAGCGATCCGAGCGAGACGTTCCCCTTGATGATCTCGCCCGTGCGCGGATCGACCACCGATGCGCCGTACGACCAGCCGCGGGTCGAGCGGTGCACCCAGTTGATGACGTTGTACCGGATGTCCATCGGGTCGGCATCCTCGGGGAGGATCCGAACCTCGTACGCGTTGCGGAACCCCGCCGCCTCGAACGCGTCCTTCCACCATTCCGCCCCGTCGACGAGCGCCGAGCGGATCGGCTCCGGCGCGGCATGGTCGACCCAGTAGACGATCGGCTCCACCGCCTCGGAGATCGCGGCCTCGGGGTTCTTCTTCTCGAGGCGATGCCGGACGATCCAGCGGCGCTCGAGTGGCTCGGCGAAGGGAGAGGAGTAGTCGTAGACCTCGATGCCGATCCAGCCGGTGCGGGGGTCGTAGGCGCGCGGGCGGTAGCCGGGCGGCGGAAGCTCGACGAATGAGTGGTGCTGGCGGACGGTGACGATCTCGGCGGCGGGGGCGACCGAGCGGACGAGCGCGCCCGCACGGTCGGTCGTCGTGAGCGTGATCGTCGCCTCGACTTCGGTGTTCTTCGGGAAGGCCTTCGTGCGCGGAAGATGGATCGCGCTCCGGCCGGCGTCGACGCGGTACGAGCCCTGACCGGCGGCGCGGAGCCGCTCGGCCACTCCGTGCGCGTCACGCAGAAAGAAGTCGGTCGCATCGACGAGCAGCCGCCCCCCCTGCTCCGCCTCGAGCGTGAACCCCCACAGGACCGACTGCGCGAACGATTCCGAGACCGCCGCGCTCTCGCCCGCACTCTCGTTGAGCGCGCGGAAGCGGAGGTTCGGCTGCACCATCAGAACCTTCGGACCCACCCGCTCGAAGCGGACCAGCGCCGTGTCGCCGAGCTGCCCGCGATCGAGCCCGATCGGGTTCGATCCCACGCCCGTCGCCAGAGAGACCTGATGGATCAGCTCGAAGCCCTCGCGCGGGATCTCCAGCAGGATCTTCCCTTCCTTCGCGTTCCAGTGGATCGGAAGGAACCCGTCGAGCTCGACCATCCCCTCCGTCCTGGCGGCGATCGCGTCCGCCGGCGGCGCGGCCGCGGGGCCGGAAGCCGGCACCGTCGCGCAGGCGGCGAGAGCGGCGGCGAGCAGGAGTGCGGCGAAGCTTCGCATGGCGGTGAAGTGTATCAAGACGGGGGGCCAGGGACGGCTCGTTACGGAAGCGTCGCAGGGAAACGGCGGTCTCGCGATAAACTTCCGTCCCCCGGCAGCGTAAGAGCGTAGCTGGACGGGTCCGTCCGAAGTCCGACATCGAGGAGAACCATGAGGAACGTGAAAAGAATCGCCGGCCTGCTCGCACTCTGCCTCGCGTTCGCACCCGCCGCTGATGCCCAGAGGAGGGCGGCGACGAGCTATCCCGAGGTGGACATTCCGTACACGAAGACCGTCCTCGACAACGGTCTGACGCTGATCGTTCACGAGGACCACAAGGCGCCGATCGTCGCCGTGAACGTCTGGTATCACGTCGGCTCGAAGAACGAGCCGGAAGGGCGCTCCGGCTTCGCGCACCTGTTCGAGCATTTGATGTTCAACGGCTCGGAGAACGCGAACGACGACTTCTTCCAGGTCCTCGAGCGAATCGGCGCGACGACGCTCAACGGCACCACGAACGAAGACCGCACGAATTACTTCCAGAACGTCCCGGTGTCCGCCCTCGACACGGTGCTCTGGCTCGAATCGGACCGGATGGGACACCTTCTCGGAGCGATCGACCAGGCGAAGCTCGACGAACAGCGCGGGGTCGTCCAGAACGAGAAGCGGCAGTTCGAGAATCAGCCCTACGCGGTCTCCTACGAGCTGACGACCGAGGCGGTCTATCCCGACGACCATCCGTACGGCCACAGCGTCATCGGATCGATGGAAGACCTCAACGCCGCTTCGCTTGACGACGTCAGGGACTGGTTTCAGAAGTACTACGGCGCCGCGAATGCCGTCGTGGTGATCGCGGGCGACATCACGCCCGAGGTCGCGAAGCAGAAGGTGGAGCATTATTTCGGCGACATCGCCTCCGGCCCGCCGGTCGCGCGCTTCGAGCGCTGGCCGGCGAAACGGACCGGAAGCCAGCGCCAGACGGTCGGGGACCGCGTGCCGCAGGTGAGGATCGACAAGGTCTGGAACGTGCCGGGAGCCTACACGCGCGAAGGCGTGATGCTGAGCCTGCTCGCCGACGTGCTGGTCTCCGACAAGGCTTCCCGCCTCTACAAGCGCCTGGTCTACGACGACCAGACGGCGACCAACGTCTCGGCGTACATCGACGCGCGCGAGATCGGAGGGCTGTTCTCGATCGAGGCGATGGTGCGCCCGGGCGGAGATGCCGAGGCGGTGGAGAAAGCGATCCACGAGGAGCTCGAGAGGCTGCTGGCCTCGGGCCCGACCGACGACGAGCTCGGGCGGGTTCGCGCCCAGCACTTCGCCGGCGTGGTCCGCGGCCTCGAGCGGATCGGCGGGTTCGGAGGCAAATCGGATCTGCTCGCGAGGAGCGAAGTGTACGCGTCGGACCCCGGCGCGTGGAAGAGCGAGCTCGAGTGGATGCGGACGGCGACGCCCGCGCAGGTGCAGCAGGCAGGGCGCGAGTGGCTGAGCGACGGGCTCTATACGCTCGTGATCCGCCAGTTCCCGAACTTCCGCCCGGCGGCGCAGGGAGCCGACCGCTCGGCCATGCCGCAGCCGGGGCAGCCGCCGGCCCCGCAGTTCCCGGCGATCCAGACCGCGACCCTCTCGAACGGGCTCGCCGTCGTGCTCGCCGAGCGGCATCAGGTGCCGGTCGTCAACTTCAGTCTGCTCGTCGACGCCGGCTTCGCGGCCGATCAGTTCGCGCAACCGGGAACGGCCGCGCTCGCGATGGGAATGCTCGACGAGGGCACCAGGACGCGCGACGCGATTCGGATCTCGACCGATCTGGCGCGCCTCGGCGCGACCCTCGGCTCCGGATCGAATCTCGACGTGTCCACCGTCTCGCTCTCGGCCCTCGAGTCGAATCTCGACGCGTCGCTCGACCTCTACGCCGACGTGATCCTCAATCCTTCGTTCCCGAGGGCCGATTTCGAGCGGCTCCAGAAGCAGCAGCTCGCGCAGATCCAGCGCGAGAAGGCCAACCCGATCCAGCTCGGCCTTCGGATCTTCCCCTCGCTCCTCTACGGAGAGACCCACGCCTACGGCTACCCGTTCACCGGGACGGGAACCGAGGCGGCCGTCGCGAGCCTCACGCGCGACGATCTCGCGAGGTTCCATCAGACCTGGTTCAAGCCCAACAACGCCACCATCGTCGTGGTCGGCGACACGACGATGAACGAGATCCGGCCGAAGCTCGAGCGGCTCTTCTCGTCATGGAGGAGCGGCGAGGTGCCGGCGAAGAATCTCGCGAGAGTCGAGCTGCCGCCGAAGCAGCGCGTCTATCTGGTCGACAAGCCGGGAGCCGTGCAGTCGGTCATCCTCGGAGGGACCCTCGCTCCGCCGAAGGCCAACCCGATCGAGCCGGCCATCGAAGCGATGAACACCATTCTCGGAGGAGCGTTCATCTCGCGGCTGAACCTCAATCTCCGCGAGGACAAACACTGGTCCTACGGAGCGGGAACGTTCCTTCCCGATGCGCGCGCCCAGAGGCCGTTCATCGCCTACGCTTCCGTGCAGACCGACAAGACGAAGGAGTCGATCCAGGAGGTCGTCAATGAGCTGCGGGGCATCACGGCCGATCGCGTCGTGACCGCCGACGAAGTCGCCATGGCGAAGGCCAACCTCACGCTCACCCTCCCGGGTACGTGGGAGACTTCCAATCAGGTCGCCGGAGCGATTGCCGAGATCGTCCGCTTCGACCTCCCGCACGATTACTGGTCGCAGTACCCGGGACGGATCCGGTCGCTGGCGGTGAACGACCTGAACCGCGCAGCGGTCGAAGTCGTCAGGCCGGGCAACGTCACGTGGCTGATCGTCGGCGATCTCTCGCTGATCGAGAAGCCGGTCCGCGAGCTCGGCCTCGGCGAGGTCGTCGTCCTCGACGCCGACGGAGCCCCGGCGCGGTAAGGCAGTCCATGTGGCCGGGGATCCATGTGGCCGGGGATGAAATCCCCGGCCACATGAAATCCCCGGCCCCATACTGCATCCCCGGCCACATCCGGCGTCGCGGTGCGATATGGTGGACGCAGCTCCCCGAAGGAGGCGCCGCATGCCCGATCGCACGCTCGGCTCGATCTACCTTGAGACGGTGACGAGGAACTTTCGTGGTCTGAGGAGCTGGGTCGAGAGAGCGATCGAGCAGCTCGACGACGATCAGCTCCACGTCGCCCCCGACCCTCACTCCAACACGATCTCGGTGCTGATGAATCACGTCGCCGGTAACATGCGCTCGCGATGGACGGACTTCCTCGTCACCGACGGCGAGAAGCCCGACCGGCGTCGGGAGCTCGAGTTCGAGAAGCGTCGCGAGTCGCGCGACGAGCTGCTGGCCTCCTGGAACGCGAGCTGGACGATTCTTCTCGACGCGATCGCCTCCCTCCGCGAGGAGGACCTGCTCCGCGAGGTCACCATCCGAGGCGAGCCACACACGGTCGTTCTCGCCATCAACCGCTCGGTCCAGCACTACGCCTACCACGTCGGCCAGATTCTCTACCTCGCCAAGCATCTCGCGGGAGAGAGGTGGAGCTCGCTTTCGTAGCCCGGACCGCTCGGGTCCCGGGATGAATCCTTCCCCGGCGCGAAGAACAGTCGGCGGGGTGGTCCAGCGCCGCAGAAGCGGAATGACCGGGCGCGGTCCTCATGGGGCCGGTCTGGCCATCAGCGCTCCGATCTCGCGCCACGTGATCAGGCGGACCTGGTTCTCCCGCAGCAGCCGGCGGAACGCATCGCTGCTCAGCACGTCGAGGTCGCGCTGGCGCCACCCCGATCCCCACCCCGGCACGCCGCCGGTCGCCGCGCGCATCTCGGCATCGTCGAAAGCGACGTGAACGATCAGCTCGGTCACGCCGGGCTCGAGGCTCCGGATCGCATCGGCGTAATACTCTGCCCACGACTCCGCCGCCACCTCGGGGCCGATGGAGACGAAGCGGTCGATGACGACGTCTCCCGGCCCGAGCAGCGGCGCGAAGTCGGGGTCCGACGCGAGATCGCGGTTGATCGCCGCCGGGATCCCCGTTTCGCGCGAGACGCGCAGCAGCGCGGCGAACAGCTCCGGAGTCTGGTGGAGCGTCCTCATGTGCGTGTCGAGATGCGTCGGCTCGATCCCGAAGGCGCGCGCGCGATCGATCTGCGCGCGGATCTCCGCCTCCGCCTCGCGCGGATCGATCGCCGCCGCGGCCGACACTTCCGTCGGATGAAGGTAGCCCGATGGATCGAGCAGAGTCGGAACGCGGGTGGCGGGAAGGACCGGCCCCCAGCGGTAGGACACCCATTCGCTGGTCAGCGTCAGATGCAGCCCGAAGTCGGCGTCGGGATTCTTCCGCGCGTACGCGGCGATCTCGGGAAACCAGGGGCAGGGAACCATGATGCTGGCGGAGTTGATCGCGCCGCTCTCGAGCGCGCGGACCGAGGCGGCGTTGATCGAATGGTTCATTCCGAGGTCGTCGGCATGGATGATGAGCAGCTTCGCGTCGGGCGGATGGCCGAGGCGCTCGACCAGGCTCGGTACCCGCTTCCGTTCGCCTTCCTCGGGAACGCGCTGCGCGATCGCGATCGAAGACAAAGCGACCAGGGCGGACGTCACCAGTGTCAGTCGGCTCATTGAAGACCTCCTTCGCGAGCTCGCCCGAGGCCGAGCGAGTCGGCCGGATTCTATCTTTCTCCCTCTCCCCGGCGCGGGGAGTTGCGCTCTCACGGCGCCTGCCGCCCGAGGGCGAGACGGATGTGACCGAGGTGATGCCGGCCGTGCCAGTCGTACTGCGCTAGCATCCAGTCGAGGGTGATCGCGGCGGGGTGCTCGGGATGGACGATGGTGCGGGCGAAATCGGCCTCGGTCATCGCTGCGAGGAGGACGGTCCATCGCGCGTGCAGCGCTTCGAGAAAGTCGAGCGAGACGGGCGGCGGCGTCCCGGCGACGTCGGGCAGACGCGCCCACGCCGCCTGGTCGTACGGGCGGATCGTCGGACTCTCCTCGGTCAGCCCGAGCTTGAAGCGGATGAAGGCGTTCGCGTGGGAGTCGGGGAGGTGATGGACGAGCTGCCGGACGGTCCATCCACCGTCGCGATAGGTTCTGTCCCATTCCGCGGCGGAAATGCCGTCGACGCCGGCGCGGACCTCGCGCGGCAGCTCGGCGATCCGGCGGATCGACCTCGCCCGCTCGTCGCGGGACGAGACTCCCTCGTGATGAAACCGTCCGATCGGGTAGCTGCGCGCCTCTGCGTCCATGAGCGAAATCTTCCGGAGCCGTTGCTCCGCGAGATTGTTTCCTTTACTCGTCGGCGGGATGGAATCCCTCGGTCCGCAGCCGGATGCGATGGAGCGCGCCGCCCGCCGTGACGTAGAGAGTCCTCCGGTCCGCGCCGCGACCGAACTCGACGTTCGTCGCCGAGGCGGGCGTCGGGATCGTCGCGAGCTCGCGGCCGTCCGGGGACCAGACGCGCACGCCGAGAGGGCCGCACCCGCAATAGAGATTGCCCGCGAGGTCGACCGTCAGCCCGTCCGCGAATCCTTCCTCGCCGAACTCGACCAGCACTTCGCGCAGCCGCGCGCTTCCGTCCTCCCCGAGATCGTAGGCGAGGATCGAGAGCGGCAACGCGCGCGGAGACATCCCTTCGGGCAGCGCTCCGGTCGCCCCGTTGTCGGTCGATGCGACGTAGAGCGTCTTCTGATCGGGAGAGACGGCGAGACCGTTCGGCTTGCCGGCATCCGCGACGACGAGATGGAGCGAGCCGTCCGGATCGATGCGATACACCCCCTGCACCGGCTGCTCGATCGGCTCGTCACCGACGTAGCGCGGGTCGCTGAACCAGATGCGGCCCCGCGCGTCGACCGTCACGTCGTTGGGAGAGTTGAGCCGCCGCCCGCCGAAATGCGTCGCGAGCCTCTCGCTCTTCCCGCTCGCCATGTCGGTCCGCGTCACCCGGCGCCCGCCGAAATCCGCACCCTCGGCGACGATCATCCGCCCCTCGAGGTCGAAGGCGATCCCGTTCGCCATCCCGCTCGGCGATCGGTAGACGATCACCTCGCCCGTGCGCGGGTCGTACCGCATGAGATGACCCGCCTCCCGCGATCTCGCGCTTCCCGTGATGTCGGAGAAGTAGATCGTTCCGTCGGGCGCGGCGGCGGGCCCCTCGGTGAAGACGCCCCCCGAGAAGAGCGTCTCCAGGCGTGCGCCGGGCGCGATGATCGGCTCCTGCGCCGAGCCGGACGCCGAGAAGAGGAGCGCTGCCACGAGCGGGATGAGGATCCCGAGTCTCATGCCGGGATGATGAGCGGAGACGAAAAAGTGGCCCCGGGTGCCTTTGCCACCGCGGAGCCGGTCTCGGCGCGTTGACATCCGCAAAGGGGCATCCGCACCGCATTTGCCTCGACGACCCATCGCGTCATTCTCGGCCGCTTCGTCTCGTTGACATCTGCGATGGAGCATTCGATCCGAAGCAGGCGAAGTCTACTCGAAGTGGGCCGATCCGGCTGTCACAGTTTCGCCGGTTTTCCACAGCGATCCACAACCCCCCGTCCACGATCGTGTGCAGTCGCGCGCAAATCGTATCGATTGAGAGAGGGAAGAGGATGTGCGCCTGTCGAATCCTTCACGCCACTACGGCGTGAAGCCGTGGCGCTCGAAGATCGTGCGCGCCTGCGCCGAGGCGAGGAACTCGAGAAACCGCCGCGCCTCGGCCGGATCGGGCGCGCTCCGGATCGCAGCCGCCGCGTAGGAGATCGGCGGACCCTCGCCGGGCGCCGCTTCGTACGCGACGCGCGCTCTCCCGCGGCCGAGCGCGTCGGTCCGATAGACGACCGCCGCGTCGGCCGCCCCCGCTTCGACCGCGGCGAGCGCGGCGCGGACGTCGGCCGCCGGAAGGATGCGATCTCTCACGGCCGCCCACACTCCCGCCTCCTCGAGCCACGCCTTCGCATAGAGGCCGGCGGGCACCGCTTCGGGATCGCCGAGCGCGAGCCGCCGGATCTCCGTGCCGGCCAGATCGCGCGGAGCGGAGATTCGGACTCCGGAGTCGCGCGGAACGACGATGACGAGCGAGTTGGAGAGGAGCCTGCGCCGGGCTCCCGGGAGAAGCATTCCGCGCCGCTCGAGCGCGTCCATCCTCGCCTCGTCGGCGGAGACGAAGACCTCGGCCGGAGCCCCGCGCGCGATCTGCTCCGCGAGCACGTTCGATCCGGCGAGGTTGAGGCGGACCCTCGCCCCTCCCGCGGCCTCCCAGGCGAGCGCGATCTGCCGCATCGCGTCGCCCAGACTCGCGGCCGCCGCCACGACGATCTCGCCGCGCGCGGCGGGAGGGGGGGCGGAGGGAGGGGGGACCGCCGAGTGGCGGAACGCCGGAGCGAGCAGCAGAACAACGATCAGAAGGGCTCGAGCCATGGAAACGTCCGCGATCAGCAGACCACAGCCGATATATCGCGTCAAATAGATCGGGCGGTGAATGCGATCGATCGCGGCGGAGTGGGGGAGCGTGAATCTGCAGGGGCACCCCCCCGCCGGGATGGGAATCCCCGGCCCGATCCGGCGCATGCTTCTCCCTTGTGGTACAACATGCGGAACGGAAACCCCCCGGAGAGAACGATTTGATCTGTCCGATCTGCAGGATCGAGATGATCGCGGTCGAGAGGAGCGGGATCGAGCTCGACTCCTGCATCTCGTGCCGCGGGCTGTGGTTCGACCACGGCGAGCTCGACCTTCTCGCCGAGCTGACCGGCGCCGACCTCTCCGTCCTCGATACCGGCGGCACCGACGCGACGCGTACGCGGCGGCGCTGTCCGCGCTGCAATCGGCCGCTCGAGGAGCTGAGCTTCGGTTCGGTCCGCATCGACCGTTGTCCCGAGCGCGACGGGCTCTGGTTCGACCGGGGAGAGCTCGGCGCGATCCTGGACCGCGCCCTCGCCGCGGCCGGCCCGCTCGCCCCCATGACCCGCTTTCTCGGTGAAGTCTTCGGCGCTCGCGAAGAGGCGCCTCACGATGCAGTCAGGAGGGAACCATCGCCATGATCGAGCTCGTCGTCGTACTGGTCATCGTCGCCGCCATCGCCTTTTTCCTGATCGGCATGTACAACTCCCTGGTCCGCTCCCGCAACGAGGTGAAGAACGCCTGGAGTCAGATCGACGTCCAGCTCAACCGGCGGCACGACCTGATCCCGAACCTGGTCGAGACGGTCAAGGGCTACATGACGCACGAGCGCGAGACGCTCGAGGCGGTGACCCGCGCCCGCCAGCAGGCGATCGACGTCTCGGGCGATCTCGATGCGAAGGCCCGAGTCGAGAACCAGCTCTCCCAGACCCTCCGCTCGCTCTTCGCCGTCGCCGAGGCATATCCCGACCTGAAGGCGAACCAGAACTTCCTCGCACTTCAGGAGGAGCTCGCCTCGACCGAGAACAAGATCAGCTTCTCGCGGCAGTACTACAACGACTCGGTCCTCCGTCTCAACAACCGGATCGAGGTCTTCCCGACCAACCTCATCGCCGGCATGTTCCACTTCACGAAGGAGAAGTTCTTCGAGGTCGAGACGCCGGAGGCGCGGAAGGCCGTGCAGGTGAAGTTCTGAGCGAGGCAGGACGTTGAACGGCAGGTCCGACTGCAGGCTGAGGCCCGATTCGCCTCTCTGACATGTTCGAGCTGATTCGCGCCAACCGCCGCCGCTCGGCGATCCTCGTCGCCGTCATGGCGCTTCTGCTGTTCGGGATCGGCTGGAGCGTCGGCGAGATCTCGGCCGAGGGGGCCGGGCCGTTCGGCCTGGTGGTCGCGCTGCTCGTCTGGATCGTCCTGACGCTGATCAGCTATTTCTTCGGCGACCGGATCGTGCTGGGTATCAGCCGCGCGAAGAAGATCGACCAGCAGGACCATCCGGTCCTGCACAACATCGTCGAGGAGATGTGCATCGCCTCCGGCACCTCGAAGCTCCCCGACCTCTACATCATCGACGACGAGGCGCCGAACGCCTTCGCGACCGGGCGCGATCCGGAGCACGCGTCTGTGGCGGTCACGAGCGGGCTGCTGAACCTTCTCACGCGCGACGAGCTGCAGGGGGTGATCGCGCACGAGATCGCGCACGTCCGCAACCGCGACGTCCTCTACATGATGATGGTCGCCGTGATGATGGGCACCATCATCATCCTCGGCGACGGCGCGCGGCGCCTGATGTTCTACGGCCGGCGGAGCCGCACCAGCTCGCGCGGCAAGGGAGGGGGAGCGCAGGCGATCGTCCTGATCGTCGCCGTCGTGCTGATCATCCTCGCCCCGATCATCGCCCGCTTCGTCTATCTCGCCATCTCGCGGCGCCGCGAATATCTCGCCGACGCCTCCGGCGCCCAGTACAGCCGCTATCCCGAGGGGCTCGCGAGCGCCCTCGAGAAGATCGGCGGATCGACCCGGAAGCTCCGCACCGCGACCCAGGCGACCGCTCCGATGTACTTCGTCAATCCGCTGAAGGTCACCGCGCGAGGTCTGGCCAATCTGAGCGCGACGCATCCGCCGCTGGCCGACCGCATCCGGATCCTCCGTTCGATGGGTGGGATGGCCGACCTCCGCGCCTACGACGAGGCCTTCCGGAAGGTCAGCGGCCGGGCGGTCGGCGTGGTCCCCTTTCGCGCCGCCGAGCAGGGAGGGAGGACCGAGGCGAAGAAGCCCTCGCCCGTTCCGGTCCCCTCGGCGGGGAGTCCGATGCCGATGCCGATGCCGTTGCCGATGCCGATGCCCGGTTCGGGGGGCGGCCCGTCCGCCGGGATGGGGCTGCCCGGCATGGCGGCTCTGGCGCCGGCCGCCGCCGCCGAGGCGGCGAGCCACGTGCAGCGCGTCCGCGAGACGACCGACCTCCTCTGGAAAAAGCAGGGCTACACGATCATCGACTGCCCCTGCGAGACGCGCCTCAAGATCCCCCCCGCGCACCGCCGCCGAAAGATCGACTGCCCCCACTGCGGCCGCACCCACGTAGCCGCGTAAGGTGTGCCCCGCACCACACCGTCGGGCCGGGACGGGCCGACTGGCGCGAACCGATGCCGGAGGTTTACGATTCGTGTGATGGACGATCCGGACGTCTTCCTCGATTACTTCGAAAAGGTGCGCGGCCGAACCCTCCGCGTCGCGAAGTGCATCCCCGACGAGGCGTTCGAGACCTCGCCGACCGGCCGCGGGTTCTCCTTCGGCGACATCCTGCGCCATCTCGCGGGCATCGAGCGCTACATGTTCGCCGAGACCGTGACCGGAGGGCCGAGCCGCTATCCGGGACACCAGTCGACGCTCGCCTCCGGCCCCCGCGCGACGCACGAGTACATCGCGCGCCTGCACGCCGAGGCGATGGAGATTTTCCGTTCGCTCGGCGCCGAGGGGATGCGCCGGCCGTGCACCACGCCGGGAAATACGACGATGGCGGCGTGGAAGTGGCTCCGCTCGATGATCGAGCACGAGGCGCACCACCGGGGACAGATCTACACCTACCTCGCGATCCTCGGCGTCCCCACCCCGCCCCTCTACGGCCTCACCTCCGAGCAGGTCCGCGAGAGGAGCGAGGCGCTCGACGCCTGAGTCCGGCGCGTGGGGGCCCTCACCAGGATGCCGGATCGCGCGGGTCGATCAGTGCGATGACCCGGACCGGGCCGCCCGAGCCGCCGGCGATCTTCATCGGGAGGGCGACCACCAGGGCGCCGCGCGGAGGGAGCTCGCCGAGGTTGGTCAGGTTCTCGAGGGCGGGAACGTTGGCGCCGTTCGCGATGCGGTGGACGACGAAGTCGGCCGAGGGGCCATGGTCGATGCTCGCCGTGTCGACCCCGAGCATCGCGACGCCGCGCTCCTCGACGAGCAGGCGTGCGGCGCTCTCGCCGAAGGAGGGGAAGTGTAGGTTCGAGGCGTCGCCGGGCGTGTCGTCGCCGAGGTAGGCGAGGCGGTCGGGCCATCGGGCCGACCAGCCGGTCCGGAGCAGGACGATCGCCCCGCGCGGGACCTCGCCATGGACGCGCTCCCATCCGCGGACGTCGTCCGCGGTGAGGCGGTAGTCGCGCTCCTGCAGCGCCTGCGGCGAGGCGTCGATGACCACCGCCGGCCGCACGAGGCGCTCGAGCGGGATCTGTTCGGTGGTCCAGCGCCCTTCGGCGAAATGGATCGGAGCATCAAGGTGTGTCCCGCCGTGCTCGGGCGTGCAGAAGCTCTTCGACGAGTAGAAGAACCCGGCGTCGGTCGGACCGTGGTGGAGGGTCCGGATCTCGAACTGCGACGGCGAGGTCGGCCAGTAGATCGTCGACTCGTCGAAGGCATGGGTGAGATCGACCAGGCGGAGATGGTCGAGGTTGGGGACGACCGGTGCGCTCGCGCATCCGGCGAGGAGGAGCAGGAGGAGGGTGATTCGGCGCATTTGGTTTTCTCCGGTGATCGGGGAGTGTATCGGATTCGGCGCGGCGTCCCGGGGAGGCCTCTCCGCGACCCGCCCGCCCGTGAGCGCGAGCTCGTTTTTCGCGCGGAGCTGCCCCTCACCCCGACCCTCTCCCCGGATGGCGATTCGCTTCGTGGCGAGGGGCGGACGGGGAGAGGGAGACCCCTCACCCCGACCCTCTCACCGGATGGCGATTCGGCTTCGTTGGCGAGGGGCGGACGGGAAAAGGAGAAGGGCGGTGCTCCTCTCGAGCGGTTCGCCGATTCGACGGGGAGGGTGAGGGAGATGATGCCGCGCCGGGGGTCGTTTCTCCTGCAGAATTCGTCTGCGTCTGCTGTCGAATTCGCCTGAAACGGCGAGCGGAGGGAATTCGAGAGGCAGCCGGACGCGATCTCATCGGCGAAATTCGACAGCAGGGGCGCGCGGCGGGCGGGGGGCGAACGTGTCGTAGATTGACGTTCCGCCGGCCCGATTTTCCCGTCTCTACCCGGTGCAGAGTCCTTGCGCACGCCTCCTCGGGGCGGTTGCGCCGCTCTGGACTTTCAGGCCCGCTTCCCGGCATGATCGGGCTCCCGAAAACGGCATGTCTCTCTCCCTCTTCCACCCCGTCGTTCGCCGCTGGTTCGCCGAGACCCTCGGCGAGCCGACCGCGGCCCAGTCCCGCGGCTGGGCGACTATCCGCGAGGGACGTCCCACCCTGATCGCCGCCCCCACCGGCTCGGGAAAGACCCTCGCCGCCTTCCTCTCGGCGCTCGACGATCTGCTGGTCGAGGGGCTCGAGGGGCCGCTCCCCGACGAGGTCCGCGTCGTCTACGTCTCCCCCCTCAAAGCGCTCAGCGCCGACATCCACAGGAACCTGGCCGAGCCGCGCCTCGCGATCCGGAAGCTCGCCGAGGAGATGGGGATCGAGGCGCCGAAGATCACGGCGGCGGTGAGGACGGGGGACACGACGCAGTCCGAGCGGGCTGCGATGCTCAGGCGCCCGCCGCACATCCTGGTGACGACCCCGGAGTCGCTCTACCTGCTGCTGACGGCGGAGCGGAGCCGGGCGATGCTCCGGACGGCGAAGACGGTGATCGTAGACGAGATCCATGCGGTGATCGGGACGCGGCGGGGGGCGCATCTGGCGCTCTCGCTCGAACGGCTGGAGCGGGTGGCGGGAAAGCGTCTGCTCCGCCTCGGGCTCTCGGCGACGCAGAAGCCGGTCGAGCAGGTCGGGAAGTGGCTGATGGGAGCACGGGCGGAGGCCGCGCCGGCGATCGTCGACGAGGGGCATCGCCGGGCGATGGATCTCGGGCTGGAGATCCCGCGCTCGCCGCTCGAAGCGGTGATGTCGGCCGAGGTGTGGAACGAGTATTACGAGCGCCTGACGGGGCTGATCGCGGCGCACCGGACGACGCTGGTCTTCGTGAACACGCGGAAGATGGCCGAGCGCATCGCGCACCAGCTGAGCGAGCGGCTCGGCGAGGCCGCCGTGACCGCCCATCACGGCAGCCTCTCGAAGGAGAAGCGCCTCGACGCCGAGCGTCGGCTGAAGGGGGGCGAGCTGAAGGCGCTCGTCGCAACCGCTTCGCTCGAGCTCGGAATCGACGTCGGCCACGTCGATCTGGTCTGCCAGATCGGATCGCCGCACCGGATCGCCACCTTCCTGCAGCGCGTCGGCCGCTCGGGCCACACCGTGGCGGGGATGCCGAAGGGGAGGATCTTCCCCGCCTCGCGGGACGATCTGGTGGAATGTACGGCGCTGTTGCGGGCGGTCGGGCGGGGGGAGCTGGACCGGATCGTCGAGCACGACGCGCCGCTCGACGTGCTCGCTCAGCAGATCGTCGCGGAGACCGCATGCGAGGAATACGGCGAGGACGAGCTGTTCGAGCTGATGCGGGGGGCGTGGCCGTACCGGGAACTGTCGCGGCGCGATTTCGACGCGGTGCTGAAGATGGTCGCGGAGGGATTCGCGACGCGCCGCGGCCGCCGCTCGGCGCTGGTGCATCGCGACGAGGTCAACGCGAAGGTCCGCGGGCGCCGCGGGTCGAGAATGCTCGCGATCTCCTCGGGAGGAGCGATCCCCGAAGTCGCCGATTACCGCGTCCTGCTCGAGCCGGACGACACGTTTCTCGGCACGCTCAATGAGGACTTCGCGATCGAGAGCAACGTCGGCGACGTCTTCCAGCTCGGCAACGCGTCGTGGCAGGTGCTCCAGGTCTCGAGCGGCGTGGTGCGGGTGGCCGACGCCAGGGGAGCCCCGCCGAGCATTCCCTTCTGGCTCGGCGAGGCGCCGGCGCGGAGCGACGAGCTCTCGGCGGCCGTGAGCGATCTGCGCGCCGGACTCGACGCGATCCTCGAGCGAGGCGATCCCGAGGCGGCCGCGCAGTGGCTGGTGAGCGAGAGCGCGATCCCTGAGAGCGCCGCCGCCGAGATCGTCGCTTACCTCGCCGAGACCCGCAGGATCCTCGGCGTCCTCCCGACTCAGCGGACGCTCGTCCTCGAGCGCTTCTTCGACGAGTCGGGAGGGATGCAGCTCGTGCTGCACGCTCCGTTCGGCAGCCGCGTCAACAAGGCATGGGGACTCGCCCTCCGGAAGCGCTTCTGCCGGCAGTTCGACTTCGAGCTGCAGGCGGCCGCGACCGAGGATGCCGTCCTCCTCTCCCTCGGTCCGCAGCACTCGTTCCCGCTGGCCGACGTGTTCCGGTATCTCCATCCCGCGACCGCGCGCGAAGTGCTCGTGCAGGCGTTCCTCGACGCGCCGGTCTGGCAGACCCGCTGGCGCTGGAACACGACGATCTCGCTCGCCGTCCCGCGCACCCGCGGCGGGAAGAAAGTCCCGCCGCAGCTCCAGCGGACGATCGCCGACGATCTGATGGTCGCCGTCTTTCCCGCGGCCGCCGCCTGCATCGAGAACATCGGGGGCGACCGCGAGATCCCCGATCATCCGCTGGTGAACCAGGCGGTGCGCGACTGCCTCGAGGAGGCGATGGACGTGAACGGGCTGGCGGCGGTGCTGGGGCGGATCCACGCGGGGGAGCTGGAGCTGGTCGCGCGCGACACGCCCGAGCCCTCGCCGCTCTCGCACGAGATCCTCAATGCGAAGCCGTACGCGTTTCTCGACGATGCGCCGCTCGAAGAGCGGAGGACGATGGCGGTGCACGCGCGTCGCGCCACCGAGCCCTCGTCCGCGGGCGATCTCGGCGCGCTCGATGCCGCGGCGATCGAGCGCGTGCGCGATGAGGCGCGACCCGATCCGCGCGACGTCGACGAGCTCCACGACGCGCTCCTCACCACCGGGTTCCTGACCGGGGAAGAGAGCGCCGCGATCGATCCGGCGTTTTGGGATGCGCTGACCGCGGCGCGGCGCGGCGGGAGGGTGCGTCCGCCCGATGGCGCCGCCCTGCTCGTCGCCGCCGAGCGCCTCCCCGAGATGCTGGCCGTTCACTCCGGGGCGGTCGTCGAGGAGGGAGTGGTCGCGCCGGCGGGACGCGCCTCGCGCGCCTGGTCGCGCGAGGAGGCGATTCTCGAGATGGTGCGCGGTCGGATGACGATCGCCGGACCGGTCACCGCGGCGACGCTCGCCGCCGCATTCGCGGTCACGGAGAGAGACGTCGATGCGGCGCTGCTGGCGCTGGAAGGGGAAGGGGCGGTGCTGCGCGGATCGTTCACTCCGGGAGCGGGGGCCGGCACCGTCGGACGGCCGCTCGAATGGTGCGACAGGCGTCTGCTCGCCCGGATCCACCGTGCGACCTTGAACCGGCTTCGGGCGGAGATCGAGCCGGTCAGCGCCGCCGACTTCATGCGATTCCTCTTCGCGTGGCAGCACGTCGCTCCGGCGGCTCGGCTCCGGGGGATCGACGGGCTTCGCGAGATCGTCGCCGCGCTCGACGGCTTCGAGGCCGCGGCGACGGCATGGGAGAAGAGCGTGCTGCCGGCGCGGATCGACGGCTACGACGCCTCGATGCTCGATGCGCTCTGCTTCGCGGGGGAGGTGGGGTGGGCGCGGCTGTCGGCCGGGACGGGACCGCCCGAGGAAGGGGGGGGAAGCCCGGCGGTGACGCGGCTGGTCGGAGCGACTCCGATCGCTCTGTTTCTCCGCGAAAGCGGCGGGGCGTGGCGGAGCCTGCGCGGGGTCGACGGCTCGATCGAGGGCGCTCCCTCGGCGCAGGGCCAGCTCATCCTGGACGTTCTTCGGGCGCGCGGCGCCTCGTTCTCGCGCGAGCTCGCCCCAGCGTGCGGGCTCGAGCCGGCCGCGCTCGAGCGCGGCATCGGCGAGCTCGTCTCGGCGGGCCTCATCGCCTCGGACGGATTCGCAGGACTTCGCGCCCTGATCGCCAACGGGCACGGCCGAGGATCGGGGCGCTACGCGCGAGCCGATCTGGCGGGGCGATGGTCGCTGCTGGGCGGCGAGCAGACGCCTCTCGATCGCGAAGACGCCGTCGAGATCCAGGCACGGACGCTGCTGCGGCGCTGGGGCATCGTGTTCCGGCGGCTGCTCGCGCGCGAGCCGAACGCGGCGCCGTGGCGCGAGCTCGCCCGCGTCTACCGCCGGCTCGAGATGCGGGGCGAGATTCGCGGCGGCCGCTTCGTGAACGGGATGTCGGGCGAGCAGTTCGCGATGCCGCGCGCGGTCGAGAGGCTCCGGGAGATTCGGCGCGAGGGGCCGCGAGGGGAGCTCGTCGTGCTGAGCGCGGCGGACCCGCTGAACCTCTGCGGGATCCTCGACGCGGGGGAGCGCGTGCGGGCGGTGGCGTCGAGCCGGATCGCCTGGCGCGACGGCATCGCCGTCTCGGTGATCGAGGGAGACTCGCTGCGCCCCCTCACCGAGATCGAGCCCGACGCGGCGCTCGAAGTGGCGGCCGCGCTCGCCGGACGCCGCGTCCCCGTCTCCCGCGGATGGGTCGGCAGGGGAGCGTCATGGCACCTGCCTCCCTCCGGCCGTCGATTCACCTGACGGAGTGGACGCCCCTGCGGCGGCGGTACGAGCAGCCCGGATGCCGCCGGTCCGGCGAGAGTGTTTCGGAAGCCCTCAGCACTGAATCGTCTCCCGAGTCACCGCTCCCGACATCGCCCGGGCCGTGATCCGCGCCCTCGAGTGGCATCCTTTCGTCCCGCGGAAAAGATCCAGCCGAGCCTTACGTCCGAGCTCGCGCCCTACCACCACTCCCACCACCGCCGCTCCCGCGTGGTCGGCTCCAGTCCCGCGCGCTCGACCGGCCATCCGGTGAGCTCGGCCAGCGTGAGCGCTTCACGCCGCTGCCGCTCGCGCAGGGCCTCCCGATACTCGGCGGCGCCGGGACAATCGGACGTCCCGGTCCAGGGGTGGCGAAGAACGTAGCGCGCCTGGAAGTTCGACCGGTCGCCCGTCTCCTGGAAGACGAGATCGTCGGGGAAGTGCTCGCGGTCGTAGCGGACGTGGAGGCGCGTGACGAAGACGTCGGCCGCGCCGCCGCGGTTGCCGTCCGCCTCCGTAATCCAGAACACGCCGAGCCGGCGAAGCTCGTCCGGGGACAGCGGGTCGGCGGCGCACGGGTCGCACCACGCCATGTCCCAGGCGTACTCGAGAAAGACGGCGCTCCGCTCCTTCCGCACCTGCTCGGCGAACATCGCCTTGTAGAAGCGCGGAAAATCGCTGCGGATCCTCACCGGAAGTTCGACGTCGGAAGGGAGGCGGACGGTCCTGTAATTCGTCGTCTCGACTCGGCCGGTCCGGGTCAGCGCGTAGACGAAGAGGTCCTGCGGCCCGTTCGCGTTGACCGTGCCGAGACGGATCGGGAGCATGAAGCGGGGCGACTCGAAGGCGACCTGGATGGGGCGCAGCCAGCTCAGCCCGAGCCGTGCCTGCTCGTCGAGGTTCACTTTCGCGACGAAAAACTTCAGGTTCTGGCGGATGTACGAGCCGAGGACCGCGGAGGCGCCCGGGGGGATCGTGTAGCCGTTTTCGAGGAGCCAGGTCTCGAGCCCGCGACTCTGCGTCGACGAGAGAATGAGGATGTCGTACTCGCCGATGGTGTAGGAGGCCTCGATCGTCACGCCGAGGCTGGCGGCTCGCTGATCCCGCGAGCTCTTCTGAGCGGCCATCGGGAGGGCCGACTCTTCGGCGCGATAGCGGATGAGGCAGGGGTCGCCGTCGTGGTACTCGACCAGACGGGGAGCGGTGTAGGCGTCGAGATGCTCGATGGGCCCCTTCTCGATCACGCGGATCTGACCGCGCTCGAGCACCGTCGGGACCGGGACGACCATGGCGAACTCGCGCGGGTCCCCCTCGTAGTCGCTCGCCATCGTCATGACGGTGCGGTCGCCCTCGCGGACCAGCACCACCTGTGAGGCGCGGTTGAACAGCGTCGCGTCGCCTTTCGCGACGTAGAACCCGCAGAACGCGCTGGCGCTCTGCGGCAGGGTGACGAGGCCGATGAGGAGAATCGAGATCATGGTTCGAAACACGGGAACCTCCTTTGCAGTCACGGGAGCGGGTCGATGGTGCCGGGTCGGAACGACGCGATGCCATTCGAAGCGCGTCGAGGGAAAGATCCGGTCGATGAGCGGGACCAGGAGCGATGATGCGGCGAGCGACCAGAGAAGGCCATTCGTCCGGAACAGGTGGAACTGGATCGAGTACGCTCCGAGGGCCACGATCGCGGCGAACGCGATCCTGCCGATGCGCGAGTCGGGCGTGGTCTTCGGGTCGGAGATCATGAAGAACGCGAAGATCAGGAGCGCGCCGTTCTCGAGTCGGTGGAGCGGAACCGAGAGGGGATCGCCGAGCCACATCGAGCGTCCGATCAGGAGCGCGCTCCAGGCGACGAGGAACGCGAGCGTCACGTCGCTGCGACGCGAGCGCTGGATCACCACCCCCCCCGCGCAGAGAATGAAGAACGCCAGCAGCGCCGCGCTTCCCCACTGCCCCGGGGAGACCCAGACGGCGTCGGTCGCGAGCATCATCGCCACCATCGCGAAGTTCGTCGGGTTGAACAGGTGCTTTCCCCTGCGCCTCAGGAGGAACTTGCTGCTGATCGCGAGGACGGCCCCGAGCAGGATCAGGCCGAGGTAGTTGCTGCGAAGCAGGAAGCAGAGACCGAGACCGGAGATCAGGGCGCTCTTCCATTCGAACTGCGGGAGCCGGAACACGCGAGTCCAGGCGAGCTGGGTGGCGAGCGCCGTGGCGAGGATCGCCGCGACTCGGGCCGGCGTGATCGCATCCCCGAGGACCGAGCTTCCCCAGAGCACCAGGCTGGAGAGCGACCCGATCTGCCACCATCTCGGATCGATGCGGTTCATGGGAGTTGGACACGCGAAGGGCGCCGAACGAAACCGGCGCCCTTCCGGCGGCACCGGCGCCGCGGCGGCGCCATCCTGTCGTAGAATCTCTCCATTCTCTCCAGTCCAGACCGCGCGGCGGCTCCTCGAAGGGGGTGTTCATGTCCGGAGCGAGCGTTCACTACGACCTCGACGAGTCGGAGAGCCTGGTCCGGTGCACGATCGACGTGACCGATTCCCGACTGCTCGGCCACGCCGCCGAGCTGCGCCTGCGCCGCAAGGTGAGAGTGAAGGACAGCAGACCCGTCCACTCCTCGGACGTCCTCCTGAAACGGAAGATCGCGTCGCTGCAGGCCCGCAACGAGCTGACCATCCACCGCGCCTCGCTCCAGACCTACACCTACCGGGGATCGAAGATCGACATCGAGCTCCACACCGAGCTCGAGATCGACGACGGAATGCTCTTCGACACGACCATCAGCGAAGAGGAGACGATCGCGCTCGGCGACAAGCCCCGCATCTCGAACGACGCGAATGGGGTCGTCGAGCCTCACGACGCCTTCGACTTCATCACGAACTTCAAGGCGATCCCCCCCGCCAACCGGGCGATCACCGCCGTCCTGCTTCTGATCGGTGCTGTCGTGATCGCGATCAACAGCTGGGTCGGAATTCACGACCAGTTCGTCCCCGAGGCGGGTACGTGGTTCTACGACCATCGCGACTCCGACGGAGACGCGGAGTCGCCCCTTCAGAAGTCGCTGATGGCGAGCGGGGCGCTCGGCGCCGCGGTCTGGCTCGCGGTGAAGCGGCAGCTCCGGAAGTACATGACTTTCGAGCTCTGCAACGTGCCGGGGCAGATCGGCCGGGGCCACGTCGTCCGCGCGGGAGGAGTCCTTCGCGGCAGGGCCAGGGTCGATCTGCACGACGTCAAGCTCCGCGTGGTCGCCTGCAACATGGAGAAGGGGCAGTACAAGCGCGGGTCGGGAACCAAAGAGCGGACGGTCTCGTTCACCGAGCCGGTCCGCGCCGTCATCCTCTACGACCAGGCCATCTCGCTCATCCCGGCCGGCGTTCCGGTCGAGTCGTATTTCACCGGGGAGATCGCCTTCGAGTCGATGTTCCGCGCCCTCTACCCTCCGCAAATGATCTCCCGCAGCCATGGACTCGAGGTGTACTGGGAAATCCAGCTCATCCACGACGAGCTGATCGATCAGGAGCTGATCGGCCCGGTGCACTGCTTTTCGTGGAGAGAGTTCCTGGAGGCATGACGGCATGAGCGGTTTCGACGACTATCTCGGGTTGCGCGAGCTCGACCTTTCGCGCCACCGCCTCGTCGCATTCGTCGGACGGAGCGGGAGCGGGAAGTCGACCGCCATCCGCTGGCTGCTCGAGGATCATCCCGATTTCCGTCGCCGCGAAGCCGTCGTGCTCCAGCGCTCTCGGTTCTCTTCCCTTCCGGACGGCCGCCACGACCTCGTCGTTCTCGACGATCTCGTCACGACGGCCGACCTCCGGTGCCTCCCTCCGCTCCTGCGGCGATCGCGCACCCTGCTCGTCGCCTCTCATCTCGCGACGGCGTGGTTTCGCCTCCTGCAGCCGCTGTTCCGCGCCTCGATCTTCCGGACCGATCGAGACCAGGGGAAAATCGCCCGCTACCTGGCGGGCCGCGGAGTGGAAGCGTCGGATTCGGCCGTCCGCGAGTTCGCGCGGAGATTCGGCGCGACCTACACCGACGCCGACATCGTTCTCGAGCGCCATCCCGGCTCCAGCTTCGACGCCGCGCTCGCCCGCTTCGTGAAGTTCTCCGAGATCCGCGTCGACGGGGCGGTAGCCGATTGACCCTTTCCTCGGCGAAATCGATGAACGCCTCGGATGGTCGCCTCCGGCACCCCTCCGGGGTGCCCGTGTGAATCATCGGCCGGTTGGATGGTGTGCGTCCCGCGGTCCGGTGGTGGCACGCGCTCGCGGGTCGCGTCGATGGGGCGGTCGCGGATCGTGGCGCGCGCAGCGCATTCCGGGCGGTCGACGCGGCGCGCGCAACCACCGGACCCGCGAAAGCGACGAGCCGGGCGTTGCCACCCGGCTCGGAATCGAAATCTCTCGGATGGGTCGGGGGGTCTATCGATCGCGGCCCGGTTTCTGCCCCGGCTGACCGCCAGGTTTCTGCCCCGGCTGACCGCCAGGCTTCTGTCCCGGCTGACCGCCGGGCTTCTGCCCCGGATTCCCTCCCGGCCGTCCGGGCTGATTCCCGCCGGGCTTCTGCTGCGCCTGATACCCGAAACTCCGTTTTGAAAGCGACTCTTCATCCATGGTGTTTCTCCTTTCGCCTCTCAATATACTGAGAAAAATCGACGGCGGCTGTGACAAGAGGTACGTCCTCGGAAGGCGTCACTCGCGTATGATTCGAGGGTGGTGGCGGGCTGAAGCGGCTGCGCTTTCCAGAAAGGAGTGCCATTTGATCCGATCGATCGTTCCGCTGCTGTTCCTGCTGGCGGTCTCGACCGCCTGCAGCCCTGAGGCCGACCGGCCGGCGGAGTCGTCGGAGGCGGCGAGCGCCAGGGAGTCGACCTCGACGAGCTCGGGATACGTCGACGCGGTCGCCGGCGCGCAGCGGAAGGCGAAGCAGATGTCGGCGGAGGAGAAGAAGCGGGTCGACGAAGTGAACGAGGCGATGAAGGATCAGTGAGATCCGCGAAGAGTCCGAGTGTCTTAGATCCGCTTCGAAGTGACGAAGTCGCGCTCCAGCACGCCGAGCATCGCGCGCGCGATCGTGTTCCAGCCGGAGCGCTTCTGGGAGGCCTCGCGCGAGGCGGCGCCGATGCGAGAGGCGAGCTCGGGCTCCTCGATCAGGCGCGACATCGCGTCTCCGAGCGCGTCGGCGCTCCGCGGCTCGACCAGGATCCCGCTCACGCCCTCCTCCACGACCTCGGGCGCCGCGCCTGCGCGCGTGGCGATGACCGGGACTCCGAACGTCTGCGCGAGCGAGAGTCCGGCCGCGCCATGGACCTCGGGATCGGGAAAGATCATGATCGAGGCGAGCTCCATCCAGGCGGCGATCGAGTCGGAGCCGATGACGCTGTCGACGATCCGGACGCGATCGCCCGCGCCGAGGCTGACCGCGAGGGCGAGATGCTGCGGGATGCTGAACTCCCGCGCGGCGGGGCCCGCGATCACGAGGCGGGCGCCCGAGTGCCCGAGGGCCACCGAGGCGAATCCTTCGATGAGCAGATCGAGCCCGCGACCCGGCTCGAGCGGCCCGAAGGCGAGCACCACCGGTTCGCCCGGGAGGAAGCCGAGCTCGGTGCGAAGGCGGTTCCCGGTGATCAGCGGAGCGCGCAGCTCGCGAAAGAGCTCCTGATTGCCGTGGGGGATGACTTCGAGACGGGAAGCGCTCGCGGGAAATGCGGCGGCGAAGGCGGCGCGGCCCGCCTCGGAATGGACGAAGATGCGGTCGAGCAGGTCGACCGTCCGCGGGGCCAGCGCGCTCGCCATCCCCTCGGCTCGCGGCGGGACCGGATCGTGATGGATCGCGGCGAGCACGCGAGCGTGGCGTCGTGCCAGCCGGAGCGGAACGTAATCGCCCGGAATCGCGAGCTCGCGGATCTGGATCGCGTCGTACCGCTCGTCGCGCAGGTGGCGGATCAGCCGCAGCCACTCCGGAAAGCTCAGGCGCGGATCCGGCCGCGGCTGCGCTTCGCGCGCCGCCCCCTTTCCTCCTTTCGCGCCGCGGCCTCGCGGCGGGCGGAGGATCTTCAGCAGACGGAACGACGGCACGACCGACTCGAGCTCGTAATCGGCCTCGGTCACGAGCGTCACGTCCGCCCCTTCGTCCCGCATCGCCCGGCAGAGCTGAAACGCGTGATGGATCGGGTCTCCCGATCCCGCCGGCTCGACCACGGCGATCCGCAGCGGCCGCGTGAGCTCGCCCACCGCGTCGCGGTAGAGCGTGGTCAGACGCGACTGCCACCGCTGGGCAGGAAAGTGCTCGACTACCCGCCTCCGCCCCGCGGCGGCGATGGTGTGGCGCTGATCGGGGTTCCCCAGCATGCGGTGGATCTCGCGGGCGAGGGCGGGGGGATCGCGGGGAGGGACCGTCTGTCCGACCCGCGGCGAGTCGATGATCTCCCGCGTTCCGCCGACGGCGGTGGCGAGGACCGGAAGCTCGGTCGCCATCGCTTCCAGAAGGACCACCGGGAACGACTCCTCGCGCGAAGGATGGACGAAGAGATCGGATCCGGCGAGGAGCGCCGACGCATCGTCGCGGTCTCCCGTCCACTTCACCGCCGCCTCGATGCCGAGGTGCTTCGCGAGCGCCGTCCACTGCTGGCGCATCGGCCCCTCGCCGATGACGAGAAGCCGAGCCTCCGGAAGCGTCTTCAGAACGGTCTGCATCGCGCGGAGGAGGATGTCGACGCCGCTCGCAGCCTGGAGCGGCGAGATCGTGACGACGACTCGCCCGTCTGCCGGGAAGCCGAGCTTCAGCTTCAGCTCGATCGAGCGCTCCTGGTTCCTGCGCTCGTAGGTCACCGCCTTGATCCCGCCGTACACGACTTCGATCCGTTTCGGCGGAAGCGAGTATTTCTCGTTGAACGCCTTCCTCACCGATTCGGAGACGGCGATGGTCGTCGCGCGTGGCGAGCGGAGCAGCTCCATCATCAGCCATTCGGAGAGCGAGTTCCGGTGGAGGCCTCCGAAGGTGGTCGGCTCCTCGTTCATGGAGGCGACGATCGGGATCTTCGCCATGCGGCCGGCGAGAGCGCCGAGGATGATCGCGTCGGTTCCGTGGGCGTGAACGAGCTGCACGGCGTGCTCGCGAATGAGGCGACGCAGGCCGCGGAACCGCGCGATGCGGCCCCGACCTCGGGCGCCGAGCTCGACGACCCGGACTCCGTCGTCGCGGAGCACGGTTGCGGGGAGGGGGGTGGGGGCGAGGATGGCGATCAGGGGCTCGACCTCGGCACGGTCGAGGGCGCGGACCATCGGTGCGAGCGCCATTGCCCGGTCGCCCGTTCCGATCAGCCAGAGCGCCCGTACCGGTTGGCGCCGCCCCGCGTCCGATTCAGCCTGTTCCAGCAGTCGGTCCCTCGGGCGCGATTATGAAGGAAGAGCCGCCCGGTTCCTAGAGTCCGTGACGCCGGCATTGATTCGAGCCGAGCACCGCGTGGGTGGGCGAATGGGAGTGGTGGCGCCGCGCGTCCCGCAGCGAGCTGAACTTAACCGTTCCGGCCCCGGGGATGCGCCTCGGGCTTCAACGGCCCGCCGGGATCGGCGGGATCCAGCTCGCGTCGACCGGCTCGCCGGCGGCGAGGTTCTCGGCGTCGAACGTGACGCCGATGAAGGCGAGGCACATCTCGTCGGTCGTTTCTTCTCCCCAACTGACCGGTTTCGGCGGATCGTTCGGGTTTCGCGGATTCGCCGACGAGTTGTCGTAGCGCGCGCTCAGGCGGACCGTCGTGAACTGCGGCAGCGGCACCGGATCGGTGTAGACGTACATCCCCTGCCAGTTGAAGTCCCAGTCGTCGATTCGCACCATGCAGGTGGTGGCCCCGGTCGGAGCGACTGCTTCGACCTTCATCGAGCGGCCGAGAAGGTGCATGTGAGGGGCGATGGCGTGTGCGTGCGCGGAGTAGAACGGCGGGACGGTGAAGCTCGCGGTGACTTCGTAGTCGCTCGCTCCGGCAGGGATGGTGAAGGTGTGATTGAGGAGTGGAAGGACGCGCAGCTTCTTCTGGACGGGAGGCTCGGCGTCGTAGAGCGCGACCTCGGTCCGGTCGGGATCGACGTGATGAGCGTCGTCGTGCACGTGGTAGTGCACCTGGAGCACGATCCGGCTGTTCGCGGGAAGCTCGAGTGCGACGCCCGCCGGGAGGGGGGCGGGGCGGGCGCCCGGGGCCCAGCCGCCGAGCATCTCGGTCGTGATGAACCCCGGCCCTCCGAAGCAGCGGTACCCCGGCTCGGGGTCGGCGGCGTCGAGAGAAAGCGAGGCGCCGCTCGTGTCGACGAACGCGATCACGTGGTGGACGATCTGGCGGTTGCCGGGACGGACGTCCATCGCCGAGATCCAGCGCCGCTCGGCGTTCAGCTCGAGCGGAAAGCAGCGGTACATGTCGTGGTCGCCGGGCGGCGTGTAGGCGGTGGGCATGGCGGCGACCAGGTCGGGGGTGCCGAGGGCCCAGCCGCCGTCGAAGACGAGAGGGGGAGGGAGATCGTTCGGATCGCCTTCGGGTGCGCCGGCGTCGACCCACCGGGCGAGAGTCGCGATCTGCAGGTCGGTGAGGCGTCGCTCTCCCTCGAAGCGGCTGCAGTCGGCGGCGGGCTTCCATGGCGGCATCTGCCGCGTCGAGGTCATGAGGCGGATCATGGCGGCCCACGGCCGGGCGTCTTCGTATGTCATCAGCGAGAATGGTGCGATGTCTCCGGGATGATGGCAGCTCTGGCAGTTCGCCTGGAAGATGCGGACGACCTCGTTGCTGAAGGTCGGCGTCGCGGAGACGGAGCGGTTGACCGGGCGGAGGCGGCCGGCGGTCGCGGCGCCGGACAAGGCGAGAAGGGCGAGAACGAGAGTCGTGAGGGTGGCGGATGCAGCGCGGCCTGGTCGCATGACTGACCCCCTCGATTCCGATCGGAAGCTCACCGGACGGAACTGCGGCTGTGCGCAGGGGATTCCCGCGTGAGATCGGGCTGCTCGACTTCGCCTGACGGGTCTGGTAAAAACGCGGACGCGAGCCACGACCCACGAGGAGGAGCGATGCGAAGAGCGAGACTGCAGGTGGTGGTTCTGACGCTGGCCCTGGCGGTGGGAGGCGGCTGCGTGGAGGCGCCGGAGCGTCAGGCGGGAAGGGGCGGAACGCGAGGCGACGGTCCGGTCCGGATCGGCTTCTCCATGGATACTCTCAAGGAGGAGCGCTGGCAGCGCGACAAGCAGCTCGTCGAGCAGCGCGCGAAAGAGCTCGGAGCGGTGCTCGACGTTCAGGTGGCCAACGGCGACGACGCCGTCCAGACCCGCCAGGCCGAGAACATGCTCACCAAGGGCGTCGACGTGCTGATCGTCGCCCCGCACAACGGAGAGATCGCCGCCTCCATCGTCGAGGCCGCCCATCGCCGCGGCGTTCCCGTCATCGCCTACGACCGGTTGATCCGGAACTCCGACGTCGATCTCTACATCTCCCATCAGGTCGAGAGGATGGGCGAGATGCAGGCGCAGTACGCCCTCGACCGCGTGCCGAAAGGGAACTACATCCTCATCGGCGGCTCGCCGACCGATTACAACGCGCTGCTGATCCGCCGCGGTCAGATGAACGTCCTGCAGCCTGCGATCGAGCGGGGCGCGATCAAGGTCATCTCCGATCAGTTCGCCCGCGAGTGGAAAGCCGAGGAAGCCTTGCGCATCACCGAGGACGCGCTCACGCGGACGGGCAACCGGATCGACGCCATCGTCGCCTCGAACGACGGCACCGCCGGCGGCGCCATCTCCGCGCTTCAGGCCGCAGGCCTCGCCGGGAAGGTCCTCGTGACCGGACAGGACGCCCAGAAGGACGCCGTTCAGCGCATCGTCGCCGGTACGCAGACGATGACGATCTACAAACAGATCCAGCCGCTCGCATTCGGCGCCGTCGATGCGGCGATCGCCCTCGCCGAGGGGCGGAAAGTCGTCACCTCGGAGACCATCGACAACGGCAAGATCGCCGTACCGGCGATCCTGCTCGAGCCGGTCGCCGTCGACCGGGACAATCTCGACGAGACCATCATCAAGGACGGCTATCATTCGGCCGAGGAGATCTACGGAGCCCGAACCGGCGCGAGAAGCTGACATGACGAGCTTCGGCGGTGACCTCGTACCTCTCCTCGAGATGCGCGGCATCACCAAGACGTTTCCCGGCGTCCGCGCGCTCGACGAAGTCTCGTTCGACCTGGCAGCGGGCGAGATTCACGCGCTGGTGGGGGAGAACGGGGCCGGCAAGTCGACCCTGATGAAAGTGCTCAGCGGGATCTATCCCTGGCCTTCGTACGGGGGTGAGATCGTGGTCGAGGGAACCCCGCGGCGATTCGGAGGCGTGCGCGACGCCGAGCAGGCCGAGATCGCGGTCGTCCACCAGGAGCTCTCGCTCGTGCAGGAGCTCTCGATCGGGGAGAACATCCTGCTCGGCCGCGAGCCGCAGCGCTTCGGGATCATCCGGTGGGAAGAGCTCTACAGCCGCGCGCAGAAGGTCCTCGATCAATTGCACCTCGGCCTGAAGCCTCATACCCCCGTCGGCCATCTCGGCATCGGTCAGCAGTACCTGGTCGAGATCGCGAAGGCTCTCTCGCGCGAAGCGCGCATCCTGATCCTCGACGAGCCGACGGCCGCGCTGACCGAGAGCGAGAGCGAGATCCTGTTCGATATTCTCGAGCGGCTGCGCGGCCGCGGGGTCGGCATCGTCTACATCTCACACAAGCTCGATGAAGTGTTCCGACTCTCAGACCGAATCACCGTCCTGCGCGACGGGAGGACGGTCGGCTCCGAAAAGACTTCCGCGCTCGATCCGGGACGGGTGATCGCGAAGATGGTGGGCCGCGAAGTCACCGATCTGTTCCCGACTGCCGAGCGTCATCCGAGCGAGGTCGTGTTCGAAGCGCGCGGAGTGACGGCCGAGGACCCGAACGTGCGCGGCAAGCTGCTCGTTCACGACGTCTCCTTCTCTGTCCGCCGCGGCGAAGTGCTTGGGCTGGCGGGCATGGTCGGGGCGGGACGAAGCGAGCTGCTCATGGCCATCTTCGGCGGGCATACGGGAAAGACGAGGGGGGAGATCCGCGTCGAAGGAAAGCGCGTGGAGATCCGGCATCCGGTCGACGCGATCGCGAACGGAATCGGGTTCGTGACCGAGGACCGGAAACGGTTCGGATTGCTCCTCGATCAGACGATTCTCGACAACATGACGCTGGCCAGCCTGCGCCTCTACGGCCGATTCCTGACCGAGGTCGACGCGGAAGCGGCGACGTGCGAGAAGGCGATGAAGGAGCTTCGCATCAAGGCTCCGTCGGTCTTCGTCGATGCGATGACGCTCTCCGGGGGAAACCAGCAGAAGGTCGTCCTCTCGAAGTGGCTGCTGACGAACCCGAAGGTTCTCTTCCTCGACGAGCCGACGCGCGGAATCGACGTCGGCGCCAAACAGGAGATCTACAGCCAGGTGAACCGGCTGGCCGGCCAGGGGCTGGCCATCGTCCTGGTCTCCTCGGAGCTCCCCGAGGTCCTCGCGCTCTCGGACCGGGTTCTGGTGATGCACGAGGGCAGAGTCACGGGAGAGTTCGAGCGCGTCGAAGCGACTCCGGAGGCGGTGATGGCGTGCGCGACCGGCGAGGCTCGAATCGCATGAGCGCCCCGAGGAAGAGGCCCGGCGATGTCCGTTGATCCGGTCGACCGCGAGCTCCCCGAGGATCTCGGCAAAAGGCGGATCGGCCGCTGGTGGGTGTCGATCCCCTCGCTTCGAGCCTACACCATGGTGTTCGCGCTCGTCGGGATCTGGATCTATTTCCAATGGATGACGGTGAGCGACATCTACCCGTACGGGTTGTTCCTCCACCCGTTCAATCTGGCGAATCTGCTCAAGCAGATGTCGGTGGTCGGCGTGCTGGCCGTTGGGATGCTGATGGTGATCGTGGCGCGGCAGATCGATCTGTCGGTCGGATCGCTGCTCGGACTGGCCGGAGGTCTCGCGGCGATGGCACAGGGGTGGGGGGTGGTTCCCGCCCTCCTGACGGCGGTCGTGGTGGGCGTCGTCGCGGGAGCGCTGCAGGGGAGTCTCGCCGCCTATCTGAGCGTGCCGGCGTTCATCGTGACCCTGGGCGGACTGCTGACGTGGCGCGGAGTGATCCTCTACGTGAGCAAGGGGGAGACGATCCCGGTGCGCCTTCCGTTCTTCCGTTCGCTCGGCGTCGCGCTTCTCGCCCCGGCGGCGGGGTGGGTGCTGGCGGCGGTGGCGATCGCGGGAGTGGTGTTCTTCACGCTCCGGCGCAACCGCGCGCGGCGGCGCCACGCGCTGCCGGTCTCCGGCGCGGTCGTGACCGCTCTCCGGATCGTCGTTCCCTCCGTGCTCATCGTCGTCTTCGTCTACCTGATGAACTGGCAGGGCGGAATCCCGATCCCGGTCATCGTCCTGCTGGCGGTCGCCGGCGCCGGAGCGTTCCTGACGCAGAACACGACGTTCGGCCGGTATCTCTACGCGATCGGGAGCAATCCGGAGGCGGCTCGGCTCTCGGGAATCAACTCGAAGCGCTACATCCTCGCGACCTTCGCGCTGCTCGGCGGGCTCGTCGGGATCGCCTCGATCCTTCACACGGCGCGCGTGGGGAGCGCATCGCCCGACGCCGGAGGGCTGATGGAGCTCGACGCGATCGCGGCGTGCGTGATCGGCGGGACGAGCCTGATGGGAGGAAGGGGGAAAGTCTCGGGCGCCCTGCTCGGCGCGCTCGTGATGGCGAGCCTCGACAACGGGATGTCGCTGCTGAGCGTCGAGAACGCCACCCAGTACATCATCAAGGGGGCGGTGCTGGTGGCGGCGGTCGCCTTCGACATGGCGGGCCGGAGGATCGGCTGAGCGGATGACGATCCTGCTGATCGAGTTCGCGGTTCTGTCCGCCGTCATCCTCTTCGCCGGGACGAAAGTCTCGCGCTACGGCGACGCAATCGCGGAGAAGTCGGGCCTGGGCCGGACCTGGATCGGCGTGGTGCTGCTCGCGTCGGTGACGTCCGTGCCGGAGCTCGCGACCGGGATCAGCTCGGTCACCGTCATCGGCGCCCCCGACATCGCCGCCGGCGACGTCCTCGGGAGCTGCATGTTCAACCTGCTGATCATCGCGCTGATGGACTTCTTCGGAGGGCGGCAGGCGATCTCGACCCGGGCCCATCCGGGCCAGATCGTCGCGGCCGGCTTCGGGATCCTGCTCCTGTCGCTCGTCGCGCTCTCTCTTCTCGGCGGCTCGGCAATCCCGTCGATCGGATGGGTCGGCCTCTACTCGCCGCTCCTGCTGGTCCTCTACGTGATGGCGATGCGGACCGTGTTCCTCTACGAGCGGAGGAGAATGGCGCTCGACCCGGTCGACGAGCCTTCGCTCGCCGGCGAGGAGACCGAGAGGCTGACGCTGCGTCAGGCGACGGCGAGATTCTCCTTCTTCGCCCTCTTCATCATCGTCGCGGCTTCCTTCCTTCCGCGAGTCGGCGTCGGGATCGCCGAAGCGTCGGGCCTCGGGCAGACCTTCATCGGCAATCTCCTCATCGCCTTCACGACCTCGCTTCCCGAGCTGGTCGTCTCGCTCGCCGCCGTCCGGATCGGGGCGATCGATCTCGCCTACGGGAACCTGCTCGGCAGCAACCTGTTCAATGTCGGGATCCTCGCCATCGACGACTTCCTTCTGGACGAGGGACCGATCCTCGCGATGGTCTCCCCCTCCCATGGAATCGCGGCGCTCGTCGCGATCGCGATGACGGCGGTCGCGATCGTCGCTCTGACGATCCGCTCGGAGCGGCGCTTCTTTCTGGTGGCCTGGGAGTCGATCGTCCTGGTCGCTCTCTATCTGACCGGAGCCGCCCTCCTCTTCGCGATGCGCGTCCCGGCGGTCCACGGGGGCTGAGGGCGAACGCCGCAGAGGCGAAGCGGCTCCTTCGCTGATACCATCCCCCCGTGGCCGGGGATTTCAAGTGGCCGGGGATTTCATCCCTGTGGCCGGGGATTTCATCCCCGGCGGGGGGTGGTGCCGCGACGAGTCGTGGAACCTCGAATGCCCGCGCGACGAAAGAGCAACCTGATACCGCCCACCCGCCGGGGATGAAATCCCCGGCCACATAAATCCCCGGCCAATAGAAATCCCCGGCTGCGCCTCACTCCCTCCCCTGGTACTGCCGGCGCGCCTGCATGAAGAACTCGGGGCTCGCCTCGGCCTGCTCGACGAGCCACTCGAGGAACTTCGGGCTGTATTGACGCGTGCCGTAGATTCCCTTGTGCGAGAACTCGACCTTCGCGTCGATGTCGTAGACGTGGCGGATCGCGAGCATGTCGAACTGGTTGACCGTCAGCTCGGGACGGCGGCGGCGCAGCTCTTCGAGCAGCTCCTTCTGGCGGTACGGGTGTGTGCGGTCGTAGTCGACGACCCGGTACGCCGCCGCTCTCGGATCGTCCACGATGCGGATCGGCGTCGCCTCCGGGCTCGAGGAATCGCGGATCTCGGAGGGAAGGGTCGAGAGGGAGGCGGCGGGAGGGGCGGCGCCGACCGGCGAGCGGACGATCCGAGTGACTGCGCTGAGCCACGACTCGCGGACTTCAGACACCCTCCTGTCGATCGCCTTCGCCAGGTCGCGGGTCGTACCGGGGCGGCTCTTCGCGCCGTGACGGAAGTAGATCACACCCGGCTGCACCATCGGTCCGACGCGTCCGTCGGCGGAACGAGGGACGCACTCCTTCGTGAAGACGATCGGAGAGACCGCCTCGCCGACCACGAGCGCGAGGAGAGGGCGGCCCTCCTTCGCCGCGGACACCAGCTCGACGTCGAGGAAGTCGGTATCGGCGTAACGGCGCAGGGTGTCGGCGATGCGGGCCGGGTTGAGAGCGGTCGCCGCTTCCGAGAGCTCCCGATCCACCGGTCGCCCCTGCCGATCGACGCCGAAGACAATTACGCCGCCGCCGGAGTTGGCCATCGCGACCAGATCGCGGATCAGAGCGCACCACTCGTGCTCCGACCCCGGATCGAACGAGGACCGAAGTGCGATGCGCCGCGACTCCCGCCGCGCACCGACCGCCCGATCGAGAACATCCAGCATTCGCCCGCCTGTCGAAGAGCTCGCCGAGAAGAATATCGCGAATGCGCCGGCCGGTGTGGCCGAGGGCCGCCGGCCCGCCGGGAACTACCCTCGAGGGGTCGCCGGGCCGGAATGGATCTCCGCCGTCCACTAGTGTGCCGGCTGGAGCTCTCCTCCGGCCTCGGGGGCGGTCTCCGCGGCCGTGGTGCGCCGCCGCGCCACCAGGACGTAGATCGACGGCACGACGAAGAGCGTGAAGGCCGTTCCGATGAGCATCCCCGTGACCAGCATGATGCCGATGCTGTTGCGAGCGGCGGCGCCGGGGCCGTTGGCGAAGACCAGCGGCAGGTGGCCGACTACCGTCGCGGCCGTCGTCATCAGGATCGGCCGCAGGCGCGTCGCGGCGGCCTCGATGACCGCCTGCAGCTTGTCGAGACCGGCCTCCTGGAGATGGTTCGCGAACTCGACGATCAGGATCCCGTTGCGGGAGATCAGACCGACGAGCGTGATCAGGCCCACCTGGCTGTAGATGTTGATCGAGGTGAGCCCGAGGAACGAAAAGAGCAGCGAGCCCGAAAGGGCGAGGGGGACCGATCCGGCGAGGATGATGAACGGATCGCGGAAGCTCTCGAACTGCGCGGCGAGCACCAGGTAGATCAGGATTGCCGAAAGGAAGAAGGTCCAGAGAAAGCGGCCCCCCTCGGTTCTGAGCTGCCGCGACTCGCCGGCGTAGTCGATCGAGTAGCCGCGCGGGAGGATGGCTCGCGCCTCGTCCTCGAGCATGCGGAGCGCGGCATCGAGGGAGACTCCGGGCGGGATGACGCCCTGGATCCTGACGGCGTTGAGCTGGTCGAACCGCTTGAGCTCCCGCGGCTGGGTCGAGGTCTGGATCGTGGCGACGGACGAGAGCGGGATGAGCCTTCCGTTCGGCCCGCTGATGTGGATGTCGTCGAGCTGCTCGGGTGTGAGGCGCTCGCCGCGCTTGATCTGGGGGATGACCTTGTAGCTGCGGCCCTGGATGCTGAAGCGATTGACGAAGTTCCCGCCGAGCATGATCGAGAGATCGCGCCCGGCCTGACCCATGTCGACGCCGAGGGAGCGGAGCTTGTCGCGGTTGAAGACGACGCGGGCCTGCGGCTGATCGAACTTCAGGTCGGTATCGGCGAACATGAACAGCCCGCTGGCGAAGGCTTTGCCGACGAGCTGATTGCCGAACTCGGCGAGCTGCTCGGGCTCGGCGGTCGATGCGACGACGAAGTCGACCGGGAAGCCGTCGCCGCCCGGCAGCGAGGGGGGGAGGAGCTGGATGACGCGGACCCCTGCGACCCGCGAAGAGGCGCCGGCGGCCTCCATCTGCACCTCGGCCGCGCTCCGTTCGCGCTCGTTCCACGGCTTCATCGTCATCCCGCCGAAGCCGAACGTCGGAAAGATGACCTGAAAGGTCGCGTCGGTCTCGGGAAACGAGCGATAGATCTGCTCGATCTGCGAGGCGAACATGACGGTCTGATCGATGGTCGAGTTCGCGGAGGCTTGAATGATGCCGAAGATGAAGCCCTGGTCCTCCTGCGGAGCGAGCTCCTTCTGGGACATCGTGTAAAAGGGGAAGATGAGGGCGACCACGATCAGCCAGAGTGTGAGGACGACGGGCCGGTAGCGGAGGGTCGAGGTGAGGGTGCGGGCGTAGCGTGCCCGGAGCCGGTCGAACGAGCGCGTGACCATGCCGGCGAAGCCGGCCTCGGCGTCGCGCTCACGGAGCAGCTTCGATCCCATCATCGGAGAGAGCGTGAGCGCCACGACGCCTGAGACGACGATCGCGCTCGCGAGCGTGAAGGCGAACTCGCGGAAGAGCGACCCGGTCAGGCCTCCCTGGATCGCGATCGGCGTGTACACCGTCGCCAGGGTGATCGACATCGCGATGATCGGCTTGACGAGCTCGCGCGCCGCGTCGGTAGCCGCCTGGAGAGGTTTCTTCCCCATGTGGATGTGACGCTCGATGTTCTCCACCATCACGATCGCGTCGTCGACGACGAGTCCGACGGACAGGACGATCGCGAGCAGCGTCAGCAGGTTGATCGAGAAGCCGAAGAGCATCGCGAGGAAGACGGCGCCGATCAGCGAGATCGGGATCGCGATCACCGGAATGATCACGGCGCGCACCGATCCGAGGAAGAGGAAGATCACCAGGATGACGATCAGGAGCGTCTCGGTGAGCGTCTTGAGCACTTCCTCGATCGCGTCCTCGATGTAGAGGCTCGAGTCGTACGGAATGCCGGTGGTCATCCCGGCGGGAAGCTGCGCTTCGATCTCGGGCATCGCCTCCCGCACCCGCTGCATGACCTCGAGCGTGTTCGCCGTCGGCAGGACCCAGACGCCCATGAAAACGGCGGTCTCGCCGTTGAAGCTGATCTGCTCGTCGTAGGTCTCGGCCCCGAGGACCACGTCGGCGATCTCGCCGAGGCGGACCACTCTCGCGCCGTCCTGCTTGACCACGAGCTGCTCGAACTCCTCGGCGGTCTCGAGGCCGGTGTTGGCGACCAGATTGACCGAAGTCATCGAGCCGCGCGTCCGGCCGAGGGCCGAAAGATAGTTGTTCTGGGCGAGCGCGTCGCGCACCTGCGAGGGAGAGATGCCGAGCGCCGCCATCCGCTCGGGCCGCAGCCAGATGCGCATGGCGAACGTGCGGTCGCCGAAGATGTCGGCGCGCTGGACCCCTTCGATCGCCGTCAGCTTCGGCTGGACCACGCGGACCAGGTAATCGGTGATCTGATTCTGGTCGAGGTCGGCGGAGGCGAACCCGAGGAACGAAGCGGGGAACTGCGTGTCGGACGACTCGAGCTGAATGATCGGCGCCTCGGCCTCGGGCGGGAGCTCGTTCCGGACCTGCGCGACCTTGGACTGGATCTGCGTCAGCGCGGCATTCGTGTCGTAGTTGAGCTTCAGATGCGCGGTGATGGTGCTCACGCCCTGCGCGCTCGACGACTCGAGGAAGTCGATCCCGTCGGATGTCGCGATCACGCGCTCGAGCGGCGTGGTGATGAATCCGCGCACCAGATCGGCGTTCGCACCGACGTACGCCGTCGTCACCCGGATCACCGCGATGTCGCTCCGCGGGAACTGCCGCACCGCCAGAGAGTTGATCGACCAGAGCCCGGCGATCAGGATCGCCAGGTTCACCACCGTCGCCAGCACCGGCCGGCGGATGAACAGATCGGTGATCTTCATCAGCTGTCCTCGGGGCTCGGCGCCGGGCTGTTCGACGGCTGCAGCTCGTTGTTGACCTGGACCGCAGCCCCGGGCCTCAGCTTGAATGCGCCGGAGGTCACGATCTCCTCACCCGGCTCGATCCCCGAGACGACCGCGACCTGATCGCCCCGCGATCCTCCGAGTTTCACGAACTGCTGCCGCACTCCGGTGTAGCTCGTCCCGTCGGGCCCTTTCACCGGCTCGACGATGAAGACCGAGTCGCCGAACGGCGCGTAGCTGATCGACGAGGCGGGGAGCGGGATCACCCGCGTGGTCTTCCCCTGGTCGAGCCGCACTTCGACGAACATCCCGGGACGCATCTTCCGCGAACGGTTGTCGAAGATCGCCTGCACCCGCACCGAGCGGGTCGCCTCTTCGATCAGCGGATCGAACGCCTCGATCGTTCCTCTCTCCACCCCTCCGATCGCATCGGAGGTCACCGCTACGCGCGCGCCCCGCGTGAGTCCGCCCGCCTCCTGCTGGGGAAGCGTGAACTCGACGTAGGCCGGTTCGAGCGCCTGAAGCGAGACGATCGGCGTCCCCGGCGCGAGGTACTGCCCGAGGTTGACTCGGCGGATGCCGAGCAGTCCGGAGAATGGGGCGCGGATCGTCTTTCGATCGATCGCCGCGCGGATCTCGCCGACCCTCGCATCCGCCTGAGCGAGCTCGGCCGAGACCTGATCGTACAGCGACTGCGGAATCGCGTCCTTCGTCAGCAGCGCCTTCTTCCGCTCGAGATCGAGCCGCGCCAGCTCGCGCGCCGCCGCGGCGGCCGCGAGCTGCGCCCGCTCCTGACTCGCGTCGAGCCGCACCAGCACCGTGCCACGGCTCACCGGCCGCCCCGACTCGAATCCGATCTGCTCGACCACCCCCGGCAGGTCGGCGCTCACCATCACGCCGTTCACCGCCACCACCGTCCCGATCGCCGCCAGGGCCGAGTCCCACTCCTCCTCCTCCGCCACGACCGTCGTCACAGCCTCCGGCGGCGGCTGAAACGATCCCTGCTGCGCCATCGCCGTGCTCACCTGGAGGTACTTCACCCCGCCGATCGCCGCCAGCACCACCGCGACCACCGTCAACATCAGTATCATTCGTTTCGTCATCGACCTGCCTGCCTCGAATTCTGCAACGCGCATCGCGCTTCTTCGAAAGAACAGAGGATACCCCCGCTCCGTTCGCCATCGGGAGGGGACCATGGGGAATGCGGGCTTCCGGAGAGCGTCGATCCACGGCGCGTAGAATCCCGCTCGGAAGACCCTCCGGATTCCGCTCCCGCTCCCCGAACGATCCCCGCCGCGGAATGTTGCCCGCCCGACGTCCCGATGCAGCCTCCGGGAGCTCGATGTTGCAGATCCGTAACGCCGGCGCCGATCCCGCGAATTTCACGCGGGATTCCCGAGTTACCGACTCGCGTTGGCATTCACGCACGAGGGAGGAAAACGCATGCACTCCAACCGCTTCACCCGCCCGGCGCTGCTCGCGCTCGTCGTCGCTTCACTCGCCATCCCCGGATTCGCAGGTCAGTACAACACGGTCGTCGACATCGGCGCGCCGATGCCGGCGTTCTCGAACCTTCCGTCCACCGGCGGCACGGCCCTCTCGTCGAAGGACGTGAAGGAAGACGTCGTGGTCCTCGTCTTTCTCGCGAACCATTGTCCCTGGGTCAAGGGGATGGATGCCGATCTGGTCCGCCTGGTCGACGAGCTCGACGGCGACAGCGTCCGCGTGATCGGGATCTCGGTGAATCACCGCGAAGACGACCGCCTTCCGGCGATGAGAGAGCACGCGAAGAAGAACGGCTACAACTTCACCTACGTGTTCGACGAGAGCCAGAATCTCGGCCGGGCCCTCGGCGCGACGCGGACCCCCGAGTATTTCGTCTTCGGCAAAGACCGGAAGCTGGTCTACATGGGGGCGATCCACGATTCGCCTGCACGGCGCGTGCGTGACGGGAGCGTGCAGTACACGCGCGGCGAGCCGACGGCGTTCTACGTCCGCGACGCGGTGAATCTGACACTGGCCGGAAAGCCGGTGAGCGTGGCCGAGACGCGCGCCACGGGATGCACGGTCGAGTATGAGAACTGAGCGCGCGCTGCTCGCGATCGCCGCGCTCGTGATGCTCGCGGTCTCCGGTTGCACCTCGGAGCGCTCCTCCGGCGCGGCTCCTGCCGCGCCGGAGAGCTATCGGCCGGTCGCGCTGACCGCCGGATGGCAGGACCAGGTGCGGCTCGTGCCGGTCACCCACGAGCAGTGGCTGCTCGAGCTCGAAGCGCTCGAGGGTCGCATCGTCGTCGTCGACAACTGGGCGACCTGGTGCGCCCCCTGTATCGAGCGATTTCCCGCGATGGTCGAGCTCGCCGGGCAGTGGTCCCCGCGCGGGGTCACGTTCGTGTCGCTCTCGCTCGACGGCAACGACGGTCCCGAGTCGATCGAGCAGGTTTCGGAGTTTCTCCGGACCCAGGACGCCCGCATCCCCAATTACCTCATGGACGAGGTGATCCCCGATGCGTTCGAGAAGCTCGGCCTTCTCGGCATTCCGGCCGTGTTCATTTACGACGCCTCCGGCGAGATGACGCACCGCCTGACCGGCGACGATCCGAACGATCAGTTCACCGAGGCGGACGTGGAAGAGGCGATCCGCTCGCTCGTGGGCCAGGCCTGACGATCCCGTTGCCGGGGATTTCATCCCCGGTGTGGCCGGGGATTTCATCCCCGGCGGGTGGGTGGTGAGGCGCGCGCCGCCTGTTGCGAATGAAAGAAGGCTCCTGCGTGAAATCCCCCCGCTGCGGCGAGCTTCGCGAGCGCGAGCTCCTCTCTCGCGGTAGCTTTCCCCGTGGGCAGTCGGGCCTTCGACGCCCGCGACACGAGCGACGATTTCTGCATTACGATGCGCCGATGACCGCCGTCGTCGCGCTGATCGCGCTCGGATTTCTCCTCGGGGTCCGGCACGCCGCCGACGCCGATCACGTTCTCGCCGTCGCGACGCTCGTGACGCGGGAGCGCAGCTTCGGGCGGGCAGCATTCGCCGGGACGCTCTGGGGGGCGGGGCATACGCTGACGATTCTGATCGCCGGCGGCGTCATCCTCGGGCTCGGACTCGCCGTGCCCGAGAGCGCCGGGGTGGCGCTCGAGCTCCTCGTCGCCGCGATGCTCATCGTCCTCGGGGTCCGCAATCTCCTCGCGCGTGAGATCACCGCGGGCGATCACGCGCACGGCGAGGCCACCGAGCACGCGCACCCGCACGCGCACGGCGATTACGTTCACTCCCATCGCCACGGGCACGGTCCGGGAGGTCACGGCCACGATTCCGGGCGGACGCCGGTGGCGAGGGCGGACCGGTGCTTCGGCGGCAGCGCGCTTTACGGGTCGCTCCGGCCGCTCCTGGTCGGCTCGGTCCACGGGCTGGCAGGATCGGCCTCGATCGCGCTCGTCGTGGTCCCGGTCGCCGGCTCGGCGTGGCTCGGCGCGGCCTGGCTCGTCGTGTTCGGAGTGGGGACGATCGCGGGGATGACGCTCGCCACCGCGGCGATGGCCGTCCCTCTGACGCGCGCGAGAAGGGCGGGGACGCGGCTCGCGGTGGCGCGCGCGGCCGGGGCGGCGAGCCTCGTGTTCGGCGCCGTGCTCGCCGCCTCGCTGCTGTAGCGCTCCCTTACTTCACGGGGACGAAACGTCCGCGGGCCGACTCGCGGAGGCGCTCGAGGTCCTCGCGGCGCGAGACCGAGAGGGGCACGGTCGATCCGAGCTCTTCGAGGAGCAGCTCGGTGGAGGGAGGGCGTTGGCCGTGGAGCGATCGGTAGAGCGCGCCGATCACCGCCTGCTCGATCTCCGCGCCGCTGAATCCTTCGCTAGCGGCCGCGGTCTGGTCGAGGTCGAACTCCTCCGGCTTCTGGTTCCGCAGCCGGAGGTGGATCCGGAAGATCTCCTTCCGCTCTTCCGGATCCGGAAGGTCGACGAAGAAGATCTCGTCGAAGCGTCCCTTGCGGAGCAGCTCGGGCGGGAGGGAGAAGAGGTCGTTCGCCGCTCCGACGACGAAGACGTCCTTCTTCTTTTCCTGCAGCCAGGTCAGGAAGGTTCCGAAGATGCGGCGGGAGACCCCCCCGTCGTGCTCCGATCCCTGCGACTGGGCGAAGACCTTCTCGATCTCGTCGATCCAGAGGACGGCGGGGGCCATCGATTCGGCGACCTTCATCGCGCGTCGGAGGTTCTTTTCGGTCTCGCCGATGTATTTGTCGTAGAGCCGGCCGCCGTCGAGCTTGAGCAGGGGGAGCTTCCATTCGCGAGCGACGAACTTCGCGGCGAGCGACTTGCCGCAACCCTGCACGCCGACGATCAGGATTCCGCGCGGCGGCGAGAGATTCATCGCCTGCGCCTCGGGGGTGAAGCCGATCCTCGCCCGCTCGAGCCACGCTTTGAGCCGTCCGAACCCGCCGATCTCGTAGCGGTTCCGCTCCGGCGGATAGTAGTCGAGAAGTCCGCCGTCCTCGAGCAGCCGCCGTTTCCGTTCGAGGATGCGATCGATGTCGCTTCCGTCGAGGCGCCCGTCCTCGATCGCGACCAGCGCGAGCATCCGCCGCGCCTGCGCCGCGGTCAGTCCGGAGAGGGCGTCGAGCAGCGCCCGCCCCTCGCCGCTGCCGAGCTCGATCTGCACGCTCCCCTCCCGCTTGAGCGAGCGAAGCGTCTCGTGAACGAGCTCGCGCAGCTCTTCGCGATTCGGGAGATGGAGGACGATCCGGACCGCCTTGTGCTCGAGCTCCGGCGGCAGCTCGATCGACTCTCCCGTCAGGACCAGCGCCGACTTCGACCGGCTGAACCGCTGCGCCAGATCCCTCAGCGCCCGCACCGTGGTCGCCTGCCCCAGATACGTCCCGAAGTCCTTGAGATGGTAGATCCCGTCTTCCGGCTTTTCCTTCAGGTACATCAGGAACGTCAGGACCTCGGTCGTCCCCTTGTAGTCGTCGTGGCCGCGATGGCGGCGCAGCCCCTCGGTGATCGACCATTCGTAGAACGGCAGACGGAGGTCGGCGGCCGCGAGCGCGAGGAGCGGGCGGACGCGGTCCTCCTCCACGGTCTCGAGCACGATGATCGGGTGCCAGGAGCGCACCAGGCATTTGAGCTCGTGCGCGGTCGAGGCCAGGCTCATCCCGGAACATTCTAGTCCACTGGTGTCCCGGCCTTCAGCCCGCGAAATGCCGAATGCAGAATGTGAGGCGAACGGGCGTTCTTCGTTCTGCGTCAGTGCATTCAATCGCTGCGGGCGTACGGAGGGGAGAGCGCCATCCCGAGGTTCTCGGCGAGGAAGGCCCACTGATCGGCGGTCTGCGCGATCACTTTCGAGACCGGCTTGCCGGCGCCGTGCCCCGCGCGGGTCTCGATGCGGATCAGGACCGGGTCGGTCCCGCGGTGCGCGTGCTGGAGCGCCGCGGCGAACTTGAAGCTGTGCGCCGGGATCACGCGGTCGTCTGTGTCGGCCGTGGTCACGAGCGTCGCCGGGTAATCGGCCGGACGGAGGTTGTGGTAGGGGGAGTAGGCGAGGAGGGCGGCGAACTCCTCCGGGTCGTCCGTCGAGCCGTAGTCGTCGACCCAGAACCGGCCGGCGGTGAAGTGGTGGAAGCGCAGCATGTCCATCACGCCGACGGCCGGGAGGGCCGCTCCGAAAAGGTCGGGCCGCTGCGTCATCGCGGCACCGACGAGGAGCCCGCCGTTGCTTCCTCCGCTGATCGCGAGCTTTTCAGGCCGTGTATATCCACTGTCGATCAGCCACTCTGCCGCCGCGATGAAGTCGTCGAACACGTTCTGCTTCTCGAGCCGCGTCCCCGCCTGGTGCCACTCCTCGCCGTACTCTCCGCCGCCGCGCAGGTTCGGCATCGCGAACACGCCCCCCATCTCCATCCAGATCAGGCGCGCGGGGGAGAACCCCGGCGTCATCGAGATGTTGAATCCGCCGTAGCCGTACAGGAGAGTCGGATTGGAGCCGTCGAGCTCGAGCCCTTTCCGGTGGGCGATGAACATCGGCACGCGCGTCCCGTCCTTCGACTCGTAGAACACCTGCCGGACCTCGTAGTCGTCGGGGTCGAAGTCGACCGTCGAGCGGTGAATCAGCTTCCGGTCGCCCGTCGCGACGTCGTACCGGTAAATGCTCGGCGGGGTCGTGAAGCTGGAGAACGAGTAGAACGTCTCGGTGTCGGTCCGGCGGCCGCCGAATCCGCTCGCTCTGCCGATCTGTCCGAGCTCGACGTCGCGGACGTGCTTTCCCTCGTTCGTGTAGATCTTCACTTCGCTCCGTGCGTCCTCGAGGTACTGGGCGATGAAGAGGTTTCCGACGTAGTCGACGTCTTCGAGCATGCTCTCGGCCTGCGGAATGACGGTCGTCCATGCGGACGGCGCCGGATCGTCGAGGTCGATCGAGATGACGCGCCGGAGGGGGGCGTCGAGGTCGGTCAGAAAGTAGAACTTCGGGCCGTCGTTGCCGATGAACGAGTACTCCCGATCGAAGGTGTCGATCAGAGGCGCCGGCATCCCGTACGGGTCCTCGAGGTCCTTCACGTGAACCTGATACTTCGCGTCGGTCCCTTTCCAGAACGTCAGAATCAGGTATCGCCCGTCGTCGGTGACCTTCGTCGTGTAGCCCCAGTCGGGCTGCTCGGGGCGGTGGTAGACCAGCACGTCGTCGGACTGCGGCGTCCCGACGCGGTGGTAGTACACCTTCATGTTCCGGTTCAGGCTCTGGTAGGCCCTTCCTTCCTCGGGCTCGGGATAGCGCGAATAGAAAAAGCCCTTGCCGTCCCTGGTCCACGAGACGCCGGAGAATTTGACCCATCGCAGCTCGTCGGGGAGGAGCTTCCCGGTGGCGACCTCCATCACGCGCCACGTCACCCAGTCCGAGCCCGCCTCGGCGACCGCGTAGGCGAGCCATCGGCCGTCGTCGCTGAACGTGGTGTCGGCCAGCGCGATCGTTCCGTCCTTCGACCAGCCGTTCGGGTCGAGAAGCACCCGCGGCTCTTCCACCAGCGAGTCCTGCACCCAGAGGACGTACTGGTTCTGCAGGCCGGCGTTCTTCTTGAAGTGATACCGACCCCCCGCCTTGACCGGGGTCGTGATCTTCTCGTAATTCCAGAGCGCGGTCAGCCGCTTCTCGATCGCCTCGCGGGACGGGAGGGAGGCGAGATATCGGAACGTCACGCGGTTCTGGGCTTCGATCCAGCGCTGCACCTCCGCCGCCACCCGGACGTCGCCTTCGAGCCAGCGGTACGGATCGGCGACTTCCACCCCGTGGATGACCTCGACGTGGCCGATCCGCCTCGTCTCGGGGGTCTGCAGCCTCGGCTGCGCGAATGCCGGAGACAGCAGCAGCGGGATCGTTGCGAGCGCGACGGATCGTAGCAGGACCTTCATCGATCTCCTCCGATTTCGGAAACGGATTCGGCTTCCGGACCACGCCCGCAGCCGCTCCGGCGGCGAGCCACCGGAACCGGAGGGGAGTCCGTGGGCGGATCATATCGCGGCCCGCAGTCCCGTGTGTGAGCAGGGGGGATTTCGTCCCCTGAGTCAAGCCGGGGAATGAAATCGGGGCGGCGCCCCGGCGATCGGGATCAAGCCTTGCGTACCGGAAAGATCGCCGCTGCTTCCTTCTCGATCGCGCTGCGGATCTTCCCTTCGAAGGGACGCGCGAGGAGCGGAACCTTTCCCTCGACCTTCACCTCGTCGCCTTCGACCGCGATGGTTCCGTGGGCCGGCATCCCGCGGGCCTTGAACGCGAAGTGCAGGGTGTCGCCCGTCCACTTCCGATCGAGGACCTCGAGACCCTCGGCGTGGCGCCCTTCGAGCCGGTCGAGCAGCGCTTCGATCTTCGCCCGCGCGGCCGCCGGGGTGGTCCGGTGGGGAAAGCTCAGCTTCACACGCGAAGGGAATGCAATCGAAGCGCCCGGCTGTCCGCTCCGCCGGGGTCTCAGGGTCGTCGGTCGCCGTCGCCTGACTTCCGTCCGGTGCCCACGGGCTGGGGCAATGCGCTCTGATCAGGCGCGAGCTCGAGCGGGCGCTGGCGGAGAAGAAATGGGGGAGGGGGGAGATGAAGACCGGCCCGATTCGGCTCCTCACCAGGTGCGGCGCAGGGGGTGCGCTTCCGTGTTGAAGACGACCTCCTCGAATTCGAGCGCCTCCTCGGGCGCGAACAGGAGATAGAGGTACTTCAGCGTCTCGGCGAGGAAGTAGCTCGGCATCAGGTCGCCCTTTTCTTTGGTGACCACGCTCGTCAGGCTGGTGTACCCCGACTCCGTTCGGCAGTGCGCCACGATGTCCTCGAAGAACCTCCGGCCCATGGCGAGGTACTTCGGATCGCCGGTGAGGCGGTGGAGGAAGTACGCCGACTCGATGATCTCGGGCCGCAGCGGCCAGCCCGGATGGACCACCTCCATCGCCACGTAGTCGAGCACCTCCGGCTCAATCCCGTGCAGAGTCCACATCCGGAAACTCGAGTCCTGAAGCCTGCGGGCGCGATCGAGGTCGCCTCCCGCCGCGAGGACGGCAGGGAGAAAGGCATGAAGGGCTCCGAAATGCGTCGCCGTCCTCCGGCCGCTGTTCATGTCCGACTCTCCGTACCAGAGCTCCTCCAGCGTGTCGTCGGCGAGGTGGCGGTTCACGGCCGCGATGCTTTCGGACCACATGGCCGCGCAATCGGGGTCGCCGAAGAGCTGCGAGCACTTGAGCAGATACTCGTAGTACGAATCGATCGCGCCGCCGACGTGGCTGTCGGCGCTGAGCCACTCGCCGGTCTCGACGTCGATCCACTCGCCGACCAGCCCGATCGGCGAGCGCCGCTCGTAGAGCCGGACGAGCGCGTTCTTCGCCTTGTCGTAGAACACGCTCCGTCCGGTGAGCCGGCCGAGCGTCCCGAACTCGAGCAGCAGCGTGCCGATCTCCGCCGGGTTGGTCCGCGCGCCGCTGGTCTCGCCGGTCCTGAGATTGACGTACATGTAGGGCATGCCGGTCGGGGAGTCGAATGCCGGCAACAGGCGCTCTCCGAGGTCTTGGGCGAGGGCGAGAAGCCGATCGTCGCCGGTCATCTGATATGCCGAGAGGAGCCCGCCGAGGATGCGGATGGTGATCTCGAAGTTCTTGACGGAGATGTCCTGGTCGAAGGAGAGACGCTCGACGATGAGATCGCGGGCGCGAGCGGCCTCCTCGTGAAGGCCCATGATCAGAAGTGTATCGAGAGCGTCGACGGGGGTCATCAACAGCGATTCGCCGCCGTGCCAGTCGCGGGGGGCGCGGCTGAGCGGGCGGAGCTCGTCGTGGCCCCACGCGTGGCGCTCGTACCCGCGCCACGCGTGGAGCATCTCGTCGCGGACGCGTGCGGCCATGGCGGCGCGGCCCCCCGGGCCGCTCTCCGGCGGGAAGGCCGTGGCGCATCCCGCCAGCAGAAAAGCGAGCAGCGCGGCGATTCGCATCCGGGGAGTGTACCGCGCCGGCGTGCCGCCCGAGAGCCCCCTCTCGGAGGCTGTCACCGCCGCGAATGGTTCCGCGCGACGCGTCGTAGATCCCGCTTCTCGCTCGACTCGGCCGCGAAGATCTCCACCTGACGAGAGAACGACGCCGCCTCGGCGGCGCCCGAACGCTCGCAGTCGGAGAGGAGCTCGAAACGTCGCTGCCGAGCTGCAGCCGGTAGCGCGCGAGCGCGAGCTCGATGTCGGCGATGTGCAGCTTCTCTGGACGCTCCCGGTGCTCTTTCGCGCATGCCGCTCCGACGAGTCCACACGGAGCACGAACGTGAAGGGGACGCCGCGCTCGCGAAATGCGATGCGCTGAATGACGCGTCGCGGCGTGCGAGATTGCACGCGCGCACGCTCCTTGCTGTCCACCGAAGGAGGGAGGTTCCCATGCACAGGATCACGGTCGCATTCGTCCTGATGACCCTCGCACTCGGATGCGCGTCGGGACAAGGCCGCCCGGCCTCGATTCCACAGCCGGAGATCGACCTCCGTCAGGTCGGGCCGATCTTCTTCGGGTCGGGCGTCACCACCGCGCCGGTGACGTTCGAGATCGACGTCACGAACCGCGCGGCGGATCCGCTCGAGGTCACCGAGATCGAGCTGAACTCGCTCGGCGGAGCTCAATTCGAGATCCTCACGAAGGTTCGCAGGCTTCGCGAGCGGATCGCGCCGGGGGAAACCAGGACGATCAGCGTCTCCGCGACCGCAGTGTCACGCACGGTCCGGGGAACCCCGACCGAGCCGATGTCCGTGCGCGGAATCGTGACTTTCGAGACGCCGGACGGCAGGCGGTTCCGCGAGATCATCATCGCGCCGCTGCTGTCGAGCGAGTGAGTCCGATCGGTCCGCCGGCCGTTACGCGCAAAGGGTGACTGCCGGGACCTTCGAGCTCAGCGTCTCGGGCGGCGTTTCGAGCGCATCACCGCGAACATCGGCACGAACGCCAGGAACATGCCGACGATGATCATCGGGAGGGCGACGGGAAAGGCGATCCACCCTCCGGCCAGCAGCGCGATCGCGAGCAACTCGATCACGATCCCGGCCACGGCGGCGGCGATGGTGAGCGGCTTCTTCGAGGTTGGCGTCATCCTGGCTCCGTCGGATTCGGCGATTCGACGCGATCCGGCCCGGGAGGAGGTTCCCGAGCAGGCCCCGGTCACGACCCGCGGGCGGATTCTACCGGGACCGCGCGGCCCGGTCACGCGGGTGTGAAATGCCGGGGCGGCGCGGGCGGCTCGCTTGCCAAAAAGGAGTGATTTCTTCGTCGGGATGAGGCGGGTCCGTCTACAATGTAAACGTTCCCGGAGACCGACGATCGATGAACACCGAATTGCCCGCCGAGCTGCAGGCGGCTCTCTTCGATATTCAGCGATACCTGCTCGATGAGATCCCGCCGCTGACGGCCAGTGAAGCCGTCGAGGAATTGATGGCGCAGCCGCCGGAGCTGCTGATGAAGCTGATCCGCGCCTGGGCGGTGGAGCAGAGTCGGGTCCAGCCGGCGGCGATGTGCGACTTTCTGTTTCACGCGCTGCGGAAGATCCACATGGTGAGCGCGCTCAATCTGGTGGAGGAGAAGGCGCTCGAAGCGTATCTGTCGGGGGTCATTCCGCTGGCGCTCCAGGCGTGTCCGGCCGAGGAGCGCGAGCTGCTCCGCTCGAACCTGGCGGGGCTTCGCGACTCGCGCTCGTTCACGGTGGCGCCGGTCGAGATGCTTCCGCGCGAGAGAGGGGGAGGGGGGGCTCGCGACGCCGCCCCGGTCGAGCCGGTCGGCGAGAGAACGGCGAACATCCGCCGATTCTCGCTGGTGGTCGACCGGCTTTCGAGGAGCGCTCCGGCCGCGTCGCGCCGGCCGGGGGCGGCCGCCGGAACGGGGGAGCATCCGGTCGCGCAACTGGTCACGATGGCCGCGGCGAGCGCGAGCTCGGACCGGGAGCTGGCGCGGTACATCGAAAGCATCCGTCCGTACACGGGGAACGTGCCGACGAGCAATCTGTTCACGGTCCTGGCGGAAGGGATCGCGCCGTGGAACATCGCCATGCCGGCGGGGGCCGGGGCGAGGGTGCCAGCGCCCGTCGAGGCGATGCACCGGATCATCACGCTGACGCGCGATCCGATGGAGAGCACGAATCGGTTCCGGGAGCTGGTCGGCTCGGCGGTGGAGCAGTTCAACGCGGGATCGCTCACGGCGGCGGCATCGATGCTCGATCTGGCGGACGTGGTCGTGGTCGAGAAGAAGATCGATCCGTCGACGGCCGCCCGCATCCGCGAAGCCGCGGTCGACGGGATCAGTTCCGAACAGCTCAAGAAATACGAAGAGGACAGGATCCGGCATCCGCTGCTGCGCAAAGTGCTGGGCTCATTCCCCTCGCTCACGGTCGAGGGGCTGCTCGGGGCGCTGCGGGGCGAGCATCGGCCCGAGCGGCGGCGCGCCCTGCTCGCGCTGCTGGAAGCGTGGGGCACGCAGGCGCGCGAGGCCGCACTGCGCGAGCTCGAGATCGAAATGGCGAGGCCTCCCGACGAGGTCGTCACCTATTACGTGCGGAACATGGTCTACCTGCTTCATCGCATTCCGCGCGAGCCGGGAGCCCCGGTCGAGAAGGAGCTCACGCTCCTGACGCGGGCCTCGATCCCCGGCGAATCGATCTGGACCATCAAGGAGGCGATGATCCCGATCGGACAGATCCACACCGACGCATCGGTCCGTCTCCTCGCGGCGCGACTGGCCGAGTTCGAGAATCTGCTGATCGCCAGGGAAACTTCGATCTATGCCGCCATCGACCTTCAGAAGGTCCTCGACAGGATCGTCGCGGCCCTCGCCCGCATCGGAACGCCCGCGGCGCTCCTGACGATCGCGAGACACGGAATGAAGACGAATCCGCTGCTCGGCGATACCCGCGGGCGCCTCTCGCTTCTCGGCCAGCACGACCTCTCGTTCGACGACAAGACCGTCGATCTCCTCGTCACGACCATCCGCGAAGACCTCCCCAAGAGGTTCCTCGGCAGAATCGTCCCGAAGCGTCAGCCCCCGCCGGTCCGCCTGATCGAAGCCCTCGCCGGCACCGGCTCCGAGATCGTCGAGAGCCTGTTCCGCGAGATCGCCGCCAAGTATCCCGATCAGGACGTCGGAATCGCCGCCACCGCCGCGCTCGCGAATCTCAACGCCGCCGGCAGCCGCGTCGAGAGCTCCCCCGCAACCCTGACCGGAGACCTTCAGTTCTTCGGTCTCCCCTCCCTGGTCCAGTCCCTCGCCGACACCAAGGCCACCGGAATCGTCACGCTTACCAACCGCGAGTTCCGCCAGACCGTCGGCAAGCTCCTCTTCGTCGAGGGAAAATTCGCCGACGCCCAGTTCGGACACCTTCGCGGCGTCGACGCTCTCTATCAGATGCTCGAGCGCCCCGTGGTCGGAATGTTCTCCTTCGTTCCTCAACCCGCCGGATCCGCACCCCGCCGAGGCGAGCTCCACGAGGTCATGGGACTGCTGTTCGAAGGGATCCGGCGCCACGACGAGCTGAAGCAGGCCTCGATGGTCGTCCCCGACGAGCTCCGCCTCAAGGCGGGATCGGTCAAGCCCACCCCCGACCCCGAGGAGAGCGACGCCACCCTCATGCACGAAGTATGGATGAAGGCGATGAGCGGCGCTCCGGCGGGAGAGTGGGAACGGCAGATTCCGACCGACGCCTTCCGCGCCCGCCGCCTGGCCGCCCGCTGGGTCGAGGAAGGATCTCTGCAGCCGGCGTGACGGTGCGTCGGGAGGTCGGAGTGTCCAGGACAACGATGAAGA
>DATKCD010000085.1:0-22118 GCA_035544735.1 Thermoanaerobaculia bacterium
CGATTCCTCGCGCCGTACCACGACGAGCGGAAGTTCGGCTCGATCAGATCCGCGGTCTCCTCCGGCTGCACCACGAGCGAGACTTCGATCGGGAGCACGCCCACCGGAATTCCCGCGTCGCGACACGCCTCGTGCATGTGAGCGAAAACCTCCTTCATCGCTTCCGGATCCGGAGGAGGAGTCGACTCGAGCTCGCTGCCGATCGTCGGCCGGAAGATGCAGACCGTCGGGAATGCTCCTGCGCCGACGATGCGGTCGATGCCCCGTTTGGTCGCTTCGACGGACTCGAGCCCCGCGATGATCTCGCCCGAGACCCGCCCGACCCCGAGCTTCGTCGCCGTGTACTCCATCGCGTCGAAAAAGGCCGACTGTCCCACCGTCTTCGCCTTTCCCGGACAGATCCTCGCGAACGCCTCGGGATCCTCGAGCTCGTAACAGAACGAGAAGTGATCCGTTCCAGCGTCGATGAGCTCGTCGTACTCGTGGAACATGCGTCGCGGCACCGGGACCGCCTGCACGCCGATGAATCCGCCGACCCGGCGGCGGATCGCCTTCACGTACGGCTCGCACTGCCGCAGCCCGTGCATCGATTCGCGCTCGTCCATCTCCTCGTAGTGATATCCGGTATTGAGATGGGTGAAGACCGACCCGGATTCTTCCTTCGCGGCGAGAGCAACCTCCACGACGTCGCGGACCGGCTTGCGCAGCTCTTCGCTCGCGCCCACGTTCTTCCCCGTCGTGCAGAACTTGCAGGCTGCCTGCGGCTTCATCGCCCAGTACATGCAGCGGTTCGAAACGTAGATGCCGAGATAGTTCCCCTGCAGCACTCCGATCCGGCTCATCTCGGTCCCGCCGGACGTCCTGCGCGAGTACCACTCGGGCTCCGGGGGAAGTTCCACCGGATAATCGACTCCGTTTCGCTCATCGAGAATCCGGAGATCGCCGCCACGTCGGTAGACGAGAAACGGCGACCTTCGCGCGAACTCTTCGATGACGGGAACGTTCACCCACAGTTTCTTCCGCGGGGAAGGAAGGATGATCTCGAGGCCCGATCCGAGCCCGGCCCGCGTGCGGGCGATCCTCCGCCCTTCCTCGTTCACGTGGAACGAGCGATCGATCCGCATTCCGCGGCAGAACAGCTCGATCTCCAACTCGACCGGCTTCAGCGACATCGCCCACCTCCGGACCCGGCCATTGGACGCCACGGTGCCACCCCGGGGTATGACGAAAGTCACACGCCTCTGTGATCCGTCATGCTCGCAAAGTCCCCGGGCCGGGTCATCCCTGGCCCGCGGGGAGGTCGCTGGCGCAGGCATGAGAACCTCGCGGCCGAAGGAGGACCGGCCACCTCCCGACCGGTTCCCCGATTCCCGCAGTCTTCGGGTATCGTTTCGCGGCGATGAGCCTGGCCCGGCGCACTGGAGCAGATCGAACCGCGACGCCGGGTGCTCGCCCGCCCGGCCGCGGCACTTCATCGCGAATGCGCCGTCTGGCGTTCGCGACGCTTCTGATCGTGCTGATCCCGGGCGGAGTCGCGACGGCGCAGGAGTGGCGGTTCTTCCACGGGGGGACGGGGACGCGCTGGCGAGCCGCGCACGGGATCCATGGTCACACCGAGGACTGCAGGACGGCGGCGTGTGACGACTCCGACTGGGAACGGGGAAACCTCGACAGCTCCATCGGTTATCGCGTCGGCGCGGAGCGGCAATGGTTGGGAACCGACCGGCTCCACGCGATCACCGGTGTCGATCTGTCCGTGGTCGCGACCGAGTTCAACCTGAGTCAGCGTGACCTCTGGGTCTTCATCCCGAGCTTCGTCGCCGGAGTCGAGACCCGGTACGGCCGCGGCGCGCTTGGCGTTCTCACCGGAGTGGGAAGCGCATGGACGGACGATGGGCGCACGCGCCCGGCGCGCTCGGCCGAGATTCGCGTCGATCTGCTCACGAACGACGAAGGAGGCATCCGCCTCAACGTGCGGCAATCTCGAATCGGACCGGTTCGGCTTCGAGAGCGCGGGGTCCTCGTCCACGTCCGCGGTGCTGGCCAGGCGGGGGCGAGCCGATGGGACTGCGAGCTGTTCGCCGGCGCGAGTCGGCCGGGCCGCGGCCCGGGGAGAAGTCTCGACCTGGGGAACGCTCCGCTCCACAAATACGGCCTTCATCGCATTCGGGGCGGCGGAGCGCAAAGGATCGGGCTGACCTTCACCGCCAGCGCCCACGAGTCCCGGCGCCGCACCGACTTCCTCGGTACGGGCGGCAACCTCCGCGGCAAGACCATTCCTTCCGTCGGCATCACCTGGGACCGCCGATTCGACCTCGGACCGCTCGTGATCCTGCGCGCGGGCGGAGGCGTCGAGGTCGCCGACTGGTCCGACCCCCACGAGTTGCTGGTCGACGGCGCCGCCAGCCTGGAGGCAGGCATCGCCGCCGCCGCGGTTGCAACCGTGAGCGCCTCGGTCCCGATCACGCCGGCGGTACGCCTCATCGTCGGCGTCGATCAGCTCCACTGGCTCGGAACCGGTCTGGCCGAGCGGCGAGTCATCCTCGGCGCGGGACTCAGTCTCTGAGTGCGGATCGCGCTCGGTCGAACATCGGGCACTCAATCGGGGCACTCAATCGAGGGGCACATCTTCGAAATTCGATTCCCAATCGGGGGTCACATCTTCGAAATTCGATGAGTCGGACATGGAAGGCCCCCCGACTTGGCGCGGTCAGTCGAACATGGAAGATGTGACCCCGACTTGGCGTATTCCGACTTGGCGTATTGACCGAACTTCGAAGATGTGACCTCGTCTTGCCGTCTTGAACACGACGGGGTAAGATTCGGCGCGCCGTGCATCGAAGCCCGCAGGCCGGTAGATGACGAAGTAAACCAGCAGGGCCGGTGGCGCGTCTAAGACGTCATGAGACGTTTCATTCCCGTCGTGGCGCTCCTGGTTGCCGTCACGCCCGTCTGGACGGCGGCCGTGGCAGGGGAGCAGCCTGTTCCGCTGCTCGACGGAGTCGGGCTCACCTACAAGGGCTTCGCACTCGGTCTTTATCCGGAAGGCAACGAGGCTCCGGCCGACCACCGGGCGGCGGGACGTGCTCAGGCGGGTGCGCTCCGTCCACTCGACGCGGATGGTCTGCCGCATTCGACGGGGAAGATCGTTCTGCTCTCGATCGGGATGTCGAATACGACGCAGGAGTTCTGCTCGCGGAGCGGAAGGGCTCCGTGCGATCCATGGACCTTCGTGGGACAGGCTCTGGCGGATGGCGCCGTGGATCGCTCCCATCTGGTCCTGGCGAACGGGGCGCGCGGCGGACAGTCGGCGGGCACCTGGGACGCGCCGGAGCGTCCGAATTACGTCCGCGTTCGCGAAGAGATTCTCGCGCCCGCCGGACTGAGCGAGAGCCAGGTTCAGGCTGCATGGGTGAAGGTCGCGAATCCGCGGCCGGCGATCGCCCTTCCCGCGGCCGACGCCGACGCCTGGAGGCTCGTCGAACAGATCGGCCGCATCGTGCGGGCGATGAAGGTCCACTACCCGAACCTGCGGCTGATCTTCCTCTCGAGCCGCGTGTACGGCGGCTATGCAACGACGACGCTCAACCCCGAGCCGTACGCGTATGAATCGGGGCTCGCCGTCAAGTGGCTGATCGAGTCGCAGATCCGGCAGCGCCGGGGTGAGGCCGACCCGACGGGCGGGCGCGCGGGCGATCTCGGCGATGCTTCCACGGCTCCATGGATCGGATGGGGGCCTTATCTGTGGGCGAGTGGCACGGCCCCGCGCTCCGACGGACTGACCTGGGAGATGCGCGACTTCGCAGCGGACGGCACGCACCCCTCGCGCCTCGGGGCGGAAAAGGTCGGCCGTCTTCTTCTCGAGTTCTTCAAGACGAGCCCCTACACGCGGGAGTGGTTCGTCTCTGCCGCTCGCCGGCGGCCTGTCGACCACCCCTGATTCGGAAAAGTCTTCGCCGGCTGCTACTTCGGCTTCCGCCCCTCGAGCGCGACCTCGGAGCTCGTCTTTCACTCTGGTCCTCACCCCCGAGCCTCACGAAAACGGCACGAGGTACACCACGCTCGCCATGCACGCCGACGAGAAGAGCCGCGAGACCCACGAGAAGATGGGCTTCCACGAGGGATGGGGTAAGGCGCTCGACCAGCTCGTCGCCCTCGCGAAGCGGATGAACCCGCGAGCTTGAGACCCGGACGCCGGCCGGGATCCCCGACCGGGGGCGCCGCAGCGGACTTTGGTTTATCTTCTCCGGATGCGAATCGCAATCTCTCTTCTGCTGCTCGCGCTCGTGGCCGCCCCTCTGTTCGCCGAGGAAGCCGCTCCCCTTCTGACCGGCGCGGAGACGCACGCGCTGGCGCAGGAAATCTCCGGCGAGGTGGCGAAGCGGAACCTCGAGCAGATCGCGCGCCATCACCGGATGCGGGCCTCGGACGGCTTCCGCGCCGCCGCCGACGCCATCGCCACCGAGCTGCGCCGCTACGGACTCGACGAGGTCGAGCTGCTCCGCTTTCCCGCCGACGGCGCGATCTTCTACGGCACCCAGCGCTCCCGCCCGTCGTGGAACGTCGAGCTCGCCGAGCTGTGGGAGCTGCGCGAGGGAGGCGATCTCCGGATGGCGAGCTGGGACGAGATGCCGATGCGGCTCGCGCAGGACAGCGAGAGCGCCGAGGTGATGGCGGCGGAGCTGGTCGACGTCGGAACGGGGACGGCGGAGTCGGACTACGCCGGAAAGGACGTGCGGGGAAAGATCGTGCTGGCCGGAGCGCAGCCGGGGCTCGTGGCGCCGCTGGCGGTGGCGAAGCACGGCGCCGCCGGGATCCTCAGCTACGCGCAGAACCAGCGCACGGCGTGGTGGGGAGAGGACGAGAATCTGGTGCGCTGGGGGCATCTCGACACCTTCGCCGGGACGCCGACGTTCGCCTTCATGCTGTCGCTGAAGGAAGCGCGCGCGCTGCGGCAGCGCCTCGCCGCGGGGGAGAGCGTCCGCCTCCGCGCCAGCGTCCGAGCCGCGAAGGCGGCCGGCCACTACGAGGTCCTCACCGCCGTGATCCGTGGAACGAGCGCCGACGAGATCGTCTACAGTTGCCATCTCGATCATCCCCGTCCCGGCGCCAACGACAATGCGAGCGGCTGCGCGGCGATCCTCGAGGTCGCCCGCACGCTCTCGAAGCTGATCGGCGAAGGGAAGCTCCGGCGGCCGGCGCGGTCGATCCGCTTCGTCTGGCCGCCCGAGATCGAAGGGACGATGGCCCTGCTGACCGGCCGCCCCGACCTCACCGCGCGGATGAAGGCGGCGATCCACCTCGACATGGTCGGCGGCGGGCCGGAGACGAAGGCGATCTTCCACGTCACACGCGGCCCCGCCTCCCTTCCCTCCTTCATCTACGACCTCGGTCAGGAGATCGGCCGGTGGGTCAACGAGCAGACGGCGAGATTCGCCATGACCGGCTCGGCCCCCTATCCATTGAACGCTCCGACCGGCGGGAAGGAGGCGCTGCAGGCGGCGTTCCCCGACCTGACCATCGGAAGCGACCACCAGATCTACAGCGAGGGATCGTTCCGCGTGCCGGCGATCTATCTCAACGACTGGCCCGACCGCTACATCCACACCACGGGCGACCAGGCCGCGAACATCGATCCGACGAAGATGCAGCGCGCCGCCTTCATCGCCGCCGCGAGCGGCTGGGTGCTGGCGAGCTTCGGTCCGGACGAAGTCGCTCCGATGATCTCGATCCTGCGCCGCGGCGCCCTCCGGCGGGCGGCCGAGAGTCATCGCGCGCCGTTCAGCGCCGAGTACGAGCGGCGCCTCGTCGACTCGATCGGCGCGTTCGCCGCTCCCTCCGATGCGGAGCGCCGCGCCGCCGCGACGTTTCTCTCCTCGCTCGAGCGTCTGAGCGGCGGCGGCCCCCGCCCCGCCGCTCCCGCACAGCGCGGCGAGGGGGCGATCGTCTATCGCCGCAACCCGCAGCTCCCCGGTCCGATGTCGGTCTTCGGCTACGACTACCTCGAAGCGCATTACGGAGCGGAGCGGGCGGCCGGGCTCGAGCTGCTCCGCATCATCGGCGGACGGCGCGGCTCGGGGGCCGACTACGCGTACGAAGCGCTGAACCTGGTCGACGGAATGCGGACGGTCGGGAAGATCCGCGACCGGCTGTCGGCCGTCTACGGCGCCGTTCCGCTCGGCGCGGTAGCCGAGTATCTGCGCGCACTGGAAGAGATCGGCGTCGTGCGCCGATGAAGGATCTCTCCGGGGGACGCGGAAGCCGTTGACCGGACGCGGCTTGCATCCGCGATTCCGCGGCCGGCAGCGACACCGGCCGGGACGGTGGGACCCCGAGCCGGCGGCTGTTCCGAACCTTCGGCATCAAGTCACCGCTCCGACACCGCCCTCCGCCCCGCGGAGTCGATAAGATTCCTCCCAAAAAATACGAGGTGATCGAAATGGAGCGACGACGCGGATCGTGGATGTGGGCCACGCTCTTGCTGCTTCCCATCGTGGCGGCCGCACAGGTGCCCGGGCTGAGGTCTCCCCAGGCGAGTCCGGCGGCCTCGGTGACGCAGACGATCGGGCTGACCGAGATCGCGGTCTCCTATCACCGACCTGCGGTCAACGGCCGGCAGGTCTGGGGGACGCTCGTGCCGTACGGCCTGGTGTGGCGCGCGGGGGCGAACGAGAATACGACGGTGTCATTCACGACGCCGGTCACGGTCAACGGGACCCCGCTCGCGGCGGGAACGTACGGGCTGCACATGATTCCGACGGCGAACGACTGGACCGCGATCTTCAGCCGGGAGTCGGGGGCATGGGGAAGCTTCAGCTACGACGCGAAGGAAGACGCCGCGCGCGTAGCGGTGAAACCGGAGGCGGCCCCGTTCCAGGAGCGTCTGAGCTATACGTTCGACGATCCGACGCGAGACTCGGTGGTGCTCGCGCTCCGGTGGGAGACGATCCGGGTGCCTCTCGCGATCCGCATCGATCTCGCCCGCACGGTGCTCGAGAGCTACGAGGCGCAGCTCCGTGGGCTTACGCGGTTCGGCTGGCAGGCGTGGAGCCAGGCGGCGAACTGGGCGGCTCAGAACGGCATCGAGCTCGACGACGCGCTCGCCTGGGCGGATCGGTCGATCTCGATGAATCGGAACTTCACGAACGTCCGGACGAAGGCGCTCGTGCTCGCGAAGAGGGGCGACGCGGCGGCGGCCGCGGAGCTCGAGAACGAAGCGCTCGGCATCGCAACCGAGGCCGAGATCAACGCGCGGGGCTACCAGCTCCTGGCGCAGGGGAAGGTCGACGAGGCGATCGCGATGTTCGAGAAGAACGTCAGGGATCACCCCGAGTCGTGGAACACCTACGACAGCCTCGCCGAGGCGTACGGTGTGAAGGGTGACAGGAAGAAATCGCTCGAGTACTACACGAAAGCGTTGAACATGACGACCGCCGACGTTCAGAAGCAGCGGATCGCCGGCATCATCGAACAGTTGAAGAAGTGACGGCGGTTCGTCGATCTCGTGGAAGGGGGCCCGGATCCAGAAGCAGGCGGCGTCGTAGAGAATCGCTGGAAGCCCATCGGGGATTCTTTCGTGATCCGGGGGGAAAGACTCCCTGATCTCGAACGCTTCGGAGCACGGGTGGGCGATCGGGAAACCTTCGTAAACCGTTTCGGTTCGGGAGTGCTGTGATGAGCGCACTCCTGACGCTCGCCGCCTTCGCCTTCGGCATCTGGCTGATGGTCGAAGGAGCCGAGAAGTTCACCGAAGGCCTGCTGCGGAGCTCAGTGCGCTTCGGTATCGCGACGTTCGTTCTGGGTTACCTCGTGAGCGGGATCGATCTGGAGAACCTCGCGGTGGGCGTCGTCGCGGTGAGCCACGGACAGCCGGGCATCAGCATGGGGACGGTCATCGGGTCGGCGATTTTCCTGCTGCTCTTCGCGGTCGGCCTGACGGCGGTCATCCATCCCCTGCGTGCGCGTGTGCCGCGCCGGCTGCTCCTTCTCACCCTGCTGAGCCCGATCCCGCTCCTGCTCCTCGGCCGGGACGGGATCATCTCGCGCTCGGATGGACTCGCACTCCTCGTGCTTGCCCTGCTCCTCATCGGATACGTGCTGTATACCGCACGCACGGATCCGTTGCTGCAGGTGAAGGAGCGCAAGCTGGCGAAGGAACATCGCGAGCGACCTGCGTGGTGGGCGGCGGCGCTGGTCGTCGGCGGCACGGTTGCGATCATGGTGGGCGCGGAGCTCTTCAGCCGGAGCGTGGAAGGCATTCTGGCGTGGCTCGGGTGGAGCGGCACGCGATTCGGCATGCTCGTGGTGGCCGCGGCCGTGAGCGCTGAGGAGGTTCCGCGCATGCTCGCGCCGGCCCGGCGGGGTCATGCCGGCATCAGTATCGGCAACATCCTCGGGACGATCATGTTCTTCGCACTCTTCAACGCCGGCGTCATTGCGCTCGCGCATCCGATCGTTCTGGCGCCGACGACGTTGTCCTTCTACTGGCCTGTGATGTTCGGATCGCTGCTCCTCGTGACGGCGCTCCTGTGGCGGGGGGAGATTGCCCGCCCTGCCGGTGTGCTTCTGTTGTCGTCGTACGCCGGATTCGCGCTCCTGGCCGCCACGATCTAGTGGACTGTAACGACAGAGTCAGTAGTAGATGGCGCCGGTATCGGCGGCGTGAGCGAGACGCGGCGACGCAGGCATAGCGGGACTATGCTGAGGAGCCGCAACGAACCGGAAGCTCAGTCCACCTAACGGGATCAACTCCAGTCCATCGAACCGGGGCAAGCTCATCCTTGCGAAAAGTTGGTATTCCAGACCTGGCCCCAACTTTTACACTCGCCTTTTGCAAATACGGTTGTTCGCGTGCGTTGGGACGATCTACGACAGGCCGAGAGACGCCGCGGCGGTCATCTCGTGACGAAAGGCCAGCAGCAGGGCGAGGATGATCACCACGTAGACGACCACGATGCTCAAAAGCGCGCCGGCAGCGCGCTCAACCCTTGCCGATGGTGCTCCCGGCCTCCGCAGCTTCAGCGAGAGCGGAATGTTGAGAACGCAGACGGCCATCGTCGCCGCGCCCGAAATGCCGATCATCCATGTGCGGAACGAAACAAAGCGAACCAGATCCTCCAGTGAGCCCGATTGCGCTCGCATGCTCCCGGATCCGAAGAGCGCGTCGTTCAGTCCATGGAAAGTCGCGAAAGAAGCGACCGAGCCGAGCAGCGGCAGGATGCTGAAAGCGAAAGTCGCGATGGCGCGTGGCGCAAACCGTTCAGCCGCGGTAGCCTGCCGGCGAGGATGAAGGAAGTACTTGAACGAAAGCAGAACGGCCGCCAGCAGAGACCCGTAGAGGCCGACACGCCAAGTCTGATTAGCCTCCCATAATCCGGCGCCAACTGCGCCTAACCCGCCGGCGCCACTGACACGAATCCCTTGAACGATATTGATCAACCCCACGACGCTGAATAGCGCCGCCGCACCGGCTCCGGAAAGTGTTGCTCCCACAAAGGCCGGCAGCAGCCACGACGGCTGACGGTATCGGCGAGCCACGATCAGAACCAGGACCGTCAGTACCACCGTCCACAGCAGAATGGCGATGTTTCTGATTACGCCGCAGCTGGTTGCTTCCATGAGAACCTCAGTCGGTATTCTCGGCTGTCCCGTGTCATGTAATTGCGGCCAGCCCGGCCAGAGTGGAGTTGACTCGGTTTGGTGGACACCTGCCGATGTTGGGAAGGAGTCCACCACACCGGGTCAACTCCACAAGAGGTTCCGTCAATCGGCGTGTAAAAGCTTTTCCCGTCAGCGCTCGTGAGGTGCATCGGTTTTGAGAGCGAGGCCTGTAACCAGCTCAATAGCGACTGCGGCTTCGCCTCGGCGGCGAGAGTAGCGCACAGCGCCATCATCGCTACTGCGCTGTAGGTACCAAGTTTCCGAGTCAACTGGGGCCTCCTACCCTCGTGTCCAGCATTCCACGAGAGTGTTGTTGTGCAATCCGTATCTCAATTTCGTTCGACGGAATCGGCTTGAGAGCTTAGGTACACATAGGGGAACAGTTGGGGCTCTACTCCTCCGGGCACCGCCCGCTTCTCGCCAGCCGCACCATCTGCTGCCGAAATCCTCCGTGTATCGTGCCATCGTGGACTCCTTACCATCATCCTCAGGTGTCCACCAAACCGGGTCAACTCCAGTCGCGGCGGCGAGGGAGGGGGGGGCGGTCGCAGTTGGGGCAGCCGGCCGCTTCCTTCTCGCCGGAACGCCGGGAACGCGCTCGCTCTCGACGGCGATGCGCAGCTCGCCGCCGAGCGATTCGGCGAGGCCGCCGGGAAGAGCGACTTCGACGCGGAAGCTCGAGAGCCCGCGGGGGCGGCGGCGGGGGGGCCGCCCTGCTGCGAGACGCCGAGCGGGATGATGCCGCCGACCTCGCGCAGCAGGCCGTCGCCGGCGAGATCGACCACCACGCGGAGGCGCGGATCGAGCGCGGCGACGATCTTCATCGCGCGTCCGAGAAGGCGGCCGGCGAAGATGAGTCCCGTCCCCGGATCGACCAGAGGGGCGAGTGTCCCCGATCCGACCGGCCCCCCGGAGCGCCAGACGATGCGCGGATCGGCGAGACCTGTCCCCTCCGGTCCGGCATCCGAGAGCGCGGCGTCGAGCGTGGGGAAGAGCGCGCCTGAGTCGATGAGCTGGCCGCCCGCGCTCCATCGCTCGTCGATGCGCGCGAGATCGACGAGAAGGAGATGACCTTCGCCGTCGACGACGGCCGCCAGATCCGCGCCTGGAATGGCGCGCACCGCGGCGGCGCCCGCCGGAATCCAGACGACGTCGGCGAGATGGTGCGAGCCGAGGAATCCCGTTCGCGGCGCCTCGACGACGAGAAGGCCGTACTCGTTGCCGGCGACGAGGAGGTAATCGCGCTCGGCGCGCTCGAACGCGACCGTGCCGCGGCGCCCCATCGCTCCCCCCGCGACGAGCGGGCGGTTGTCGGCCGCCTCGACCACCCACCGGTGCGTCGCGATGCCGTTGAAGCGGCCGAAGGGCGGACGCCCCGCGATCTGCTCGAACTTCGCGCGCATCGCGTGAAGTCGCGGATCGTCGGGCGGCGCTTCCCCCTTCGAGCGGAAGAGGAGCCCCATCGGATTGCGCGCGCAGAACGGGAGCGAGGAGCTTCCGCCGAGCGCCGCGGGGGTGATCTTCAGGTCGAGAATGCCGCGCGTGGCGTCGAGCGCGTAGACGCGGAGGAAGGGAGAGGCGGGATCGGGGAGGATCGCCGCCTCGGGAGTGAACGCGAGATCGGGGATCGCCCCCGACTCCGGTCCCGGATGGCTGCACGCGCTCTCCTCGAGAGTCGCGCGCGTCATCAGGACCTGCTCGCGGATCGACTCGTATCCGTCCGGCTTCGAGGCGGCGTCGTTCGACTCCATCGCGTTGAGGTCGAAGATGCCGACGCCGAAGCCGAAGAGCGAGACGGCGGCCCAGGTGCGCTGGTTGCGGACGACGCGTAGGCGGTCGTTCGCGCGCGCGACGACGTTCTCCAGGACCGCGGGGGCGCCGGGGCGCGCGTCGGCCGACCACCGCATCCCGCGGTCGAGGTTCTCGACCGTGACGCGCTGGACGAGATAGGCGAGCGCCGGATCGTGCGCGATGCTGACCGTCAGCTCTTCGAATCCGCCGCTCAGGTCGGCGATCTTCGTCACCGACTCGCCGGATCCCGTCTTGAACTCCTCGAGGATCAGTCCCTCCCCTTCCACGTCCTGCGACAGCACCTGCAGCTTCCTCGGGATCGCCTCGGCGCGATCCGACAGAACGACCGCGCTCGCGAGAGGGAGGGAGCTCGAATAGCCGGGGACCCAGCTCACCATGCCGCTGCCGACCGGCTGCTGGACGATGGCGGGCGCGGCGCTTCCGGGCGCAGGAAGGAACTGCTCGAGGCGGAAGGTGCGGAGGACGCCGAAGACGTTGCCGAGGCCTGCGGCGAAGACGCGCTGATGCCGGTCGGCGGCGACGGACCACCAGGCGTCGATCGTGCCGGGGACGAGGCCGACGGGCTGGGAGCCGGCGCCGAGGGAGGCGGGATCGGCGACGTCCCAGGCGAGGACGCCGCCGTCGAGCGCGGCGACGAACATGAGGTTGCCGCTCCGGGCGAGGTCGCGCACTGCGCCGGAGCCGATGTCGAAGCCGGCGAGCTCGCCGCCGGGCGCGCGCGAGGTGAGCTCGAGGACGAGGTCGCCCTGGAGGCCGCCCTCGATCTCGGCGCCGACGCGGACCTCGGCGATCCTGAGGCCCGCCGCGCCGCCGGGACCGGAGCGGTCGGCGATCTCCTTCGAGAGATGGAGGCGATAGCTCGCGCCGCGATGGAGCGAGCCGTCGCGCTCGACGAGGACGCGGCGCCCGCCGGAATCGGCGCGGAATCGCACGAGCGGGGTCACGTCCTCCGGCGGGCCGCTGCCCACGATCGTGTGCAGCGTGAATCTCGTCCGGAGAAAGGCGTCGACCTCCGCCTCGGTCGTCGCGCCGCCGAGGTCGATCGGCTCGTTGAAGACGACCGAGAGCGGAGTGTCGGGAGAGGCGTTCCGCTCTTCGACGAGGAGCACGATGCGGTCGCCGGGCGATCCGGGGACGACGAGACCGTTGCCGCGCGTGGCGTCGAGCACGCCGCGGGAGACGTTGAGGAGCGCGACGCTGACGTCGGGGGCGAGCGGCGTCGCGCCGTCGGTCACCTTCACGAGGCCGCCGTCGAGCCGGACGCGGAAGTTGCGCACCGACTCGATCGTCACCTTCTCCACCTCGAGATCGAGCAGCTCGATCCGGAATGGGGTCGCGAAGATGGGATACGGCCCCTGGAGATCGGCCAGAGGCGACTCGACGATGAAGCCGGCGCCGGGATCGCCGACGGGAAGGGGAACGTAGACTTTCTCGAAGGCGTCGAGGCCGGTGGCGGGATCGACGCCGGTGACCGTGAACGGCAGGCCCGTCAGCACCGGAATCGCGATCTTTCCCTTCGCCTCGGTCATGTAGAGGTGCGAGGCGTAGAGGGAGGCGAAGAGGTCCCAGAAGAGATCGATCGTTCCCTGCAGCCCTTCGATGATGCCCCATCCGAGGGAGCTGCCCGCGGGGACTCTGAGGTCGACGACCGAGTAGATGCCGGGATGTTTGACGCCGAGGAGGTTCGACTTGACGTCGTCGTCGGTCGGAGTCGCCGTGACGTGAATGGCGCCGGACTGTTCCTGCGTCGCGGGGGCGGTGGTGAAGCGGCCGTTCTCGACGCGGAGAGTGTCGACGATCATGAGGCGCGGGCCGCGGGTGGAGAGACCGAGGAGCGCGAGGAGGTAGGTCTTACCCGGATCGGCATCGACCGCGGGGATCTCGAGGTCGATGCGGTCGCGGGCGGTGCAGGGGGAAGCGCCGCAAACGAGGTCGAGGCGGACGGAGGCGGACCAGCCGAGCTCCGCGTCGAGGTGGGGGACGGTGGCGAGGGCGGTTTTCTGTTCGGGGGCGGCGGTGACGAGGGTGTGCGTATCGAAGGCGGATGGAGGAACGGTGATGGTGAGGCCGTCGGTGGTGGTGAAGCGGGTCGGATTCGCCGGTGTGGAGTAGAAGGCGCGCCCGTCTTCGCTGATGAAGGGAGTGAGGGGGACGATGGCGCGAAGCGCCCCGGCGGGATCGAGGGCGTGAAGATCGATGAGGTCGGCGATGGAGATGGCGTCGCCGCAGACCGCGCCCCCCCCCCGCCCCCCCCACCCGCCCCCCGCCCGCGCTCGCGACTCCGTCTCCCGCCCCGCTCCCGCCCACCCGCCCCCCGCCCGCCCCTGTGGCTCCGCATCCTCCCGCCGCGAACGCGAACGAGCCGTCCGCCACCGCGGTCGCCTGATGCCGCACCGCGAAGTCGATGCCGCGGCGGACCGCGAGCGCCTGCCATCCCGAAGGAAGCGCGCCGGCAGTTCCGCGGATCGTCGACATCCCCTCCGCGGGGATCGTGATCGAGATCCGCTCGGGCCGCACCTCGCCGCTCTCGAGCGCCTCGAGCGTCGTGAAGGAGAAGGCGAACGGCTGTCCGAGGGGAGCGCCGCTCGATGCGCGGATGCTCCCTGCGACGGCGACCTCGTACCGCCGCCCGGCGGCGAGCGAAGATTCGGGGGAAAGGCTCCAGACGAGAGCGGCGGCGCCGTCCGCGGCCGCCGCTCCCTCGACGCGCGCGTCGGTCGGCGCGCTCGACACGACGATCGAGTCGGCTGTGATCGACGAAGGATCGAGCGCGCGATCGAACCGGACGCCGATCGTCGTCGTCAGCGGGACGCCGGCCGCTCCGCTCGCGGGAGTCGTCGCGACGATTCGCGGCGGCTGCGGAGCGAGGATGAGCTCTCCGATGACGACGACGCTCCCCTCGGCGGGGGCCGAACCGGCGCGATGCGGCTCTCCCTCGCCGAAGAGCGGGTGACGCGCGATCAGCGCGAACGGTGCGGCGGGAGCGGCGGGCACCGGGATCGCGAAGAGGGCGCTCGCGCGAGTGAGATCGGCGACGCCGATCTCCGCCGCGGTGACGAGCGCTCCGGCGAGGAGCGGCGCCCCCGCCCCGCGACGCACCCTCCCCGTCGCGAATGCGATCGGCGTCGTGGCGGCGAGGAAGAGGTACGTCCCTTCGCGGACGACTCCGTCGAGCGGAAGGATGGCGCGATCGATCCGATCGGTCGTGAAGAGCAGCGCCGCCGATCCCTCGGGCGTCACGTCGACGGCGCGTGCCGCGAGGCGGACGACCCGGCCGAACGGCGTCGCTTCGAGAACCTCGGCGACGATCACCTGAGCGCCCGCGCGCGGGAGCGCGGAGGAGCCGGCGTGGAACGTGACGCGGGCGGGCTCGAGCAGCTCGATTCCGGCGTGATCGGGAACGCCATCGCCGTCGAGGTCGGGCGCCGGCGCATCGGACGCGCGCTCGAGCTCGAGCGCGAGCCCGCCGAGGACGCGGAAGCCGGGGACGTGGAACGCCGCGAGATCACCGGGGCCGAGTGAAGACGCCGCGGCGCGGATCGTCTCGTTCGTCGCGCCGGCCGCGATCTCGACGACGACCTCCGCGTCCGACGGGATGCGCCCTCCCTCGGGACCGACCAGCGTGCCGCGCGCGAGCCGGCCCGGATACGGCAGCACCCGGAGGCGCTCCCATCCGACCTGGAGGAGGACTTCGGCGGCGCGCGGGCTCGGCGCGATCCGGAAGATCGCGCGCGCGGGGTCGCCGCTCAGATCGCGATGGAGCAGGAGGTCGGTCGCGAAGGGAGCGTCGAGCAGCGTCGACCCGTCCGCGAGCTGCAGCTCCTCGGCGATCCATGCCTGCACGGCGGTGCCGGAGGGGAAGGGGATCGCGCCGTCGATCGTCAGCGTCGCGACGCTCGAGCCGCTCGGAAGGACGACGGCGGGATCGAGCGTGAAGCCGAGGGCGGTGAGGGGTGGACACGGATCGGGGGCGCATCCGTCGGGCGCTCCCGCGAGGATCGAGCCGGCCGTCGGAGGAGGAGGCTCGGCGAGTGGCGCGCGATCTGGATGGACGAGCGCCCAGGCGCCGGGGGCGGAGATCGGCGCGATCGCGCGGCCGCCCTCGATCGAGACGACGGGGATGGCGACGCGCCACTCGTCGCGGCCGCTGTCGTAGCGCGCGAGCGAGAGCGTCTGCGCCGCCGCGGCGATCTCGTCCGCGTGGACCTCGAACGAGAGCGTCGCGGTGAGCGTGCCCGCCGGCTCGAGCGCGATCTCGGCGGAGCCGAGCGGCGACCATCCCGGCGGGAGGAGCCCGGCGAGCGACTGCGCGCCGACGCTCGTCAGCGTCACCTTCGATCCCGCCGCCACGCCGCCCGCGGGAATCTCGAGAGAAGCGTTCGTCGCGACCGCGTCGCCGCCGTCGCCGAGCAACATCGCGGAGCCGTCCGCGGTCGCCGTCGCTCCGAGTTTCGCGAGCCGGATGTCGATCGGGGTGACCCCGCCGCCGGACGGCACGATGATCTGCCGCCACGCCGTCGTCGTCCCCTCCCCTCTCACTTCGAGCACGTGCGCCCCCTCGGCGAGCCGCAGCGTGTAGCGGCCGCGGGCGTCGGTCACCGCTGCCGTGGCGGTCGTTTCAACTTCGTGTTGCATTGACTGCTGCATTGACAGCTGCATCGACAGCTGCATTGACTGCATTGCCTCCACGGCGCCGAATGCGTGGAGCGGAGAAGCGATCGCGATCGTCGCGCCGGCGAGGGGACGGCCGGTGCCCGCGTCGTAGATCTCGCCGGAGACGAATCCGCTGCCGTCACCGGGCGGGGGCGCTTCGTCGTCGAAGGGGAACTCCTGCGTAAACGGGAGCGCGAGCGCGGTTCCGGCCGCGCTCCGGAGCGCGGCGGTGACCTCGAGCGCAAAACTGCGGCGGGTGAGATCCTCCGCCGGGTCGACGTGAATCGCGTCGGGGGCGATCAGCGACGCCGTGCCGCCGACGATGCGGCCGTCGCCCAGCCGGATCACGATCGAGCCGCCGGCTCCGGTGGTGACGCTCGCCGGATCGGCCGGCTCGCTGAGCGCGATCGTCAGGCGGTTGATCGAGCGGTCGAACGACGCCGAATCGACGCGGAGCCCTCCGCAGTCGATCATGACGCAGGCGGATGCGGCGGGAGAGAGCGTTCCGTCGCCGCCGATCTCGGCGACGCGGACGAGGTGATGGCCGGAGGGGCCGGAGAGGGGGAGCTCGAAGCGGAACGCGCCGGCGCCGTCGGCGGGGGCGGCGAGCGAGAGCGCGCCGACTTCGAGCCGGACTCGCGCGCCCGGCCGCGCCGAGCCGGAGACGACGAGCGTCGGCCCGCAGAACTTCAGCGGGAAGGGATCGAGCGAGGGGGCTCCCGCGGGCGCGGTGCCGGTGACGCGGAAGCTCGATGCGTAGGGCGCCGGAAGAGGGACACCCGCGACGTCGGTCGCCGCGGCTGCGATCGCGATCGTGTATTCCCCTCCTTCGCCGAGCGGGGCGGCGGGCGCGAACGTCAATGCGTCGCGCTCGATGCGCAACGTTCCGCTCACCGGCGAGCCGGCCGCGCTCTCGAGGCGGAACGCGCCGGCGAGCGCGACGCGATCCATCGGGCTCGAGAAGAGGACGACGATCATCGCGCCGGGATCGACCGAGGCGGCGAACGGCTCGGGGAAGGTCTCGAGCACCGACGGCGGATCGGCGAGGCGCCGCGCGGCGATCGCATGGACCGCTCCGGCGCCCGACGGCTCGGTGACGCGGGCGACGACCGCGGTGGGGCCGAGAGCGGCGAGCGGTATCGTGCCGGAGAACGAGTACGCGCTTTTCGACGGCGTGAGCGACTCGGCCGCATCGATCATCGCGGGCGCTCCGCCGATCTCGATCGTCGCTCCGGGGGCGGCGAGCGCCGTTCCGTGGACCGCGACTCCGCCGGCGGCATCGGCTCCGAAGATCGCGTGGTCGCGCGGCTCCTCGATCGCGATGAACGGCGCGGCATCGTCGCGGACGAGCGTCAAAACCGCGGACGCCTCCCGTCCGGCGTCGTCGCGCCCTCCGACCGCGACGACGTTCGATCCGGGCGCGAGCGCGACCGAGGGGAACAGAAAGCTTCCCTCGCCGTCGCCGAGGCGGCTCACGATCGGGGCGGCCGCCGATCCGGCGATCGCGAGCGTCGAAGGATCGATCCCGCGCCACGTTCCCGACACCGGCGCCGTCGCGTTCCCGACGACCGCGCCGGCCGAAGGGGAAGTGACGCTCAGCGACGGAGCGTCGGGCAGATGGACGACGCGGCGCGAAGCGAGCGCCTGCTTCCCGGAGGCGGTGCGCGCCCGCGCGAGAAGAACGTTGAGCCCGGGCGTGAGACGCACGCCATCGACGGCGAAGCTGCGCGCGGCGTTCGGATCGCCCGCGGCGATCGCCGCCTCGACCCCGTTCACCGTCACCGCGACGACGCCCGCCCCCGCGACTCCCGCGAGCCGCGTCGTCTCCGCAGTCACCACGGATCCCTCGGGCGGCTCCTCGATCGCCACCGACGGAAGCTGCGTCGCGCGGACCAGAGCGAGCGTCGCCGGGACGCCGAAGGGGTTTCCCTCCGGGTCGGTGCACGAGATCTTGATCTCGTTCTCCCCTTCGCGCGGCAGCCCGACCGTCGCGCAGAACGATCCGTTCGACACGGTCGCGGCGACGCCGTCGACCGTCACCCCCGCCGCGCCCCCCGTCCGTCCGGTGAGGAGCGTCGTGCCGGCGGCGATCACTGAGCCGGCGGCGGGATGGAAGCCCTCGAGCCTGCATCCTCCCGCGGTGCCGCCGACGAAGAACGTCCGCTCGAGCCGCGTTTCGTTGCCCGCCGTGTCGACGGCGACCGCGAGGATGGTGTGGCCTCCCGGCGCCGCGACCGTCACCGGCATCACGACGGCGACGCCGTCGATCGTCGTCGCCGACGAGGCGATCCCGCCATCGTCGGAGAGCTCGATCGCGAGCTGCGCCGCGGCGGGGAGCCTCGCCTGGTCGGCGAGCGGCACGCCCGACTCGAGGATCCGCAGCCGCGGCGGTGAGCGGTCGGCGATCAGCGTCACCGAGGCGCTGGAGGTCCGTCCCGTCGTCGCGCGCGCCGTCGCGGTGATCGGGTTCGGTCCTTCCGCGAGCGGGAGCGCGTCGAGCGTGAAGCTTCCCGCCGGATCGAAGACGACCGGCGTCGATCCGATCGCGACCGATTCCGTCGTCGACGGCGAGAGAACGCGGCCGCTCACGCGCGTCGACGCGCGATTCGTCACCGCGCCGTCGGCCGGAAACGTCAGCACGATCCCGCCCGACGCCGGCTCGAGCGTCACCAGAACCTCGGCTCTCCCGACGTTCCGCGCCTCGTCGCGCGCCAGAGCCACGATCCGGTTCTCCCCTTCGTCGATCGCGACCGTCGCGGTGAACTCCGGGCCGGCGAGCGCCGCCGGCACCCCGTTCACGCTCACCGCGACGGCGCCTGTCGCCGTCCCGCGGACTTCGATCGCGCGGGCGGTCACGATGCCGGGGAGCGGAGAGATGATCGCGACCGCCGGCGGGGTCCGATCGATCGTGAACGACGCCTCGGCCGTCGCTGCGTGACCGAGCGCGTCGCTCGCCCTCGCGCGGACGAGATGAGTCCCTTCGCCGGAGACGACCGAGCCCGACGTGAAGGCGTTTCCGTCGAGCGTCGCCTCGACCTCCGCCTCCGGATCGTCCGTCACGATCTCCGGGCGGACCTCGCGGTTGAAGAGGCTCCCGTTCTCGAGCGGGACGCCGCGCTCGAGGATGTCGATGGAGGGCGGGCGCGTGCGGAGCGTCAGGCGGTACTCGATCTCCGCGGTGTTGCCGGCGCGATCGACGGCGCGGAGCCGGTGGCGGTTCAATCCTTCGTCGAAGGGGGCGCCGGGGAGATCGAAGGCGCCCTGCGCGACCACGGCGGCGAGGGGCGTCCCGGCGATCGAGACCGAGATCGCATCGTCGCTGACCGAGCCGCGGATCGAGGCGGGGGCGCTTCCGACGAGCGAGTCGATCGGAGGATCGAACGGGCCGAGCTCGGGCGCGGTCACGTCGATCGTGAAGCCGATGCGCTTTTCGGCGCGGTTGCCGGCGCAGTCGACCGCGGCGGCGACGAGGAGTGACGATCCTTCCCGCTCGACGAGCGAGGCGTTCTCGTACAGCTCCCCGTCGAGGAGCAACTCGAGCGCGACCGCCGGATCGTCGTCGCGAACGGCGACGAGAAACGAGAGTGGATGCGCGGCGATCATGCCGTCGATCGCGGGGGCGCCGCCGGCGGTGATCGCGATCGCGGGGGCGCTCCGGTCGACGCGGATCGGAAGAGGATGAATCGCGCGGTGCCCGAGAACGTCGCTCGCGCGGATGAGAAGCGTGAACGCCCCCGCGGCCGGAAGCGGCAGCGTCGCCGACCACGTTCCGGCGGCGGAGTCGACGAGTGCGGCGATCTCTCCGGCCGGCGATGCGAGATCGACGCGCTCGAGGTGCGGATCGCTCGCCGTGCCGCGGAGCTCGATCGAGCCCGCGCCCGTGCAGATCGCTCCGGCCGGCTCCGCGAGCGCGAGCGCCGGAGGTGAGCGGTCGAGGGTGAACCTCACGAGCGCGAGCGCGCGGTTTCCGTGTGCGTCCTCCGCCTCGACGCGAAGGACGTGGGGTCCTTCGGCCCCGACCGGCGATCCCGATTCGAACGGCGCGCCGTCGAGCGTCGTCGCGACGACGAACCCGGACTCGTCCTCGACCACGATCGTCGGGCGGATCTCGCGTCCCCACAGCGAGCCGTCGGCGAGCGGCGCCCCCGACTCGAAGATCGCGATCCGCGGAGGATCCGATTCCCCCGAAGGGGGCTCTCCCTCCGGATCGGCGACCGTGACGACGAGGTCATCGAACAGGACCGACGGGCCGGAGGCGAGGACGCCGAGGCGGAACGTGCCGGCAGGCGGACGGGGGGAGCGGAACTGCGGGGCGGGAGGACGCGGTCCGCCCTCCGGCCAGAACGAGGCGGCGAGGTCGAGCGGTCCGTCGGCGGCGATCGCGAAGCGGATCCAGCCGCCGGTCGAGAGTGCGGCGGTCTCGCCGCGATCCGCGCGGACGCTTCCGGTCTCGAGATGGAACGCGGCGATGGCGCGCGCGGGGTCGGCGGGATCGAGCAGGAGGATCGCTGCGGCGGAGCGCGGGCCGGCGCGCATGCGGCCGCCGATCTCGACCGCGTCGAGCGGGAAGCTCAGCTCGGCGAGGATCGCGCGGGCGCCCGGATCGCTCTCGCCGGGGCGATCGATCGGGCGCTCGCGCACGCGCGGGGCGAATCCCCAGGCGCGATTCTCCGCGTCCGGCTCGGCGACGACGATCAGCCGCGGGATCGCCTCGTCGCCTCCTTCCTCCTCCCAGAGCGGCGGCGGCCGTCCCGGCTCGCGATCCTCGAAATCCTCCCGGTAAAGGACGCCGCCCGACGCGAGCGATGCGCAGCAGAGCAGCAGAGCTGCGATCCTCGCGAGCGCAGCCGGGCGGCACCTCGACCGGAGCATGTATTAGGAGTGTCGGCGGGGCGGTTTTCCCTACCCGCCGATGCAGGTCACCGAGGCGTCAGAATCGCCCCGAGCCGAAGCGCGGCCCGAAAAGCTCCTCGGAATGGAAAGCCCGGGAGCGCCCGGCGCCGAAAATCGAAGATCCGACCCCCGGCCGTCCGACCCCCGGCCGTCCAGGGCAGACGGCGGATCGATCGGTCCTCGACTTCGGGAACACGATCCGTCCGAGTCTGGCTGATCGTCGAGCCATATAATCCATGCATCCGATGACCATTCAGGCCGGAACCCGGCTGGGACCCTACGAGGTTGTCGCGCCGATTGGCGCGGGCGGGATGGGTGAGGTCTACCGGGCCAGGGACACGCGGCTCGAGCGCAGCGTGGCCATCAAGATCCTTCCCGCCGAATTCGCCGAAAACACGCAGTTGAGGCTGCGGTTCGAGCGCGAGGCAAAAACGATCTCGCAATTGAACCACCCCCACATCTGCACTCTTTTCGACGTAGGCCACGACAAGGCCACCCACTACCTGGTCATGGAGTACCTCGAGGGAGAGTCGCTCGCCGATCGGTTGGTCAAAGGTCCGCTGCCGATGGAGCAGGTTCTTCGCTACGGGATCGAGATCGCCGATGCGCTGGACAAAGCCCACCGGCAGGGAATCATCCATCGCGACCTAAAGCCCGGCAACATCATGCTCACCAAATCGGGAGCGAAGCTGCTGGACTTCGGGCTAGCCAAGCTCACCATCGCCGACTCCGGAGGGATTCTCGGGCTGACGGCGATGCCGACCGAACAGAAGCCGCTGACGCAGGAGGGAACGATCCTCGGCACCTTTCAGTACATGGCTCCGGAGCAGCTGGAGGGACGGGAAGCCGACGCGCGCACCGACCTGTTCGCCTTTGGCGCGGTCCTCTACGAGATGGCGACGGGAAGGCGCGCCTTTGAAGGAAAGAGCAGGGCCTCTCTGATCGCCGCAATCGTCTCGAGTCAGCCGCCACCGGTGAGTCAACTCCAGCCGCTCACTCCTCCGGCGCTCGAGCACGTCATGAAGAAGTGCCTGGAGAAGGACCCGGAGGACCGCTGGCAGTCAGCGCACGACGTGGCCGAGGAGCTGCGATGGGTCAGT
>DATKCD010000086.1:0-16897 GCA_035544735.1 Thermoanaerobaculia bacterium
CCTCCGGCGAGCTCTTTCTGGACCTCGAGCTTGGCCTCGATCATGACGTGGTGCTCGAGCCCGAGCAGGTCGGCGAGCTTGCGCACGAGGTGGTTCTCGTACTGGTGCAGGCTGCCGTCGCCGTAGACGAGCCGCCACATCTCGCGGACGATCTCGATGCGATCGGCGAGCGAGAGGTTCTGCCGGAGCAGGTTCGTCATGGCGAAGTGGTCGATGGTGTGGGCTCGGTGCTCCTCGGCCGTCTCGAGGAGCTCGCGCGCATCGTCCGGCTCGAGCTCGAAACGCTGGCGGAGGTATTCGATGATGTCCTCCTGCTCGCGGGTCGACATCGACTGGTCGGCATAGGCGGTCTCGAGCAGGACCGAGGCGGTCGCCAGACGGATCCTGTGATGGTGCTCGCCCTCTTTCTCCTCCGGGCTCTGCGGGGTGAGCTGCTCTCTGAAGAAGCGCGCGAGCGAAGCGAATCCCATCGTTCAGTGCACCTTCGCGAGGTCGAACGCCGCAGCGTGCCAGGAGTCGGCCGCCCGGCGCTTCCAGGCGCTGCTGCGGACTCCGCCGAGCGTGTCGACGGTGAGATCCGCGACGATCGTATCGGGGCCGACCTCGCCGATCTCCGCCCGGCGACGGAACCCCGCCCTGCTGTCGCTCACGAATGCGCCGTCCTCGTTCCAGAAGACGAGCGAGGCGTCGAGCAGGTCGATGCCGCTCGCGCGCATCTCGCGGACGCGGCGGTAGAGCTTGTCGATGCCGCATCCGCCACGTGCGACCGCCGGATCGACCGCGACCAGGAGGAAGCGGTCCTCGATCACGTCGATCGCGGCGCCGACGTCTTCGCCATGGCTCTGCCAGCCGCCGGCGAACTCCTCGATCGCGGTGCGGATCCGCCCCTGCTCCTCCGGGCCGAGCGGCGCCGCCGCGCCGAACAGCCACACGTGAGCGTCATCGGGAAGCCGTTCGAGACTCTGTGTGGACATCGCTCTGGTTCCCCTCTTCCTTTGATTCTCCGAGAGCCGCCTCGACGATCGCCTTCTGCTGCGCCTCGTGCCGGAGGTGCGATCCGGTCGCCGGTGACGCGCTGAACGGCCGCCCGACGTAGCGGATCGGGACCTCGACGAGCGGAACGAGCTTCTCGTCGACGAAGTCCCACCCTCCCATGTTCCGGGGCTCTTCCTGCGCCCAGATGATCCGTTCGAGCGCGGGATAGCGGCCGAACACCTCGAGCAGCATCGGCCTGGGCCACGGATAGAACTGCTCGAGCCGCACGATGGCGACCTCCCGGAGGCCGGCCTGCTCGCGAGCGGCGGCGAGATCGTAGTAGAGCTTGCCGGAAGTCAGGATCAGGCGGCGGACCGAGTCGCGGCCGGCGGCATCCTCCGCATGGAGCGGGTCGTCGAGGACCGGCTCGAATCTTCCGCGCATGAGGTCCTCGACCGGCGAGCCCGCCCGGGGATGTCTGAGCAGCGACTTCGGCGTCATGACCACGAGCGGCTTGCGCGGATCGTTGCGCATCTGACGGCGCAGCACGTGGAAATACTGCGCCGGAGTCGTCGGATAGACGACCTGAAGGTTTCCTTCGGCGCACAGAATCAGGAACCGCTCGAGCCGGGCGCTCGAGTGCTCCGGCCCCTGTCCCTCGTACCCGTGAGGGAGAAGCATGACCAGCCCGCTGTGCTGGAACCACTTCTCCTCGGCACTCGAGACGAACTGGTCGATGATGATCTGAGCTCCGTTCATGAAGTCGCCGAACTGCGCCTCCCACAGCACGAGGGTCGCGGGGTCGCCGACCGAGTAGCCGTACTCGAAGCCGAGCACGCCGTATTCGGACAGCAGCGAGTCGTAGACGGAGAATCCGATGCGCGCGTCTTCGGTGAGGCGCTGGTGAGGGGCGCGCGCCTCGTCGAGCGAGGCGACCTCGCGGAGGCGGTTGAGCGGGATCAGCTCGCGGCCGTTCACGTTGTCGACCAGCACCGCGTGCCGCTGCGAGAAGGTGCCGCGTCCGCTGTCCTGCCCGCTCAGACGGACGCGGTGACCGTCGAGCATGACGGCGCCGAAGGCCACGAGCTCCGCGATCGCCCAGTCCATTGGCGCCTCTGCGTCGAGCATCGCGCGGCGCCGCTCGAGCAGTGACCGGAGCTTCGGGTGGATCGTGAAGCCCTCCGGCACCGTCGTCAGAGCGGTCTCGATCAGGTCGACGGTCGCCTGCGGGATCGCCGTCTCCGGCGAGGGATCGGCCTGGATGCCGGTGGTGTCCTCGTCGGTCCAGAGCGGGTCGCGCGCCTGCTCGGCCGGCGGGGGCTCGGCGGCATCGCGGGTCCTCTCGAAGGCCTCCTGGAGCCTGGCCTGGAAGGTCTCGAGCCACTCCTCCGCTTCCTTCGGGTCGATGTCCCCCTTGCGGAGCAGCGCCTCGGTGTAGAGCTTGCGGGTCGAACGGTGATCGCGGATCAGTTTGTACATCCGTGGCTGGGTGAACGAGGGATCGTCTCCTTCGTTGTGCCCGTGCCGGCGGTAACAGACCATGTCGATGACGACGTCCTTCTTGAACTTCTGGCGGAACTCGTACGCGATCGCCATCGCCCGGACGCAGGCCTCGGGATCGTCCCCGTTGACGTGGAAGATCGGCGCCTGAACCATCTTCGCGACGTCGGTGGCGTACACCGAGGAGCGGGCCTCCTCGGGCCCGGTCGTGAATCCGATCTGGTTGTTGACGACGACGTGGACCGTGCCGCCGGTGGTGTAGCCGGGCAGTTGCGAGAGGTTCAGCGTCTCGGCGACCACTCCCTGGCCGGCGAAGGCGGCATCACCGTGGATGAGCAGCGGAATGACGGCGGAGCGTTCGCGGTCGTCGAGCAGTTTCTGCCCCGCCCGCGCCATCCCTTCGACGATGGGATCGACCGCCTCGAGGTGGCTCGGGTTCGATGCGAGGCGCAGCTCCACCGTCCTGCCCGACGCTTCGTGAACGCCGAGCGATCCGAGGTGATACTTCACGTCGCCCGAGCCCTGCGCGCTCTCCGGGTCGAGATCTCCTTCGAACTCCGTGAAGATCTTCTCGTACGACTTGCCGAGGATGTTCGCGAGAACGTTGAGCCGGCCGCGGTGCGCCATTCCGATGACGAAGCTGCGGACCGAGTCTCGCGCGGCGAGATTGAGCAGGTGGTCGATCATCGGGATGAGCGACTCCGCCCCTTCGAGCGAAAACCGCTTGTGGCCGATGTACTTGGTGTGCAGGAACTTCTCGAACGCCTCGGCGTCGGTGAGCTTCGCCAGGATCCGGCGCTTGAGCTCCGGATCGAGCGGAGCGTTGTTCCGCCCCGGCTCCATCCGCTCCTGCAGCCACTTCTTCTCGGTCGGACTCTGGATGTGCATGTATTCCGGCGCGAGCTTTCCGCAATAGGTGTCGCGGAGCACGTCGAGGATCTCGCGCAGTCGGGCCGTCGTCTTGCCGGACAGGCCGCCGGTGATGAACTCGCGGTCGAGGTCCCAGACCGTGAGCCCGTAATAGCTGAGGTTCAGCTCGGGGTGCGTGCCGACGCGGTAGTCGAGCGGATCGAGATCGGCGATCAGATGGCCGCGCACCCGGTACGCGTTGATGATCTGCAGCACGCTCGCCTCGCGCCGGAGGACTTCATCGCTCTGGAACCCGCCGAACAGCGAGGGCTGCCGGTCGCGCGCCCACCGGTGCGGCTCGTACGGGATCCGGAGGTCGCGGAAGATCTCGTCGTAGAAGTTCTCCGCGCCCAGGAGCAGCTCGTGCATCTTCGCCAGGAACGATCCCGACTCCGCCCCCTGGATGATGCGGTGATCGTAGGTCGAGCTGATTGTCATGACCTTCGACACGCCGAGCTCGGCCAGAACTTCGGTGTCCGTCGCCGAGTACTCCGCCGGGTAATCGATCTGTCCCGTCGCGATGATCGTTCCCTGCTTCGGCATCAGCCGAGGGATCGAGGCGACCGTGCCGATCGTCCCCGGGTTCGTCAGCGTGATCGTCGTCCCCTCGAAGTCGCCGATCTCGAGTGAGCCGCTCCGCGCCTTCCGAACCACCTCGTTGTAAGCGCGCACGAACTGGGAGAAATCGAGCGTGTCCGCCTTCCTCACGTTGGGAACCAGCAGGGTCCGCGATCCATCCTTCTTCTCGACGTCGATCGCGAGGCCGAGGTTGACGTGGACGTGGTCGATGCGCGAAGGCTGCCCGTCGATCAGCGCGTATTCCGAGTTCATCCGCGGAAACTCGCGCACCGCTTTCACGATCGCCCACCCGATGACGTGCGTGAACGAGGCCTTGTTCTGCCCGTTCAGCGTCAGGTGGTGGTTCACGACCTGCCGGTTCTCCTCGAGGATCTTGACCGGAATCGTCCGCATCGAAGTCGCCGTCGGAACCTCGAGCGACGCCTCCATGTTCTGGGCGATCTTCGATGCGATTCCGCGCAGCGGAACGATGGTTCGCTCCGCGTCCGGCTCCGCGCCCCGGGCCGCCGGGGGAGCGCTCGCGGGCTTCGCCCCCCGCGCTTCCGTCTGTTCCCGACCCGGCTGCGGCTCCCGTCCGGACGTCTCGGCCGGCGCTCGATGCGCGGAGCCTTCGCCCGCGGCCGCCTCCTGCTCTCCGGCGGGCTGCGGACTCCATTGCGCGAGCGTGGCTTCCACCGCGCTCCGATCCGAGTCCGGCTCGTCCCCGTCCTCGTCGGTCTCCGGCTGCGGCTCGTAGTCCTGAAAGAACTCCCTCCAGCTCGGGCTGACCGACTCCGGGTTGTGGCGATATTTGTCGAAGAGCTCTTCGATGAAGGCGATGTTGGTGCCGAAGGGGGACGACGATGACATGGAAATCCCTTTGCGTACGATACTTACGTTGGTAACGGGCGCTCCCCGCGGATCATTTCGCGCCGTTGGGTCCGGCCGGGGGCCCGGCGATCATACCGCGGGCGAGGCAGAGGCGTCTTCGGCCGCGGACGATCGCAGCCGCCGGCGCTCACGCGCCGTCAGATCGCGATCCATGACGGTATGGGAGAGCGAGGTCAGCCCGAGCCATCCGAGGCCCGCCGCGAAGCCCGCGAGCACGTCGGACGGGAAATGAACGGCGAAATAGACGCGGGAGTAGCCGACGGCCAGGACGACCAGACCCGTGAAGCTCATGGCGAGAACCTGGACGCGCGGCGGCATCGACTCGACCAGGTGGTGGGTGACGATCGGATAGGTGGCCGCGCAGAGCAGCGAGTGGCCGCTCGGGAAGCTGTGTGATTTGGGCAGCTTGATGAGGCGGTTGAGCTCCCGGGGTCGCTGGCGCTGGAAGATCGCCTTGAGCGTGGTGTTGAGCACCATGGCGCCGCCGGTGCTGATCAGCACGGTCCAGGCATCGTGGCTGCGGTGGCGGCGGGTCATGGCGAGCGCCGTGAGTCCGGCGGCGGTGGAGATCGCGGTGTGCGAGCCGAGGGAAGTCGCGGCCCGCATGATCTGATCCATGCGGCGACTCCGCGCAGAGCTCGCGAGCTCGAGCAGGGCGCCGTCGTAGCGGTCGGTCTTCTCCTGGACCACGTCCTCGGCCTGCTGCTTGAAGAACCAGAACGCGACCGTGGCGAGGACGACTCCGCCCGAGATTCCGATCGCGAGGGGGAGGAACGTCGGCTTGCTCGGCTCGCTCCGCGCCGGCCGCTCCGCAGCCGGACCGCCGGCCCGGCGTAGTGGCGCCGTTCTGCGGCGCCGCCGCATTCGGCGTTTCGCGTTCACCGTTCCGAGTCCGCCCAATCTCCCCTCCCGACTTTCGAGAACCGTACCACGCGCCGTGCGCTCAGGGGAGCGTCGAGGCGGAGCGCATCGGGTCGGGCGGGAAGGCTCCGGCGGGCGGGCCGGATCATAGCAGAGTCATCCGCGGACGATCGACCGCCGGAGGCGGATCATGTGGAGGCTCGGGCGGGCGCCGCAGACGGAGGTGTAGAACGCCGCGTTCGCGGTCCACGAGATGACCGCGCGGGCATGCCCCATCCGTCGAAGATCGCGGAGCGAGGCCAGCAGGAGCCGCCGTCCGAGGCCGCGGCCGCGTAGCGATTCGGCGACTCCCATCGGCCCGAAGAACCCGAGTCCGACGTTGACGGCCTCGTAGGCCGCGAATCCGCCGATCTCGCCCGAGCGGCCCCGCGCGACGAACACGGTCGGCGGATCGTTCCGCATCGCCCTTGCGGCCTCGAAGGCCCAAAGCGCGCCGAACCTGGCCGTGATGAAGGCGGCGATGTCGTCGCTCTCGACAGCCGAGGCGCGCGAGATCCCGCGTCCCCACTGCTTCGGGATGGATGGATTCGACTGGAGCTCGACCTCGAGGTTCTCCGCGAGGCCCGACTCCGGCTCGTATCCGCGCGCCATGAAGAAGGCCAGCATCGCCCGACCCTCCGACGGCACGCCGGGGATGAAGTAGTTCCCCGCTTCGGCGAAGACTTCGAGGCGACCCGACCGGATCGTGCGCTCGGCCTCTTCGAGCAGCGCCGAACCGATGCCGCCGCGTCGCCGGCTCCTGCGCACCGCGATCAGCCGGACTCCCCGCGGCGTGAACGTCACCGCTCCCGTCAGCTCCCCGCCCGATTCCGCGACCAGCGTCCGTGCCGGCCCCGACGGTCCCGGCTCGAAGCATTTCTCCTCGGCCACCGCCGCCAGATCGTACGGCGTGTCGTTCGCGGCGGCGAACAGCTCCCGCAGCGACTGCAGGTCGTCGAGCGTCGCCTCCCGGAGAGCCATGCAGGGAGAGTGTAGTCCCGGGAGGCTCCGAAGCGTTTCCGTTCCGGGTGTCCGCACGAACCCGGAACGCAGCCGGCGGGCCAGTCATGACCCGTGGCAGGGTGCGTCAGGCCGGAGACGCGAAGACGCGTTCCCGGGAAACCGGCAGGCGTGGATGGTCACCGCCTCTTCTGGCCCACAGTTCGCAACCAGGCTCTGCCTGGTGGCGAACGACTACGAACACCGGTCCGACCTGCACCTGTTCACGAGGAAGGTGCTGATCGTCCTCGCGCTGGTCCTCGCCGTGATCTTTCTATGGTCGGTGCGGCAGGTCGTGGTCCTGCTGTTCATCGCGGCCGTGCTCGCGGCCGGGATCTCGCCGGCGGTCCACCGGGTGCGGGTGTTCATCAGGCACCGGCTCGGCAAGCGGATCCGGCGAGGCACGGCGGTGGTCGTGGTCTACATTCCCTTCCTGATCGTCGCGGTGCTGTTCGCGATCTTCGGGATTCCGCGGCTTCTGGTGGAGGGGAGGGATCTCGCCTACAAGCTGCCGGAGCTGATCGAGGCGAACGTCATCGCTCCGCTCTCTCCCTATCTGCCGGTCGAGGACGTCCGGGAGGTGCTGGCGACGGAAGCGGGCGAGTTTCGGCTGTTCGGGTACCTTCGGGGAGCGGTGAATCTGGTCGCGTCGATCGTGATCGTCCTGGTGCTGATCGTCTACATGATGATGGATGCGGAGAGGTTGAGGAACCTGTTCCTGTTGTTCTATCCGGCGGAGGAGAGGGGGAGGAAGCGGAAGATGATCCTGCGGCTGTCGCGCCGGATGAGCTCGTGGCTGGCGGGGCAGATGACGCTGGCGCTGATCGTGGGAGGGGCGACGTTCATCGGGCTGCTGGCGCTCGGGATACCGTACGCGTTGCCGCTGGCTCTGGTGGCGGCGGTGGGGGAGATGATTCCGATTCTCGGCCCGATCCTGAGCGCGATCCCGGCGTTGATCATCGCGCTGTTCCAGTCGCGATGGCAGTTCTGGGCGGTGCTGGCGCTGGCGATCGTGATTCAGCAGCTCGAGAATCATCTGCTCGTCCCGCGGCTGATGGGGCGGAGAGTCTCGATCTCGCCACTGGCGGTCTTCGTGGCGTTTCTGGTCGGAGGAAGCCTGCTCGGAGTGGTCGGTGCGATCCTCGCGATTCCGGCGGCGGCGGTGGTCCAGGTGGCGTTCCAGGAGGCGTTTCTGTCCCGGCGCGAGCGGCGTCAGGACCGCACTCGCAAAGGGCGGCTCACGCAGGATCCATGACCCTTCCGGTCCGCGCAACAACGGAATTTTGTCCCACCCCGTGACCGTTGCGCGGTCTCAGTCGTCCCACTCGTATCGCAGGACCGGCAGCGAAGGATCCGCCCTCGAATGATCGATACAAACCATCTCATCCGGCGCGCCGTCGCCGGATCGTTTCTTCTGCTCCTCCTCCCCGCCATGGCGCACGGGCAGCCCTCCGCCCGCACCAGTGCCCGCATGGTCCACGACCCGGTCCTCGGCCGGCCCGTGCTGTTCGGCGGACTCACCCCGGCCCACACGCTCGGCGACAGCCGCTCGGTTCGGGGCTACATCGACGAGACGTGGCTCTGGACGGGACGCCGCTGGGTTCAGCGCTTCCATGACGTGAAGCCGCCCGCCCGCGCCTCCTTCGCGATGGTCTGGGACTCGAACCGCCAGCGCGTGCTCCTGTTCGGAGGCGCCGGCCCCGGTACGACGTTCTTCAACGACACCTGGCAGCTCCGCGACGAGACCTGGAGCCGGATCGACACCCCCAACGCCCCCGAGCCTCGCCGCTTCCCGGGCTACGCCTTCGACCCCCTCATCGACCGGCTGATCCTCTACGGCGGCTCGGACGCCACCACCAACTTCCGCGACACCTGGGAGTTCGACGGCACGACGTGGACCCGGACCGGGGAGGGTGGACCGGATGTGGTCAATCCGATGCTCGTCCGCGACGAGACCCGCAACGAAGTCCTGCTGCTGGGGATGACCGATAGCGGCGAGGTCGCGATGTTCCGCTACACGAATCCGGGCTGGGAGCCGATCGACCCGGAGACGATGCCGACGTGCGTGAACTTCGCCCACATGGTCCATCAGGATCACAACGGGAAGGTTCTGCTGGTCGGCGGCGCCTGTCCCGACGGCAACGCTCCCGGCGAAACGTGGGAATGGGATGGAACCGAGTGGGCCCTCGTCACGACGTCCGGGTCGCCGGGCTTCCTGCTCGGCCAGGCGATGGCCTATGACGCGACGCGGCAGGAGACCGTGCTGTTCGGCGGGTCCGACGTGTTCGGATTCGATCTGAGCCAGACCTCGCGCTACAAGAACGGCGCGTGGACACTCGCGGCGACTGCTTTCACGCCCGGCCCGCGGTCGCTGTTCGTCTTCGAGAGCGATCCGAACACCGGAGCGGTGTGGCTCTTCGGCGGAGTGAACTCGGCCGGGGATCTCTGGAAGCTGCAGTACGGCCGATGGGAGCGCGTGGTCGCCGCCGGCGCGCCCGCGGTCTGCCTCAACCCGGGCGGCACGTGGGACTCCGACCGCAACCGACTCGTCGTCGTCTGCGACGACGGCAACGTGCACGAGTGGGACGGCCAGGCGTGGACCAGCTTCACCACGCTCACCGAGAATCCTCCGTTCCGGCGCTGGAGCGGCATCGCCTACGACCCCACCCTGCGAAGGACCGTCCTCTACGGCGGCTTCGACGGATTCAATTACCTCAACGAGACATGGACCTGGAACGGCGCGACCTGGACCCGGGTCGAAGGCGACGACGCGTTCCGCCGTTCGCTTCCGATCATGTTCTACGACCCGAATCTGCGCCGGGTCGTGCTCTACGGAGGCGTCGGGCGCAGGAGCCGGGAAGGCATCTTCGTTCGTTTCGGCGACACGTGGTCGTTCGACGGCCGCGACTGGGGCGAGGTGACGAACGCCAATTCCCCTCCGCCGCGTTACGGCTCGCTCGTCAGCCTCGATCCGACGACCGGGCTGACCCACGTCTTCGGCGGAAAGAACGAGGTCGAGCAGTTCACCAACGAGCATTTCGTCTGGAACGGCACGAGCTGGGCGAGCGTCATCGACGTCCGTCCTCCTTCGCCGCGACAGACCGGCGGCCTCGCCTGGGATCCGGTCACCGGGGAGATGATCCTGTACGGCGGATACGCGGGCTACTATCTGGGCGACCTCTGGCGCCTGACTCCGGCGGGTTGGCTGCCCGAACAGGAGAGAGGGCGCAAGATCCGTCCGGTCGTCGTGCCGCCGGCCATCTTCGGCTCGCCTTCCGCCGCGCAGCCGCAGCGCGAGGAGACCGGCGACGAAGCGTGGTGAAGGCCGCCGGCCGGCCGCCGGTCTCTGTGCTAACGTACCGCCTGCATGTCTGAGATCAGCGTCACCGTCCCGGCGCGTCCCGGCGCCGGCGGAGGGTTCCGCCGAAGCGTTTTGGACGCCCTGAACGCGTTCGTTCCCGTCGATCAGATCGCCGCCGAGGAGCGGGCAGCTTCGCTCGCGAAGAGATCACTGAAGAAGGACTCGAAGGTGTGGGGCCTCAAGCTCGCGATCTCGATGATCGATCTGACGACCCTCGAGGGGAAGGACACCCCCGGGAAGGTGTGGGCGCTCTGCCAGAAGGCGATCCGACCCGACCCCTCCGACCGTTCGATCCCTTCGGTGGCCGCGGTCTGTGTTTACCCGAGCATGGTGCCGCACGTGAGGCGCGCGCTCGAGGGAAGCGGGGTGAAGACGGCCTCGGTCGCGACGGGGTTTCCGAGCGGCCAGAGCCCTCTCGAAGTCAGGATCGAGGAGGCGCGTCGGGCCGTCGCGATGGGCGCCGACGAGATCGACATGGTCATCAACCGCGGGGCGCTGCTCGCCGGCGACTACGAGCGGGTGTTCGACGAGATCGCCGAGGTGAAGGAAGCCTCCAGCCCGGCGCATCTGAAGGTCATCCTCGAGACGGGCGAGCTCGGCTCGTACGACCAGGTGCGGAAGGCTTCGATGATCGCGATGTACGCCGGGGCCGACTTCATCAAGACCTCGACCGGGAAGATCGGCGTCGGCGCGACCCTTCCCGTCACCCTGGTCATGCTGGAGGCCATTCGCGACTTCCATCATCTGACCGGGGTCCGGATCGGGATGAAGCCGGCCGGGGGAATCTCGAACGCCAGGCTCGCGCTCTCCTATCTGGTCGTGCTCTACGAGACTCTCGGAGGCGAGTGGATGACCCCCGACCTGTTCCGCCTCGGCGCCAGCTCGGTCGTCAACGACATTCTCATGCAGATCCGGAAGGAAGCGACCGGTGCCTACCAGTCGCCCGATTACTTCACTCTCGATTGAAGAGTGAAGAGTGAAGAGTGAAGAGTGTATCGATCGTGATCGATGATTCGGGGTGTCGAGCCGGGCCGGGCTCACTCGTCACTCGATGATTTATGACCGAAGAGATCCATGATCCGAGAGGGGCGCTCGAGCGCCTGAAGCCGGGACCGGCGGCGCCGATGCCGGTGAGCTGGGAGTACTCTCCTTCGCGGGAGTCGACCGATCACGTCCGGTTCCGCTCGCGATACGACCTGTTCATCGGCGGGAAGTTCGTGGCGCCGCTCTCGAAGCGGTGGTTTCCGACGATCAACCCGGCGACCGAGGAAGTGCTGGCGGAGATCGCGGAAGCGGACGAGGCCGACGTCGATGCCGCCGTTCGCGAGGCGCGGCGCGCATACGAGAAGGTCTGGTCGAAGATGCGTCCGGCTGAGCGGGCGAAATACATCTTCCGAATCGCGCGCCTGATCCAGGAGAAGTCGCGGGCGCTCGCCGTCGCGGAGACGCTCAACGGCGGAAAGCCGATCAAGGAAAGCCGCGACATCGACGTCCCCCTCGCCGCCGCCCACTTCTTCTACTACGCCGGATGGGCCGACAAGCTCGACTACGCCTTCCCGCTCCGCAAGGCTTCCCCCCTCGGCGTGGCCGGACAGATCATTCCGTGGAACTTCCCGCTGCTGATGGCGGCATGGAAGATCGCTCCGGCGCTCGCCGCCGGCAACACGGTCGTCCTCAAGCCGGCCGAGACCACGCCGATCACTTCGCTGATGCTCGCCGAGATCATTCAGGAAGCGGACCTGCCGCCGGGGGTGGTCAACATCCTGACCGGTGCGGGGGCGACGGGGGCCGCGCTGGTCAGGCATCCCGACGTCGACAAGATCGCCTTCACCGGCTCGACCGAGGTCGGCAAGCGGATCCAGCGGGCGACCGCGGGCAGCCGCAAGCACCTGACGCTCGAGCTCGGAGGGAAGGCCGCCAACATCGTCTTCGAGGATGCGCCGATCGATCAGGCGGTCGAAGGCATCGTCAACGGCATCTATTTCAATCAGGGGCACGTCTGCTGCGCGGGCTCGCGCCTGTTCGTCCAGGAGTCGGTCGTCGAGCCGGTGATCCGGAAGCTCCGCGCGCGCATCGGCACGCTGCGCCTCGGCGATCCACTCGACAAGAACACCGACATCGGCGCGATCAACTCGCGCCAGCAGCTCGACAAGATCCGCGAGCTGGTCGACAGCGGCGTCACCGAGGGCGCCGAGATGTTCCAGTCCTCCTGCCCGATCCCCTCGCGCGGTTACTGGTTCCCGCCGACCTTCTTCACGAACGTGGCGCAGTCGAGCCGCATCGCTCAGGAGGAGATCTTCGGCCCTGTCCTCTCGGTCCTGACCTTCCGCACGCCCGAGGAAGCGCTCGAGCGGGCGAACAACACGCCGTACGGGCTCTCCGCCGGCGTCTGGACCGAGAAAGGGTCGCGCATCCTGAAGATCGCCCAGAAGCTCCGTGCCGGCGTGGTCTGGGCGAACACCTACAACAAGTTCGATCCTTCGTCTCCCTTCGGCGGGTACAAGGAATCGGGCTTCGGCCGCGAGGGGGGGATGCACGGACTCGAGCCGTACGTCCATCTGGATTGAAGGCTGCCCGAGGAGACGAGTTGACGCGTCTGTCCGTTCGCAAGACCTACAAGCTCTACATCGGCGGTGAGTTTCCGCGCACCGAATCGGGGAGGTTCTATCCCGTGTACGCGGCGAAGGGGAAAGAGCTGCTCGCGAACGCCTGCCGCGGCTCGCGGAAGGACCTGAGAAACGCGGTGGTCGCGGCGAGGAAGGCGTTCGCCGGATGGAGCGGCCGGACCGCCTACAACCGCGGCCAGATCCTCTACCGGATCGCCGAAGTGTCGGAATCGCGCGCCCCCGAGCTGGAGCAGGAGCTGCGGCGCGCAGGGTCGTCGAAAGGCGACGCGCGACGCGAGGTCGAGCTCTCGATCGAACGCTGGGTCCATTTCGCCGGTTGGGCCGACAAATTTCCCCAGATCCTCGGGAGCGTCAATCCGGTCGCCGGACCGTATTACAACTTCACCGTTCCGGAGCCGACCGGCGTGGTCGGGATCTTCGCGCCGGAGACCCCCGCCCTCTCCGGGCTCGTCGACCGGCTGGCTCCCGCGATCGTCGGCGGCAATACCGTCGTCGCCGTCCCGTCCGAGTCGCGTCCGCTCGCGGCGATCACGCTCGCCGAGGTCTTCGAGACCTCCGACGTTCCGGGCGGAGTGATCAATCTGATCTCGGGTCTCAAGAGCGAGCTCGTCTCCTGGCTCGCCTCCCACATGGACGTCAACGCCATCGACCTCGGCGGGGTCGAGGACGACGCGCTCCGGCGAGCGGCTCAGGAAGCCGCCGCGGAGAACGTCAAGCGCGTGGTCGGCGCCGCCGGACCTGCCGGCGACGACGGGCGCCCTTCCCTCTACGCGATCCGCGATTTCCTCGAGATGAAGACCGTCTGGCACCCGATGGGCGTCTGATCCGCTGCTGGCAGTCAATCGGCCCGAGACTCCCCGACTCGAAAAACAAACACCCCTTCGTGGCCATGCGAAGGGGTGTTTCGGCGCGCTAGAGCGTGCCGGCTATGCCGGCGAGTCGATGTTTCCGCCGACCGGCCTTCAATATATGTCCGCGCGGCCGAGTGCGCACCGCGATTTTGTCAAATGAGTGCGCACCGCGATTATGTCAAATCGGATGCGATCCTCGCACGCCGGTCACGTGACTCTGGTGCCGGGGGCGATGGCGGAGTCGACCGCGAGCAGGCTCGCCTCGCCATCGATCGACGCGGCGAGGATCATGCCGTTCGATTCCACGCCCATGAGCTTCGCCGTGGCGAGGTTGGCGACGATCACGACCTTGCGGCCGACGAGCTCTTCGGGAGCGTAGCTGGTGGCGATGCCGGCGACGATCTGGCGCTCCCCCTCTCCGTCATTCACGCGCAACTTGAGCAGTTTCTTCGATTTCTCGATCCTCTCGGCGGCGACGACCTCCGCGACCCGGAGGTCGATCTCCCTGAACTGATCGATCGAGATCTTCGCCGCATCGGGCGGCATCGCCTGAGTCGTTTCGAGAGGGGCGCCGGCCCTCGGCGCTTCGACGGGCTCCTTTTTCGATTCGGTCACGGGTCCTCCTGAATTTCCCGAAGCGAAGAACGCCTCGGTGTCGATGCGGGGGAAGAGCGGATCCCGCGGCGCGATCGGAGCGCCGTTCGGCAGGCGCCCCCAGGCCAGCGCCTTCTCGTCGAGCGGCACGTCCTTCGCGCCGAGGCGCCGCAGCGCCTCCGGAGCCATGTGAGGCATGAACGGCGCGAGCATCGTCCAGACGATGCGCTGCCCCTCGAGCACGTTCCACAGTACGCGGGAGAGCGACTCGTCCGCTCCCTGGTCCCGGAAGTGCTTCCACGGCTCGCGTCCGACGATGTAGCCGTTGGTTGCGACCAGCAGCTTCCATGCGAGCTCGAGCGCGCGCTGGAACGCCCAGCGGTCCATCGCGGCGAGGTACTCGGGAATCGCCGACTCGGCTGCGGTCTTCACTTCGTTGTCGTCGCACGGAACCGGCGGGGTCTTCCCTCCGAAGTAATCGGCCGTCATCTTCAGCCCGCGCGAGAGCGTGTTTCCGAGGTCGTTCGCGAGGTCGGCATTGTATCGGGCGAGGAACGCCTCGTCCGAGTAGTTCGAGTCCTGCCCGAAGACCATGTCGCGCAGCAGGAAATAGCGGAGAGGATCGGGGCCGAACTGCTCGATGACGTAGTCGGGGCGGACGATGTTGCCGACCGACTTCGAGATCTTCTGGTTGTCGCGGAGCCACCATCCGTGTGCCTGGATCGAGCGGGGAAGCTCGAGTCCGGCCGACATCAGGAACGCCGGCCAGTAGACGGCGTGGAAGCGGATGATGTCCTTGCCGATCAGATGGGCGTCGCAGGGCCAGTATCTGCGGAATCGCGCATCGTCGCCGCTTCCGAACCCGAGGGCGCTGATGTAGTTGGTCAGCGCGTCCATCCAGACGTAGATCACGTGCAGGGCCTCGCCGGGGGCGGAAGGGAAGGGGATACCCCAGCGGAGGGTGGTCCGCGAGACCGAGAGGTCCCTCAGGCCGCTCTCGACGAACGAGATCACTTCGTTGAAGCGGGTCTTCGGCTGCACGAAACCGGGGTTCTTCCGATAATGCTCGAGCAGCCGCTCCTGATACAGCGAGAGCTTGAAGAAGTAATTGCGCTCGGTCATCCGCTCGACGGCGTGTCCCGATTCGCAGCGGCCGTCCCGGACCTGCGAATCGGTCAGATAGCTCTCCTCGTTCGAGCAGTACCATCCGGCGAACTCGCCGAGGTAGAGGTCTCCGGGATTTCGCTGCTCGATCCGGCGGATCAGCTCGTAGACGCCGAGGCGGTGGCGCGATTCGGTCGTCCGGATGAAGTCGTCGTTCGAGATCCCGAGAACCTTCCAGAGCCGGAGGTGGTCCTCGACGACGCGGTCGGCGAGCTCGATCGGCGAGATGCCGTGTTTCGCGGCCGAGCGCTCGATCTTCTGGCCGTGCTCGTCGGTCCCGGTGAGAAAGAAGACGTCGAATCCGCGGAGCCGCTTGTAACGGGCGACCACGTCGGCCACGACGTTCTCGTAGATGTGGCCGATGTGCGGGAGGTCGTTGACGTAATGGATCGCGGTGGAGACGTAGAACTTCGGGGCCATGAAGGTGCCTTGTTCCGCGGCTCTCCGGCCGTCGGGAGGGGGATTCTATCAGCGTCGGCAGTCCGGAGTCGGGAGTCGGGGTGGGCTGCCGGCGTCCCGGCAGCCTCCGGGTGGAAGGTGAGACCGTCCACCGCACGAGCCGAGCCGCGATCCGAAATGAAAAAGCTCCGAGCGATCGGAGCTTCGAGTTGCTGTGAATGGCGGGGCCGACGGGACTCGAACCCGCGACCTCCGGCGTGACAGGCCGGCGTTCTAACCAACTGAACTACGACCCCGCTCTCGGGTGGCAACTGGGGAACCATCGCCTCCGGAATCGAATTCCCCGGCGGCGCTCGAATCGATTCGATCTTCCCCCGCTTCTCCGAACGAGGGGCGCAGGCGGCTCAGAACGCCGGCAGCACCAGCGCCGCGGCGAGAGTCGGCGCGCCGGCGTCCTTCTCGGAGAGGATCGGATCGGCGAGCGGCCACTCGATCCCGATCGCCGCATCGTTCCAGAGAATCGAGCGGTCGAGCTCCTTCCGCCACACCTCCGTGCACTTGTACAAGACCTCGGCTCTCTCCGAGGTCACGCAGAAGCCGTGCGCGAAGCCGGGCGGAATCCACATCTGGAGCTTGTTCTCCGCCGACAGCTCGGCACCGAACCAGCGGCCGAACGCCGGCGAGCTCCGCCGGATGTCGACCGCGACATCGAAGATCGTTCCGGCGATGCATCGGACGAGCTTTCCCTGGGGGAAGGGCTCCTGATAGTGAAGCCCCCGGAGCACGCCGCGGGACGACGACGAATGGTTGTCCTGGACGAACTCGGCGCTGATCCCCGCGCGGGCGAGCTCGTCCTTCCGGTACGTCTCCATGAAGAACCCTCGCTCGTCGCCGTGGAGCCGAGGCTCGAGAATCAGCACCTCCGGAAGCGGCGTCTCGATGAAGCGCATCGCGGCGGATGATAACCCAGCGGCGACGACGGTTCGCGGGAGGGGGGCGGAGGGCGGAAGGGGGCGGGGGTCGGGGGGAAGTGTCCTGTAACGCCGGAATCAATAGCACCTGGCTCGGTCTCGACGCCGTGAGCTTCGTTGCGCCTCCTCAGCATAGACCCCGCTATGCCTGCGTCGGCGCGCCTCGCTCACGACGCCGATCCCTTCGCCATCTGCTAT
>DATKCD010000087.1:0-34635 GCA_035544735.1 Thermoanaerobaculia bacterium
AGATTTGAGGGGAGGTTTCCCTAGTACGAGAGGACCGGGAAGCACCGACCTCTAGTGTACCGGTTGTCGCGCCAGCGGCATCGCCGGGTAGCTACGTCGGGAAAGGATAACCGCTGAAAGCATATAAGCGGGAAGCCAACCCCAAGATGAGATCTCCCTGAAGACCCGTGGTAGATCACCACGTTGATAGGCGAGAGGTGTAAGGGCTGCAAGGCCTTCAGCTGACTCGTACTAATCGGTCGTTCGGCTTGACCATATTGCCTTGTATTGATGCGATCGCGCTCTCCGGCCCCCGCACTCGATCTCTCACCCCGATTCGATTCGTCGGAAACCATTCACACGGTTTTCCGGTGACCTCACCGAGGAGGAAACACCCGTTCCCATTCCGAACACGGCAGTTAAGCTCCTCAGGGCCGATGGTACTGCGTGGGCAACTGCGTGGGAAAGTAGGTCGTCGCCGGGAATTATGAAAGGCCCGCGGCCGAGCCGCGGGCCTTTCTCTTTTCTCCCCCTCCCTCGTGCCATACTCCCCGCGATGCCGCGCTCCTGGTCCGAGCTCCGATGGACCCTCTGGTCTCCCGGATACGACCTGGTGGCCCGCCGCCTCGCCCCCGGCCGCCGCCGCGCGATCTCGCTGCTCGACCTCCAGGGTCACGAGCGGATCCTCCTGGTCGGCTGCGGAACCGGCCTCGATCTCGAGCTCATCCCTCCCGCCTCTCCCCTCACCGCAATCGACCTCGATCCCGCGATGCTCGCCGCAACCCGGCGTCGCGCCGCCCGCCTCGCGCGGAACATCGACGCCCGTCTGATGGACGCCGCCGCCCTCGATCTCCCCGACGCCTCGTTCGATCTGGTCCTGCTCCATCTCGTCCTTGCCGTCGTCCCCGATCCCCGCGCCGTCGCCCGCGAGTCCGCCCGCGTGCTCCGTCCCGGAGGGCGCGTCTCGATCTTCGACAAGTTTCTCGGCGAGGGACGGCGGCCCTCGCCGCTGCGCCGCGCCGTCAACGTCGCGAGCCGCCTGATCGCCACCGACATCAACCGCCGGCTCTCCGAGGTGATCGAAGGGAGTGGCCTCGAGCTCGAGCACGTCGAGCCCTCGCTGCTCGGCGGATTCTTCCAGATCGCGATCGCCCGCAAGCCGCGCTGAGAAAGCGGCACCGACTCGCGCGCCGGCTTCTCCCCGAACGCTCCCCCTCAGCGCGACGCCATCCACTCGATCGTCGCCCTCCAGAGCGACTCGCGCGAAGACTCGCGGAAAAATCCGAGGTGTCCGACGCGCGGCAGTCCGGCGGCCGAAGGATCGACGCGCCGATGCTCGATCGGCGCGGACAAGAAGCCGGCGAGCAGGGCATCGACCGCGGCCGGCGGCGCGTATGCGTCGTCGGTGAAGCTCCACGCCAGAATGGGACGGTCGAAGCGCTCGTATCGCGCCAGATCGGCAGGCTCGATCTCGTCGAAAAGATAACCGGGACTGCGGCACCACGAGGCCCACTCGCGTGCCGCGCCGGCCGGGAGGTTCTCTCCCAGGCCGAGCGCTCTCGCCGGAAAGAAGCCGAACGCCCGGGTGGCGGCGGGCATCAGCCCGTACCAGAGCGCGCCGTAGAGGTAGCGGATCGGGAAGGGCCAGTGTCCCCAGTAGCCGCTCTGGGCGGTGACGAGGACCACGCCTTCGAGCGACTCCGCCTCGGGGACCAGACCGACCATCTGACCTCCGGCGCTGTGCCCGACGAGGAACGCACGGGGAGAGAGCTCCCGGCGGATCCAGTCGAGGGCCGCGGCGAGGTCCTGCGTCGCCCAGGTCGTGATGGAGGCATCGAGCGCGCGAATCGGGCCGGAGACCGACTCCCCCATGCCGCGATAATCGAGCGTGAGCGCGGCGAAGCCGTTCGCGGCGAGATCCTCGGCGAGCCTGGCGTAGAAGCGCCGCGGGATCCCCATTCCACCCGCGAGCAGCGCCGAGGCGCGCGGGGGGGAGTCGGGAGTGAAGAGAGTCGCGCGGAGCGGAAATCCGTCGCGCGCCGGCAGAGTCAGATCGCTGCGTCGCGGCATCGGCGCGGTCCGCGTCGTTCGGCGGCTTCAGTCCTCACCGTACAGAGCGACGTGCGGAGTCCCGTCGGGGCCGATCCATCCCCGGTACATCCCTTCCGTGTTGAACGGCATCGCAAAGTTCCCCTTCGCGTCGAGCGCGATGACCCCGCCCGAGCCGCCGGCTTTCTTCAGCTTGTCGTGGACGACGCGATTCGCGGCGGCCTCGACGGAGAGGCCGCCGTACTCCATCAGGGCGGCCACGTCGTAGGCGGCGACCCAGCGGATGAAGTACTCGCCCTCGCCGGTGCTCGACACCGCGCAGGTCGCGTCGTCGGCGAAGGTCCCCGCGCCGATGATCGGCGAGTCGCCGACCCGTCCCCAGCGCTTGTTGGTCGTGCCGCCGGTCGAGGTGCCGGCGGCGAGGTGGCCGCGGGCGTCGAGGGCGACCGCTCCGACCGTGCCGAGCTTCGGCGGAACCGGCTCGCGCTCGGAGTCGTGGAGCGCCGCGGCGGCGGGACTCCGCTCGGATTCGATCTCGCGCTGGAGCTGCTTCCAGCGGCGCTCGGTCCAGAACCAGGAGGGGTCGACGATCTCGAGCCCCATCCGGGTGGCGAACAGCTCGGCGCCCCTGCCGGTCAGCATCACGTGCTTCGACTTCTCCATCACGGCGCGCGCGGCCGAGATCGGATGGCGGATGATCCCGACCCCCGCCACCGCTCCCGCATTGCGCGTCGAGCCGTCCATGATCGAGGCGTCGAGCTCGTTGCGGCCGTCGTGCGTGAAGACCGCTCCCTTCCCCGCGTTGAACAGCGGGGAGTCCTCCATGACGTGAATCGCGGCCTCGACCGCATCGAGACTCGAGCCGCCGCGCGCGAGGACGGCATGGCCCGCGCGGAGCGATTCGACGAGCTTCGCGCGATACTCCCGCTCGAGCTCCGCCGGCATGTTGCTTTTCAGAATGGTCCCCGCGCCTCCGTGGATGACCAGGACGATGTTCGCCTTCGAAGCTCCGGCCGGCTGCGCGAAGGCACCGGGCACCATCAGTCCGGCGAGTGCGATGACTGCTGCGAGACGATTCATCTGAGAACCTCCGGTATTGCGAGAGACTACAGCACGCCGAGGATCGTGACGGCGAGCGCGGCCGGGAGAAGGGTGACGAGGAACCAGGCCCCGAGTCCGAGCTGCGTGCCGTTCGCGCGGGCGACGATCCGGATGGTCGGATAGCTGACGAGCAGGCCGAGCTCGAGCCCGAGGCCGAACGCGATCGGACGCGGAATCGCGGTCATGCGCGTGAGGACGATCGTCGCCGCGAACCCGAGCGACGCAGCGAGCAGAATGCTCTGAAGGAGCAGGGCGGCGAGCTCCGAAGGGGAGATCCGCACCTCCTGCGCTGGCGGCGGAACCTTTTCCCGCGTCGGCCCCATCGAGCGCCATCCTACCGCAACCCGGAGCCGAATCCGCCGTACTGGAGAGGGGGAACGTCGAGAATGGAGGGAACATCATGAAGATCGGACTTGCGGCGGTGACGCTGCTGATGGCGGCCGCTCCGGCGATGGCCGACGAGTGCCGCTACGTGGGAGACCGTCGCGTCGCGACGTCCGCCGCGGGTGTGGGGATCGTCGAGATCCTGGCCGTCGCCGGCTCGCTGAACGTGGTGGGCGTCGGGGGGGCTGAGATCCGGGCGCACGGCCGCGCCTGCTCGTCAGAGGAGGAGCTGATCCGCGAGATGCAGCTCGTCCTCCGGCGCAGCGGGGACCGGATCATCGTCGAGGCGAGAATCCCGGAGTGGAACCGCTGGGGCTTCGGCCACCATTACGCGCGGCTCGACTTCACCGTGGAGGTTCCCGCCTCGATGGCGGTGATCATCGACGACTCCAGCGGCTCGATCGAGGTCGACGGCGTCGCGAGCGTGGCGATCGACGATGGCTCGGGGAGTATCGACGTCAGGCGCGTCGCGGGCGCGGTCTCGATTCGCGACGGTTCGGGAGGAATCGACGTGCGCGACGTCGGCGGGCCGGTACGGATCCGCGACGGATCGGGATCGATCGTAGTGCGGCAGGTACGGGCGGACGTCGTCATCGAGGAAGACGGATCGGGCTCGATCACGATCGCCGGAGTCGACGGTGACGTGGTCATCGAAGAGGATGGCTCCGGATCGATCGACGTGCGCGAGGTCACCGGCAGTGTCCGCGTGCTCGACGACGGCTCGGGCGGGATCAGCGTGCGCGACGTCGGAGGCGACTTCGAGGTCCGGCGCGACGGCAGCGGCGGGATCTCGTTCCGGGACGTCCGTGGCAGGGTCACGATTCCCGACTGAGTCTCGACCGGACCGTGACGCCGCACGCTCCCGCAGGTCCGGTAGAATCGGCGGATGAGCGAGCTGGCCCGGATCGTCGCATCGGCGGAGGCGGCGCAGTCGAGAGGCGCCCGGAGTGCGCTCGCGACGATCGTCTCGGTGGAGGGCTCGTCGTTCCGCCGTCCCGGCGCGCGTCTCTGGCTCGGCGATTCCGAGCGGATCGGATCGATCAGCGCCGGCTGCCTCGAGCACGACCTGGCCGAACGTGCGCTCACCCTGCTCGCCCGCCGCCGCCCCGAGCTCGTCCGCTACGACACCGCGTCGGAGACCGATGTCCTCTGGGGAACCGCCTCGGGGTGCGGAGGGCGTCTCGAGATCCTGCTCGAGCCGGTGACCGGAGAGTTGATCGCCGATCTATCCTGGATCGTCGCGGAGACGGCGCAGCGGCGCGCGGCCGGCCTGGTCACGATCTGGGACGGAGAGCGGCCGCGGCGGATCCGCATCGACCGAAACAGCCGCGAGGAAAGCGCCGATCCTCTGGAGAGAGGCGCGAAGCGGGAGGGAATGCTGGCCCTCGAGCGCGGGCGCAACCGTTTCGGGCGACCGGCCGCCCCCCGGGGGCCGCACCACACCACGGGGGACGTCCCGGCCGGGGGAGATCTGCTCCTGCTGGCCGAAGCGCACCTTCCGCCGATCGCGCTGACGCTGTTCGGCTCGGGAGACGACGCGTACGCCACGGCGCGTCTCGCGGAGTCGCTCGGATGGGAGGTCGTGCTGGTCGACCGCAGCGCGGCGGCGGATCCGACGGCCGGCGTGCGCATCCGGACCGGCGATCCCGAGCCGGGGAAGCTGCCGGTCGACGAGCGCGCGGCGATCGTTCTGATGACGCACAATTTCCATCGGGATGCGGAGATCCTGGAGCGATGCGGCCGGCGCTGCGGCGGCTACCTCGGCGTCCTCGGCCCGGCGCGTCGAACTCTCGAGCTGCTTCGCCATGCGGGGATCGATCCCGCGGAGCTTCCGACCCTGCACGCCCCCCCCGGCCTCGATCTCGGCGGCGAGACCCCCGACGAGATCGCGCTCTCGCTCGTGGCGGAGATCCAGGCGAGGTTCGCGGGACGAAGCGGGGGGATGCTGCGCGCCCATGCGAGGCCGATCCACGATTCAGCCGAAGTGCTCGGCACGCTCACGGAGCTCGAGCCGGAGCGGTCGCCGCGATGACGCGGCCGATCGGCGGGCTGATTCTCGCGGCGGGGGGATCGAGCCGAATGGGGCGGCCGAAGCTCCTGCTCGAGATCGGGGGAGAGCCGATGCTGGCGCGGACGGTGCGCATCGCGCTCGAGGCCGGCCTGCGCCCGGTCCACGTCGTGCTGGGATCGGATCGTGATGCGCTCGCCGCCGTCCTGAGCGGAGGCGAGGTCGTGCTGGTCGACAACGCCCGCTGGCGCGACGGCCTCGCGAGCTCGATCTCCTGCGGGATCGCATCCTTCGATTCCGGCACGATCCGCGCCGTCGCGATTCTGCTCGCCGACCAGCCCTCCGTCACCGCAGGCCATCTGATCGAGCTGGGACGGAGATGGTCCGCCGGCGACGATCCGGTCGCGACCGACTACGAAGGACGCCCCGGCGTCCCGGCGATCTTCGGCCCGCGATGGCTCGGGCAGCTCGCCGCGCTGCAGGGTGACCGCGGAGCGCGCGAGCTGCTCGAACGCGCCGGATCCGCTCGAGTCGCGATGCCCGCCCCTCCCGCCGACGTCGATACTCCGGAAGACTACGGGCAGCTCACCTCGGATCCTGCCAGAGAATGACCTCCCTCGCGGCGTAGTCGATCGTGACGACGAAGTGCGAGAGCACGCGATTGCCGAGCCGGATCTCTGAGACCGGCTCGACCGCCGCATCGAGCTCGCGGAGCTCGAGATTGCCGACCGAGAGGTCGATCCGCCGCCGCCCCTCTTCTCCGAAGCGGGAGGACGGAAGCAGAATCGTGTCGGGATTCGCCGAATCGACGATCGCGCGCTCCTCCACCCCGTCGATCGTCACCGTCACCGCCGGGACCGCGTCGAAGCGGCTGTGTACCGCGTCGCTCATCGGCTCGGCGTTCCCGTCGATGATGAGCAGCGCGCGGTGATAGTCGAGGGTGATTCTCCGTCCCCTCCAGACGTCGGCGCCGACGATTCCGTCGGCCAGACCGTGGAGCTCGGCGAGGGCCGGTCGGACCCGGAGCGCCGGGAGGCCGCGGAGCCGGACCGCGGTGTCGCCGCCGGCGCGGGCGGCCGCGGCGAACCGGGGATCGAGAAGGGTCGTCGGATGGGCGGTACCGAGCAGGAGCTCGCCGCGGGCCTCGCCGACTCCGACGGAAAGGCGGATGAGGTTGTCTTCGAGCTTCCAGACGAGGTGCCGCGCGGAGCCGGACGAGGAAGCGCAGGCGGCGAGAAGGAGGGCGAGCGCCGGAGCGCACGCCGAGGGAAGCACCAGATTAACATAATGTTTTAACGTCACTGATTTTCCCTCGTCCGGACGACGGCCGCCGGGCGGAACCTGCAAGGGTGCGACCAGTCTAACCTGCTGATGAGGGTCAATTTTACCGGGGCCCGACGATCGCGGGGCCGGGCCCCTTCCGAGACAGAGAGGAACGACGATGATAAGATTCGGCGCGATGCTCCTCCGCGGGATTTCCGTGGCAATTATTGGTGCGATTCTCGCCGGCTGCACCGCCGCCCCGCCCCCCGCCCTCCCCCCCGTCCCCCCGCCCGCCGGCGGCGCCGGGACGGTCCGGGCGATCGCATGGTCCTCCGATGCCGAGCTGCTGCAGATCGCAGGCGGCGGCGAGGAGTGCAGGCTCGAGCGGTGGGACGTGCGCGAGGCGAGACGCCTCTCGGCGGACGAGCTTCCCTTCTGTCCGAGCTTTCTCCGGCGCGCCCGCGACGGACGCTTCGTCGCGGGAGACGGGCATCGAGGAATCGTGCTCGAGGGCGGAGCGATCCGCCTGACCGAAGGGTCGATCCTCGATGCGAGTGCCGAGGGGGACGAGCTGCGGCTCGACGACGGCGCGCTGGTGCGGATCGGAGCGGGAGGCGCGCGGCTCCCTTTTCCCGGAAGGGTGCGCGATGCGAGGCTCCTTCCTGGCGGGAGTGCGATGGTGCTGTCGAGCGGTCCGGAGGGGGATTCGCTGGTGCACTGGGCGCCGTCCGGTGAAGGGTTGGTGAGGGCGGGCCCCTTCCGCGGGATCGATTCGTTCGACGTTTCGCCGGACGGGCTGGAGATGGTCTTCTCCGCCCTCCGCGAAGAGAGCTTCGACGTCGGGATCGCGTCGACGGACGGAGGGGAGCCGAGATGGATCGGCCCCGATCCGCTCGAGGAGCGGATGGTGAGCTGGGCCCCGCGCGGGAACAAGGTCACCTACCGGATCGAGGGGGTGGCGGGGGCGGTGCTGCGGACCGTGCACGTCCCGACCGGTTTCCAGCTCGGCGTGGCGCTGCCGCAGTCGAGCGTCGGCGCGCTCGCCTGGGAGCCGCGGGCGGAGAGGTTCGCGGTCGCGGTCTCTTCGGCCAGCTCGGCCGGGCGGGTGGACGTGCTCCGCTACGGAGGGGAAGAGCGGCGGACGGTGATCCCTCCGTCGGCCGTTCTCGACGCGGAGGCGGACCACCTTCCGGGCGTCGCCGGGGCCGTCCTGTTCCATCCAGCGCGCCTTCGATACGGAGAGAGAGTCCCGGTCGTGGTCTGGGTGACCGGGGAGACGGCATTCGAATGGAGCGCGCCGCGGGCGGAGGTGCATCAGAATCGAAACGTCGCCACGGTTGTTGTGTCAGCGAAACAGGCCGCTGCCGGCGCCCTCTGGGACGCGATCGCGGAGCTCGCGTGGGCGGACCCGTCGGCGATCTTCGCGGTGGTGCCTCCGGCGGCCGCCGGCGCCGCAGCCGGCATCCCGGGGCGGGCCGGGATCACGGTCCTGACCACGCGCGACGCGGCCGGAGGAGGGGGATCGGACGTCGTTCGCTCGAGCACGGACGACCTCGAATCGTTCGCCGCCCGCTGGCTCGAGAGCCACCTGAAAGAGACCCGACCCGAGCATGACCGAAGCTGAGGAGTCGACCCGGTCGACGCTGCGTGAGTATTTCGACGCGCTCCTGATCGCGATGATCTTCGTGAACTTCGCGCGGATCTTCGTGTTTCAGGCCTTCAAGATTCCCACCGGCTCGATGATCGACAACCTCCTGATCGGAGATCACATCGTCGTGAACAAGTTCATCTATGGAGCCCCCGGCGCTCCCGCGGTCGACCGCCTCCTTCCGCTCCGCCCGGTGCGGCGCGGAGACATCGTGGTCTTCCGCTATCCGGAGCAGCCGGACACCGACTTCGTCAAGCGGGTCATCGGACTTCCGGACGAGACGGTGACGATCCGTGACAAGCGGGTGCTGGTCGACGGCGTCCCGCTCGACGAGCCGTACGTGCTGCACGACGACCCGGAGGTCATCCCGCGGGAGCCCTCGCTCCCGCGCTCGTACCGCTCCCGCGACCAGTTCGGGCCTTACGTGGTCCCGGAAGGGTCGTACTTCGTCATGGGGGACAACCGCGACCGGTCGAACGACTCGCGCTACTGGGGTCCGGTCCGCCGCGAGCTGATCAAGGGACGTGCGCTGCTCGTCTACTGGTCGTACGACGGGCCGCCCGCCCCGGAAGGAGCGACCCCGGGCGAGCGGTTGACGGATCTGGCCCGCGTGGTCCTGAACTTCATTCCCGGCACGCGCTGGGAGCGGACCTTCAGGATCGTCGACGGCGCGCGCACCGGGCGAGCGGTGGAGCCTTCGCCGGAATGAGTCTCGAGATGGAACCGCCGATGAGCACCGAGACCGAGACCGCCACGGACCGCGTCGAGCGCGCGAGCGCGCCGCGCATCGTCGCGCGGTCCGATCATCCGATCTCGCGCAAGAGCATCCCCGAGGACGTGCTCAAGGTTCTCTACCGGCTCCACCGCAGCGGTTACCGCGCCTGTCTGTGCGGCGGCAGCGTCCGGGATCTGATGATGGGGAGAGCCCCGAAGGACTTCGACGTCGCGACCGACGCACATCCGGGCGACGTGCGCCGCCTGTTCCGCAACAGCCGCATCATCGGCCGGCGCTTCCGCCTCGTGCACGTGCTCTTCCAGGACCGTGCGGTCGAGGTCTCGACTTTCCGCCGCGAGCCGCAGAGGACCGAGGGGGAAGACCTGCTCGTCACCGACGACAACACCTTCGGCTCTCCCGCCGAAGACGCGCGGAGGCGGGACTTCACGATCAACGGTCTGTTCTACGACGTCGCCGATTTCACCGTGATCGACTACGTCGGCGGCCTCGACGACCTGCGCGACCGCCTGATTCGCGTGATCGGCGATCCGGCGGTCCGGTTCCGCGAGGATCCGGTCCGCATGCTGCGCGCCGTCGAGTTCGCCGCCCGGCTCGGATTCGAGATCGAGAGCGGGACCTGGGCCGGCATCCTCGAGCACCGCAACGAGATCCTGAAGGCATCGCCTCCCCGCGTATCGGAGGAGATCCTCGAGCTGCTGCGGAGGGGCTGGTCGCTCGCGGCGGTCGAGCTGCTCGCCGAGACGCGGCTGCTCGAACCGCTCCTCCCCGAGCTCCAGGCACACCTCGACGCGAACGATGCGGACTCGCTCCGGAGGATGCTCGAGGTCCTCGACCGCACCGTGCAGAGCGGGCGCAGGGTCTCCGATCCGGTCCTGTTCTCGGTTCTGCTCCTGCCGCACGTGGTGGCCTCGCTCGAAGCGGAGTCGCAGGGTCGCGAAGGGAAACTGCGCGTGGCCGACATGATCGTCTTCGTGCGGGAGCTCATCCAGCCGATCGTCCAGCGCTTCGCGTTCTCCGCCGGCATGCGCCATCAGACCGAACAGGCGATCGAGACGCTCTGGAGGCTGCTCGAGCCCCCCAGCGACCGGCGCAGCATGTGGCGCTTCGTCTTTCGCGAGCACTTCAACGACGGGCTCGCCCTGCTCGAGCTCTACGCACGCTCCTCGGGGAACTATCTCGAGGTTTGTCGCGAGTGGCAGGCGTTCGTGCAGCGCGTCCGCCGGGTCGAACCGGCCGAGCCGCCGCGCCCCCCGCGCCGGCGGCGCCGCCGGCGCTGAGCGGACCCGGAGGTCCCATGGCCGATCCCATCTACCTCGACCATCACGCCACGACTCCCTGCGATCCCCGCGTCCTCGAGAGGATGCTCCCGTTCTTCACCGAGACGTTCGGCAACCCCGCCGCCGTCAGCCACGCCCACGGCCGCCGCGCCGCCGCCGCCCTCGAAGAGGCCCGCGCTGCGGTCGCCGACTTCTTCCGCGTGAGGCCGACCGAGGTGTTCTTCACCGCCGGCGCCACCGAATCGAATAACCTCGCGCTCCGCGGCATCCTCCGCCCCGGCGACCACGCGATCACCTCCGCGATCGAACACAAGTCGGTCCTCGAGCCGCTGCGCGCGCTCGAGGCCGAAGGGGTCTCGCTCTCGGTCCTCCCCGTCGACCGGGACGGGAGGGTCGAGCCCGAGGCGGTCCGATCCGCGATCCGTCCCCGGACGCGCCTCTGCTCGATCATGGCGGCCAACGGCGAGATCGGCACCCTCGAGCCGATCCGGGAGATCGGCGAGCTCTGCCGTGAGCGCGGGATTCCGTTCCATTCCGACGCCACCCAGGGTGTCGGCAAGGTCCCGCTCGACCTTTCCGAGCTGCCGTGCGATCTGCTCTCGGCCTCGGCGCATAAACTCTATGGACCGAAAGGGATCGGGGCTCTGATCGTTCGGCGCGGGATCCCGCTCGTCCCCCTTCTGCGCGGCGGCGGGCAGGAAAAGGGGCTCCGCTCCGGCACGGTCAACGTCCCCGGGGCGGTCGGATTCGCCGCCGCCCTCGAGATCCGGCGCAAAGAAATGGGGCAGGAAGCGGTCCAGCTCACAGAATTACGCAATCGTCTGTGGGATCGTCTACTTACGGAAATCCCCGGAGCTTCCGTCAACGGGCTCCGGGAGGTAAGATTGCCCGGCAATTTGAACGTCAGCTTCGAGGGAATCGACGCCGAAAGCCTGATGGAGGCGCTGCCTCGGTTTTCGGTCTCGTCGGGGTCGGCGTGCAGCGCGGGGGAGCGGGAGGCATCGCCGGTGCTTCTCGCCATCGGACTCAGCGAGAAGAGTGCGCTCGGGTCGCTTCGGCTGGGGCTGGGGCGCTCGACGCGGGGAGAGGAGCTCGATCGGTTGGCCGACGAGCTGAGGGTGACGGTCGCGCGGTTGCGCGAGATCCCGGTGGCGTGAGAGGAGACGTGATGGGAGAGCAGTCGACGATCCTTCTGGCGAACCGCTCCCGGGGAACCCTTCTGTTCGACCAGGCGCTGCTGCAGGGGGAGGGGCGGCGGGTCCGGATGGCGGCGCGGGGGACCGAAGCGTGGCGGATCGCGCGCGAGTCGCGCCCGCGGCTCGTGGTGTTCGCCTTCGATCTGGGCGACCTCCGGGCGCCCGAGCTCTGCCGGCTGCTCCGGAACCACGAGGCGACCCGGCGAGTCTCGCTGCTGCTTCTCGGGGAGCGGAGCGCGGCGGAGCAGACCGACCTCTGCGTCGCGGCGGGGTGCAACGAAGTGATCTACAGGCCTGTGCATCGGAGCGAGCTCGAGGAGAAGGTCGAGAAGCTTCTGTCGGTTCCTCCGCGGCGCACGGTCCGGACTCTGACCCGCATCGAGCTCAACGGCGCGGCGTCGTCGACCCTTCTGGGCCAGAGCGTGAACCTCTCCTCGACCGGCATGCTCCTCCAGCTCGAACAAACCCTTCCCCCCTCGGCGCGACTCATGCTTCAATTCTTCCTCGCGGATGGATCGTCGCCGATCCGGGTGCATTCGGAGATCGTCCGGGCCGAGTTCACCGGAGGGACGCCGCGTTACGGCGTCCGCTTCGTCGACGTTCCCAGCGATCAGCGCACGGCGATCGATTCGTTCGTGCGTCAGGTTCCGGAGGCCCATGCGTGACTGATCACGACCCGGTGAGTGCGATGCGGAGAGGCATCGACGCGGTCCGGAAACAAGACTACCTCAAAGGATTGACACTGCTGACCGAAGCGTACGCGAACCGGCGCGAGATCCCGGGACCCGACGGCCTCTCCTATTACGCTCTCTGCGTCGCCCTGGTGGAAAAGAAGTACAAGCCGGCGATCGACCTCTGCAACAAGGCGATCGAGATGCAGTTCTACCACTCCGAGCACTACGTCAACCTCGCGAAGGTCTACCTCGCCGCGGACCACCGGAGGAAGGCGCTCTCCACGATCGAGAAAGGGCTCAAGGTCCTGCCGGGCGACGAATCGCTGCTCGGTCTCCAGTCCGACCTGGGCCAGCGCCGCAAGCCCCCCATCCCCTTCCTTCCGCGCACCAACCCCCTCAACGTCGCCCTCGGCCGCGCCCGCCACGCGCGCGAGACGGCGTCGAAACGGAAGAAGTAGGGCGTCTGGAGCGTCTGGGGCGTCTGGAGCGTCTGGGGCGTCTCGGGCGTCTGGAGCGTCTGGAGCGTCCGGAGCGTCGGTCCTATCGATCCATCGGTCCGATCTGTATTTTTCTCTCCGTCCAGAACGCCCAAGCCGCCAGGACGCCCAGGACGCTCACGTTCAAGACGCCCAAGACGCCCAGGACGCTCGAGACGCCCAAGACGCTCAAGACGCCCAAGACGCCCAGGACGCTCGAGACGCCCAAGACGCCCAAGACGCCCAGGACGCTCGAGACGCCCAAGACGCTCGAGACGCCCAAGACGCTCGAGACGCCCAAGACGCCCAAGACGCTCAAGACGCCCAAGACGCTCCCCTGCGGTAGCGGGCGGCGAGCCGCTCGGCCGGCACGCCCATCCTCCATTGGAGGATCGTCCACCAGTTGATCGCCGCCGTGCGGAAAAGACCGTTCTCGAGGAAGCGGCGGCCGGAGGTCGTGACCTCGAGCGGGAGGAGCGTGATCGGGCCGAGCTTCTTCATCCGGCGCGCGAGCTCGTAGTCCTCCATGAGCGGGATGGCGAGGAAGCCGCCGGATTCGAGGAAGAGCTCGCGCCGGACGAACTGCGCCTGATCGCCCCAGGGGGCGCGCGTGAAGCGCGTCCGCGCGTTGATCAGGGCGGCGGCGAGTCGGAGGCGGCGGTGCGGCTCGGCGAAGCGGATGCGGAAGCCGCCGAAGACCGCGCCGGCTTCGATCGCACCGGCGGCGGCCGTCGCCGCGCCGGGCGGGAGGAGGGTGTCGGCGTGGAGGAACATCAGCACCTCGCCGGCGGCGCCCCTCGCCGCGGCGTTGAGCCGGGCGCCGCGCACGCCCTCGGCTCGGGCGAGCGTCGCTCCGGCCGCGCGCGCGATCTCCGCGGTCGCGTCCCGGCTTCCGCCGTCCGCGACGATCACCTCGGCCGCTCCCGCATCGAGCGCGCTCCGCACGGCCCCCTCGATCCGCGGAGCCTCGTCGAGCGCAGGGATGATCACCGAGACCGACGACATCGCCCCGAATCCTACACGCGGAGGCCATCGGTGTTGCCCTGTGGCCGAGGATTTCATCCCCGGCGGGCGGCGGTCGTGGGTTACTCCCGCGTCCCGGCGCACTCGAGGTTCCACGGTTGTCGCGCAACCACCCTCCCGCCGAGGAGGCAATCCCCGGCCACATGCAATCCCCGGCCAGAGGGGACTCCCGGCCACGGGGCGGGCCGCCGCCGCGTCCCGGCTCCTTCGTCCGCGTACCTGCGATAATCGCCGCGGGATGAACTGCTATCTGCTCCTCGGGGGGGAGTCGACGCGCATGGGGCGGCCGAAGGCGGCCGTCGAGCTGGGAGGAAAGACGTTCCTCGAGAGGGCGCTCGACGCGGCGGCATCGGCCTTCGATCGCGTCCTCGCCGTGCGGCGCGCGGCGGAGAGCGCGATCCCCGGCCTCACGACGATCTTCGAACGGAAGCATCGGGGCTCGGGGGCGATCTTCGGCCTCGAGCGGGCGCTGGAGGATGCGGGAGAGGGGAAGCTCTGGCTTCTCGCGATCGATTATCCTCTCATGACGTCGTCGCTCCTCGGCGAGCTCCGGCGGCGATTCGAAGGGAGCGGAGCCGACCTTCTGGTGCCTCGGTGGGACGGAAAGCCGCAGCTTCTCTGCGCCGGCTATCACACGGCGCTCCTGCCGGCGGTGCGGAGCGCCATCGCGGCGGGACGTTACACGCTGCGCGGGATCGCCGAGTCGGCCCGCATCGAGATCGTCGACGAAGGCGATCTGCGCCGGCGGCGGGAGGGAGAGCCGCTGCTCAACGTCAACGACCCGACCGATCTCGCCCGGGCGAGGCGGCTCGTGGAGGACCGATGAAGAAGCTGAGTCACCTCGATGAAGAAGGGCGGGCGTCGATGGTCGACGTCGGCGCGAAGGAGTCGACGCGCCGCGAGGCGATCGCGCACGCGCGCGTCCGCATGAGCCCCGAGACGCTCCGGCTCGTCGAGCAGGTCGCTCTGCCGAAGGGGGACGCCCTCGCCACCGCGCGCGTCGCCGGCATCCTCGCGGCGAAAAAGGCCTCCTCGCTCATCCCCCTCACGCACCCTCTCCCGCTGACGTTCGTCGACGTCGCGTTCGAGCTCGATCGGGAGAAAGGAGCGATCGAGGTCCTCGCGACCGTCCGCTGCGAGGGGAGGACGGGCGTCGAGATCGAGGCGATGACCGCCTGCGCCGTCGCCGCCCTCACGCTCTACGACATGTGCAAGAGCGCCGAGAAGGGGATCGTCATCGAGCAGATCGCCCTGCTGCGCAAGTCGGGCGGGAAGGGCGGCACCTGGGAGCGCTGACGCCTCTCGAGACGCCCGATCACACCCACACGGGCGTGAGGTCGATCGGGACGTCTTCGAACGGCGGAGCGCTGACCGTCGCCTCCCCCGCGTACCGTTCGAGGAGAATCCACTCCCGCTCCAGTCTGCCGAAGACCTCGAGCCGTCGCGCCGAGGGATCGACGAGCCAGAGGTGCGCGACTCCCGCCGCAGCGTAGCGCGGGAGCTTTCGGAGGCGATCGAAACGCTCGGTGGAGGGAGAGAGAACCTCACAGAGCCAGTCGGGTGCGATCTCGACCCCGCTTCCCTCGGGGAGCGTCGGCAGCCGCTCGCGCCTCCACCCCGCGATGTCGGGAACGAGGACGTCGCCTTCCAGGTGCAGCTCCGGCTCGTCGAGGATCCACCATCCCCCCGGGCCGCGCCTACCGCGGTGAAACGCGGCGTTGAGATCGGATCCGAGCACCGAGGTGGCGTTTGCGTGGCGGAGCGATGGGCGGGGCGAGAGATAGAGATCTCCCGAGACGATCTCGGCGATCCGGTCCTCGGGCGCCGCGATCACGTCCCTGTAGTCGGCGCCCCGTTTCGCCCGCTCGGTCACGCCCCGAGTCTACCCGGATCGTGGAAAATCGGGATGGATTTCGGATCGGCTCGAAGAGGGAACGGCATCCTCTCTACGTGTAGTAGAGGCGGGGTGGGCCGCAAGCCCCGGCCATCTTCTCGGAATATCTCGTGGCGATGAAGGTTCCTGTGGCCCGTGTGACACGACGATCACCCCGCAGTAGGAGGTGGTGCGGGCGTTCCGCCCGCCCCGGGTGGGGGGGGGCAACGATGACCAACGGCGGCATTCGGCGCGCAGCGCCGTTTCTGAGGGCTCCGGGTGAGAGACTCCGGCGTATCGGGGCACTCCCCGCCCAAGGGGCCGGCGGATCGCCCGCGCCACTCCAGCAGCTCAGCGCTCGCGGGCCGCGCGCTCGGCGGCCTGGAGCTGCCGCCGGATCGAGGCGAGGATCCGCTGATCTGTCGCGATCGCCAGGTCGATCAGCCTCTGCCCCTTGCCGTACCCGCGGAACGCGACGACGAAACGGTCGAGCCGGAATGCCGCCGTTCGCCCCATGTACCGGTCCTCCCCGACGAAGTTGTCCTCCCCGAGGTTCGGAACGGGATCGAGCAGCCGCCCGTTCGCCGCGAAGAACGAGCGATACCGGTCGAGCACCTCGGTCGCGACCTCCTTCGCCGGCGCCGGAAGGATCGTTCCCTCGATCCGCTGACCATCGAGCTCGAACTCCGCCGTGAACCCTCCCGCCAGATACGGCTGGCCGAACACCGGTCCCGCCGAGAACCTCTCGCTGTTCGTCACGCGCGAGGTCTCGGGAAAGAACCCGAACACGGCGGGGCGTCCCGGCGCCACCGGCATCCCCTCGGTCACCGACTTCGCCAGCCGGATCGCGCTTTCGGCCGCGTCCTCCCCGCCGCTGAATACGATGCGGACGTAGAACGGGCCGCGCCAGACGTGCAGCGAGTGCGGACCGAGAAACGATTCGTTCTCGATGTCGAGGAGCCGGGAGACGGCGCTGCTGCGGGCCGAGTAGGCGCCGAACGCCTTGACGAAGTCGGCAAACCGATGGATCTCCGCCGTCGCGCGTCCGCTCCCTTCGGTCTGCTCGTACTCGCCGACCGTCAGGTCGAGAAGCTCGTACTCGAGATACTGCTTCGCCTCGGCGCCGAGGTAGCCGGAGAGACTGGCGGCGGGGAAGACGAGCGGGTCGCCGATGAGGGTCCAGCCGGGAGCCTCGTCGAGCCGCGGGAGGAACTCCATGCCGGGCGACTCGACCGAGTCGAACCCGGCGGACGAGCCGTTCCCGGCCGAGCCTGCGGCGGCACGCGCCTCGGCGGCAGGCTCTCGCCCGCACGAGACCGCGAACAGAGCGATGGCCCCGGCGAGAGCGAGGATCGCCTCAGGCGATCGCTTCCAGAAATCGAATCGCCATCCGGACGCCGACGCCCGTCGCTCCCCGGGGATCACGCGCATTCTCGTTCTCCGTGTAGGCGGTTCCGGCGATGTCGACGTGCGCCCACGAGGGGCACTCGACGAACTGCTTGAGGAACACGGCCGCCGAGATCGCCCCTCCCCACCGGCCACCGGAGTTCTTCATGTCGGCCCATTCGCTTCGGATCAGCTCCTTGTAGTCGTCCCATTCGGGAAGCCGCCAGGCCGGCTCGCCGGCCTTCTCCGCTGCCTCAATCAACATCCGAGCCAGCTCGTCGTCGTTCGAGAAGAGCCCCGAGGCTTCGTTCCCGAGCGCCACCACGCAGGCGCCCGTCAGCGTGGCGAAATCGATCAGGTGATCCGGCTCGTAGCGCTTCGCCACGTGGAGGGCGTCGCACAGGATCATCCGCCCCTCGGCGTCGGTGTTGACGATCTCCACGGTCTTCCCCGACATCGTCGTGATGATGTCCCCCGGTTTATAGGCCGAGCCGCTCGGGAGATTCTCGGTCGAGGGGATCAGCCCGACCACCCGCACCGGGATCTCGAGCAGCGCAGCGGCGCGCATGGCGCCGATGACCGTTCCCGCTCCCGACATGTCGAACTTCATCTCTTCCATTTTGTCGGACGGCTTGATCGAGATCCCGCCCGAGTCGAAGGTGATTCCCTTGCCGACGAGGCAGACCGTCTTCTTCGCCTTCCGCGGAGACCATTCGAGCGTGATGAAGCGCGGCTCTTCGTTCGATCCCCGGTTGACGGCGAGCAGGCCGCCCATCTTCATCTTCTCGATCTGCTTCTTGTCCCAGATCGTGCAGGAGAGTCCGCTCTCCTTCGCGACGGCCTGAGCTCTCTGCGCGAGAACTGCGGGGGTGAGCTCGTTGCCGGGAGCATTGCCGAGATCGCGGACGAGGCGGACCGAGTCGGCGAGGATGCGGGCGCGGTCGAGGAGCCGTTTCGCCTCGCGGCCGTCGATCGGCTTCGGCGGGATGAGTGTCGCCCCGATGTCGAACCGCCGTCCTTCCTCGCCCGTCTTGTAGGGGTCGAATCGGTAGTCGGCGTGCGCGAGGCGATCGGCGAGGAACAGCGTCGTCTCCCGGGCGTCGGTCCCGGGAATCAGGTAGGGAGAGACGAGGGCGATCGAGGCGTCGCGGTTCTTTCTCGCGATCTTTCCGACGACCTGGATCGCGGTCCGGAGCACGCGCCGGCTGACGGCGGCGCGCCTGCCGATTCCGACGAGCGTGATCTTCTTCGGCTCGCCCTCACCCGCGAGGGAGACGACCTGTTCGGCGCGTCCTTCGAAACCGATGCTCGCGATGGCGTCGTCGACGCGCTCGCGAAGCTTCTTTCCGAGCGGCAGATCGGGCCTGCGGTCCCCCTCGGCGACGAGAACGAACAGGTTGGCGATTCCGGACGGCTTCGGGTCGGACGAGATCGTGATCTGCACCGGCAGCAGCTCCTTCGCGAAAACGGGCGCATTGTAGCAAAGGCCCGCGCGGCGGCGGTCGGACGCTCTGGCTCTTTCCTTGCTGACGGGAAGGAGGCGGACGCGGCTGCGCCGGACGGGAGGCGAAGGGTCCACTACAATGGAGCCGAGTCCGCAGGAAGAGGTATGCATGCCCGCACGGGTGCTCGTGGTCGATGACGAGGCGGCGATCCGGGAAGCGATCCGGATGACGCTGGAGTACGAGGGGTATCGGGTCGACGAAGCGCGCTCCGGGCAGGAGGGCGTCGACCGGGCGACGAAGATTCCGTACGATGCGATCCTGCTCGACATCAAGATGCCGGTGCTCGACGGGATCGAGGTCCTCGAGAACCTGCACACGCTGAAGGTGACGAGCCCGGTCGTGATGGTGTCGGGGCACGGCGACCTGCAGACGGCGGTCGAATGCACGAAGAAGGGGGCGTTCGACTTCCTCGAGAAGCCTCTCAACCGCGACCGCCTCCTGCTCGCCGTCCGGAACGCGATCCGGCAGGGAAAGCTCGAGGACGAGAACGAGGAGTTCCGCGAGAAGGAGGCGAAGGAGTACCAGATCGTCGGGGATTCGCCGGCGATCCGGGCGCTGAAGGCGCAGATCGAGCGGGCGGCGCCGACGAAGGCGACCGTGCTGATCGAAGGAGAGTCGGGCACGGGGAAGGAGCTCGTCGCCCGCCACATCCACCGTCTCTCCTCGCGCGCGTCGATGCCGTTCGTTCAGGTCAACTGCGCGGCGATTCCGGAGGAGCTCATCGAGTCGGAGCTGTTCGGTCACGAGAAGGGCTCGTTCACCGGCGCCATCCGGAAGCAGACCGGGAAATTCGTCGCTGCGGACGGCGGGACGATCTTTCTCGACGAGGTGGGCGACATGTCGCTCCGGACGCAGGCGAAGGTGCTGCGCGTGCTGCAGGAGGGGGAGGTCGAGCCGGTCGGCGCGGCGATGGTCGTCGACGTCGACGTCCGCGTCATCGCCGCCACGAACAAGGACCTTCGCGTGGAGATCAAGGGGGGAAGGTTCCGCGAGGACCTCTACTACCGGCTCAACGTGATCCCGATCGAGACCCCGCCGCTGCGCGAGCGCGCCGAGGACGTGCCGCTCATCGCCGAGCACTTCGCGAAGCTCTTCTCGCAGGAGCACAACTACAAGCCGAAGAGCTTCACCTCCTCGGCGAGAAAGGCTCTCATGGAGGCGCCGTGGCGCGGAAACGTCCGCGAGCTGCGCAACCTGATCGAGCGCCTCGTCGTGATGTGTCCTTCCGACGTGATGGACGTGACCGACCTCCCGCCCGACCTGTTCCGAGCCTCCGAGGAGATCGTCGCGGGATCGATGAAGGCGGCGACCCTGCAGGACTTCAAGGACCAGGCCGAGCGGGCGTTCATCCTCGCGAAGCTGCGCGAGCACGGATGGAACGTCTCCCGCACCGCCGAGGCGATCGATACGCCGCGCTCGAACCTCTACAAGAAGATCGAGCAGTACGCGATCAAGCGCGAGGCGGGAGGGATCGCGAGCGCCCCCCAGAGCGGGGAGGAATGAGCGGCGAGGTCGGCGTTTTCGACAGCGGCGTCGGGGGCCTCACCGTCTTTCAGGAGATCGAGCGGCTGCTTCCCGACGAATCGCTCATCTACCTCGGCGACAGCGCCCGCGTCCCGTACGGTACGAAGTCGGCCCGGACCGTAACGCGCTACTCGCACGAGGCGGCGGCGCATCTGACGGGACGCGGCATCAAGGCGCTGGTCGTCGCCTGCAACACGGCGAGCGCGGTCGCCCTGAGCGAGCTCCGCGCCGCGCTGACCATCCCGGTCATCGGCGTGATCGATCCGGGAGCGCGCGCCGCGAGCGGCCTCACGCGCGGCAGGGTCGGTGTGATCGCCACCGAGGGGACGGTCCGCTCCGGAGCCTACACCGCCGCGCTGAAGTCGATCGATCCCGAGATCGAGGTGATCGAGCAGGCGTGTCCCTTGTTCGTCCCTCTCGCCGAGGAGGGGTGGGCGAACACCCGGGTGGCGCGCGAGGTCGCCGGCATCTATCTCGAGCCGCTCCTCGAGGCGGGCATCGACACCCTCGTTCTGGGATGCACGCACTACCCGATCCTGAAGAACACGATCCGGAAGGTCGTCGGCGAGGGGATCGCGATCGTCGACTCGGCGGAGACGACCGCGCTCGCTCTCGGCGAGCTGCTGCAGGCGCGGCGGCTGCTCGCGGCGCCCGGCAGCCCGAGGCGCCACGGGTTCCTCGTCACCGATGGAGCAGAGCGGTTCCGCAAAGTCGCCGAGGAGTTCCTCGACCGGCGCATCGAGCACCTCGAGCTCGTCGAGGTCGAAGCGCTCGCCCGAAGCGTTTCGTGAGATCGGTTTCCGGTTTCCGGGGGCTTCGCGCTGCGTGCTCGTCCCTGTCTACGCTTGACGGTCGGATTGTCCAGGACGACGATGAAGATTTCCCATTGTCGAAAAGTCAGACGTCGTTTAGAGGGAATGCAGAATGCAGAATGCAGAATGTAGAATCCAGAAATGGTCGATGGCGACTTCCGCGTACCGGGATCGTGCCACGCGCCCTTTCTGGATTCTTCCTTCTGCATTCTGCATTCTGCATTCGCTCCTCCTGCATTCGCTCCTCGACATTATTCCGGCGCCCTCAGGGCGCACGCTCGCCCGGGGGCGCTGCCCTGGGGTGCGCTCGCCCTCCGGGCGCGCTCTCCCCCGGGCGCACTCGCCCTGCTTGCGCGGTCCGAGGAGGATCGTCGCTCGCGGGATAGAATCGTCCCGCACATGCGGTGGAGGACGGGGCTGGTCGCCTCGCTGCTGTTCGGGTCGGGACTCTGCGCGCTCGTCTATCAGGTGACGTGGCTGCGCGAGCTGAGGCTGATCTTCGGCGCCTCCACCGCCGCCACGGCCGCTGTCCTGGCGATCTTCATGGGAGGACTCGGGCTCGGCGGCGCCCTGCTCGGACCGCGCGCCGACCGCACGCCCAATCCGCTCCGGCTCTATGCCCGTCTCGAGATCGGGATCGCGATCTCCGCTGCGGCGACGCCCGCCTTCGTTCTGCTCGCCCGGGCGCTCTACGTCGGCTCGGGAGGCGCCGCGGCTCTGGGCGACGGCCTCGCGACGCTCGCCCGCCTCGCGCTCGCCGCGGTGGTGCTCGCGATTCCGACGATCCTGATGGGCGGCACCTTCCCCGCGGCGGCGCGGGCGGTCGAGAGCGGCGAAGACCTCGCGCGCCGCCGCCTCGCCGTGCTCTACGGCTGCAACACGCTCGGAGCGGTGACCGGCGCCGCGGTCGCGACGTTCGTGATGCTGGAGCGTTTCGGCAATCGCACTACGCTCTGGATCGCGGCGCTGCTGAACCTGGCGATCGCGCTCGCCGCCCTCGCCGCCGCGAGACGCGGGGGAGCGGAACCGCCTGGGGTGATCGCCGCGGAGGCGCGCTCGCCTTTCGGGCCACCGGATACCGCCCTCTCGCGCGCGCGGGCTCCGTTCATCCTGGCCGCGGCCGCGGTCGTCGGCTTCGCCTTCTTTCTGATGGAGATCGTCTGGTACCGGATGCTCGCCCCCCTTCTCGGCGGATCGACCTACACGTTCGGCCTGATCCTGGCAGTCGCGCTCGCAGGCATCGGGATCGGGGGGCTGCTCTACGGGGCGTTCGAGTCGAGGCGAATACCGACGCTCGTCTCGCTCTCCGGCATCTGCGCGCTCGAAGCGCTCCTGATCGCGATTCCGTACGCCCTGGGAGACCGCATCGCGATCTTCGCCATCCTCCTGCGCCGTCTCGGCGCCCTCGGATTCGCCGGCTACGTCGGCGGCTGGACGGCCGTGGTATCGGTCGTGGTGCTCCCGGCGGCCATCGTGGCGGGCTTCCAGTTTCCCCTGCTCGTCGGGCTGCTCGGCCGGGGGCGGGACCGCGTCGGGCGCGACGCGGGATTCGCATACGCCTTCAACACGCTCGGCGCGATCGGAGGCTCGCTCGCCGGAGGGTTCGGGATCCTCCCGCTGCTCTCGGCGCTCGGCACGTGGAAGCTCGCGACGGGAATGCTGGTGGGGCTGTCGGCGGTGACGCTGGTGCTCGCGGCGTGGTGGGAGCGCGCGCGATGGAGGCTCGTGATTCCGGCGATTCCCGTGCTTCTCGCGCTGGGGTGCTTCGCGGCGCTCGGGCCGAGCGCGGCGTGGCGGCACAGTCCGATCGGCGCGGGGCGGGCCGATCGCGCCGACCAGAGCGGGTCGTTCGAGCCGTGGCTCCGGCAGCAGCGGGCCTCGATCGCGTGGGAGACCGACGGAATCGAGAGCACGGTCGGGCTCGCGAGCGACGCGGGATACGCGTTTCTCGTGAACGGCAAGTCGGACGGTCATGCGACGCGCGACGCCGGAACCCAGGTGATGTCGGGCCTGATCGGAGCGGCGGTGCACGGCGCTCCGCGGCGCGCCTTCGTCATCGGGCTGGGGACGGGGAGCACCGCCGGATGGCTCGGCCGCGTCCCGACGATCGAGCGCGTCGACGTCGCCGAGCTCGAGCCGGGCATCCTCCAGGTCGCCGCCGCCTGCACGCCGGTGAATGCCGGCGTGCTCCGGAATCCGAAGATCGCGATCCGGATCGGCGACGTGCGCGAGATCCTTCTGACGAGCCGCAGCGAGTACGACGTCGTCTTCTCCGAGCCGTCGAACCCCTACCGGGCCGGAGTCGCGAGCCTGTTCACGCGCGAGTTCTACCAGGCGGTGACCTCGCGGCTCGCCCCCGGCGGGATCTTCGTTCAGTGGATCCAGACCTACGAGATCGATCCGGAATCGATCCGGACCGTCTACCGCACGCTGCAGTCGGTGTTTCCGGCGGTCGAGTCGTGGCAGTCGCAGACTTCGGATCTGATCCTGCTCGGCTCCGCCGAGCCGGCGCGCCTCGATGCCGATCGGCTGCGCGCCGCGCTCGTGCGCGAGCCGTACCGCTCGGCGATGCACGCCGCCTGGCGGACCGAGAGCCTCGAGGGCTTCCTCGCTCGCTACGTCGCCCGCGCGGAGTTCTCGCAGCGTCTGGCGAAGATCGAGGGGCGCGTGAACACCGACGACCGCAACGTGCTCGAGTTCGCGGCCGCCCGCAGCGTCGGGCAGACGACCGAGCTCGGGATCGAACAGATCCGGAACGGCGCCCGCGCTCTCGGCGAAGACCGCCCGAGGGTCACCGGCGCGGTCGACTGGAACCGCGTCGAGCTCGAGCGGCTCGGCATCCACACGATTCAGGAGGCGGTCGCGCCGGTTCCGCTCGATGCGGACGGCTCGCTCTACGAGCGGGTGGCGGTGCACGAGGACTGGGCCGCGGGACGGCTCACCGCGTCGTGGGACGGGTGGAAGCGGATGGGAGGGGTCCCGGTGAGCTCGCTCGAGCTGGCGATGATGGCAGAGGCGATGGCGGAGGAGGATGCGCCGGGAGCGGAGAAGTGGATCGCGGCGCTCGGGCGGGTGAGGCCGGCGGAAGCGGCGATCATCCGGGCGCGTCTGCTGTGGCGCCGGGGAGATCTCGATGCGATGGTGGGGGCGCTCGAAGAGGGATTCGTCGCGCACCGGCGCGATCCGTGGCCGCTGAGCCCGATCATGGGACGGGGGCTCTCGCTCGCGGAGCTCGCGGCGGCCGAGCGCCCCGATCTGGCCGAGAGGATCCAGGCGGCGCTCGCCGAGCCGTTCGCCGTGTCGATGCTCGACCACGCGCGGAAGGTCACCGCCCTGAACGTCGCGGAGCGGATTCCGACCGGGCGCTGCAACGACGCGACCCTTCGGGTGCTCGAGAGCTTCGAGCCGTGGCCCCCCTGGTCGCGGCCGATCCTCACCACGCGCGCGGTCTGCCGGGATCAGACCGGCGACCCTCGCGCCGCTCGCGCCCGCCGCGAGCTCGATCGCCTGCTGGAGCGCGAGCCCGAGCCGCTGCTCCGCTGACCGCCTGATCGCCGCGGCGCTTCCGGGTGGCGGTTCGCTGCCGCCGAACATACAATGCCCGCCGGATTCGGGCCGCCCCGCGGCACTCCGGGCGTGACGGCCGCTCGCGAAGGAGACCCTCCGATGTCGAAGGAATGGACCCGAAAGCAGCTCGCCGACTGGGCCGAACGGCGGAAAGGGGAGTTCGAGTCGCTGCTCGAGCAGTTCGTGGAGACCCCCTCGGTCTCGTCCGATCCCGATCGGGCCGGGGACATCCGCCGCTGCGCCGATCTCGCCGCCTCCACCGTCCGGCGCCTGGGAGGAAACGCGGAGATCATCGAGACCGAGGGCAACCCGATCGTTCACGCGGCATTCGACGCCGGGAAGGGGCTTCCGACGGTCGCCGTCTACAACCATCTCGACGTCCAGCCCGCATCGCGCGAGACCGAGCCGTGGGAGACCGATCCGTTCGACATGGTGACGAAGGGCGACACCTACTACGGGCGCGGCGCGACCGACGACAAGGGTCCGGCGCTGACGGCGCTGTTCGGCATCCTCGCCGCACGCGAGGCGGAGGAGAGGGTCAACCTCCGCCTGCTGTGGGAGCTCGAGGAGGAGATCGGCTCGCCGAACTTCGAGGAAGGGATCCGCAGGGCGAAGGACCGCATCCGCCCCGACTCGGTCGTGGTCTCGGACACGATCTGGGTCTCGCGGAAGGTCCCCGCATCGTCGGCGGGCCTGCGCGGGAACATCGGATTCGAGCTGACGCTCGAGACGGCCGCGCACGACGTTCACTCCGGCACCACCGGCGGCGCCGCCCGCAATCCGCTCGGGGAGCTGATGAAGCTCGTCTCCGAGATGTACGACGCGACGACCGGCCGGGTGAAGATCAAGGGGTTCTACGAGGACGTGGTGCTCGCCTCGCGCCGCGAGCTCCGCGATTACGCGAGCTTGGGATTCGACGTGAAGGCATTCAGGAAGGCGCATCATCTGAGATCGCTCCGGACCGACGACGCGATCGACGTCATGAAGCGGATCTGGACGATGCCGACGATGGAGATCCACGGCGTGGTCGGCGGATACACCGGGCCGGGAATCAAGACCGTCATCCCGCCGAGCGCGACGGTCAAGGTCACCTGCCGTCTCGTTCCCGATCAGGATCCGGACCGGATGGTCCGGCTCGTCCGGAAGTTCGTGAAGCAGCGGAACCCGGACGTGAAGATGACGGTGGAGAAATCGATGCGCCCCTACAAGGCACCGACCGAAGGGCCGCTCGCCGAGACGGTGAAGAAGGCGATGAAGTTCGCCTTCGGGAAAGAGCCGGTCTTCGTCCGCGAGGGAGGATCGATCGGGGCGGTCGCCACGATGGAAGAGGTCTTCCGCTGTCCGATCACCTTCATGGGCCTCTCGCTCCCCGAGCACGGCTATCACGCCCCGAACGAGAATTACGACTGGAAGCAGGCCTCCGGCGGAATGGCGATGTTCGCGAAGTACTTCGCGCTGATCGCACGCAACGGGTCGGGCCGCGGCTGACGCCCGCCGCGCCCGACCGGTCCGTGGCGGATTGATGATCCCGAACGGCTACACCTGGCCGGGAGAGGGAGGCTCGACGGCCGCCGCCTCGAGACGCTCGCGGACGATCGGGACGAGCAGAAGGCCGGGCACGCCGAGCGCGACCGTGATCCAGAAGTACGGAACGTAGCCGAGAGCATCGGTGATCACCCCGCTGACCGAGCCGGCGAGCGAGGCCGACAGGCCGAACAGCGCGCTCAGCAGCGCGAACTCGGTGGCCGCGCGCTCTCGGTCGCAGATCGCCATCAAAAACGCGAGGAAGGTTCCGGTGCCGAGACCGTAGGTGAGGCTCTCGACGATCGAGCCGGTGTAGAGGATCTCGACCGAGCGTGCGGTGGATGCGGCGATGAGTGCGTAGACGGCGTTCGATGCGATCTGGGCGACGCCGAACCAGATCATGCAGCGGTACAGACCGCGGCGGGCGATCGCGACCCCTGCGATCCACGCTCCGACGATGGTCGCGCCGAGGCCGACGGTGGAGATCGCGAGCCCGATCTCGGTCAGGGAGAAGCCGCGGTCGATCCAGAAGGGGCGCACCATCGGATTGAGCGAGGAGTCGCCGAGCTTGTAGAGCAGCGCGATCGCCAGCAGCACGCCCGCCTTCGGCTGGGCGAGCCAGATCCGCAGGCCGCCGATCACCCCCACCCGCGCCGCCTCGGGCCGCTCCTCGCGCGGGAGCAGGAGCGCGAGAACCATCAGGATCGCCGCGACCGCGGCCGCCGTTCCGAACGCGCTCGGCCACCCGAGCCGGTCCGCGATCGCCGCCAGCCCGCCCCCGGCGGCGATCATTCCGAGCCGGTAGGTCGTGACTCGGATCGAGTTCACGATCCCCAGCCACTTCTTCTCCGTCGCCGCGATCGTGAACGCGTCGACCGCGACGTCCTGCGTCGCCGAGGAGGCCGCGAGCAGCGCGGCGACCCACCAGAACGCCGCCGTGCCGACCAGCGGGGTCAGCGCGAACAGAGCGAGCGCGAGCGTGATCCCGCCGAGCGCGGCCGTGATCCAGCGCTGGTAGCTTCCGTACGCGTCCACCAGCGGCGACCAGAAGAACTTGAGCGTCCAGGCGAGCCGGACCAGGCTCAGGAAGCCGATCTGCGAGAGCGAGACCCCTTCCGAGCGCAGGTAGAGCGGCAGCAGCTCGTTGACGACCCCGTACGGAAAGCCTTCGGAAAAATAGAAAACGGCGGCGAACAGTGAAAGGCCCGCAACCCCGAGGCGCCCCCGCATGGTCGCAGATTAGGCCGGAGCGGTTCGCCGAAAGCAAGCCCGGCGCGAAGCTTGCTCTTCGCCATTCGCGGAGGACAAGAATGAAACGAACTGCAATCGCCTTCGCGTCCGTGCTCGCACTCGCCTGCGGCAGCGGCGTTCTGCCCGATCTCGGCTCTCTCGAAGACATCTTCGGAAGCAGCAGCCCCGACCAGACCTCGGACGTCCGGGGAACCGTGCTCCGGGTCGACACCAGCGACCGCCGGATCGATCTCGACGTCAGCTACGTCAACAATCTGCGCGACGACCAGACCGGGTCGATCTACTACGACGATCAGACCGTCGTGGAGTATCAGAACCGGACCTACAGCCCGGTCGACCTCGAGCGGGGAGACGAGATCGGCGTGGTCGGCCGGAACAGCGGCGGCCGATACATCGCCGACCGGATCACCGTGCTGCGCAACGTCCGCGGCGGCCCCTGACGCACCTGTGGCCGGGGATTTCATGTGGCCGGGGATTTCATCCCCGGCGGGCGGGCGGTCGCGCGCGAGACACTCCGACCTGTCAGGCAGTGGGGAGGAGCGAATGCAGAATGCAGAATGCAGAAGGAAGAATCCAGAAAGGGGGCGGTGGCACGATCACGGTACGGGTAAGCCGCCATCGACCATTCTGGATTCCACATTCTGCATTCTGCATTTCCTCTAAACGACGTCTGACCTTTCGACTGTCAGGGAAATCTTCATCGTCGTCCTGGGACACTCCGACCTGTCAGGCAATGTGTAGGTGCGAATGCAGAATGCAGAATGCAGAAGGAAGAATCCAGAAAGGGCGCGTGGCATGATCACGGTACGGGGAAGCCGCCATCGACCATTTCTGGATTCCACATTCTGCATTCTGCATTCTGCATTTCCGGCGGTCTCGCGCGAGACACTCCGACCTGTCAGGGCGAGACACTCCGACCTGTCAGGCAATGTCCGGACCGCCCCCCCCGCTCTTATCCTCCGCTGCGATAGACCGTGAGAGGGAAGTGGAGCCGTCCGACCGGGGTCTGGTAGTACGCCGTGCCGCGCAGCTCGTACTCCGGACGCGCTCCCTCGATCATGGCGGCGACCTCGCCGAACAGCGTCCTGAGGTCGTCGTAGCTCATGCGCGTCTTCAGCTCGACCCGACCGAGCCCTTCGGGCGGGATCCTGACGTCCTGGTTGCTGACGCCGTTGATGAGGCGCACGCCGTTGACGAGCAGGTCGAAGTCGAGCTGATCGAGGCGGAGACCGACCGAATTGGGATTGTCGATCTCGAGTCCGAGATCGATCTCGATCGTCGAGGCGGACAACGGGATGGCGAGGTCGACGCGGGGCCGCACGTCGCGGATGCGATAGGTCGGATTCTCGATGACGAGGTCGACGAGGCTGCGGCAGCCGGTCGAGCCGCCGGTCGAGCCGAGGAGCAGCAGGGTGGCCGCCGCGGCGAGCGGCGTGAGACGAGATCGGTTCATGACCCGGCGGAGTGCAAACGTCCGGCCATGCGCCTGCCTCGGGCCGCGTAACCCGAAGCGAAGCCGCCGGTTGGGCCAGAGGTGATCGTCGCGGCTGTCATTGTCGGGACGAGTCCACTACAATGCGCTCGGATTCCAGGAGTCGGTGGTTCGCCGGTTGCAGAGCGGGATGCGCCGGACGAGGACTGCAGGCAGGCCCATTTGCGAGTATCCGCGATCATCGCTGCATACAACGAGGAACAGACGCTGGCGGAGGTGATCTCCGCCCTCAGGAAGAGCCCGCTGATCGACGAGATCGTCGTGGTGAGCGACGGCTCGACGGATCGGACGGTGGCGGTCGCCCGGGAGCAGGGCGTCCGCACGATCGCGCTGCTCGAGAATCAGGGGAAGGGATGCGCGATGCGGGTCGGGGTCGAGCACGCCCGCGGCAGGGTCCTGTTCTTCGTCGACGGCGACATGCTGAACCTGACGGGGGAGCACATCGAGGCGCTCGTGCTGCCGGTGCTCGATGGCCGCTGCGACATGAACGTCGGCGTGCGCCACCGCGGACCCGTCCGCAACTTCCTGCACCTGAAGGTTCACGTCGGCCCCGTGCTCTCGGGGATCCGCGTGATGAAGAGCGAGGTCTTCCACTCGGTTCCCGTGCAGTACATGGAGCGGTTCAAGATCGAGCTCGCGCTGAACTACTTCTGCAGTCGAAACGGTCTGCGGCAGTGGAACACGGTGGTGCGCGACCTTGGGCACGTGATCAAGGAGCAGAAACGCGGCATCGGCGACGGTCTCGCGGGCCGGCTCCGGATGACGCGCGAGGTCGCGCTTCTCCACTTCGATCTCTATCTGTTCCAGTCGTGGAAGTGGGCCCGGGTCGCCGACCGACCCCGCGTCGAGTACGAGACCTTCGAGGGCTGACGCCCCGCCCGCCGCCGGCTCGTCGCCGGCCGGCTCCAGAACGGACTCCCGGCTCCCGACGCTATAATGCCGCTCCCGCCGGATGATGCGATGAGCCAGCGATCCACCTGGAAAGACCGCGGCGGAGTCGGGCCCGACGCTCCGATCGCCGAGCAGCTCGACTTTCTCGCGAAGGGAAGCGTCGATCTGATCGAGCGCGGCGATCTCGGCGCGAAGCTCGAACGCTCTCGAAAGAGCGGCCAGCCGATCACCATCAAGGTCGGATTCGATCCCACCGCCCCCGACCTCCACCTCGGGCACACCGTCGTCATTCGCAAGATGCGACACTTCCAGCAGCTCGGCCACCGAGTGGTTTTCGTCATCGGCGACTTCACCGGCATGATCGGCGATCCCACCGGGAAGAAAGTGACCCGGCCGGCGCTCACGCGCGAGGAGATCGAGGCGAACGCCGAGACCTACCGTCGCCAGATCTTCAAGATCCTCGATCCGGTCGCCACCGAAGTCCGGTTCAACGCCGAGTGGCTCTCGCCGCTCGGCGCCGAAGGGATGATCCGGCTCGCGGCCAGATATACCCTGGCGCGGATGCTCGAGCGCGACGATTTCCGCAGGCGCTGGGACACCCACCAGCCGATCGCCCTCCACGAGCTCCTCTACCCGCTCGCGCAGGGTTACGACTCGGTCGCCCTCCGGGCCGACGTCGAGCTGGGAGGAACCGACCAGCTCTTCAACCTCCTCGTCGGTCGCGACCTGATGCGCGAGTACGATCTCGAGCCTCAGGTCGTGCTCACCGTTCCCCTGCTCGAGGGGCTCGACGGCGTCGAGAAGATGTCGAAGTCTCTCGGAAACTACGTCGGGATCGACGAGCCGGCCTCCGAGATCTTCGGCAAGATCATGTCGATCTCCGACGTGCTGATGTGGAAGTACTACCTGCTCTGCACCGACCTGACGCCGGCGGAGATCGCGGCGAAGCGAGCGTCGGTCGAGTCGGGAGCGCTCCATCCGATGGAGGCCAAGCGCGAGCTCGCCCGCTCGATCACCGCCGACTTCCACTCGGCCGAAGAGGCGGGGCGGGCCGAGGCGGAGTTCCGCAGAGTCTTCAGCTCGCGCGAGCTCCCGGCCGCGATCGAGGAGAAGGTCCTTCCCCCGTCCGCCGAGCCCGTTCCGCTCGCGCGTCTGCTCGTCTCCTCCGGCCTCGCTCCGAGCGGCAGCGAGGCGAAGCGCCTCGTCGCCCAGGGAGGGGTCTCGATCGACGATCGGAAGCTCGACGATCCGGCCCACGCGGTCGACGCCTCCAGCGGCCGCGAGTATCTACTGAAGGTCGGCAGGAGGAAGTTTCTCCGCATCCGCTTCTTCGAATAGCGCGCCCTGTGGCCGGGATTGGAGGTGGCCGGGGATTGCATGTGGCTGGGATTGCATGTGGCTGGGGATTCCATCCCCGGCGGGGGGCGGTGACACTCCGCCTGTCAGGCAGTGGAGAGGAGTGAATGCAGAATGCAGAATGCAGAAGGAAGAATCCAGAAAGGGCGCGTGGCACGATCACGGTACGGGGAAGTCGCCATCGACCATTTCTGGATTCCGCATTCTGCATTCTGCATTCTGCATTCCTTCCATTCCTTCTAAACGACGTCTGATCTTTCGACAGTCAGGAGAATCTTCATCGTTGTCCTGGACACTCCGACCTCCCGACGTACCTGGCCACACGCGAAATCCCAGGCCACACGCGCGAAATCCCCGGCCACACGCGGAATCCCCGGCCACGACCGGGCCGGGGATCCATGGGGTGCGGTGCAGCAGAGACCCGTGCCGCTCTCTCGAGTGGCCGGCGTCTCTAGCGGAACGTCACCGGGATCACGAGATCCGAGGCGAAGAATCCGTCGCTCGCGCGTACCACGATCGAGCCGGTCTTGCCGCGGTGGGTAAAATCGGGGTAGCTCTGGACCGTTCCCGGAGGCTCGATCAGCGCCGTGCCGGAGGGAGCGCTCACCAGGGAGAACGTCACCGGATCTCCCTCGCCTCCTTCGGTCACGACCTTGAAGTAGTTCGGGAGGAAGCTGGTGTAGAGGACGACCGGAGCGTCGAGGGTTCCGTCGCCGTCGGCGTCGAAGACGTCGACGGTGCCGTCCTCGTCGAGGTCGACGCCGATGAACGTGATGGCGAAGTCCTCACGGAGCTCGAAACCGGGGACGAAAGTCGGATCTCCGCTGCTCGAGGCGACGATGCTCCCGTAGACGATCGCGTTCCCCTCGAGAATGCGGGCATGGACGACGTCGCCGTCCCGAGGCGATTGGCCGAACAGCGTGACGACGCCCTGGTTGTACTGCGCGTGCGTTCCCGGCTCGAAGTCGGCGCCGGTCTCAGCGGCGAGGGTGCCGTCGGCGCGGAGAAGCCGCCACTGCACGCGCGTCGCTTCGATCGCGTGGATGCCGAAGTTGAAGCGGGAATCGAGAGAGCGCGCCGGTCCGGGGATCGCCGCAGTCGCGCCGGCGCGCAGCGTCGAGGCCTCGGAGACGGCGGGAACGTTCTGACCGAACTCGCCCGAAGGGAGGCGATTGACGATCCGGCTCGTGACCGCGACGCGGCCGCGCCCGTGGTCCGCCAGGTCGATCGAGAGCGCGCCCGTCGCGCTCTCGAGCCCGAACGCCTGCCCGACCACGTTCTCGAACGTGATCGTCGAGCGGGCCCCCAGCGTCAGATCGTGGGCGCCCAGTGCCCCGGCGGGGCCGTAAAGCGTGAGAGTCGCCGCGACCGGAACGGTCGCCGCGTTGTGCAGGGTCAGCTCTCCCTGCCAACGGCTGCCGTCCGCACCGGGAATCGTGCCGGTGACCGGAACGTAGAGCTCGGGGCTTTGGGCCGCAAGCGCCGCCGGAGCGAGCGCGAGAAGAAGAATCAGAGTCGTGCGACGGATCATTTCCATGGTCTCCTCGAGATGGATTCGAATCACCGGGAGCGGGGGTGGAAGAGTCGTCCGCTCCCGAGGTTCGGGCGTTGATACGGGGCGCACGAAAAATATGTCTAATCAACATAAACGAGAATGAAACACACGAATGGTTGTCGCTAATTCGTAACAATATATGAGCAGCCGGAGCGGACCGGGACGGGTCGCCGGCTTTGGGCGGAGAGGGGGTTTCCGCTCGGGGCACCGTTGATACGGGACGCGCGGGCGGCGCGTCCATCGCGCAGCTCGGAAACGAATCTCCCGTAGCGGCCCGGAGGCCGGCCGTACGGGCGCGAAGGGCCGACCTGGTGGAGTGGACTGTAACGACAGAATCAGTAGCACCTGGCTTGGTCTCGACGCCGTGAGCTTCGTTGCGGCTCCTCAGCATAGTCCCGCTATGCCTGCGTCGCCGCCCCTCGCTCACGCCGCCGATACCGGCGCCATCTGGTACTGATTCTGTCGTTACAGTCCACTAGTCGCGGGGAACGTGGAAGGGGACTTCCTCTTCCGGAATCAGCTCGAACGGAAGGGGCGGCTGCTCGCGTGGCCCGCTCGCTTCCCCCTCGGTCCGGTCGGGCGACGCCTCGGTCGGTTCGTCGGTCTCGATCATGGCTTCACCTCCTCCTTCCCGGGGAGTGCCAGCGGAGTGCCAGCGCCTCGATCGGTCCCGGTCGCGGGGTCCCGTTGCGGATCGCCGCCGTGAGATACTCCCGCCCGCGCGTCATGAAAGCCGTTGCCTTCGATCGCGAGGTCCCATCGCGCACGCAGATCCACGACGTGCGCGAGCTGTCGTCGATCCCGGAGGGGTGGGGGAGGTGAGCTCGGCGCCGGTCGTCCTCCGCACCCGCCGGCTCACGATCGAGGGGAAGTCGCGCGCCGGGAACGAAACGTGGTTCCGCGTCCGCGAGCTCGGCCTGGCCCTCGACATCGGAAGATGTCCCGATCCGCTCGTCGGACTCCACCACGTCTTCATCACGCATGCGCACCTCGATCACGCCCTCGGGGTCCCGTACTACGCCGCGCAGAGGAGGCTCTATCGTCTCGGACCGGGGTCGGTCTACGTTCCGGCGGAGACGCTCGAACAGTATCGCGAGCTGATGGCGCTGCACGAGCGAATGGAAGGAATCGACTACCCGATCGATCTGATCGGGCTGGCGCCCGGCCAGACGCGCCGCATCCGGAAGGACCTTCTGGTCCGGGCTCACCGCGCGACGCACCGCGTTCCGGCGAATGCCTGGGAGCTGTGCGAGATGCGGCACAAGCTCCGCGCCGATCTGGCGGACCGCTCCGGCGAGGAGCTGGCGAAGATGCGCGCCGAGGGGGTCGGGGTGGAGGAGTGGATCGAGAAGCCGATCCTGTTCTACACGGGCGACACCGATCGCCGCATCCTCGAGCAGTCCGAAGCGCTGTTCGAGGCCGAGGTCCTGATGATCGAGTGCTCGTTCACGGGGGAGGGGGAGGAGGAGCGCGGCCGGCGATACGCCCACATCCACCTGACGGATCTGTGGGAGTTCGCGGACCGCTTCCGCAACGAGACGATCATTCTGACGCACTTCAGCCTCCGCGACTCGCCGGCCGAGATCCACCGCCGCATCGCGCGCGAAGTGCCGCCCGCGCTGCGCGAGCGGATCCTCCTCGCGCTGCCGGAGCCGCACAGTCGCGTCTAGAGCGTCTGGAGCGTCTGGGGCGTCTGGAGCGTCTGGAGCGTCTGGAGCGTCTTGGGCGTCTGGAGCGTCTTGGGTGTCCGGAGCGTCTTGGGCGTCCGGAGCGTCCGGAGCGTCAGAACGCTGAACGCTGAACGCTGAACGAAGAACGAAGAACGAAGAACGAAGAACGAAGAACGAAGAACGAAGAACGAAGAACGAAGAACGAAGAACGAAGAGCCATTCAATGGCTGACGAATCTCAAGACGCCCGAGACGCACAAGACGCACAAGACGCCCAAGACGCACAAGACGCACAAGACGCCCAAGACGCACAAGACGCACAAGACGCCCGAGACGCACAAGACGCACAAGACGCCCAAGACGCTCCAGACGCACAAGACGCACAAGACGCCCAAGACGCCCAAGACGCTCCAGAC
>DATKCD010000088.1:0-68753 GCA_035544735.1 Thermoanaerobaculia bacterium
AGAGCGTCGAGAGCACCGATCTCGGCATCGAGGTCGCCTCGTCGAGGGTCCTCAAGCTCTCGATGGACTTCGAGGACACGAGCCGCTTCACGTACGTCCCCGAATCGCTGATGGGAGGACGCCATCAGGACCCGGCCCTGCTGTTCGACCCGGAGTCCGGCACCCTGTTCGTCTTCTGGGTGCGCCATACGAGCCCGACCAACGGCGAGCTGATGGTGGCCTCGCTGCGCGACGACGTCTGGACGGCAGCGGTGCCGATCGACGCCGGGGTGTTCCGGTTCCAGCAGAATCTGAGCGTCGCGGTCACGCGCCTGGCCCGCGCCGAAGAGGCCGAGCAGCCGGACTCGGAGCTCGTGCGAGCGGTCGGCGTGCACCTGGTGTGGTGGGAAGAGAACGGCTACGGGCAGATCGCGAAGTATGCCCTGCTCCAGCTCGAGCAGGGCGTGCTCCGGAAGGTCTCGGTCGGCGACCTGCTCGAGTTCGCTCCCGAGCGCAACCCGATCCCGGCCGCGATCGAGAACCCCGCGGCACGCGACCTCCTCCGCCATCCCACCGTCACCGAAACGCCCCGGCAGAGCAGCGTCGAGATCGTCTTCACCGACTGGGACACCAACCGCCTGCAGCGCGTCGACGTGGTGCCGGTCGCTTCGAACGGCGTGCTGACGGTGCCGATCGGCGTCTGGCGCGGCGAGATCCCGGCACCGGAGGTCGCCTTCGCGACCACCGGGTCGACCGGGCGCGTCTCGGCGGTCCTCGATCCGACCGGGCGCAACCGCCTCGTCCTCTACGAGCGGAGCGAGGGGCGGATCGAGTACATCCAGTTCGACGGCACCTCCTGGAGCGCGGTCCGGAGCATCGGGCTCGAGCGCGTCAGCGAAGAGGGCGCCGTCGGCGCCCTCCGCAAGCTCCTCGCCGCACAGTAGCCGCGAGCCGGAGCCCGTTCCCTCTCCCCGCCGGGATCTCGCTGAAACGTGTACCAGACGGCGGAGAGCGATACGTCGAGGTCGTCGAGGGGGCTGCCGCGAATGGTCTAGTGTCGGCGAGAAGCATGGGACCTCGCGCCAGCCGCGAGCCGAACGCGCCCTCTCCAGTGGGTTCGACGACCTCGACGCTGGCCGCGACGCCGCGACCCGGGGCGGCGGCCTGAGGTCCCCGAGTGCGCCCAGGACCGTTCATTACCGCGGTGTTCGGCTTCGCCGCGGCCGCGGAGTCCGGAGTGCGGGCCTCCGGCCCGCAGCAGCGAGGCGTCCCGCCTCCTGCCGGTCGGCGGGCGGGACGCGCGCACTCCCAGGTCCCAAAGCTCCAGACATTTTCGTGACATTCGGTTTGCGGCGGCGTCTAGAATGGGAACCCCATGAACAGGGCGCTGCACCGCCGGCGAGCAGCACTGGCGCTGCTGGTCATCGGATTGCCTTTTCTCGTGCTCCTCGGACTGAGCCTGGTGTTGACCAGGCAGGAGCGCGTCCTGGCGCGGACGCACGCGCAGGAGGAGCGTCAGCGGCTCGTCGAGATGGTGAGCCGCCGGCTTCGCGAGCGGCTCCAGGCCGTCCGCCTCCAAGTGGCTGCCGGGCTTTCTCCCATACCGGAACTGGCATTCATTGGCCGCCGGGAGGGAGGCGCGTTGGTCGCTCCGTGGGAGGAGCCCAAGAACGTCTCGCTTTCCTCTGCAGCGCGCGCGGAAGTCGATGCCGGACGGCGCGCTGAGCTGGTCGAGAACCGTCCCGCGGAGGCGCGCCGCCACTACCAAACGGCTCTCGATCGGGCGCGAACCCCGGAAGAGCAGGCCTACACGCGGCTTCTTCTCGCCAGAACTCTGTTGAAGTCCGGGCGCGAAAAAGAGGCTCTCGCCGAATACGAGCAGCTGGCCCGCAGCTCACCCGAGATGGTCGATGATCAGGGCATTCCATTCGCTCTCTATGGAGCGGAACGGCTCGTCGCGCTGCGGGCCTCCGGCACGGTCGCACTGGGTGCAATGGAAGTCGTCCTTCATCACCGGGACGCCATCAGTCCTGCCGCCATCTACCTCATCCGTGGCGCGGCTGAAAACCTCAGTACCTCGGCCGATCCGCAGCTGCGCAGCCGAGCCGAGTCAGTCCTCTCCGCGGCAGCTCTGCGCCTTGAATCCGTCGAGCAGATCCTGGAGCTGAAGCAACAAGTCGACCGAATCCTCCCTCGCTCCGCCGGCGGCTCGCCGGCCGAGGGTTGGGTGACCTTTGGTGATCCTCTCTGGCTGGTTGCCAGCGGTCCGTCACGGGAGGGAGAAGCGGTTTACGCGGTCGCCGCCGATGTCCTGGCGCGGGAAATCAGGAGCGAAGATCCCACCCTGGGCGTCTTTCATCTGACCAGCGGCTGGGGACCCGGCGGGGAAGCTCTGGGCGCTGCCTTTCCAGGTCTTCGGGTCCAACTCGATTCCGCGGCGCCGCTGGCCGGCGAGCAGCGGTTGATCGCCTCACGCAAGTTCGTGGCTGCTTCACTTGCCGCGGTCCTGGCCGCGACGCTTGCGGCCGCCTGGCTGCTGTGGCGGGATGTGCGGCGGGAAGTGCGGGTCACGGAGCTGCGAGCGCAGTTCGTTTCCAGTGTGTCGCACGAGCTGCGGACCCCGTTGTCGGCCATCCGGATGTACGCGGAGTCCCTGCGCATGGGCCGGCCGGCCGATAGCCAGGCGCGCAAAGAGTATCTGGACACCATTATCAATGAGAGCGAGCGTTTGAGCCGGCTTCTGGACAACGTCCTGGAGTTCTCCAAAATCGAGCGGGGCGAACGGCACTACAGAATCGAGCCCGCCGATCTCGCTCAAGTGGTTCGATCTGCCGGTCGCGCCATCGATTACTCGCTCCAGCAGCGCGGCTTCCGGCTCGAGCTCGATCTCGACCACGCCATCCCTCCAGTGAAAGCCGACTCGGATGCCATCGAACAGGCAGTGCTCAATCTGCTGACCAACGCCATGAAGTACTCCGGTGAGTCCCGCCGGATCGAGCTGAGTCTGGAGCCGAGCAACGGTCATGCGGTCATTCGTGTCCGGGATCACGGCATCGGAATTGATCCCGCCGAGCAGCCGCGCATCTTCGAGAAGTACTACCGAGCCCCCAATGCGATTCACACGACCGGCGCGGGACTCGGTCTCTCCATCGTTGCTCACATCGCCAGGGCGCATGGCGGTCAGTTAGCGGTGGAAAGCGAGCCGGGGAAAGGAAGCACCTTTTCGCTGGCATTGCCCCTGGAGGACCGATGAGCGCGCGCATCCTGCTGATCGAAGACGATCCCGCTCTTCTCCGGGGGCTCGCCGACAACCTGCGCTTCGAGTCCTACGACGTGCTGACCGCATCCGATGGCGAACAGGGATTGCACTCTGTTCGCGAAAACCGTCCCGATCTGGTGATTCTCGACCTGATGCTTCCGCGGCTGAGCGGTTACGAGATCTGCCGGAAGCTGCGAGAGGAGAAAGTGGCGACGCCGATTCTGATGTTGACGGCCCGCGGCGAGGAGGCGGATCGCGTTCTGGGACTGGAGCTCGGAGCAGACGATTACGTGACCAAGCCGTTCTCGATTCGAGAGCTGCTGGCGCGGGTGCGGGCGCTGCTCCGTCGTGCGCAGCGCCCCACCACGCTCCCCGAAGTGCTCGAATTCGGAGACGTGCGCATCGACTTCCGCCGGTTCGAGGCTTCCGCGAACGGAAAGCCGATTCGCATGACTCCGAAGGAATTCGGACTTCTTCGCTTACTGGCGAGCCGGGAAGGCGAAGTGGTGCGGCGCGATGAGCTGCTGGACGAAGTCTGGGGCTATGAGCGATTTCCCACCACGCGAACCGTCGACAACCACGTAGCCATGCTTCGCGCCAAGCTGGAGTCCGATCCGGCCAACCCGCGTCATCTGCTGACCGTGCATGGAGTCGGCTACCGCTTTGTGCCATGACACTTTCAAGACAAAGATTTTTCACCGACCGTGCGAGCAAGTCGTGCTTTCGTGACGAGCCGCGCGCGGCCAGGCAGTACGTTGAGTACCAAAGGGAGACTGAATCATGAACGCAAAGAAGATGCTTCTCGTACTGCTAACACTGGCCCTGTCCCTGTCGAGCTCAGCCCGAGCGGAAAAAGCTCACGATCTCTATCAGCAGGCCCTGGTGGCTGAGCGGGCGGCCGGAGATCTCAAGCGCGCGATCTCTCTGTACGAACGAGCGGTGGCTGCTGCCGGGAGCGACCGCGAATTGGCGGCCAAGGCGCTCATTCAGATTGGCCGTGCCTACGAGACCCTCGGCAAAGCCGAAGCGAAGAAGGCCTACCAGCGCGTCGTGGAGGAATTCGGAGATCAGAAGGACGCGGTGGTGACCGCGCGAACGCGGCTGGCCTCGCTCGACCGGGCGACGCAGCCGGCGGGGATGCGCGGACCGTCATCACGCCTTGCCTGGACGCCTCTCCCCGACAACGAGGGAGAGATTTCCCGGGACGGCCGCTATCTCTCATTCGTCGATTGGCAGACGGGAGACATGGCCGTCCGCGACCTCGTGAAGAACACAAATCGAAGGCTCACCGACGTCGGCCCATGGGGACTGAAGCATCCTTTCGGTGGACAGTCACGTTTTTCGCCCGACGGCCGGTTCCTGGCATACACCTGGTACGTCGGAGACGACACGGTCGATTTGCGTCTGGCGGCGAGCGATGGCTCGTCAACGCGGGTGGTTTTGCGCGAGCCATCGATTACGTATGTCGAGCCGGGTGGGTTCTCCGCCGACGGCCGGCGCGTGCTGGTCGGGATCGAAAGAAAAGATGGACAGCACGAACTGGGTGTTCTCGGCATTGCCGATCAGAAGCTGGAGATCCTGAGGCGATTCGACCGTCATGCCCATCCCGTCGGGTTTTCTCCCGACGGCCGCTGGATTCTCTACGACATGACTGTCGGAACAGAGGCACCGCAGTGGGAAATGTTTCTCATCCCGGTCGCGGGGGGTGATCCAGTTCCCGTGGCGCACCACTCGTCCAACGACAGATCGGCCGGCTTCTCGCCGGCCGGTGACCGCATTCTCTTCATCAGCAGGCGTACGGGAACTCCTGGGCTATGGTCGATTCGATTGCGCGACGGCAAGCCTGTGAGCGAGCCAGAATTGCTCCGGCCCGACATTGGCGAGGCCACACCCCTCGGGATGACGAATGACGGAGCGTTCTACTACAACATCGTCAAGGGATTCCGTGATGGATTCATCGTGGAGCTCGACTCGAGTGGAAAACCGACAGGCGCGCCGCGCCGTCTCGGAGAAACTGTTGGAATGGACCGGCATCCGGTGTGGTCCGCCGACGGCAGGAAGGTGGCTTTCGTCTCGTACCGCGGCACGCGCGATCGGAAGAAGCCCAACCAGCCGGTGTTCGTGATTCGCGACCTGCAAAACGGCAGCGAGCAAGTGGTCGAGTCATCCGCGCGACCGCATCAGGGGGCGTGGTTCGCGCTGTCGTGGTCTCCGGACGAGAAATTCTTTGCGGTAAACGGCATCGATTCCGCGAACAACCGTGCTCTGTACCTTGTCGACGCAGAGACCGGTCAGGCGGCTGCCGTTGTCCCTCATCCTGGACCGGCGATTCCACGCTGGTCAGCGGATGGGAAGGTCCTGTATTACCCGGGAAGAACCGATGACCGGGCGACAATCGTCGCCTACCACCGCACCACGGAGGAGCGGCGCATCGTCTATGAAACCGAGGCGGCGACGAGCATCAACGCGCTGGCAGTGTCGCGCGACGGAACGCAGATCGTGTTTCGTGAGCTCGAACCAAACTACGAGAAAGAAGACCTGCTTCAGATCGTCCCGGCGGAGGGCGGCAAGGCGCGTGAGATTCTCCGAGAGCCGGTTGGAACCGCGAACGGCAATATCGCTGGCAATGCCGGTCTGGCGTTCACGCCCGACGGCAAGTACGTTCTGTTTGGCCGGCGCCAGCGGGTTTCCCCGGGAAGCAATGGTATCGAGCTCTGGCGCGTGTCGGTCGAGGGTGGAAAATCCGAGCGGCTCGGACTCACCATGCCCAACCTGAACGGGATTTCCGTTCACCCCGACGGCCGGCGGCTGGCCTTTACCGGCGGCGAATGGGTCGGAGAGCTGTGGGTGCTGGAGAGCTTTCTGCCGGCTGAAGCGCAGCAGCGCTCGGATCCTGTCGCTCGCAAAGCACAATAGCTCGGAAACGCGATGGCCACTTGGCGTGCTCCAGGTCAGCGCGTATTGCTCTGGCGAAGCAGGGGCAGACCTTCTAACTCGGCAGCCTTCCTCGCCAGGTCCTCGGCTCCAACGGTTGAGTCGATCCGTGCTGCGCTCGATCCGTTTCTTGCCGGGATTGCAAGACAGTTAGACCGACCAAGTCATGCCAGCCGCCGTACGACCAACGGGCGGATCTCGGCGATCCGCTCATAATCGCGGTCCACGTGAACGACGCCAAGGCCATGGTGCAGCGCAGTGCAGGCGATGAGCAGATCCGGAATCGGCGTTCGGTGCCACATACCGTGGTGGTGAGCCAGGTCTCGCTGGAGATCGAGCGCCCGCTCGAACAGGTCCGGTGGTGCGGTTACGATCTCGAACGTATCGGTCAGGTTCGCCTCCAGACGGTCATAATCGCGCGCCGAGCGTGCCGAGTAGAGCTGCTCGAGCTGACTGACGCGGCAAAGCACCAGCGATCCCGCCAATTCGGCGAGCGATGCCCTGAAACGGTCATCCGTGCTTCGTGCGGCGGCACTCTTGTCGAGAAGCCATCCTCTTACCGCCACATCTGCTCCGAGCCGAGCACGCCGAGGTCGACCAACAGGTTCAGCTCGACCAGATAGCGCTGCTGTCTGGCGGCCCTTCGCGAACGCTCGGCATCGACGCTTTCCGCCGCACGACGGAGGGCCTCCTCCACGGTGGCTCGAGTCGTTGCTTCGCCAAGCGCCTCCTTGGCTCGGCCGAGCAAGTCTTGATCGATTTCAATGGTCGTCCGTTTAATCATACGTACATACTACTATAAAAAACTGTACACATGCGCGAGGTAGGTGCTCACGCTCCGCCGCATCGAGCTCCACTGCTCGGCGATAGACACTCCACTCCCGATCCCAGTCGGGCGATGGACTCGGGTTTATCGCGAGACAGGGGCACCGCCAGCCTGCGAGCGTCTGAGCTGCTGCAGGATCGGGAAATCGGGATCAGCGTGGGTCAGCAGCCTGGCCAGCTCGGCATGAACTCGCTGGCGGTCGGTTTCCCGGCCGAGGCGGCGGTAGAGTTCTGCACGCCGCAGCTCGTTCTTCATCCAGAAAAGAGGAGCTGGCCCCCAGAACACCGCGGCTGGTCCGTATTCGGAGGCGTCTTCCAGCACGGCGAGACTTTTTGCGACATCGCCCTGCTGTTCCCATGCGCGAGCCAGCGCTTCTGAGCCCAGAAAGAAATACGGTGTAGGCCAGAGGCGTAACTTTCGTACAACGCCTTCCAACAGCGGGATGGCATCCGCGGTACGTCCGCGGGCCAGGGCCAACTCTCCGCGGGCCAGCGTGTCCCATACGCCGGGGAGAAAGGGCGCATAGGCACGGCGGACGGTATCCGGATCCGCGATCGCCTTTTCAGCTTCTGCCAGGAGTCCGGCGCGGGCCATGAGGATTGCAGCTCGGTGTGACGCTGGGGCGAACTGCACGTACTTTCTTACCGTCGGCTGGTCGTCCAGACCAAGGCCGGCCAGGGCCAGGTAGTCGGGCGGGCCGGTCATGGCCTGGAAAAACTGGCGGGCCGCACGTTCCCTGCCCACGTTCAGATAGAACGACCCGACCTCCCACCTGAGGGCATTGCGATTTTCCTCCGCGGTCGAATCGATCTGACCGGCCACTTCGGCGACCTCCGCGAGCGCCCCACCCAGGTCCCCCTTGATCCACGCTGCTTGTGCGGGATAGAGCGTCACCCAGGCAGCTCGCCAGGCCCGAAATGGCCCGGCCTCCTCGGCCGCAATGATCCGGCGAGCCCGTTCAAGGTAGGGTTCAGCCTTCCTGCTGTCTCCCCACACCAGCAGCGCATGCGCGGCACGCAACTGGTGGTCGAAGTTATGGGATCGGAGATCGGCCCGGCGAACGATGTAGGGAAGCGCGCGCTGGGGTTGACCAAGAGAATGATAGGTCACCGCCAGGTTCGAGGCCGCCCAGTAATGATCTGGATAGAGGCGCAGCAACAGCTCCAGCGTCTGGGCCGCCTGGCGGTGATCCCGCAGATGGTAGTAACTGGCCAGGATGAAAAGCCGCTCCGCGTCGGTGCTGTTTTTTGAGAGCTCCACCGCTCGTTGATAGTGAGGACCGGCCTCTTCACGCCGGCCTATATTTGAGAGCGAATGGGCCAGCAGCACGTGAGCAGAAGCGAACTGAGGATCTTCCTGCAGAGCTTCCCGAAGCAATTCAACCGCCTGGTCGGATTGATGCATTCTGATAAGGCCGTCGGCGTGAGAATAGAGCTGGAGGGCCCGCAGAGAAGGCGTGGATACTCTCTCCAGCTTCTCCACCCCTTTTCCAATGCTCGGCAACTGTTCACCGAGACCTTCGCGTACGCGGTCGGAAAGTCGCTGGATGGCGCTCACAGTCTCGCGCTGACCCACTGCTTGCTCGCTGAAACTGGCGACCGTGACCCCGGTTTCAGGATTCACCAAGCTCGCGCTCAGGACATAGGTGTTATCCAGCTTTTCAACTCGTCCGGTGATCAGCGCGCGGATCTCGCCGTCGCGCAGACAAATTTCTCGGCCTATGCTTTGATCTACGATTGTATTCGGCGGTTTTTTCATCAGCCGCAGGGAGTCGCCGATGCGCTCCCGCGGCACGACATTCACGAAGCGCGAATTACTGATCTCTCGCTCCAGCGCGTATTCGACCGTTCCGTCGAAAACCGCTTCGCCGGTGCGGTTTTCAAACTGAGCAATCAGCGCCCAGTCGCGCTGTTGGAAGGCTAGAGCGGAAGGCCGCATGAGCCAATAAGCCGCAGCCGCTGCCACCATCACGACGACCGCCGCCGCGACGACCCGGACTGGCCAGCCCAGGCGGCGTGGCTGGGGCTCGGCTGTTTCGCTCTTCTCCAGACGCGGCTGGCGGTTCTTCGACCATTCTTCTAATTCGGCTTCGTATGCGTACACGCTGGCCAGTGTCTTGTGGAGATGACGATGGACCGGAAGCCCTTCGTCCTTCTCCCAGCGCTTGACGGTGCGGACGTCGCGCTTGAAGTAAGCGGCAATCTCTTTCCAGGACTCCAGCCGTTTGCCGGTCCTGGACTCCTGAGGCTCGCTCGTCGCCGGGGCTGGAGTTCTGGCCATGAGGTAAGCAGCACTTTTTGAAGTGCAGGGAGATTTTATCTCCTCCTGCCTGCCTCTCCTAGCAACCGGGACAAACGATGACAAGGGAGGACATCCGGCCCCTGGCCCGCCTTGCGTCTTGCGGCCGGTCCATACCGCGCGCAAGTTGGCCGTAGTCCAGGAGGTGGTCCATGCGTCAAACGAGGCTTTGGTTGATTGGATTCTTTGCTTCTGGGGTGCTGGGTTCAGGTCTGCTTCCGCTGCACGCTGCAGCATCGTCTCTTCCCCTGGCCTTCGAAGCCAACGAAGGCCAGTGGAAGGCCGAGGTGCGGTTTGTCGCGCGCGCCCGTACCGGGCTGGTCCTCCTGGACGAGCAGGGGGCGGTTCTCATTCCGGATTCTCGATCGGGCGAGACTCTGCGGATCGCGCTGGTGGGGAGCCGATCGCGCCCGCTGATCCAGGGCCTCGAACCGCTCGCGCAAACCAGCAACTACTTCGTTGGAAAGGATTCGTCGGCCTGGCGTCAAGGGATTCGCACCTACAGGCGGGTCGTCTATCAGGAGATCTACCGCGGCATCGATATGGTGTTTCACAGCAGCGATAGCGGAGAGCTGGAGTACGACTTCATCGTCCATCCCGAAAGCGATCCCCGGACGATCCGCCTCCGGTTCGATGGGGCCGCTTCCGTCCGGATCGAGCAAGGCGGCGAGCTGGTGATCCGGACAGGCGACGAGTCGATCCGCATGAAGGCTCCAGCGATTTATCAGACGATAGAACAGAGACGAACTCCCATCACCGGCCGCTATCGCATTCTCCGAAATCGCGCCGTCGGATTCGTCGTCGGCGACTATGACCGGTCCAACGATTTAGTCATCGACCCGGTGGTGCTCGGATTTTCGACGTATTTAGGAGGGACCGACAGCGAATCGGCGACCGACATCGCCGTGGACGCCGATCGCAACACCTACATCGCCGGCCACACAAGGTCGGTAAACTTTCCGACCAAGGGAGGCGTGCGCGGCACGCTGGCGGGTGGCCGCGACGTGTTTGTGGCCAAGCTCAATCCTGCCGGAGATCAGATCCTGTTCTCCACCTTTCTCGGCGGAACTGGAGACGACTCGGTGAGTGGCAGCGCTACGCTGATTGCGCTGGATTCGCACGGCGACATCGTTCTCGGCGGCGTGACCGCATCCACGGATTTTCCAGTGACCGAGGGAGCGCCGCAGCGCAGCTTCGGCGGGGGAGCCTCAGATGTGTTCGTGGCCAAGCTGAGCTCCGACGGCTCTCGCCTGCTGTTCTCCACATATCTTGGAGCCGAAGCAGCCGATCGTGCCAACGGATTGGCCACCGATCCGTGGCGAGACATTTATGTGGGCGGATCGACTCTCTCCGCGGGATTTCCAATCACTACGGGCGCTCCGCAGACAATGCGGCGAGGTCCGCGCGATCTGTTTGCCGCGAAGATCCGCGTCGAGCCTCCGTCTCTGGTGTATTCGACCTATCTTGGCGGCTCAGATGAAGACTTCGGTCTCAATCTCGCCGTCGACTCCGCCGGTGCGGCGTACCTCACCGGCAGAACCCTCTCAACGGATTACCCGATTACGTCTGCCGCCTTTCAGAGGAGCTTCGGCGGCGCGGGGACTGGAAGTCAACGGACTGGCGATGGCTTCGTCACCAAGATCAATCCGAGTGGATCTTCTCTCGAATACTCGACTTTCCTCGGCGGTCTCAGCGGGGACATCCCAACAGCCGTCGTGGTGGATTCTGCCGGCGCGGCGTACATAACCGGCCTGACGTACTCGAGGAATTTTCCGATCACGGCCGGCTCACTTCAGCCGCAACATGGCGGCGGCGACGCCGACAACTTTGTCACCAAGCTGGCTCCCGAAGGCGACCGTCTGGTCTTCTCGACCTTCCTCGGCGGCAATAATTCCGAACAGGCCAACGCGATCGCAGTCGACGCCCTGGGAAATGTTCACGTGAGCGGTACCACCTCGGCCACGGATTTCCCCACCACCAGCGATGCGCTGTCGCGAACAAGAAAGGGCACCAATGACGGCTTTGTGAGCATCATCAGCCCCGACGGATCGCAGCTCCTTTACTCGACCTATCTGGGCGGCACCGCTCCGAGCGGAGGCCCGCAGGATAACAACTGGGCCATCGCGGTCGACAGCGCCGGCAACACCTATACCGGAGGTCAGACACGGTCGGCCGATTTTCCGCTCACAGCAGGAGCGCCTCAAGCAGCCTACAGCGGAATGGATGACGCATACATCACGAAGTTCACGGTGCAGCGTGACCGTCCTGAAGGTGAGCTGCGCGTGGTTCCGGTGGTCGGCTCGACGCCGGGGGCTCTGGGGTCGTTCTTCAAGACCTCCTTCCAACTTCACAATCCGCGCAACGGGACCATCGGCGGGCGTTTCATCTTTCATCCGCAGGGCCGCTCCGGCAGTGACGGCGATCCATACCTTGATTACTTCCTCGGTCCCGGCGAGACCATCGCGATCTCCGATCTGCTGCCGGCCATGAGCCAGGCCGGTCTGGGATCAATCGATCTGGTTACGCCGGATGGACAAGCTCCCGAGAGCGTCATCCGGATCTTCAATGACGCGGGAGAAGCCGGGACGACGGGGATGTCCGAGGAGCAGATCCGTATGGCGGAGGTGCTGGGGACGGGAATGACCGGGGTTCTCATCGCGCCAGCTTCGACGGAAAGGGCGAGGTTCAACATCGGCATTCGCACGCTCGCTGACGGAGCCTCGCTCACAATCACGGTCCGAAGAAGTGATGGGACGGTGTCACAAACCATCACCAGGAACTACCCAGCGAACTTTTTCGAGCAACGCTCTGCTGCAGACTTCCTTGGCATTCCGCCCGGCCCCAACGACTCGATCGCGCTTCGGATCGACTCCGGCAGCGCGGTGCTCTACGGGTCGACGACCGATGACATCACTCAGGATCCCAGCCTGCAACTCGCGCGTGACGTGGACTCAATCCTCGGCGAAACGCGTCCATACCTTCTGGTGGTCGGTTCCACCCCGGGCGCGCTGGGGTCTTTCTTCAAGACTTCAGTTCAGCTTCACAATCCCGGGTCGGCGCCGCTGAGCGGCTGGCTCATCTACCACGCCCAGGGAACGATCGGAAGCGACGCGGATCCCTCGCTCGCCTACTCGCTGCAGCCGGGTGAGACTATCTCCTACCAAGATCTCCTTCCGGCGATGGGTCAATCGGGGGTTGGAAATATCGATCTCATCCCGACTTCGGGACCTCCGCCGCTCAGCGTCGCTCGGATCTACAACGATGCGGGCGCGCGCGGGACCACGGGCATGACTGAGGATCAGGTCTCGAGTGAAAATGTGCTGTGGCGAGGCGATGAGGGGATCCTGCTCACCCCGCCGGATCCGGCCAGGGCTCGACTCAACATCGGCATCCGAACGCTCGGTGAAGGAGCGACGATCACCATGACGGTCCGCACCAGCTTCGGGAATGTCGTAAAAACGGTGACGAAGAGTTTTGATCCGGTCTTCTTCAGCCAGCTTTCGGCCGAGGCGCTTTTGGAAACGAAGCTGCTCGGCAATGAGAGCATCAGGGTGAAGATTGACCAGGGCAGCGCCATCGTCTACGGCGCCACCACCGACAACATCACCCAGGACCCCATGCTGAAACTGGTCCGGCGACTGGAGTGAGCACCGCCGTCCGATCATCTCGCCCTGACATCGCCATGACATCTTGCCGGCGAAATCCAGCCAAAGATCATTCCTGGATTGTCGGCACCGGCCCGGCGACCGTGAATCCGAAGCGCTTGCTGGCGCGGCTTGCTGCCGGGCATTCACCGCCACGGATGGCCAAGTTGAGGGCGGCGGAGGTCAGGACACAGGATCTGACCGGCCTCGACGCGATCGCCCTCACGGACAGGAAGCGCAGCCGCCCGAGGGCGGCGCGAGCTTCGCGCGGCGGCAGGCGTTGACGGTTCCCGCGCGGGTGTTGGCGACGCTCCGCTCGACGCGGCCGCGGTCGATCGTCGCGGCGCGAACCGGGATCGCGTCGGGGCGCGTCGCCCGCCAGACGACGAGCGCCGGCAGCGCCACGATGGTGAGGGCGATCAGGAGTCGGCGCAGCAGGGGGTCACGGGTTCATGGGGGGTGTGTTCGAGAGTATGCCACTGGATTGGGCGTCGTGCGGAATTGCCCGCACCCGGTCGTCATCACCCCTCTCCCCAGAATGCAGGCCGGCGCTCGAGAACGAAGCCGCGAGCCGGAAAGCGAGCGTCATGGCGCGTGGCACTTCCCTTGCTGACGAGCACGCCTGGAGGTGCCGTCCGTGAACTGGTTCAATCTTTCGCTGGTCGGGTGGATCGTGTTCATCATCGCGCTCGCCATCGGAGCGCATCTGATGGGGGCGCCGCCCGTCTGGATCGGGGTCGGCGTGATTGCCCTCGTCGGCATCGGCATCATCGCCTCGGTCAAGAGCTCCAAACCGCAGCCGTGAACCGGGCTCCGGAGCTCCGGAGACGAAAAGAGGCCCGGCCGCCGGCCGGGCCTCGAACGCTTTCCGGGGTGCGCGGGCTACTTGTTGACGGCGATGAACGCGATGATGAGCGCGTAGATGACGAGCGACTCGATCAGCGCGAGACCGATGATCATCGCGAGACGGATCGGGCCGGCGGCGCTCGGGTTCCGGGCGATGCCTTCGCATGCGGCGCTGATCGCGCGCGACTGACCGATGGCGCCGGCCGCGGCCGAGATGCCGAGGACGAACGCCGCCGAGATCAGCCCCCAGCTCACCCCCCCCTGCACCGGGGCCCCCTCCACCGCCTCCTGGGCGAATGCGGTCGTCGCCACGAGCAGCAGTGCGGCAACGAACAGGATCGATTTCATTCTTCTCACCACGATTCTCCTTTCATGGATCCGGATACGGTTCCTCTCTCGAATGCGGTTGGGATCAATGCTCTTCGACGGCGACCGCTCCGCCGATATACACCATCGTCAACATGATGAACACGAACGTCTGCAGGACGGCTCCGAAGATGCCGAGGCACATCATCGCCCAGGGAAGGACCAGGGGGAAGATCCCCATGAAGATGCCGGTCGCCGTATGCTCGCCGGTGATGTTTCCGAAAAGGCGCATCCCGAGCGAAAGGATCCGGGCCAGATGCCCGATGATCTCGATGACGAACATCAGCGGGCCGAGCCAGAGGACCGGCCCCAGGAAGTGCAGCGCGTAACGCCCCGGCCCCTGCGTCCGGATCCCCTGCCAGTTGTAGTAGAGGAAGGCGGAGAGCGAGAGGGCGAAGGTCGTATTGACGTTGCCGGTCGGCGGCTGGAGGAAGTAGAACAGGCCGAGGATGTTGGAAAAGAAGATGAAGACGGCGAAGGCGCCGATGATGTGGAGGTAGCGGTTGCCCGCGCCGTGGCCGACGACGTCCTCGAGCAGGCCCTTGAGACCGTGGACCATGAGCTCGAGCAGTTGCTGGAAGGAGCTCGGATCGTCCCTCGAGAGGCGCCGCGTGAGGAGAGGAAAGACGATGAGGCTGATGGCGAGGACCAGCAGCGCCATGATGACGTGATCGGGCAGATAGAAGCCGAGCTTCTTCGCGATCGCGTTGACCGGGCCGTAGAGGATCGAGGTTTCGTGATGCATTCAGTCGTTCCAGGAGATTCGTCTCGCCCGGCTCACGCAGCCCGTCCACCGTCCCGGTAAACCGCGTACAGGACCTCACACCCGATCCCGATCACGAGGATCGAGAATCCGAACAATACACTGAGCGGGTTGAAACGAACTACGAAGATCGAGACCGCGAGCGCGACCCCGAAGAGAGCGAAGCGCGCCAGAGCCCTGACTCCCAACCGCCACGCATTCGCGCGGGGTGCCGGCCGGAGAACATGCGAAATGATCTCCTCCAGCCAGAGGAAGTTGATGATAACGACGGCTCCGCTGCAAGTCAATCCAGCCAGACCCCACCATTCCGCGCGCAACGCCCAGATCGCCGCCATCACGATCCATGCGGCGATCGAGAAGCGGACGATCCGCCGAACCAGAGCCCGCTCCTCGGCCGCCTCGTCACTGGCGATCGTGGTCTCCCCTTCGGGACCGGCGGTCGGTACGCTCGATTCGGGCTGCAATGCGGAACAGTTGGACGAAGGCCGCGGCGATGCCGAGCCCCGTCAGAATGAACTTGAGCCACGGACCGGTGCCGAGCTTCGCGTCCAGCCACCACCCCGCCCCCCACCCGATCCCGATCGCGAGCGGAAACGTCAGACCGAGCGCCGTGATTTCGGCGAAAGCCTTCCACCATCCCCGCTGGTCGTCCCCGGCCACCGATTCACCTCAGCGTGACGGCGATCAGCGACTGGAGCGAGCGGCCGACCTCCTCCAGCATCGGCTGCGGCGCCACGCCCAGCCCCAGCGTGATCAGGAGACACGCCGCCGCCACCAGCCTGATCGAGCCTCCCCCGACGAGCTCCGCACCCGGGTCGTCCCGCAGGTACATCGCGACGACCAGCCTGAAGTAGTAGAACATCGAGACCGCCGACATCAGCACCGCGATCACCGCCAGCCACGCGTATCCGGCGCCGACGGCGGCGAGGAACAGATAGTACTTACCGATGAACCCGGCGGTCGGCGGAATGCCGCCGAGCGAGAGCAGGAACACGACCATCGCGAAGGCCCAGAGCGGGGCGCGCGCGTGGAGGCCGGCGAAGTCGGCCACGCTCTCCCCCGCATACTCGCGGCGGCGCAGCATCAGGACCAGCGCCCAGATCCCCATCGTCGCGAAGACGTAGACGACCATGTAGACGACGATCGCGATCAGACCGGCTTCGCTCATCGCGAGGATTCCGAGCAGCGCGTAGCCCGCGTGACCGATCGAGGACCATGCGATCATCCGCTTGACGTTGTCCTGCGTGATCGCGGCGAGGTTGCCGACGATCATCGACAGCGCCGCGATTCCCGCGATCACTCCCGACCAGTCGAGATGAAACTCCGAGAGCCCCATGTAGAAGATGCGCGCGAAGATCGCGAACGCGGCCGCCTTCGAGGCGGTCGAGAGGAAGGCAGTCACCGGCGTCGGCGCCCCGACGTAGACGTCGGGCGTCCAGACGTGGAACGGCACCGCCGCGACCTTGAAGCTCAGCCCCGCCGCCAGCAGGATGATTCCGAACACGAGCACGTCGTTCGACAGCAGCCCCGACAGCGTCCGGCTGATGTCCATGAGCGCCAGCGACCCCGTCACGCCGTAGATCAGCGACATCCCGTACAGCAGGATCGCCGAGCTGATCGTCCCCAGGATGAAGTACTTCATCGCGGCCTCGGTCGAGACCGCCTCATCCTTGAAGTAACCCGCCAGGACGTAGCTCGAGAGCGACAGCAGCTCCAGCCCGATCCAGATCGAGATCAGATGGACCCCCGACACCATGAACATCATCCCGCAGAGAGCGAACGCCATGAGCGAGAAGTACTCCCACGGCGAGTAGCGAGCCTCCCTCAGGAAGTCCTCCGACAGGAGCACGATCAGGGCGATCGCACCGACGAACAGGAGCTTGAAGAAGACGGCGAACCCGTCGAGAACGAACATCGCCCGGAACATGCTGCTCTGCTCCATGCCGGTGACCGTGTTCGAGGCCCAGACGAGGACCCCGCCCGCGACCGCGAGGATCGCGAGCATCTGCCACTTCGCGGCACCGACGCCGGATCCGCGCATGACGAAGGGGGCCAGCACGAGCCACGACGCGCCGAGCGCGACGACGATCTCGGGAGCCAGCCAGATCAGGTCGCTCCACGTCATTGCGCCGCCTCGCCCGCGACCCGGGCGTGCGCTTCACTCCCGGCCGGCGCCGCCGGAGGCGCGGGATAGGGGGGCAACCGCCCGGCCGCGTAATATCCCGGGTTCGCCTTCTCGATGATGTAGGTCACCGGCTTCTCGAGCAGATCGAACATCGGCTTGGGATAGACGCCGATCCAGATCATGAGGGCGACGAGCGGGATGAGGGTCCACCCCTCACGCCCGAAGAGCCGGACGTCGACCAGATCGCGGTTGTCGGGGTTGTCGAGCGGTCCCCAGAAGACTCTCTGATAGAGCCAGAGCAGGTAGGCGGCTCCGAGCACGATGCCGATCGCGGCGGCGACGCCCCACCAGATGTTGCGGTTGACCGCGCCGAGAAGGATCGTGAACTCGCCGACGAAGCCGTTCAGCGCGGGCAGGCCCATCGACGAGAGCGCCGCAATCAGGAAGAACGTCGCGTAGACGGGCATGACCTTCGCCAGCCCCCCATAGTCCGCGATCATCCGCGTGTGGCGCCGCTCGTAGATGATCCCGACCAGAAGGAAGAGCGCGCCGGTCGAGATGCCGTGGTTGATCATCTGGAGCACCGACCCGCTCACGCCCATCGGATTGAGGGCGAACATGCCGAGCATCACGAACCCGAGGTGCGAGACCGAGGAGTACGCGACGAGCCTCTTCATGTCCTTCTGGACGAGCGAGACCAGGGCGCCGTAGATGATGCCGATGATCGCGAGCACCACGACCGGGATCGTGAGTTGATGGGTCGCGTCGGGAAGAATCGGAAGCGAGAAGCGCACGAAGCCGTAGGTCCCCATCTTCAGGAGGATGGCGGCCAGGATCACCGAGCCGGCGGTCGGGGCCTCCACGTGCGCGTCGGGCAGCCAGGTGTGGAAGGGGAACATCGGGACCTTGATCGCGAACGCGAGGAAGAACCCGATGAAGATCCAGAACTGGAGGTCCGGCGGGATGAGGTGGCCGATCTCGTGATACTGGAGGACGGCGAAGGTGGACTCGTTGCCGAGACCGGCGATGCCGAAAAACGGGATCCCTCCGCTGTTGAAGAACCAGAGCGCGAGGATCGAGAGCAGCATCAGCACCGATCCGGTCAGAGTGTAGATGAAGAACTTGATCGACGCATAGAGCCGGCGCGGGCCGCCCCAGACGCCGATCAGGAAGTACATCGGGACGAGCATGACCTCCCAGAAGACGTAGAACAGGAAGAAGTCGAGCGCGCAGAACACGCCGATCATCCCGGTCTGGAGGAAGAGCATCAGGACGTAGTACTCCTTCTGGCGGGTGGTGATCGCGCTGTAGGACGAATAGATCGCGATCAGCCCGATGAGGACGGTGAGCAGGACCAGGATCAGGGCGATGCCGTCGACGGCGAAGAGGTACTGGACGCCGAGGGCGTCGATCCAGCTCGCTCTCTCCCAGAACTGGAACAGAGGAGCGTCGGCACCGCGCTCGAAATGCCACCAGAGCGGCAGAGCGAGCGCGAGGTCGATCGCGGCCACGGCCGTCGCCCAGGTGCGGATCGCGCCCGTGTTCTCTTTCGGGAACATCAGCAGCACGATCGCTCCCGCGAGCGGGATGTAGGTGATCAGCGACAGAATCGGGAACTCACCGCTGTACAGACCCATCGATTCTCGTTCTCCTCTGCCGCCCGTCCGTCCACCGGCGCGGGCTCGTTCTCCGTTCTCCGCTCACCACCTGCGGAGCAGGTAGATCACCACGAGCAGCACGATGCCGCTCCCCATGATCAGGGCGTAGCTCTGCACCAGTCCGGTCTGCAGGCGCCGGATCAACAACGATCCGCGCGCGGCACTCCACGCGAGCCCGTTCACCGCTCCGTCGACCACGAAGCGGTCGAACAGCTCCGACCCCCACCCGAACACGATCACGGTCACGTGCCGCACACCGTTCACCAGCCCGTCGACGATCCGCTGGTCGAACCACGCCAGCGCGCTCGCCAGCACGATCGTCCCGCGAACGACGCTCGCCTGATAGATCTCGTCCACCCGATACTTGTTCTCGACCAGCCGGTGAATCGCCGGGAATCGCTCGGCGAGCGCCCGCGGGCGGCTCCACGTCGGATCGGTGTAGAAGGTGCGCGCGATCGCGATCCCCGCCACCGCCACGCCGACCGAAAGCAGGATCAGGATCCATTCGGTCGCCACCGACGCATGCGGGAGCTCGAACGCCGATCCCCCGGTCGGCCAGAGCACCGGCAGGAGCCAGCTCTGGAACGCGTTCGGCTGATGGATCCCGAACGCGCCGAGAGGCAGCCCCACCCATCCGCCGACCACCGACAGCACCGCCAGGATGCCGAGCACGACCGTCATCGACGGCGATGACTCGTGCGGCACCGCCGCATGCCCGGGCCCGCCGTGCTCGTCGGTCTCCGCCTTCGGCTCGCTCACCGGCTTGAGCCGCGTGTGCGGATCGATCAGCTCCTGCCCCTTGTGCTCCGGCTCGGTCGCCTGCGCGCCCGCCGCCACCGCGCCGCGATACTCCCCCTGGAAGGTCATGTAGTAGGCGCGGAACATGTAGAAGGCGGTCAGAGTCGCCGCCGTCATGCCGATGATCCAGAGCAGGACCGGCATGCCCGCCCAGGGGGCGCCGAGCTCGGGAAAGCGCTTCACGAACGCCGACCGGAGGATCTCGTCCTTCGAGAAGAAGCCGGCGAGCGGCGGGATCCCGGCGATCGCGACCGCCGCCACGAGGAACGTCCAGTGCGTCCTCGGCATGTACCTGCGGAGGCCCCCCATGCGGCGCATGTCCTGCTCGCCGTTGCACCCGTGAATCACGCTGCCGGCTCCGAGGAAGAGGCACGCCTTGAAGAATGCGTGGGTCATGAGGTGGAAGATCGCGGCGGTGAAGGCGCCGACGCCGGCGGCGAGGAACATGAAGCCGAGCTGCGAGACGGTCGAGTAGGCGAGGACCTTCTTGATGTCGTTCTGGGTCGTGCCGATGGTCGCGGCGAACAGCGCCGTGACGGCGCCGACGATCGCGACGACGAGCATCGCGGTCGGCGAGAGGCGGAACAGCACGTTCGAGCGGACGACCATGTAGACGCCGGCGGTCACCATGGTCGCGGCGTGGATCAGCGCGGAGACGGGAGTTGGGCCCGCCATCGCGTCGGGAAGCCAGACGTGGAGCGGGATCTGCGCCGACTTGCCGGCCGCTCCCAGGAACAGCAGCAGGCAGATCGCCGTCGCGATCCCCTCGAACCGCCCCGGCTCGGCGGCAGCGAGCGCGAACACGTCGGTGAAGTCCGAGGTGCCGAACCAGCAGAAGATCAGCAGGATCCCGAGGAGGAATCCGAAGTCGCCGATCCGGTTGACGATGAACGCCTTCTTCCCGGCGTCGGCGGCGAAGGTCTTGTCGTAGTAGAAGCCGATCAGCAGATACGAGCAGAGCCCCACTCCCTCCCATCCGACGAACATCACGAGAAAGTTGTTCCCCATGACGAGGAGCAACATCATGAACATGAACAGATTGAGGTACGAGAAGAAGCGCGTGTACCCGCTCTCGTGCGCCATGTAGCCGGTCGCATAGAAGTGGATCAGGAAGCCGATCCAGGTCACGATCATCATCATCGTGGCGGAGAGGGGATCGACCTGGAAGCCGAGCTCGACGGAGAAATCGGCGAGCAGCCCGCCGGCGACCGGTCCCAGACCGCTCGGGATCCAGGTGTAATAGACCGTCTCGAACGCCTCGTGCGCTCCGTGGCGCGCATACGGAACGACGACGTAGAACGTCGCGATGATCGCGGAGAGAAGGGTCGAGCCGAGGGCGACGAGATTGGTCAGCTTCCGGCTCTTCCGGCGGAAGGGCTGGTCGACGGCGCGGAAGCCGTTGATGAGCGCCCCCAGAAGGGGGAGCGCCGGAACGAGCCACAAGACGGATGCAATGTCCATTTCGACTCCGGCGCACCGCAGCGCGCCTTCAACTCGACTTTCCGAGGTGCAGGGACCGACCCGGCACACGGCAGCCTCCGACGATTCGGCGGCTCCCGCGTGGCGGGATGGAGCCGCGGCTCAGCCGCGGAGCTCCGATGCCACGTCGACCTCGACGGTATTGCGCAACCTGTAGAGCTGGATCGTGATCGCGAGGCCGACCGCGGCCTCCCCCGCCGCGACGGCGATGATGAAGATCGGGAAGATCTGCCCCTCGAGCGACGCGAGGCGGTTCGCGAACGCCACGAAGTTGATGTTGACGGCATTGAGCATCAGCTCGATGCACATCAGGATGACGATGATGTTGCGCCGGAGGATGACCCCGACGAGCCCGACGGTGAAGAGCGTGGCGGAGAGAAGCAGCCATGCGGAGGAATCAGGCACCGATCGCCTCCTTCTCGCGCTTCTCGGTCGCGGCCCGTTCCGCGATGAACGGCGGAACCGTCTCCTCCTCGAGCGCAGCGAGGTTCCGCTTGCCGATGACGATCGCGCCGATCATCGCCACGAGCAGGAACAGGGAAGCGACCTCGAACGGCACGAGGTACTTCGTGTACAGCTCCATGCCGATCGCCTCGGTGTTCCCCTGCACGTCGATCACGAGGACGGGCCGCTGCTCGGTCCCCTGCGGGGTCGCGACGGGCCGCATGCGCGTGACCTCGTGCTCCCGCAGCGGGTCGGTCGAACGGGCGGGATCGGCGTACGCTCCGCTCCGCAGGATCGACGCGAAGATGAGGAAGAGCGCGATCCCGACCCCGACGCCTCCCTTCCAGTAGGGTGAGATCATCCGCGTTCCGGGAACGTCGCGCACGTTCGCCAGCATCACCACGAAAAGGAACAGGACCATGATGCCGCCCGCGTAGACGAGGAGCTGGACGGCGCCGACGAACTCGGCGTGCGCCAGGATGAACAGCGCGGCGACGCAGATGAACGTCAGCAGGAGGAACAGCGCCGAGTGCACCGGGCTCCGCATCGCGACCACCAGGATCGAGCTGCCGACGGCAACCGTTCCGAGAATGAAGAACACGAGCATCGGGACTGCGGAAAGGACCTGATCCATCACTGCGTCTCCCCCGGCAGCTCGCCCACGACCTTCGTCTCCTCGTCCTCGAGCAGGCCCGCCCTCCGGGCGCTCTCCTCGAGGGTCGGGTAGTACGGGCGATCGTCCCAGTACTCGAGCTCCTGCATGTTGAAGTACAGATCGTTCCGGTCGTACGAGGCGAGCTCGTAGGTCTTCGAAGTCAGCCAGATCGACTTCGGATCGGTCGGACACGCCTCTTCGCAGAGCGAGCAGAACATGCAGCGCTTCACGTCGATGTCGTAGCGGTCGAGGACCTTGACCTTCTTCTTCTTCCCGTCGACCTCCAGCGTCTCGTCGTGGACGTCAATGTAGATGATGTCGATCGGACACGCGATCGCGCAGAGCTTACAGGCGATGCAGCGCTCGAACGAGAAGCGGAACATGCCGCGGAACCGGTCGCTCGGCTCGGTCCGCTCCTCCGGGTATCGGATCGTCACCTTCGGCTTCCACAGCTCCCGCCACGTCGTCCGCATTCCCTCGAACAGATCGAGCAGCAGGTACTTGTCGGTCCACTTCGTCTTCTGCCGGTTCACGTACATCAGGCACCGCTCCCCTGGATGGCCAGCACGACCAGCCCCGTCACCGCGATGTTCACCAGCGCGAGCGGGATCATCCACTTCCACCCGAGCTCCATGAGCTGGTCGAAGCGGAAGCGCGGGAACGTCCCGCGCAACCACACGTACAGGAGCATGAACATCATCACCTTGGTCACGAAGATGAGGCCGCCGAGGATCGCTCCCGGCCAGCCCCAGCTCGACAGAAGGGGCGTGGTGAGCCCCATCTCCCCCATCGCCAGGGTCCATCCGCCGAAGAACAGGATCACCGCCAGGCTCGAGTTCACCAGCATCGCCGCGTACTCAGCGAGGAAGAAGAGGGCGAACTTCATCCCGGAGTACTCGGTGTGGAACCCGGCGACCAGCTCCGACTCGGCCTCCGGCAGGTCGAACGGCGCGCGGTTGTTCTCCGCGATCATCGCCACCAGGAAGATGAAGAACCCGACGATCTGGGGAATGACGTTCCAGACGTGGCGCTCCTGGTAGATCACGATGTCGCGCAGCTCGAGCGTCCCGACGATCATCAGCACGCCGACGATCGACAGCGCGAACGGCACTTCGTACGAGATCATCTGCGCGGCCGACCGGAGGCCGCCCATGAGCGAGAATTTGTTGTTCGACGCCCAGCCGCCGAGGATCAGCCCGTAGACTCCGGTCGAGGTCAGCGCCAGCACCAGGAGCACGCCGATGTTGACCGAGGTGATCTCGAAGTGCGGCGGCGGCCCGATCGGGATGATGGCGAACACCATGAAGGCCGGAATCAGCGGGAGCATCGGAGCGAGGAAGTAGGGCACCTTCTGCGCGCCCGCCGGGACGATGTCCTCCTTGAGCATCAGCTTGATCGGGTCGGCGATGAACTGCAGCAGGCCCCAGGGACCGACCCGGTTCGGGCCCAGCCGCGCCTGCATGAAGGCGAGAACGCGCCGCTCGACCAGCGTGAACGCCGCCACGATCGCCTGCACGACGATGAAGGCGACGATGAACTTCAGCGTCGGCCAGACCAGCCATCGCATGACCGGATCGGGGATGCTCGCGAAGATCGCGACCACCGACGCGCCGCTCGCCGTCACCGGTCCACCTCCCCGAGCACGATGTCGATCGTCCCGATCAGCGCCACCAGATCCGACACCAGGTGCCCCTTCGCCAGAGCCGGCAGCGCCTGCAGATTGATGAACGAGGGAGGCCGCACGTGGATCCGGTATCCGACCTGGCTCTTGCCGTCCGACACCACGTAGTAGCCGAGCTCCCCCTTCGGCGACTCGATCGAGTGGTACACCTCCCCTTCCGGAGGACGGATCACGCGAGAGATCTTCGCCTTGAGGTCGCCCTCGGGCGTCTCGGCGATCTTCTCGAGACACTGACGGAGCAGCCGGGTCGACTGCCTCATCTCCTCCATCCGGACCAGGTAGCGGTCATAGGTGTCGCCGTTCTTCCCGAGCGGGACTTCGAAGTCGAGCTCGGAGTAGATCTCGTAGGGCCTGACCTTGCGCAGGTCCCAGTCGACGCCGGAGCCGCGGAGCGGCGGCCCGGTCACCCCCCAGTCGATCGCGTCCTCCGGGGAGAGAACGCCGATCCCGACCGTGCGGCGCCTCCAGATGCGGTTGTTGGTCAGCAGAGCCTCGTACTCGTCGCAGGCGGCGTCGAACTTCGCGGCGAACGCCGCGACGTGCTCGAGAAAGGCGGGCGTGGCCTCGTACGGCTGGCCGCCGATCTTCATGCAGTTGAGCGTGAGACGGGCGCCGCAGTACTCCTCGAACAGGTCGAGGACTTCCTCCCGCTCGCGGAAGGTGTAGAAGAAGGGAGTCATCGCGCCGAGGTCGATCGCGTGCGTCGCGAGCCAGAGCAGGTGCGAGGAAATCCGCTGGAGCTCGGACAGGATGACGCGGATGATCTGCACCCGGCGGGGGATCTGCTCGCGGATCCCCATGATCTTCTCGATCGTCTCGACGAAGCCGAGGTTGTTGGTCGCCGCGGCGACGTAGTCCATCCGGTCGGTGTGCGGCACGCACTGCGGGTAGTTCATGTTCTCGAACAGCTTCTCGGTGCCGCGATGGAGGTAGCCGATGACCGGCTTCGCCTCGAGGATGCGCTCGCCGTCGACCTTGAGTACGACGCGGAGCACGCCGTGAGTCGAAGGATGCTGCGGCCCGAAGTTGATCTCCATCTCCCGGACGTTGAGCATCGTGCCGCTGTCGGGTGTCGTCGTCATCCCTCGTCTTTCCTCAGCTTCCCCGCCTCGGTCATGAGCTTCTGCAGCTCGTCCTCGGTCTCGGTCTCGCCGGGGACGCAGAGCGTGATGTCGCTGGTCTCGCCCGAGGCGAGAGCCTCGGCGTAGCCTTCGCAGTCCCAGCCGCATGCGCCGCAATCGGTCTGCGCCATCGCCGCGAAGAGCAGGTCCTTGAGCGGCCGCCCCTTCGCGAGCTCCATCCGCTCGCCCAGGATCAGCGTCTCGTCGTGCCACGGCGCGTCGCCGGAGGCCCCCGTGGTCTGCGCCGCCGGCGCAGGCGCTTCGGGCGCCGCCTCGGACGCAGCCGCATCCGAGGTCGTCGCGGGGACCGTGGCCGCCGGCGGAGCGGCCGCGGCGGGCGACTGCGGCTCGGCCGGGGCCCCCTCCGGCGCCGGCTTCGCCGGCTTCGACGGCTCGGCGGGCGGCGCAATCGCCGGCCGCGGCGGCGGCGCTGGCTGGATCACCGGCGCCGTTCCGTACGCCACCCACTCCTCTTTGTAGAGGTTCACGTCCGCGGCGTTCTTGCCGGTCGAGCCCGCCATCGGCCCGCCGCCGGCGGGGAACACTTCCGGATAGATGCGTGCGCCGGTGTCGATGCCGCGGACCGGAAAGTCCTTTCGGAGAGGGTGCCCGTTGAACTCGTCCCACATCAGAATGCGCTCGAGGTTCGGATGTCCCTCGAACTCGATGCCGAACATGTCCCAGGTCTCGCGCTCGGGCCAGTTCGCCGTCTTCCAGACGGAGGTGACCGAGGGGACGCTCGAGCCTTCGGCGACGCGGACCTTGAGCCGGACGCGCGCGTTCTTCTCGAAGGAGTAGAGGTGATAGACGACGGCGAACCGGAGATCGCCGGCGTGTCCCGGGTAGGCGGAGTAATCGACCGCGGTCAGATCGACGAGATAGACGTAGCCGTCGCGCTTGAAGCTCTCGCAGACTTCGCGGATGCGTTCGCGGTCGACGACGAGCGTGAGCTCCCCGAACAGCTCGGCCGCTTCGAGGACGGCGTCGCGCAGAGGTGCGGTCGCGCCCGCGAGGAGCGGATCGGCGAGGATCTCCTCGATCCCGCGGCCGGCCGGGATGGGGGTCTCCCCTGACTTCTGCGTATCAGGCTGGTCGGTCATCGGACGATCCGGAATCCGTGGGAGGATCCGATTCGAGGCTCGAGGGATCGAGCCCCCAATCCGACTCTCGGATGCGACGCCCGCGTCAGCCTCCTTCGATCTCCTTTCCCGCCTCCTTCATCAGTTTCACGAGCTCGTCGAGGGTCTCCTCCTCGCCGGGAACGCAGAGCGAGACGTCGTTGGTCTCTCCGGTGGCCAGAGCGTTCGCGTAGCCCTGGCAGTCCCAACCGCAGGCGCCGCAGTCGGTCTGGGCCATGGCGGCGAACAACTTGATCTCGAGCCCTCCCTCCATCTCGGCGGCGAGCTTCATCCGCTCGGGGAGGGTGAGGGTCTCGTCGTGAAAGGGGACGTCGGGCGAAGCGCCGGTGGTGGGGGCGGGAGGGGCGGGGCTGGTCTCGGCGGCGGCGACCTGCTGCTGGACGGCCGCGGGCTCGGGGGGTGGGGCCTCCTCGACGGCGGTCGCGCTCGCTGCGGCGGAGGGGGCGGCCGGGGGGGCGGCCGGTTTCGCGGGGGCGGGGGCGCGACGGACGCCGGCGAGGGGAGCGGGCTTGAGCTGCGCGGCCTGCTCGGCGCGGAGCGCCGGTCCCTCGTGCATCGGGCGATCGGAGGAATCGCGGATCGCCTGACGCGCGAAATCGTAGGCGGCTCCTCCCTTGCGGAGCACGTGCATCTTGTCGATCTTCTTCTGGAGCTCCATCAGCCCCCAGAGCAGCGCCTCGGGGCGCGGGGGACAGCCGGGCACGTAGACGTCCACCGGGACGATGCGGTCGACTCCCTGGGTCACGGCATAGGTGTCGTAAGGGCCGCCGCAGGTGGCGCAGGAGCCCATGGCGATGACCCACTTGGGCTCGGGCATCTGCTCGAAGAGGCGCTTGACGATCGGGGCCATCTTCTCGGTGACCGTGCCTGCGACGATCATGAGGTCGGCCTGCCTCGGGGTGGCGCGGAAGACTTCCGCGCCGAAGCGGGCCATGTCGTGGCGGGGGTCGAGGACGGCCATCATCTCGATGGCGCAGCAGGCGAGGCCGAACTGCATCGGCCAGAGGGAGGATTTCCGCGCCCAGTTGAAGATGCGGTCGACCGAGGTCGTGAGGATGTTCGGGTCGAACCGATTCTCGATCAGACCCATGTGAGAACGTCCCTCTTCCAGGCGTAGAAGTATCCGATCAACAGTATGCCGATGAAGATCGCCATCTCGATCGCTCCGAACCAGCCGAGCTGTTTGAACCGGATCGCCCAGGGAAAAAGGAAGATCGTCTCGACGTCGAAGATGATGAACAGGACCGCGATGAGGAAATAGCGGACCGAGAATTTGGTGTCGAAGGCGGTCGAGGTCGGGGCGACGCCACACTCGTACGGCTCGAGTTTGACTTTCGACTCTCTCGACGCGCGGATCAGAGGCGTGATCAGAAACAGGGTGATGACTGGAAAGGAGAGTACGATCAGCGCGGCGATCAGTATGATCAGATAGTTGGCCATCCGGTGCCCTCTGACGCCAGCGCCTATTTTAGACGCGACCCGAGGGGAGTCAAGGTAAAACGGCCGGTCGCGTCGCGCATCATCGGATCGCCCGCGCGAAGCTCCAGTCGTCGGGCTCGATGCCGCGCGCCTGAATCAGCACGCGCATCTCGTCGCCGATGCCGTCGGGAAGCACGAGGCGGCGCGCCGCATCGCGCAGCGCCGCGAGATCGCTCGCCTGTTCCGCGCTCGCCGGCGCCGTGATCGCATCGAGAGGCGCCAGCAGCGGATGCTCCGCCGCACCGATCGCCATCAGGAACCTCGCCTGCCGCGTCAGCCCCACCGTCCTCCACCCCGCCTCCTCCCCCGCACGCACCAGATCGCTCAGGTTCACGTGCGCCGTCAGATCCTGCGCTCCCGCATCCGCCAGCAGATCCCGCGTCAGCCGGTGCCGCCGGAACGCCGCCGCCGTTCCCCACCGCCGCACACGCACGTCGAACAGCTTCTCCTCCGGAAATCCGTAGTCGATCGTGATCAGCAGCCCCCCCTTCACGCTCCGCGCGATCTTCCCGTACTCGCGACCCCAGTCCAGAGAGACGTCCGCGAACTGCCCCCGCTCCAGCTCGATCCCACGCTCCTCGAAGTACGCCGCGTACTCGGCCGGCGCCTCCCGCTCGTCCCATTCCAGCCCCCCCTCCCCCTCGACCACCCACAGCTCCCGCAGCCCCTCCTCCCGTCCGACCAGCCGCGCGAACGGCATCGCGTCGTAGAGCTCGTTGCTCACCACCAGCGAGACGTCGTGCTCGCCGATCGCCGACGCGTCGGTCCCGAACCGCAGCTCCCGATCGGCCGCGAGCTCCGGACGGAGTCGCCCCACCGCCCGATCGATTCCGACGAACCGGCAGCGCTTCCGCAGCTCCGGAGCGACCGCCTCGCGCATCTCCGCCAGCAGCGTCCCGTCACCGCAGCCGATGTCCACGATCGCGCACAACCCGTCGCCGGAACGCGCCAGAACCTCCTCCGCCAGGCGCCCCAGCGCGAACGGAAATACGGGGGAAAGGTCGACCGAAGTGGCGTAGTCGAGTCCGCTCCGCGGCCGGGCGTAATAGCCGAATTCCGGATCGTACAGCGCGGCCTCGACGAATTGCCTGAACGGCAACCCACCTTTTTTCATATACTTGGCGAGAAGTCCCTCGGTGGCCGTCCCGCTCATCGCTCCATCCCGCCGCGCACCCCTCCATCCGCCGCGAGCCCGCCGGGCCGCGTTCGCCCCGGTCCGAATAACCGTGGCACTCCGGTTGCGAAGTGAGAGGGCATCGGTCCGATATCGAATCGGAGTTGCAGTCAAAAGACAAGTCGGCCGGGCCGGGGGTCCGGCACGGGCGGGACGGGAAAGCCCGCAGGAGGTCTCACCATGAAGAAGTACACGGCACTCGTGATGGTCGTGGCGATGTCGCTGTTCTCGGTCGCGTCGTGGGCCGCCGATCCTGCGACCACGCGCGACAAGACGCGCAAGGGAGCCGCCATCGGAGCGGTTGCGGGCGGAATCCTCGGCGCGGTGATCGGCAACAACCGCGGGAGCGGCGATGCCAGGAAAGGCGCGATCATCGGCGCGGTCGCCGGAACGGCGGTCGGCGCGGGGATCGGGGCGTACATGGACAAGCAGGAGCGCGAGCTCCGGCAGATCGAAGGGGTCGACGTCTACCGGACGGCCGAGGACGAGCTGAACGTCGTGGTGCGGAACGAAGTGCTGTTCGACTACGACTCGGCGTCGCTGCGGCAGCTCTCGCGCAGCTCGCTCGCCGAGATGGCGGACGTGTTCCAGCGCTATGGCGACACATCGATCTCGGTCGAGGGTCACGCCGACTCGACCGGCTCCGACGCCTACAACACGAGGCTCTCGCAGCGCCGCGCCGACTCGGTGGCCGACTACCTCGGCATGCTCGGGCTGAGCCGGGCGCGACTCGACACCGTCGCATGGGGCGAGTCGCAGCCACGCGCATCCAACGCGACCGCCGAGGGGCGGCAGTCGAACCGCCGTGTCGAGCTCAAGGTCAGGGCGAACGGTTAACTCTCTCCTGTCCCGTTCCCCTGATGAAGGGCGCCCCGAAGCGGGGGCGCCCTTTTTTTTGCGTCGGCCGGGAATCGGCCGAGTCCGAGCGAGCTGGGCCGCAACCGTTCTGGCATATCCCTTGTACAGGCCCTCTCTGAGATAGAGGGAGGACTACGGATATGAGAAGGATACTCATACTGACGCTGGTGACGCTGTTCGCGTTCGCGTGCATCAGCGCCGACGATCCGAACCGGCGGACCAAGCAGGGAGCGGCGATCGGAGCGGCGACGGGTGCCGCGGCAGGCGCGGCCGTCGGAAATCAGTCGGACAATCCGCGGACCGGAGCGGTCGCGGGGGCGGTGGTCGGCGGCGTGATCGGTGCCGCGATCGGACGCCGGATGGATCAGCAGCAGAGGGAGCTCGAGCAGATCGAAGGGATCGAAGTCGAGCGGCCGGCCGAGGACGCGCTGAACGTCAATCTGCGCAACGAGATCCTGTTCGACTTCGACTCGGCCTCGCTTCGTACGGCCTCGCGGGAGACTGTGCGTGAGCTCGCCTCGGTCCTGGCGCGCTACCCCGACCAGACGGTCTCGGTCGCGGGCCACACCGACTCGGTCGGAACCGACGTCTACAACCAGGGGCTCTCGGAGCGCCGCGCTCAGGCGGTCGAGAACTACCTGGTCTCACAGGGCGTTCCCGCGACGAGGATCGCGGCATTCGGCTACGGCGAGTCGCGCCCGCGGGCGACCAACTCGACGCCCGACGGACGCCAGCTCAACCGCCGCGTGCAGATCTTCATTCAGGCGGATCCGGAGTAGGCCCGGCGCGACGGGACGGACGGGAAACGGACGGGACCGACAGGACGCGTCACTTCAGCGTCCTGTCATTCCGTCCGTTCCTGCGCGTGGTGTCCGTACGCCCATCCGTCCTGCCATCGGTCCGTGTGCCGACCGTGTGCCGACCGTGACCCGACCGTTCTTCCGGGCCGTCGCATTCGTCCCGTCCTCCGACCCCGACCTCGTCGTCCGCTCTTCACCGAAATCCGCTAGAATCCGCGCGCCATGAAGAGCCCCGGGGTCCGTCTCGCGAGCGCCGTACTGCTCGCGCTGCTTCTCGCGCCGACCCTCTCGTTCGCCGTCCCCGCCGAGGGGACCGAGCTCGCCGCCCCGATCGAGCACCGGAGCGAGGCCGATCTGGTGCTCCCCGATCTCGCCTCGGTCGACTTCCTCGGGCTCACCGGGCACGACCTGCTCCTCGGAGGGATCGGCGTCTGCGTCCTCGGGCTGCTGTTCGGCGTCGTGATGTACCGGCGGCTCGAGCGGCTCCCGGTGCACGAGTCGATGCGGGAGGTCTCGGAGCTGATCTACGAGACCTGCAAGACGTACCTGCTGACGCAGGGGAAGTTCATTCTGCTGCTCGAAGTCTTCATCGGGCTGGTGATGGTGGTGTATTTCGGGGGGCTGCGGTCGTTTCCTGCGGACCGGGTCGTCGTGATCCTGCTGTTTTCGCTGATCGGCATTGCGGGGAGCTACGGGGTGGCGTGGTTCGGCGTGCGAGTGAACACGTTCGCGAACTCGCGCTCGGCCTTTTCGGCGCTGGCCGGAAAGCCGTTTCCGACGTATCAGATCCCGCTGCAGGCGGGAATGTCGATCGGAATGCTGCTGATCTCGATCGAGCTGCTGATCATGCTCGGGATCCTGCTGTTCGTGCCGGGGGACTACGCCGGGCCGTGTTTCATCGGGTTCGCGATCGGCGAGTCGCTCGGAGCGTCGGTGCTGCGGATCGCGGGCGGGATCTTCACGAAGATCGCGGACATCGGGTCGGATCTGATGAAGATCGTCTACGGGATCAAGGAGGACGACGCGCGAAACCCGGGGGTCATCGCCGACTGCACGGGGGACAACGCGGGGGACTCGGTGGGGCCGACGGCCGACGGATTCGAGACGTATGGGGTGACGGGAGTCGCGCTGATCACGTTCATCATTCTCGCGGTTCCCGATCCGACGGTGCAGGTCCAGCTTCTGGTCTGGATCTTCGCCATGCGCATCCTGATGATCCTGACCTCGGGCGCCTCGTATCTGATCAACGACGCGATCGCGAAGGCGAAGTGGGGCGAGGCCGACGAGATGGACTTCGAGGCGCCTCTGACGAGTCTGGTCTGGATCACCTCGCTGCTGTCGGTCGCGGTGACGTACGTGCTCTCCTGGATGATCATCCCGAGCCTGGGTGGTGACGGGACGGCGTGGTGGAAGCTCTCGACGATCATCACGTGCGGGACGCTCGCGGGGGCGGTGATTCCGGAGATCGTGAAGGTATTCACTTCGACGGGATCGAAGCACGTGCGCGAGATCGTGGCGGCCTCGCGCGAGGGAGGGGCGTCGCTCAACATCCTTTCGGGGCTGGTCGCCGGGAACTTCAGCGCCTTCTGGCTCGGAGGCGCGATCGCGACGCTGATGGCCATCGCCGCGATGGTGGCGGCGACCCTCCCCGCCGGCCTGATGATCGCTCCCGCCGTGTTCGCATTCGGGCTCGTCGCGTTCGGATTCCTCGGGATGGGGCCGGTCACGATCGCCGTCGACTCGTACGGGCCGGTGACCGACAACGCGCAGTCGATCTACGAGCTCTCGATGATCGAGTCGCTCCCGGGCGCGGCGGATCAGATCCGGCGCGATTTCGGATTCGAGCCGCGGTTCGACGTCGCCAAAGAGCACCTCGAGAACAACGACGGCGCGGGAAACACGTTCAAGGCGACGGCCAAACCGGTGCTCATCGGGACCGCCATGGTCGGCGCGACGACGATGATCTTCTCGATCATCGTCATGCTCACCGCCGGGCTCACCGAGAACGTCGACAAGCTCTCGCTCCTCCACCCCGGCTTCTTCCTCGGGCTGGTGGTCGGCGGGGCCGTCATCTTCTGGTTCAGCGGCGCCTCGATCCAGGCCGTCTCGACCGGGGCCTTCCGCGCGGTCGAGTTCATCAGGCAGCACATCCATCTCGACGCCAGCTCCAGGCGCGCCTCGGTCGAGGACTCCAAGCGCGTGGTCGAGATCTGCACCCGATACGCGCAGAAGGGGATGATCAACATCTTCCTCACCGTCTTCTTCGCGACGCTCGCCTTCGCCTGCTTCGAGCCGTTCTTCTTCATCGCCTATCTCATCTCGATCGCTCTGTTCGGCCTGTTTCAGGCGATCTTCATGGCCAACGCAGGCGGCGCCTGGGACAACGCGAAGAAGATCGTCGAGTTCGAGCTGAAGGAGAAGGCCACTCCGCTCCATGCCGCCACCGTCGTCGGCGATACGGTTGGCGATCCCTTCAAGGACACCTCGTCCGTCGCGATGAACCCGATCATCAAGTTCACGACCCTGTTCGGGCTCCTCGCCGTCGAGCTGGCGGTCGAGCTCGTGCGCGCGGGGCGCCAGACCCTCACCCTCGGGCTCTCGGCGGTGTTCCTCGCGATCGCCCTCGTGTTCGTCTGGCGCTCGTTCTACCGGATGCGCATCGAGTCGGAGGCGCCCGAAGAGACGCCGGCCTGAGTCCCCGGCCTCGTCGCCGCCCGCGCCTGCTCAGATCAGCAGCGGCGCCATGACGAGGGCCACCACCGACATCAGCTTGATCAGGATGTTCAGGCTCGGGCCCGACGTATCCTTGAACGGATCTCCGACCGTGTCGCCCACGACCGCCGCCTTGTGCGCGTCGGACCCCTTCCCGCCGTAGGCTCCCGCCTCGATGTGCTTCTTCGCGTTGTCCCAGGCGCCGCCGGCGTTCGCCATGAAGATCGCGAGCAGCACGCCCGACACGGTCACGCCGGCGAGCAGCCCGCCGAGGGCCGTGAGGCTGTAGAGCCCGACCACGACCGGCACGATGACCGCGAGCAGCCCCGGAATCACCATCTCCCGGATCGCGGCCTTCGTCGAGATGTCGACGCAGCGCGCGTAGTCGGCCTTTCCGGTTCCTTCCATCAGCCCCGGGATCTCCCTGAACTGGCGGCGCACTTCTTCGATCATCTGGAAGGCGGCCTTGCCGACGGCCTTCATCGAGAGGGCCGAAAAGAGGAACGGCAGCATCGCGCCGAGGAACAGCCCGCCCATCACCTCGGGGTCGGACAGATCGATGATGCGGAGGCCGACGGTGGTCTTGAAGGCGGCGAAGAGGGCGAGGGCGGTGAGGGCGGCCGACCCGATGGCGAAGCCCTTGCCGATGGCGGCGGTGGTGTTGCCGACGGCGTCGAGCTTGTCGGTTCGGGCGCGGACCTCCTTGCCGAGATGGCTCATCTCGGCGATGCCACCTGCGTTGTCGGCGATCGGTCCGTACGCGTCGACGGCGAGCTGGATGCCGGTGGTGAGCAGCATGCCGAGCGCCGCGATGGCGATGCCGTAGAGTCCCGCCTGGCCGTACGCGGTGACGATCGCCGCGACGAGCACGAGGATCGGAAGCGCCGTCGAGCGCATCCCCACGGCGAGTCCCGAGATGATGTTCGTCGCCGCACCGGTGAGCGAGTCCTTCGCGATGCCTCGGGCCGGCGGCTTCGCCTCCGAGGTGTAGTACTCGGTGATCATCCCGATCAGCACGCCGGCGATCAGCCCCGCGATCGTCGCGAAGAACACGCCGGTCGCATCGAACTCCCGCCCCTCGAGCAGGTAGGTCTCGGGCAGCATCCACTGCGCCACGAACCAGACGGCGACGACGGTCAGGATCGAGGCGACGATCGGCCCGGTCTGGAGGGCCCGCGCCGGATCGCCGTCTTCCTTCATCTTCACGAGCGTCGTCGATGCCAGTGAGAAGACGATCCCGATCGCCGCCAGAAAGAGGGGAAACAGCACCAGATTCGGCGTGAACGCCTCCCCCGCCAGGCTCGTCGCATTCATCCCCAGCACCAGAGCCCCGACGATCGAGCCGACGTACGACTCGAACAGATCCGCCCCCATCCCCGCCACGTCGCCGACGTTGTCGCCGACGTTGTCGGCGATCACCGCCGGGTTCCGCGGATCGTCCTCCGGGATACCCGCCTCGACCTTGCCGACCAGGTCGGCGCCGACGTCCGCCGCCTTGGTGTAGATGCCGCCGCCGACGCGGGCGAAGAGGGCGATCGAGCTGGCGCCGAACGAAAAGCCCGACAGCACGGTCACCGCGCGAAGCATCGTCTGCTGCGGATCGGGCCCGGCGAACAGCGACGTATAGATGATGTAGAGAATCGAGAGGCCGAGCACGCCGAGGCCGACGACCGAGAAGCCCATGACGGCCCCCCCCGCGAAGGCGACCCGCAGCGCGCCGTTGATGCCGCTGCGCGCCGCCGCCGCCGTCCGGACGTTCGCCGAGGTCGCCACCCGCATGCCGAAGTAGCCCGCCAGCCCCGAGCAGATCGCTCCGACCGCCACCGAGATCCCGATCAGCGCCGAGCTGTCGGGCCGCGCCGCGTGTGCCCACGCCAGAAGGGCCGAGACCACCACGACGAACACCGCCAGCACGCGATACTCGCGCGCCAGAAAAGCCATCGCCCCTTCCCGGATGTGGCCGGCGATCGTCGCCATCTCGGCGGTTCCGGCATCCTGCTTTCGGATCCAGGCGCTGCGCGCGAACGCGAACAGCAGTGCGAGGACTCCCGCGACCGGCACGAGGTAGATTACGTTGGTCATCCGTCGATTCTCCCGTTTTTCCCGAGGTTGGCCGGTGCACCCGTCCAGCGCATCGGTGGACGTCCCGTTCTCCCGGCGGCGCGCATGATACCGACCGGGCGCGGCGCGGGCAACTCGGGCGTTCTCCACTCTGCACGATCCCGCGGCGCGAGCCTCTCCGTTGGCTCCTGGATCGAGAGGGCTCACGGCGAACGATTCCCTCTCCCCGTCCGGGATGTCGCCGAAACCGCAAGGGGCTGAAATTCGGGGAGAGCTCGCGAGACTGCTCAGAAACCACAGGACGAAATGCAGAATGCAGAGTGCAGAATGAAGAATCCAGAAATGGCCGATGGCTGGATTCGCGTACGGTAGCCAGGCCACCCGCCCTTTTTGGATTCTGCCTTCTGCATTCTGCATTCTGCATTCGCGCCACGTCATATGGACCCGCGGGCGAGATCTCGAGCCTCTCCACTCTGCACGATCCGCGGCGCGATTCCCTCTCCCCGTCCGGGATGTCGCTGAAACTGGCAAGGGGATGAAATTCGGGGAGAGGGTCAGGGTGAGGGGTCGCAGGGTGCAGATCGCGAGCGCGAGGGCTGAGCCGCTGCACGGGCGCGATGGCCCTCTCTCTGCTGCTTTTTGCGTTCTGTTGCCAGAGAGTGCAGGCTCGCGAGACTGCTCAGAAACCACAGGACGAAATGCAGAGTGCAGAATTAAGAATCCAGAAATGGCCGATGGCTGGATTCGCGTACGGTAGCCAGGCCACCCGCCCTTTTTGGATTCTGCCTTCTGCATTCTGCATTCTGCATTCGCGCCACGTCATGTGGACCCGCGGGCGAGATCTCGAGCCTCTCCACTCTGCACGATCCGCGGCGCGAGCCCCCCACCCGGGGGCGGGCGAGACGCCCGCACCACACCGGCGTTAAACTTCCCTCCATGCGCTCCCGCAGCCTCTCGTTCCGCACGAGCGCCCGGGAGGAGATCCTGCTCGTCACGCCGCAGGTCGAGGCGGCGCTGGGCGAACTGGCGCCCGGCGGAGCGGGGATCTGCACGCTCTTCACTCCGCACACGACGACCGCGCTCACGATCAACGAAGACGCCGATCCGGACGTCCGGACCGACCTGCTGCGCGCGCTGAAGGCGCTCGTCCCGGACGTCCGCTTCGATCACGGCGAGGGGAACTCCGACGCGCATCTGCTCTCGACGCTGATCGGGGTCTCCGTGCAGATTCCGTATCGGGAGGGGCGGCTGCTTCTCGGCCGCTGGCAGGGGGTCTGGCTGGTCGAGCTCGACGGGCCGCGCACGCGCGAGGTCGCCCTCCATGTCCCGTGAGCGCTTCGACGTGGTCGTCCTCGGCGGAGGAACGGCCGGGCTGGTGACGGCCTCGGGATGCGCGCGACTCGGGCGGCGCGTCGCCCTGGTCGAGAAGGAAGCGCTCGGCGGCGACTGCCTCTGGACCGGATGCGTTCCGACCAAGGCGCTCGTCGCCTCAGCCCGCCTCGCGCATGCCATGCGACACGCCGAACGGTGGGGGCTGAGCGCCGTCGAACCGGCGATCGAAGCGCGCAGCGTGATGGAGGCGATGCGCGAGACTCAGCGCATCACGCAGAAGCACGACGACCCGGAGAAGTTCCGCCGGCTCGGGATCGAGGTGATCTTCGGCGAAGGACGTCTGGTCTCGCCGCGCGAGGTCGCCGTCGGAGCGAGAGTGCTCGCCGCGAAAGACGTCGTCCTCGCCACCGGATCCCGAACTCGCATCCCGGAGGTCGAGGGTCTCGAAGCCGCCGGCTTTCTCGATCACGTCTCGTTTCTCGCGCAGGACTCCTTTCCCCGCTCGGTGATCATCCTCGGAGGAGGGGCGATCGCGACCGAGTTCGCGCAACTCCTCTGCCGCTTCGGCTCCGACGTCACCGTGGTCGAGCGGGGCGATGGGATCCTCGCGCGCGAGGACGACGAGGTGCGCGACGCGGTCCTCCGGAGGCTCCGCGCCGACGGGGTCGACGTCCGCCTCCGCACCACCGCCGTACGCGCCCGTGCCGAGGGAGGGCGGAAGCTCGTCACCGTCCGCGACGCCTCGGGGCGCACGAGCGAGCTCGCGGCGGCCGAGATCTTCGTCGCGACCGGCCGCCGCGGCAACGTCGAGTCCCTCGGGCTCGACGCGGCGGGCGTCCGCGTCGAGGGCGGCTTCGTCGTCGCCGACCGCTGGCTCCGCACCACGGCCCCCCGCGTCTGGGCCTGCGGCGACGTCCACGGCGATCTCCTCTTCACCCACGTCGCCGCCTACGAGGCGGTCGCGCTCGTCCGGAACCTCCTGTTCCCCGGCCGTCGCGCGGTCGACTATTCGAACGTGCCGTGGGCCGTCTACGTCGATCCGGAGCTCGCCCGCGTCGGCATGACCGAGCGACAGGCCGTCGAGCGATGGGGGGAAAGCAAGGTGCGCGCATGGAGGGTCGAGATGTCCGAGGTCGACCGCGCCGTCACCGACCGGGCGACCGAGGGGTTCGTCAAGATCGTCACGAGCGCCCGGGGGAGGATTCTCGGAGCGCACGCCTTCTGCGCGGGCGCGTCGACGCTGATCGCGGAGCTCGTCCTGGCGAAGCGGGAGGGAGTGAAGATCGGCGGGCTCGCGACGCTGGTCTCGCCCTATCCCTCCCTCGCCGACGCGGTCGCTAAGGCGGGTGCGCAGTACTACGGTGCGCTCTCGGAAGGGATCCTCGGGCGGCTCGCCCGGCGCGTCGCGGCCTGGACGCAGCGATAGCCGGCTGCGCGTCGATTTTCCTCTCTCCCGACCCCGACGCCCCCTCCGACACGACCCTTGCATTCCCTCCGGGGCGGGCTGGTCTATGATTCGGCACCAGCCGGTGAATCGAAGGAGGAGTGATGATGAAGAAGATGGTGCTCCCGCTGCTCGCCCTCGTGCTCGTTTTCGGCGCGGCCTGCGCGATCCGCACGCCGCCGCTCACCGCGACCGCGCCACTCGACGCGAAGAGCGGGTCGAACGTGAGCGGGATGGTCCGCTTCACCGAGACGATGGCGGACGGGGTCCCGGCCGTGCTGGTCTCGATCGACGCCCGGAACGTCCCGGAGGGCGTCCATGGATTCCACGTGCACGAGTTCGGCGACTGCAGCGCCCCCGATGCGAGCTCGGCGGGAGGGCACTTCAACCCGACCCGGAAGGCTCATGGCGCACCGAACGAGAATCCGAGCCACGCCGGCGACTTCGGCAACGTCCTGGCCGACTCGAACGGCCGCGTCGACGCGACCTATCTCATGCGCGAGGTCACGCTCGGCAGCGGCTCGCACTCGATCGTCGGCAAGGCGATCGTCCTGCACAGCGATCCGGACGACCTCACCACCCAGCCGACCGGCAACGCCGGCGGCCGGATCGCCTGCGGCGTGATCCACCTCGACGGCGGGATGTGATTCGATGCGGCGCGCTCCCCTTCTCACCGCCGCGATGCTCCTCGCCCTCGGCTGCGTGCGGCCGGCGCCGCCGCCCGCCAGCGTGCCGGAAGGGAGGGCCGCTCTCCGCATCGAGGTCGAGCCCAACCCGATCGTCGCAACCCACGTCGATGGCTCGACCTGGGAGTTCCCCTTCTCCCTCGCGATCCGCGAGGTCGGCGGAGCTCCGATCGTCATCGATCGCGTCGGCGTCGACGTCCTCACGGTCGGCGGGCTGCGCGTCTACTCGACCGAGCTCGGCGCGGCTGAGCTCGACGAACGCGGTCACCCCCGCCGCCTGCCGGCGCTCGGAGTGGTGCGCTATGCGATGAGTCCGCGACAGCACGTTCCCGACGAGCGCCTCTTCGGCTCGGTCTGGGCCGAGCTCTGGGTCGTCGGGACCGATGCCGAGGGACGGCGGACCACGACGCGGACCCGCGCGACCGTCGAGCGCGGCTGAGAACGCAATTCCTCGGGCGGCGACCCTGTTTGCGCCATTCAGCAGGACAAGGAGGTCAGACTCGACATGTATCCCGAAGAACTCGTCCAGCCGATGCGCGAGGAGCTCACCCGCCTCGGCTTCGAAGAGACCCGCACCCCCGAAGCCGTCGACACCGTCCTCGGCGGGAAGAAGGGCACCGTGTTCGTCGTCGTGAACTCGGTCTGCGGATGCGCCGCCGGCATGGCCCGTCCCGCCGTCGCCATGGCCGTCAACAACGCCGTGCGACCCGACCGGATGATCACCGTCTTCGCCGGGAACGACAAGAGCGCGACCGAGCGCGCCCGATCCTACTTCACCGGCTACCGCCCCTCCTCTCCCGCCATGGCGCTGATGCGCGACGGCGAAGTCGTCCGGATGTGGGAGCGGCACGACATCGAAGGTCGCGAGGCCGCCGAGCTCGCCGACGAGCTCATGAGCGCATTCGACCAGCACTGCGTCACGCAGACGGTCTGACCCCCGCCTCGGTGCAGCTCCTTTCGATGGGCCGCCTTTCGGGCGGCCCCTGCTTCGTCTGCGCCGAGGCCGATCTCGAACCGGGGGGCGAAGCGTAAGCCGGGGTTACTTTCGAACCGGCCGCTGCCTCTGGTTCTGCAACAGCACCCAGGCGACCAGATCGCGCGCGTCGATCACCCCGTCGCGGTTGACGTCCGCGCCCCACGACCCGGGGTAGCTGCCGCCGTGGATCTCGAGCACCGACGGCCCGTCGCCGTCGACCAGCTCGTGCGCGAGCGCTTCGAGATCCTCCGCCGTCACCTCGCCGTCGCCGTTTGCGTCCCCCCGCGGCGGCGGAACGAGTCGCCAGATCGCCGCCGGCGTCGCGAAGACGATCTCTCCCGACGGGCTCTGGACGACGTCGAGGATCGGGTAGAACCCTCCCGGCAGTTCGGTGAAGAGCGTGATCGGCCGGAGCGGCGTTGCATCGACGTCGGGGAAGAAATAGAGCGCCTTCGTGACGAAGCCGCCGACGAGCAGGCCGGTCGTGCCGGGGAGCAGCCCCCGCACCAGGGCGACTCCGGTCGGAGCGACCGTCCCGGGGAAGACGTACGCCGGCAGGGTCATCCCCTCGACCGGCGGCTGATGCCCCATGGTCAACGGCCAGCCGTGGTTCTCCCCCTCCCGCACGATCGCGATCTCGTCGTCCCCCTCGGCGCCGTTGTCGCTCACGATCAGATGCGTCCCGTCGGGGTGCATCACCAGGTCGAACGGATTCCGGAAGCCCCGCGCGTACTGCGTCGCCGTGCCGTCGGGTGCGATCCTCCAGATCTTTCCTCCCGGCGAGTCGGGCATCTGGGCCAGGTGTCCTCCGCCGTAGTCGCCGATGCCGACGTAGATCGTTCCGTCGGGCGCCACGATGGGGTTGCCGCCGTGGTGCTCGCTCGAGCACGGCTTTCCCCCCGCGCAGAGGAGTTCAGCGATCACGCGCTCCTCGCCGGTTTCCGGATCGACGGCCGAGACCAGGTCGGCGGTGAAGTCGGGGGCGACGTAGTGGGCGATGATCTCGGCGCCGCGGAAGGCGATGCCGAGGAGAACGGCGTTTCCGGTGGAGGCGGTCGGGAGGGTCGTGATCCGGTGCGAGCCGGAGGGGTCGAGGCGGAAGATGCCCCCTTCGGTGACCGAGTAATGGAGCCGCCCGGCGGGATCGAACGCGAGGGAGGTGACGAACCCCTCGGCCGGGGCGATCTTCTCGGCGCGGAAGCCGGGAAGGATCGAGCCGGCGAGCGCCGGCCCGGCGGTCAGGAGGAGGAGCAGCAGCAGCGGCAGCGAGCGCGACATCGGACTGCGGGCGTTGCAAGGCGAATGCTATCCCGGATCGCCCCGACCCCGCCGTCCCCGGACCCGCGGCCGAACGAGAGCCCCCCAGGGACCCCCCCGTCGCATGACTCCCCTCGGCTCGCGAGACTCAGCGCCCGGAGGGCGCGCCGGAATGTAGCCGGGGGCGAGCGCGAAGCGCGATGCCCCCGGAAAGCGGGAAATAACGACCCGGAGCCGTCAGTTATCAGGATTCCTTGACGCAACCGGGGTCGCTGAAGATAATGGCGGCCCCCGCCGCGGAGCCCTCCGCGGCGCGAAGCGAATCAGTGACGCGGGGTGGAGCAGTCTGGTAGCTCGTTGGGCTCATAACCCAAAGGTCGCAGGTTCAAATCCTGCCCCCGCAACCAATCCGAACTTGATCCAAGCCGCTGGAAACAGCGGCTTTCATCGTTTTGGCTCCCGGCGGTCACTGGGCGAAATCGCTCGACGGTGCGGGAACTGTGCGGGTTCTTCCATGCGGACGCACAACGTCTCTGGGCAGGCGTCGGCAAGGTGAGGGTGGCGATCTCGTTGGGCCGGAGATCGAAGGAAGAGCGGCCCACGCGGGCCGCCCTCCCGGAGCTCGTGATCGGATCAGAGACGCGCCGGGGCGTCGGTGCGCGGCTTCGCCTCGTTGACCTTCAGCGCCTGCCCGTTCACGTCCTTGCCGTCCAGACCGGTGATCGCGGCGCGCGCTTCGTCGGCCGTGCCGAACTCGACGAAGCCGAACCCCTTCGACTCTCCGCTCGAGCGCTCGGTGGCGACGTTCGCCGAAACCGGTTTCCCGTACGGAATCGCGAGGTCGTGGAGCTGCGCGTCGGTGATCTGCTTGGAGAGATTGCCTACATACAGTTTCATTTGGATCTCCTGGCCGGGCCCTGCCGGCGGTTCTCTCGTCGAGCCAGCAGACGGGCACTCCGCGAGGAGATCCCGCCGGTTGCCGCGCTTCGAGAGAATGGGAAGCTGAGAGGGTGAGTCCAGAGGCTCTGACTCAGTTCAGAGGGACTGAAGAGCCGGGGAAGGTTCCCCGACATACAATGACCATACGCCGTTCCGCCGGTGAAGTCACGCTGCAATACGCCCGGGAGGATTCCGGTTACGGGCGCCCGTTCCCTCTCCCCGCCGGGGGTAAACGATGTCTCCGGTTCGCCGTAAACGATCCGGCCACGCCCGCGCAAAACAGCCGGGAGGGAAGATAGTTGACTACGGCAACTATCGTTCCGTAGACTGGCCGCGCGCGGCCGGGGCGATCGGGGCGGGGAGCGCCGCGCCGACCGACGCCGACCATGGCCCGAACCGAGCAGCCCCGACGCATCGAGAGCGTTCGACGCTTCGCGCGCTTCTATACCCGCCAGATCGGGCTGCTGCAGGAAGGACTCCTCCGGACTCCGTTTTCACTGACGGAGGCGCGCGTCATCTACGAGCTGGCCCATCGTGAGCGGACCACGGCGAGCCATCTCTGCCAGGAGCTGGGGCTCGATCCCGGCTATCTGAGCCGCCTCATGCGCGGGTTCGAGCAGCGCGGGTTGCTCGAGCGGCGCCCGTCGGAGAGCGACGGGAGGCAGCAACTGCTGGCGCTGACCGAGGCGGGGCGGGAGGCGTTCGCGACGCTCGACGCGGCCTCGCGCGGCCAGGTGGCGACGCTGCTCGGCGGGCTGAGCGAGGGGGAGCAGCAGCGGCTCGTCGGGTCGATGCGGACCATCGAGACGCTCCTCGGCGCCCCGCCGGAGCATCGCGAGCCGTACATCGTGCGTCCGCACCGGCCGGGCGACATGGGGTGGGTGGTGCAGCGTCACGGAGAGCTCTACCACCGCGAGTACGGCTGGGACGAGCGGTTCGAGGCGCTCGTCGCGGAGATCGTCGCCCGGTTCATCCAGGACTTCGAGCCGCGCGGCGAGCGCTGCTGGATCGCCGAGAAGGATGGTGAGCGGGTCGGCTCGGTGTTCGTCGTGCGCCATCCGGACCGCGAAGGAGTGGCGAAGCTGCGGCTGCTGCTCGTCGAGCCGGCGGCGCGCGGGCTCGGCATCGGGCGGCGGCTCGTGCAGGAGTGCACTCGTTTCGCGCGGGATGCCGGCTACCACACGCTCACGCTCTGGACCAACGATGTGCTCCACGCGGCCCGGCACATCTACGAGGCCGAGGGCTACCAGCTCGTGCGCGAGGAGCGGCATCACAGCTACGGCCACGACCTGGTCGGACAGACGTGGGAGCTCGCGCTCTGAACGCGTCAGGACGGCGGTTCGTCGAAACGGCGGCGAAGGCGGCCGACCGAGTGAGGGAGCGGAACCTCGGGCGCGCTTCGTCCATCGGCGAGCGGCTCTCCCGCTGCGAGACGGAGCGGAACGACGCCTCCCCAGACGGGGAGCGCATAGTCCGGCTCGTCGTCGACCGGAGGGCCGACGCGGACCTTCGCCGAGGCTTCGTCGATCGGGAGTGCGACGACGGTCGTGATCTTCGACTCCTCGAGGGTCATGGGACGGAGCTCCGCGGCGCGACCCGGGATCAGATGGTCGACCAGAGCATTCAGCGCTTCGCGCTTTTCGCGCTCGTCGGTGATCGCCCGCGGTCTGCCGAAGACGACGACCGAGCGGTAGTTCATCGACGAGTGGAATCCGGAGCGGGCGACGACGATGCCGTCGAGATGCGTCACGACGACGCAGGCCTCCACGCCGGCCGCGAGCGCCTTCATGAGGCGGCTCGCGCTCGACCCGTGGAGCAGCAGCTCGCCGCCGCGCCGCGCGAAACCCATCGGGACGACGATCGGAGCCCCCTGCTCGACGATCCCGACGTGGCAGATCAGCCCCGCGTCGAGGATCGCATCGATCACCTCGCGCTCGTAGCTGGCGCGCTTCGGCAGCCGCCAGACCTTCGATCGATCGCTTCCTGCGCCCTGGCTCATCGCTCCCCTCCGGCGGCGATTCTCGCCCGCGGAGCGGTTTCGGTCCAGCCGGCCGGGCGGGCGACTCTCCGCGGATGCCGTTGCGGAGCGGATCGAAGTCTCCGCCCGGGATACACTTCACGCGGGAATCCGAGGTGATGAGCGATGTACGTTCCACGGTCTTACCGCGGCGACGACGCTGAGATCCGGGAGGTGATCCGGAGCCATCCGTTCGCGACGCTGGTCTCGTGCGGCGAGTCGCCGCTAGCCACGCACGTGCCGCTCGAGCTCGTCGAGGGCGACCCTCCCGTCCTGTTCGGCCACATGGCGCGCGCGAATCCGCACTGGAAGGCCCTCGACCCCGCACGCGAGGTGCTCGCGATCTTCAAGGGGCCCGACGCCTACGTCTCGCCGCGCTGGTACGCCGAGCCGAACGTCCCGACCTGGAACTACGTCGCCGTCCACGCGTGGGGCATTCCCCGCCTGATCGAGGAACGCGGCGATCTGATCGCGCTCGTCTCGGCGCAGGTGGCCCGCTTCGAGAGCGGCACCGGATACACGCTGGAATCGCTGCCGCCCGATCTGCTCGAGAAGGACCTGCGCGGCATCGTCGGACTGGAGATCCGCGTCACGCGGCTGGAGGCGAGCTTCAAGCTGAGCCAGAACCGCGACGACGCCGACCACGCGAACGTCGTGCGGCAGCTCGAGGGGGGCTCGCCGCAGCAGCGAGAGATCGCCGCCTGGATGCTGCGCCGGCGCAGCCCGGCGCAGGGAAGCGGATGAGGTCGCCGCTCTCTCAGCGCGACGCCGGGAACAGCGAGCGATCGATCCCCGGCATGATCCGGAGGGCGTTCTCGTAATAGATCTTCCGGAGGACCTCGTCGGGGAGATCGAGCCCGTACATCTTCCAGTGCGCGTGGCGCCTGCGGTAGTAATCGAAGTACTCGTCCGCGCTCTCGAGCACTCGGAAGTAGACGGGATACTGAGCAGGATCCCAACTGTCCTTTCCGAACAGGACGCGGTCCTGGTGCTCGATCAGGAACGCCCGCGCGGCGCGCGGTTGCCTGCCGAGCTCGGCGAGCACCGCGCCGATCTCCGTGTACATGTTGGGAATCTCGTCGAGAAGCGCGCCGAGGCGGGCCAGATCGTTCCCCATCCATCCGAGGTGCGCGCTGATGAAGGTGGTCTTCGGGTGACGGCGGAAGAGCTCGTGCTGTTCGGCCATGGTCCGTTCGAACGAGGCGAACTTCGGGTCGTCGCGCCGCCGGTTCGGGAACTGCTGGAGCTCGAGCCACCGCTCGTTGGAGCGGTCGACCGGCTGCCAGAAGGGGGCGGGCTCCCCGGTATGGATTAGCACGGGGATGCCGAGCTCCCCCGCCTTGCGCCAGATCGGATCGAGGCGCGGATCGTCGGTGGGAACGCGCCTGCCGGAAGCGTCGGTGAGGAACATGCCGAGGTTCTTGTAGATCTTGAGCCCCGCGGCGCCGCTGCGGACGTCGCGCTCGAGCTGGCGGGCGGCCGCCTCGCCGAAGCCCGGCTCGTCGATCTTCGAGAGATCGACGTTCGCGAAGACGACGAATCGCTTCGGATGAGGACCCTGGAGCGTCGCGATACCCGCCTCTAGGCTCTCGCCGCTTCCGCCGCTGAGGTTGACCATCACCGCCATGTTCATGGCATCCATCGCGGCGACGACGGCGGCGACGTCGGCCTCGCTCATGCGGCTGGTCCGCTGATGGCTGTGGACGTCGATGAAGGGATACTTCGCGCGCGAAACGGGATTCTGCGGGACGACGAGGGTCGATTTCGGCTCGTACTCCTCGAACGACATCTCCTGCGCGATCGCGGAGATCGAGATCATGGCGGCCAGCGCCGCGGCGAAGCACGAACGGATCATGGGTCCTCCGGAGCTCGAATCGCGGCGGGCGCCGCCCGCTCATCGTAACAGCGCGAGCGGGGGCGCGTGTAGCGCCGGTGTGACGATTCCGCCCGCGGTCGGTTCCGCGATACCCTCTCCGGCGATGACGCTGACCTTCGTCCGCATCTACGCCGCGGTCACCGCGATTCTCGGCGCGGTCCAGGTGGCATACAACGCGATGTGGATCGGGCGGCCGGCTCCGCCGTACGAGGTCCCGTTCTGGCTGCTCGGGCTCGAGCTCGGCTGGACGCTGGTGTCGATCGACTTCGCGGTGCGCCTCCGGAGGCGGCGGCTTCCGTGGGCGCTGCCAGCCAGCTATGCCGCCTACACCGGCGTGACCTTCGCCTACAGCTCGTGGCTCGCGTCGACTTCCGGGACCGGGACGATCACCGACGCGATGATTCCCCTCGGGTGGAAGCTGGGGGCGGTCGCGGTCGGCGCGTGGTTCATCGCGGGGGGAGCGCGCCTCGCGCTGATTCGTCCCGAGACGCGATGACCCGATCGGCCCCTCGCCCCGCCGTCACAACTGCCTGCGGAGCAGCGACGCGATCCACTCGAGCGCCTTCTCCCTGAGGGGACGCCTGCGCCATTCCTCCCAGGTGATGCGCCGGGCGCGGCGCAGGTCGGCGGCGAAGATCTCCTCCTGCCGGCGGGCGAAGTCGCGATCGCGGACGTTGAGATTCGCCTCGTCGTTGAGCTTGAAGGAGCGGTTGTCGAAGTTGGTCGAGCCGAGGGAAGTCCAGATTCCGTCGACGATCATCACCTTGGAGTGGTACATGGTCGGCTGGTACTCCGAGATCGCGATTCCGCAGTCGAGCAGAGGGCCCCAGAGGGCGCGGCTGGCGCGCCGCGTGACGGCGGCATCGATGCACGGTCCGGGGACGACGATGTCGATCTCGACCCCGCGGCGCTGCGCGTCGCAGAGCATGCGGACGGCGAGGGCGTCGGGGACGAAGTAAGCCGTCGCGATCCGGAGCGTGCGGCGCGCCGAGGCGACCGAGAGCAGGTACAGCAGGCGCGTCTTCTCCGTCCCGTCCTCGGGCGAGCTGGTGAACATCTGCGCGGCGTGGCCGCCCGCCGGTGCGAGCTCGGGAAAGTAGTCGTCGCCGTGCAGCAGCTCTTCGCGCGTCTGCGACCAGTTGTCGATGAACGCCGCCTGCATCTGCCCCACCACCGGCCCTTCCACCTGGAAGTGCGTGTCCCGCCAGTGATCGGAGTCCTCGGCGTCGCCCAGCCACGCATCCGCGATCCCGACTCCTCCCGTGAATCCGATCTTCCCGTCGACGACCAGGATCTTCCGGTGCGTCCGGTTGTTCATCCGCCCCAGATTCCACCAGCGGAGCGGGCGGTAGTAGCAGACCTCGACTCCGGAATCGCGCATCTTCCGGAGCGAGGCCTGATCCATCCTCTGCGTGCCGACCCAGTCGAGCAGCACGTGGACGCGCACGCCCGACCGCGCCCGCTCGCTCAGCGCCTCGGCGAACTCCCGCCCGATCTCCCCTTCCCAGTAGATGAAGGTCTCGAACGTGATCGTCTTCCCGGCCCGGCGGATCGCATCGAGCATCGCCGGGAAGATCCGATCGCCGTTCACGAGCTCGCTCACCCGGTTGCCCTCGAGCAGCGTCGGACCGAGAAGGGTCGACACCGCGCGCACGAACGGCGCATCCTCGACGCCGTACCGGTGCTCGATCCGGTGATTCAGCTCCTCCGAGCGCTTTCTCCAGAAGCTCAGGGCGAAGGTCAGGATGCCGACCCCGGCTACGATGGCAGCGATCCAGCCGATCATCGTTCTCTCCAGCGAGGCGGCATCATAGCAGTCCACCGCGAAGACGATCTGCCCGGATATCCGGGCTCCCGCGAACGCGGGCGACCGAAGCGGGGTTCATGACCACATGACGACGCCACCTTCTCCCGAGCTCCGCTCCGCAGCCGTCGATGCCGGCGAGAGATCGGTCGACGGGAGGCCCTTCGTCGCCGTGCGGACGACGAACGTCTTCTGCCGACCCTCCTGTCCCGCGCGGAAGCCGCTCGAGCGAAACGTCCGGTTCTTCGAGACCGAGCGCGAGGCGCTGTTCGCCGGCTTCCGGCCGTGCCGGCGCTGCCGGCCGATGCGCGAGGACGACGCTCCGCCGTGGATCGCCGCGATCATGGCGCGCATCGACGAACGTCCGGACGAGCGTCTTCGCGACGGCGAGCTGAGACGCGATGGAGTCGATCCGGGCCGCGCGCGGCGCTGGTTCCAGGCACGCTTCGGCTTGACCCTCCATGCCTACGCCCGCGCCCGGCGGCTCGGCGAGTCGCTGCGCCGGATCCGGAACGGCAGCGGTCGCGGCGAACTGCCGATCGGCGCCCCGACGAGCCGCACCGGCGGCGCGCCGATTCCGACCACGATGATCGAGTCTCCTCTCGGACCGCTCGTCGCCGCCGCGGTCGACGATGGGATCTGCCTCCTCGAGTTCAGCGACCGCCGCATGCTCGAGCAGCAGTTCGTCATCCTCCGGCGGCGGTTCGGCCGATCGGCGGCTCCCGGCGATCATCCGCATTTCGCGACCCTTCGCCGCGAGCTCGACGCGTACTTCGCCGGCGATCCCGCCCGGCTCGACGTTCCGATCTCCGCTCCGGGGAGCAGATTTCAGCAGAGCGTCTGGGAGGCCGTGCGGGCGATTCCGCGCGGCCAGACGCGTACGTACGAGGCGATCGCTCGCAGCATCGGATCGCCCGGAGCAGCCCGCGCGGTCGGCCGCGCCAACGGGATGAACCGCCTCGCGATCCTCATCCCCTGCCATCGCGTCGTCACCGCCGCGGGAACGCTCGGCGGCTACGGCGGCGGGATCTGGCGGAAGGAAGCGCTGCTCGATCTCGAGCGCGCCGGCACGCTCCGTCTGGTGCCGAAGTCCCCCGCGCCGCCGGACGAGTGGCCGTAAACGTCACCTGACCCTGAGGTGAATCGGGCGCGGCGGCGATACCGCCCGCCCGCCGGGGATGAAATCCTCGGCCACATGAAATCCCCGGCGGGCGGGCGGTCGGAGCCTCGCACCACGCCTCGCTCGAATACACGATAATCGCCCCATGGAATCGATGATCGAACGGGAACGACGCGACGGCATTCTCATTCTCCGGCTCGCACACGGGAAGGCGAGCGCGCTCGACATCGAGCTGCTCGGGGCGATGGTCGAAGCGGCGCGCGAGGGGGGGCGGGATGATTCGCGCGCCATCGTCATCACCGGCACCGGCACGATCTTCTCGGCCGGAGTCGATCTGAAGCGCCTGCTCGCCGGCGGCCCGAGCTACGTCGAGGAGTTTCTGCCGGCGCTGAGCCTCGCCGTTCTCGAGCTCTACCGCCTCGAAAAGCCGGTGATCGCCGCGATCAACGGCCACGCGATCGCGGGAGGATGCGTGATCGCCGCGGCCTGCGACTACCGGGTGATGGCGAGGGGGGGAGGACGGATCGGCCTTCCCGAGCTCCAGGTCGGGGTGGTGTTTCCGCCGGCCATCATGGAGATCGTGCGGTCGGCGATCCCGCGAAGCTCGCAGGCGGCGGCGATCCTGCTGGGAGAGTCGTTCACCGCGGAGCAGGCGCTGGCGCGCGGCATCGTCGACGAGCTCGCCGACGAGGAGGGCGCTCTCGAACGGGCGGTGGAAGTCGCCCGGCGGCTCGCGGCATTCCCGTCCGAGACCGTGGCGCTCACGAAGCGGCAGATGAGGCGCCCGGTGCTCGCCGCCATCGCCGAAGCCCGGCGGGAGCACGAATCGGAAGTCGCGGCGATCTGGAAATCGGAGGCGGCGCTCTCGAGGATCGGCGCGTACGTCGAGCGAACCCTCGCGAAGCCGCGATGACGGCGCTCGCGCGTCAGGAGGGTCGAGTGATCGCGGCCGCGGCTCCGGGCTCAATCATGCTCGCTGACGTCGTCCACATCGGCCGCCCCCTCGACCATCCCGTCCTCCCGCACCAGCGGCGTCCGCACCACCTTCAGGAAGAACTTTCCCGTGAAGAAGCAGACTACGGCCCACGTGGCGGCGAGCATCATCCAGGCGGCTGTCGTCATCGGGCGCTCCGTTCCTTCTTCTTCCAAGCCCGCGCAATCAGGACCGAGAAGGTGATGAAGATCGAGAACAGCAGGGCGCGGGTCATGTCCTCGACCAGAGCGCGCGTCCCGCGTCCTTCCGAATCGAACCAGACGTAATCGGTCCCGACGTGGAAGATCTTGCCGATGACGCTGTCGGGGGCGAACGGCCACCCTTCGCCGGAGAAGAGCGAGCCGAAGGCCACGCTCCAGTCGCCCGCCGGCTTGACCAGCGCCGCAAGGAAGATGATCAGGATGAAGTACGGCGTCACGTACTTGATGACGTACTTGAATACGATCGGAACCCTGATGTCGGCGCCGCGCGTGATCTCCGCCCATCCCTTGTCGATGCCGAAAATGTAGGCGAAGATGAACGCCTCGAACAGGGCGAAGACGACGAGCGAGAAGGTCCCCGTCCAGAAGTCGAACTCGTCGAACGACCCGCCGGCATAGAGCCAGACGCACCAGAAGCCGAGGGTGAAGGCGGCGAGGCCGAACGCGATCGCGGCTTTCCTGCGGGGGAAATTGTACTCGTCCTCGAGGAACGCGAGGATCGGCTGCCCCATCGCGAGGGACGACGTGATCCCGGCGAAGAACAGGAGGCCGAACCACATCGCCCCGGCGATCGGTGCGAACCATCCCCAGTTGTTGAACAGGGTTGGCAGGGTGAGGAACCCGAGGCCGAAGCCGGAGCCGCCTGCGGTCGCGGCCTGGACGACGTTGAGTCCGAGGTAGGCGGTCGCGATCGGGATCAGCAGCGCGCTTCCGAGGACGACCTCGACGAACTCGTTCATCCATCCGGCCGAAGCGGCATTGAGCGCGATGTCCTGGCGCCGGCTCAGATACGACGCGTAGCAGTGGATCGATCCCATCCCCACCGAGAGCGTGAAGAAGATCTGGCCGGCCGCCGCGAGCCACACGGTCGGATTGGTCAGCCCCGACAGATCGGGCTCCCAGACGAAGTTGAGACCTTCGAGCGGGCTCTGGACCACGCCCGGGTCGCCCGGCTCGAGCATCAGTCCGCGAATCGCCAGCACGGCGCCGAACAGCAGCAGCAGCGGCATGCCGATCCGCGCCGCGATCTCGATCCCCTTCGCCAGCCCTCGCGAGAGGATCCAGACGTTCAACGCCAGCGTGATCGCGAAAAAGAAGAGCGCCTCCCCCGGCACCGAGAAGATCGACCCCGCATGAACGCCGAGGTAATCGGGAAAGAACTGCGTCGCGTCGGTGCCGCGGAACGTCCCCTTGATCGAGTGCCAGACGTAGGCGAGCGTCCACGACTCGATGTACGAGTAGTACGAGGCCACGGTCAGGTTCGTGAAGAGCCCGAACACGCCGACGTACTTGAGCCACTTCTGACGCCCGAGGTGATCGAGCATCCCGGGAGCCGAATGGTGGCCGTACTGCCCGCCGTGGCGCCCGATCGCCCATTCGACCCAGAGGATCGGGATCCCCATCAGGACGAACGAGATCAGGTACGGGATGAGGAAAGTGCCGCCGCCGTTCTGTGCGGCCTGTGCCGGGAAGCGGAGGAAGTTGCCGAGCCCGACCGCGTTGCCCGCCATCGCGAGCACGAGCCCGACCCGGGTGCCCCAACGTTCTTTCGCCACTCGTTCTCCTGCCGTGACCCGAAATCGTGGTGGCCGATCTTAACCCGACCTCCCCGCGGAGGCCACCCCCCCATCACCGGGGGGTACAATCCGGCCGTCATGCGAATCGCGATTCGCAATCCCACACTGATCGCCCTCCTGACGATCGCGATCGGCGTCGGATTCATCGCCGTCGGAATCGTGCGCGGAATCGAGGCGGAGGCGAGCCGCTCGTGGCCCGTGACCACCGGGACGGTGCTCGAGTGGGACCTGGGACCGGAGCAGCGGGGCGACCGGGTCCGGTTCACGCCGAAGGCGCGCTATCGTTACATCGTCGACGGGGAAGAGTACCGGTCCGACCGGGTATCGATCGTGCCGCGCCGATTCTCCTCGAGACCGCAGCGGCGAAGCGAGACCGAAGCCGAGGCTCGGGCCTGGCTCGAGCGCTATCCGGTCGGCGGGCTCGCCCTGGTCCACTACGATCCCGATGGTCCGTCACGCGCGCTGCTGATCGCCGGAGGGAGCCGCGGCGCCGTCGCCCTCTTCATCGGCTTCGGGATCTTCTGGCTGATCCTCGGCGCGACGCTGATCTGGTGGTTCCGGATCCGGAAATGACCCCAGGGGCGAGCGCGAAAGCGCGACGCCCCCCGGACCAGCGAGCGCGACACGATCTCCCTCCCGCCACGCGCGGTGCCCCCTCCCTCGCACCAACCTCCTTCGCCCGGAGGGCGACGGAATGTAGCCGGGGGCGAGCGCGAAGCGCGACGCCCCCGGACACCGCGCTCGCCATACGGACGCGCCGCGCCAGCGGCGCCGGAATCCGCGCCCATCGCTCCGAGCGCGTCAAGAATTTTTGACATGGAGCTTTTGCGCCGATTCACAGCGAAACCATTCGGCCATCGCGAGTTCCGTCACTGAAGCGTGGATGGCCCGTGGCATGGATCGGGGCCTCTCCTCAGGAGGAACGACCATGGGCTCGACCTATTACAGCCTTCACGTACACGTCGTCTTTGCCACCAAGGATCGCCGCGCGCTGATCGCGCCCGACTGGATGACCCGTCTCCACGAATACCTCGGAGGCTGCGCCCGAACTGCGGATGCGGTCGCCGAGGAGGTCGGAGGCATCGAGGATCACGTCCACATGCTGATGGGGATCAGGACGACTCATCGGATCTCGGACCTGATGCGCGAGATCAAGTCGGCTTCGTCGCTGTGGTTCCACGAGGAGATCGGAGAACGCTTCTTCGGATGGCAGGATGGTTACGGCGCATTCAGCGTCAGCCGATCGAACGTGGACAGCGTCCGTCGGTACATTCGTAACCAGAGAGAGCACCATCGGACCCGATCGTTCGACGACGAGCTTCGCGCCTTTCTCGCGGCGCACGGGATCGTTCCCGGTCCGGCGGTCCGGCGCCCCTGACGGGGCGCGGCATTTTCGGCACGGCCCGCGTTCCCGGGGGCAGCGCGCTTCGCGCTCGCCCCCGGCTACATTCCGGCGCCCTTCGGGCGCGTGGCGCCCCTTTCGGGGCGCGGGCATCCGGCGCCTTTCGGGCGCGTTTCGCGGGGGGGCAATCGCCGGCGGCGTAGCGCGGCGTCGTTCCCGGACGTCGTCCGCGGCGTCATGGCGGGGAGGACCGGAGGGCGGGGCGGTCCGGTTCGGGGCGGGCCGGCGGTCCCGGGGCGCCAGGGTGGCCCGGCGGTCCGGCGCCCCTGACGGGGCGCGGCATTGTCGGCACGGCCGCGTTCCGGGGGCAGCGCGCTTCGCGCTTGCCCCCGGCTACATTCCGGCGCCCTTTCGGGCGCGTTCGTTTCGCGGAAGGCGTCGTCCCGGGGATGGTCCGGGTGCCGGCTACGTTCCGGCGCCCGGGCGGGCGGGTTCGAGCGGGGTCGCTCCCTCCTCGTCCGGCTCGCGGGCGAGACCGCGGAACAGGAGGAAGCCTGAGATCACGGCCACGGCCGCGAACCAGGCGAGCTTTTCCGGCTGATCGAGAACGAGCGCGCCGACCGCGAACATGCTCGACCAGACGAGGGCGATCCCGAGGATCCAGAAGGCCGAGTTCCGGGCGAACTGCCCCCGCGCCGGCGCGAGGCCGGTCGAGAGGGCGAAGGGCTTCCACCCCGGACCGGCCGGCCGCACCTTGCGGTAGAAGGCCTCGAGCGTCGCATGGCTCTCGGGCCGGGTCGCGAAGGTCACGACGAGCCAGACGACGGTCGTGATCGTGGTCGTCAGGATCAGATTCAGCGCGAATCCCCTCGGCCGCGAGGCGTCGAGGACCGGATGACCGGCCGCGAGCAGACGGAGCGAGATCGACACGATGAATGCCGAAGCCATCGCGGCGACTTCGGACCAGGCGTTGATGCGCCACCAGTACCAGCGGAGGATGTACACCAGACCGGTGCCGGCCCCGAGCGTCAGGAGCAGCTCCCAGACGCGGCTGATCTGGCTCATGAACAGAGTCGCGATCAGCGAGAGGATCAGCGTCACCACGGTGGCGATGCGCGAGGCGAGGACGTAGTGCTTCTCCGGCGCCCCTTTTCGCAGAAATCGCCGGTAGAGATCGTTCACCAGGTAGCTCGAGCCCCAGTTCATCTGCGTCGCCTGCGTCGACATGTAGGCGGCGGCGAACGAGGCGAGCATCAGCCCCCGCAGCCCGCTCGGCAGGTAGTCGACCATGAGCTGAACGTAATTGCCGCCGGGATCCTCGAGGCCGGCGGCGTTGCGAACGGGGCCGCCGTAGATCGCGAGGGCGCAGAGCGCGGTGATGACCCACGGCCAGGTGCGGACCGCGTAATGCAGGACGTTGAACAGGAGCACGGCGAGCCGCGCGTCGCGCTCGGTCCGGCACGCCAGCATGTTCTGCGCGACGTATCCGCCGCCGCCCGGCTCGGCGCCCGGATACCACGAGGCCCACCAGTTCATCATCAGCAGCGTCGCCAGGGTGATCGTCGGCATCACCCAGACCGCCTCCCCCGTCGGCCAGAACGAGAGCACGGCGTCCGCGCTCCCGAACACCACCTCGGGGTGGCCCGCCGGATGCGCGAGCGCGACTCCTGCCTTCATCGCATCGATCCCTCCCACCGCCCGCACCGCCACCACCGCCAGCAGGATCGCCCCGCCCATCCCGAAGATGTACTGCAGCCCGCCGGTGCTCGCCACGCCCCAGTAACCGGAGACGATCGCGTAGAGGAACGCGATCGCGAGACAGACGAGCAGCGCCGTCCACTTGTCGAACCCGAACACCCCCTCGAGCACCTTCGCCATCCCGAGGTTGACCCATCCCATGATGATGATGTTGATCAGGAGCCCCAGGTATCCCGCGCGGAACCCGCGCAGGAACGCCGCCGGCCTGCCGGAGTAGCGCATCTCCGTGACCTCGACGTCGGTCACGACCTCGGCCCGCCGCCACAGCTTCGAGAAGAAGAAGACGGTCAGCATCCCGGTCGGGAGCATCGACCACCAGAGCCAGTTCCCGGAGACGCCGCTGCGCGTGACCATCTCGGTGACCGCGAGCGGCGTGTCGGCGGAGAAGGTCGTCGCCACCATCGCGAGGCCGGCGATCCACCACGGCATCGAGCGGCCCGAGATGAAGTAGTCGAGCATCGACTGCTTCGCCCTGCGGGCGAACAGCAGCCCCACGCCGATGATGAGGGCGAAATAGCAGAGGAGGATCGCGATATCGAGCGCGCTCAGGTTCATGGCGGCCGCGTCACCTCTCGGGAGTTCGCTGGATGGACCACGGACGATTGTAAGGGATCAATCGGCGATCGCTCGGTCGATTCCGCTTCCGCGCTCGAACATGCCGGGAATGGTGACGGGGAGCCTTCCGCCGATCGCGGCCTCGCCGAACAGCGCGCGGGCGGCGGCGATCTGCATCAGCGGCTGCGGCCCGTAGGTCGCGAGGACCGTCGGCAGAGTGGGGATCTCGCGGACGACGTAGGGGTTGCCGAATGCGACGGCGACGAGCTTCGGCGGCCGCGGGGCGCTCAGAATCCATTCGACGGCGGCGCGCGCCGCGGAGGGGACCGCGGCGCGACCCGCGCCCGAGCGGGTCCGCACCATCAGCGACACGACGACGAGGTCCGCCTCGCGCGCCGCTTCGATGATCGCGGGGATCTCGTCGCGGCTCGAGCGGCGGTCGATCAGAAAGCGCGAGGGCGGGCGGTCGAGGCGGCGCGCGAGCTCGGCGGCGAAGTGCGGCACGGGCGCGGCGGCCTCCGGGACGTCGGAGACGACAAGCTCGACCACCCGCGCGGAACGGTCGACCGGAAGCGCGCCGGGCGCCTCGCGCAGAAGCGTGACCGCCCTCTGCGCGATCTCCGCCGCGAGCTCGCGGTGCGCCGGAGCGTCGAAGACTTCGGTGACGCGCCGGGGATCGAAGCCCGGCCGCGCCACGCCCCTCTTCGCCTCGAGAACCCGCCGGACCGACAGGTCGATCCGCTCCTCGCTCAGCCGTCCCTCGGCCACCGCCCGCCTCACTCCCGCGATCGCGGCGTCGACGTCGTCCGGCTTCACCACCTGATCGACGCCCGCTTCGATGGCACGGACCGCCGCCTCGCCCGCGTCGAAGTGATGGACGATCCCTCCCATGTCGATCGCATCGGTCACGACGAGCCCGTCGAAGCCGAGATCGCGGCGGAGGATCCCGTCGACGATCTCCGAGGAGAGCGAGGCGGGAACGGAGGCGTCGCGCGCGACCTCCTCGGGCGCGGCGCCGTACGGGTTCGACGCTTCCGATCGATCCTCGCGGACGGGAACGGGGGCAGGATCGATCTCGGGAAGCGCCAGGTGAGCGATCATCACCGAGCCGACTCCCGCGTCGATGGCGGCGCGGAACGGCACGAGCTCGATCCGGTCGAGGCGTTGACGCGTGACTTCGAGAATGGGAAGCGATCGGTGCGAATCGGTCTGCGTGTCGCCGTGGCCGGGAAAGTGCTTGACGGTCGCCAGCACCCCCTCTCTCTCGACCCCGCGCACGAAAGCGCTCACGAAGCGGGCGACCTCGTCCGGGTCCTCGCCGAAGCTCCGGACGTTGATCACCGGATTGTCGGGGTCGTTGTTGACGTCGGCGACCGGGGCGTAGATCTGATTGATGCCGACCGAGAGCGCCTCGCGAGCGACGACGGCGCCGGCGCGCTCGACGAGCATCTCGTCCCCGACGGCCGCCATCGCCATCGCCCACGGCCAGCTCGTCCCGTCGGCGAACCTCATCCCGACGCCCGACTCGAGATCGGCGCTCACGAGAAGCGGCACCCGGGCGCGCTGCTGAAGCTCCGCGTTCATCCACGCCGTCTCCAGCACGTCCGCGGCGTACCAGTGGATCCCCCCGACGTGTTCCTGCTCGACGAGGCGGACCAGCTTCAGCCATTGAGGCGAGGCGGCGTTCATGAAATCGCCGTTCGCGGCGTAGACGAAGAGCTGCCCGATCTTCTCGTCGAGGGTCAGAGCCTCGACGCGCACGTCCCGCGCGGGACGTCCCGAAGCGCAGGAAAGGGCGAGCAGACAGAAGAGGATGGAGGCCGTGCGCTTCACGCGGGCGATTGTAGCGGATGGAGACCGGGGGCGGACTTCGGCCGCCGGGATGCGGAGCGCCTCAGGCGCGGCGCAACTGGAGGGCCGAGCGCATCGCCATCCGGGCCGCGCCGATTACCGGCGGCTCGTTCGGCGGCTCGATCGTCGCCTTCGGGATCGCCGCGCGCACCACCTCCGCCATCGGACGCAGAAGGAGCTCGCCCGCGTGAAACGCTCCTCCGATGTACGAGATCGGGAACGTTCCGTCCATCATTCCGAGCTTCCGGGCGACCGCGACCACGGTCTTGCCGAGCTCGTACCCCTCGCTCTCGAAGATCGATGCGGCGACCGCGTCTCCCTTCTTCGCCGCCTCGATCACCATCCGGCAGTAGAGCGCGATGTCGTCGGCCCGCGTCGTCGGAGCGTAGATCACGTACGGAAGATCCTCCGGCTCGCACTTCGCGTACTCGTTGCAGAGCATCTCGGTCATGATCGTCTTCGGACCGCGCCCGTCGTAGGCCCGGACGATCGCCGCCAGACCGCGCCGCCCGATCGCGTACCCGCTTCCTTCGTCCCCGATCGTCGGACCCCATCCCCCCGCCCGCGCCTCCTCCCCCTTCGCGTTCCGCCCGAACGCCACCGACCCGGTCCCCGAGATCACCACGATCCCCTCCCCGAAGCCGATCGCCCCAGTCAGGGCGATCCGCGTATCGCTGTCGATCGAGAAATTCGAGCGCGGAAACAGCGGAAGCAGCGCCTCCACCATCCCTCCCCGCCGCCCCGGATGATCCGACCCCGCGATCCCGCAGTACGCGAACACCACCTCGGAGAGCTGCAAACCCGCCTGATCGACCGACTGCCGGATCACCGAACGGAGGTTCCCCCCCGCCTCGTGCAGCCCCACGCGCAGGTGGTTCGACGGTCCGCTCCTCCCCTCCCCGATCACTCTCGCGGCCTCGTCTACACAAACGGCGGCGGTCTTCGAACCGCCGCCGTCGACTCCGATGAAATACGCCATGGCGTTGCCGGAACAGAGATTAGCACGCCCGCGCGGAACCATCCCCGAATCGAGCCGGCCCGATCCGTCCCGCACCGGCCCGAAGCCGCTACTTCTTCCGCTTGTAGTGGATTTCCATCACTTTCACCGGCCGGCCGTCGGCGCCGGAAGAGAACATCTCGCTCTTCACGTGATCCGATCCGACGAACGTGGTCCGGTCCTCGATCTCGACCTCGCGTCCCTGCATCGAGTCCCAGCTCCTCCCCCGATGGATCAGCTTCCCACCCGCATCCGTCCGCCCCTCGGCGGTCATCATCCAGGTGCTGAAGTTGTCCATCCACGAGCTGAGGTACTTCTTCTTCACGTTGTCGTAGCCGTAGTGGCCGAGGCCTTCGAATTCGGCTCCCTGGAAGGTCCCGCGGAAACGCTGCTCGATCCATCGTCCACCGAGGATCCAGCGATTCTCGGAGACGCCGCTCGAGACGACGGGCGGTCCCGAAGGGTCGATCCACATCGTGACTTCGGCGTCCCAGCTCCCGACGAGCCGGTCGAGCAGTCGATGCGGCTCGCCGGGGGTGGCGGCCTGCATCATCGCCTCCATGGCGGCGTTCTCCCCGGCACTCGGCGTTTCCCGATCGGGCTGGGCGAGCGCGGAGGCCGCGAGCAGACAGAGAGGAAGGGCGAGGTTCACGCAACTCTTCATGGCAATCCCTCCTGATGGTGCTTTCGGATCGATTCGGAGCCGGATTCTAGCGCCGGAGGACGCGAGCGGCGGGAGTTCTTCCGACGGTAGATTTCGCTCCTGAGGACGCGGGTGAAAGGGGCCGGAGGATCCACCTCCGGTAGAGAATGCCGGGGCGTTGAAAGGGGGCGGCCGGAGGAGCATCCGTTTCTCTCGGATTCACCGCCTCTCCCCCTCTCGCCGGGGAGCGACGGCGCGGCGCGGTTCAGGAATGCCCCGGCGCAGCGGTTTCGTTGACGACAACGCGATGCTGCCTCCGGAGCTGGAGCACGACGAGTCGGCCCTGGCGGAGAGCCGGACGACCCCGAAGAAGCCTCCGCTGTTCAAGGTGCTGCTTCACAACGACGATTTCACGACGATGGAGTTCGTGGTTCAGGTGCTCGAGACGATCTTCGGCCAGCCGCATCCGAAGGCGGTGCAGATCATGCTTCACGTGCACACCCGGGGGGCCGGAGTGGCGGGGATCTACACGCACGAGATCGCGGAGATGAAGGTGGGCGAGGCGACCGCTCTGGCGCGCGCGCACGAGTTCCCGCTGCTCTGCACGATGGAAGAGGCGTGATGATCACGAAAGAGCTCCAGCAGACCTTCGCGAACGCCGTCGAAGAGGCGGCGCGCCGGAGGCACGAGTACCTGACGCTCGAGCACCTGCTGCTCGCGCTGTTGAGCGACGCCGCGGCGGCCGACGTCCTGCGTCACTGCGGGGCCGACCTCGACCGCATCCGGCGCGAGCTCGCCACGTTCCTCGACGGAAGCCAGCAGAAGGTCGAAGGGGACGACGAGGTCGTGCCGACCGAGACGGTGGCGTTCCGGCGCGTGCTCGAGCACGCGATCCTCCACATCCATAGCTCGGGACGCGAGGAGCTCGACAGCGCGCACCTGCTGGCATCGCTCTACCAGGCCCGCAACTCCCACGCCGTCTGGCTCCTCGAGGAGCAGGGGGTCACCCGACTCGACGTGCTGACGTACGTATCGCACGGGATCGCGAAGGGGGGCGAGACGGATCCGGAGGTGGAGGGCGAAGCAGACGACGAGCAGGACGACGGCGGAAGGCCGAAGCGGAAGCGCGACGCGCTGTCGTCGTTCGCGGTGAACCTGGTCGAGCGCGCGGCGGCCGGAGACATCGATCCGCTCATCGGCCGCGGTCCCGAGCTCGAGCGGACGATCCAGATCCTCTGCCGCCGCCGCAAGAACAATCCGCTCCTGGTCGGCGAGCCCGGCGTCGGGAAGACCGCGATCGCCGAAGGGCTCGCCCTCAGGATCCAGCAGCAGCAGGTCCCGCCGATCCTCCGCAACGCGGAGGTCTGGGCGCTCGACATGGGGGCACTGCTCGCGGGAACGAAGTACCGGGGGGAGTTCGAGCAGAGGCTCAAGGCAGTGATCGGAGAGCTCTCCAGGAAGGAGAACGCCATCCTGTTCATCGACGAGATCCACACGATCGTCGGGGCGGGCGCGGTGAGCGGCGGGACGATGGACGCGTCCAACATCGTCAAGCCGGCGCTCGCTTCGGGGCGTCTCCGCTGCATCGGATCGACCACGTATTCGGAGTACAAGGCGGCGTTCGAGCGCGACCGCGCCCTCGCACGCCGGTTCCAGAAGATCGAGATCGGCGAGCCGACCGTGGGGGAGACCATCCTGATTCTCGAGGGGCTCAAGAGCTACTACGAAGAGTTCCACCACGTCCGGTTCACCGACGAGGGCCTTCGGCTCGCGGCCGAGCTCGCGGCCAAACACCTGCACGACCGCCACCTTCCCGACAGCGCGATCGATGTGCTCGACGAGGCGGGCGCGCGCGCCCGCATGGACTCGCCGATGGACGGCTCGCCCCAGGGCGATCCGCGGACGATCGGCGAGGGCGAGATCGAGCTCATCGTCGCCCGCATGGCGAAGGTGCCTCCCAGGAGCGTCGCCGGGAGCGAGAAGGATCGCCTGCGCGATCTCGAGCAGGAGCTCCGCAAGGTCATCTTCGGTCAGGACGACGCCATCAGCCGGATCGTCGCCTCAATCAAGCTCTCCCGTTCCGGTCTCGGGAGTCCCGACAAACCGATCGGCTCGTTCCTCTTCTCCGGCCCCACCGGCGTCGGCAAGACCGAGCTCGCCCGCCAGCTCGCCCGAGCCCTCGGCGTCGAGTTCATCCGCTTCGACATGTCGGAGTACCAGGAGGCCCACACCGTCTCCCGCCTCATCGGCGCCCCTCCCGGCTACGTCGGGTTCGATCAGGGGGGGCTGCTCACCGACGCCATCACGCGCACGCCCTACGCCGTCCTCGTCCTCGACGAGATCGAGAAGGCGCATCCGAATCTCTTCTCGATCCTGCTGCAGGTGATGGATCACGCGACGCTGACCGACAACAACGGCAAGAAGGCCGATTTCCGCAACGTCGTCATCATCATGACGACCAACGCGGGGGCGAGGGAGCTCTCGGAGGCGGGCATCGGGTTCCAGTCCGTGGCAGGAGGATCGGGGCGCGGCGCGATCGAGCGGACGTTCGCGCCGGAGTTCCGGAACCGTCTCGACGCCTGGGTCGTGTTCCATCAGCTCACGGCCGAGGTGATCGCGAGGGTGGTCGAGAAGTTTCTCGGCGAGGTAGAGCAGCAGCTCGCGCCGAAGAACGTCCGGCTCGAGGTCTCGCCTGAGGCCCGGCGATGGATCGCGGAAACGGGGTACGACCGGACCTACGGAGCCCGGCCGATCGCGCGCCTGATCCAGGCGAAGATCAAGGAGCCGCTCGTCGACGCACTCCTGTTCGGCGATCTCCAGAACGGCGGCACCGTCCGCGTCGAGCTCGCCGACGGAGAGCTGCGGCTCAGTCCCGAGCCGGGTGTCGGGGGTCGCGAGTCGGCCTGACTCGAGCCCCGACTCCCGACACCGGACCCGTCACCATGTTTCCCGATCCGCGGCAGGCGCCCCACGACATCATCGCCATCGGCGACGATCTCCGTCCCGGAACGCTGATGGAAGCGTACCGTCGCGGAATCTTTCCGTGGCCGACCGAGGAGGCGCCGCTTCCGTGGTTCAGTCCCAGGAAGAGGGCGATCCTGAGATTCGCCGACATCCACCTGACGAGGAGCCTCGAGCGTGCCCGGCGCAGGAGCGGGCTTCGCTACACGATCGACGCCGACTTCGCCGGCGTCATCGCCGGCTGCGCGTCGGCGGAGCGGCCGGCGCAGGAGGGAACGTGGATCTTTCCCGAGATCATCGACGCCTACGTGCGACTTCACGAGCTCGGGCACGCGCACAGCGCGGAGGTGTGGGAGGGGGACGAGCTGATCGGAGGGATCTACGGCGTCGACATGGGCGGGGCGTTCGGCGGGGAGAGCATGTTTCATCGCCGCCCGAACGCGTCGAAGCTGGCTCTGCTCCACCTCGCCGGGCACCTCTCTTCGCGCGGGCTCGACTGGATGGACATCCAGGTGATGACGCCGCACATGGAAGCGTTCGGCGCCGTCGAGCTCGGGCGCGAAGCCTTTCTCGACCTTCTGGCCTCGACTCAGGCGAAGCGGCTCTCGCTGTTCGGATGATCAGTTCCGCGGCTCGTCCGGGCCGCGGAGGACCTTCGCCACCGCCGCTCCCTCCCGGCGCCGCAGGCGGACGCACTCGGCGACCTGATCGGCGGTGCGCCCGAGCTGCCGATCCATGCCGTCGGCGTGGTGCGCCGGCTCGGCGAAGAACGCGCGCGCCTTCGCCATCCTCCCCTCTTCGCACCCTCCGCCGATGAATGGAAGGAACGGCACCGTGAACGGCGGCACCCTCTTCGTGATCTCGTCCCAGTTTCCCGTGACGAACTCGAAGAGGCGGTCCCTTCCCCGGTCGCCGTCGAGCGTTCCGAAGGGGATGTCGAGGATCTCATTGGGGCGGAGCGGGCCTTCGAGGGCATAGGCGAAGGCGGCGTCGACCAGGGCGGGGTCCTCGAACGCGGCGAGAGCGCCCAGGTAGCGCTGGCGGTCGACCGGGGTGGCGGCGGTCTCGAACCGCCGGCGGTATTCCTCGAACAGTGCCTCGTCGCCCTCGTGCGCCGCGATCTGCAGCGCGACGCCGGCGAGGGAGGCGTCGACCGAAGCGGGATCCTCCATGTAGCGTCGGGCGAGGCGGGTTCCGTACGCTCGGATCTCCGGATCGCGACCGTCGCCGGCGAGGAGCGCGAGCAGTTGCGCGCGCACCGTCGTCACGGTCTCGTCCTCTCCCTCACGGCTCGCGAGCCCGATCCTCTCGAGCGCCGGGCGGAACGTCGCGCGGATCCACGAGGCGAAAGCCGGCTCGAGATCGGGAGTGACGAACGCGAGCTCGATCTTGCCGGCCTGCGGCACGACCGCCGAGACGACGAGCGGCTCGGGGTCGGAGGCGAACTCGCCGAGGATGCGGACGAAGTCGCCCCCTCCGATCTCTCCTCCGTCGAGCAGCGCCGCGAGATTGCCGACGAAGGCCATCCGCTCGCGCGGGTTTAGCCGCTGCGGCGCCGCGGCCGCCATCTCGATCATCGCCGCGGGCGGCAGGGTCCAGCGGTAGTACCCCACGCCGTCGCGATGGGGATGAACCCAGGCGAGATCTCCGGACGCGAGGCGGACCGTCTTCGTCGAGCCGTCGAGAAGCACCGTTCGATCGGCCGTCTCGCCTCCGGCGGAGTAACGGAGCGCGACGGGCACCTGCCAGCGCAGCGGCGCGGCCTCCGCTCCCGCGTTCAGAAAGCGGCGCTGGGAGATCCGCACCGAGCCGCCCTCGAGCGGAACCAGCTCGAGGATCGGATACCCCGGCTGCTCGATGAACGTCGCCATCGCCGCGGGAAGCTGCTTCTTCCCCTTCTCCGCGAGCGCGCTCCACAGATCCGCCGACGTCGCGTTCCCCCAGGCGTTCTGCTCGAGATAGCGGTGAACCCCGCGGCGGAACTCCTCCTCACCGACCCACTGCTCGAACATCGCCAGGACGGACTTCCCCTTGTTGTAGGCCAGGCCGACCTGGTTGAGCACCTGCTCCGGGTGATCGATCCGGCTCCGCACCGGGTCGGCCGACGGCCGCGCGTCCTGGCTCATGACGTTCTGGACCTGCTGCATCTCGCTGAGCTCGACCCGGAACTCGGGGTGAACGCTCGCGGCGACCTTGTCGCCGAGCCAGTCGGCGAACGTCTCGTTGAGCCAGAGGTCGTCCCACCACTGCATCGTCACGAGATTGCCGAACCACTGGTGGGCGAGCTCGTGGGCGATGACCTTCGACTGTCGCCGTCGCTGCGAGAACGAGGAGCGCGCCTCGTCGAGAAGAATGATGTTCTCGGCGAAGGTGATCGCGCCGGGATGCTCCATCGCCCCCGGCCAGTACTCGGGGACCGCGATGAAGTCGAGCTTCTCGTAGGGGTACTTTCTTCCGAACCATCGCTCCATCTCGGCGAGAACGCGCGGGATCTCCGCGGCCGCGAGGGCGGCGAGAGATCCCTTCCCCCGCACGGTCCAGATCGACCCCGGCACGCCCATTCCCTCGATCGGAACGCGGTCGAACCGGCCGACCGCGATCGCGAGCAGGTAAGTCGGCAGCGGTTTGGTCTCCGCGAAACGGATGGTCTGCCACTCCCCCTCGACGCTTCGCGCCTCGGCGGGCGTATTGGTCACGACGTCGAAGTCCTTCGGCGCCGAGATCGTGAGGCGGAACGGGTTCTTGTACTGCGGCTCGTCCCACGAGGGGAACGCCTTTCGCGCGTCGGTCGCCTCGAACTGCGTGAACGCGAACCGCCGGTCGCCGTCGGTGACGCGGTAGAGGCCGACCGCGCGCCGGTCGAATTCGTTCGCGAACGCGATCTCGAGCCGGTACTCCCCGGGCGCGAGCGGCCGATCGCCGCGCACTTCGACGATCGCTCGCGGCGCCGTCTCGAATCGTACCGCGATCTCCTCTCCGCCGGCGCGGAGCGTCAACGATCGGATCTCCATCTCCTCGGCATGCAAGCGGAACGACTCGACCGGCTCGCTCACCCGCAGCCGGATCGAGGTCGACCCCTCGTACGACTCCTCCGCCGGATCGAGCCGCAGCTCCACCTGCTGCGCCAGAGGGCTCACCCGCGGATCGAGCCTCCATGCGGGCAGCTCGGCCGCCCCGAGAAGCAGCGGAACGGCGAGAGTCAGCGTAACGAAACGAAAGGGGCGCATTCGACCTCCGTTCAATGGTCGTCCATTCTGACCCACAGCACCTCCCACGCGCCATCGCCATCGCGCTCGAGGCAGGCCACGGCGCCGGCGGGAAAGCTGCGGCGCGGATCTTCGGGGGAGACTCCTTCGAGCACGGCGACGAGGCGCTCGACCAGCGGGAGGTGGCCGACCAGGAGCATCGGGACGCGCTGGCCCTCGATCCAGCGGCTCGCCGCCAAGGGGTCGGCGTCGGGATCGAGCTCGGCGAGCGGTCGCGGGTCGACCGCTCCGCCGAGATGTCGCGCGAGGATCTCCGCCGTCTCGGCGGCCCGCGCTCTCCCGCTGTGACGGACCGACGTGACCGCGACGCCGTCGGCGGCGAGCGCCCTTCCGAGCCGCTCCACCCGTTCGCGCCCCCTCGCGGTGAGGCGCCGCCGGCGGTCGGCCCCCCCGCCTTCCGCCTCACCGTGGCGCGCGACGTAGACCCGCATGCGGCGCGATTGTACCGCCCGCTCCGGGCCGGTGGCCTGCGGTCGCCTCCCGGCCGGACGCCCGCGCCCGCCCGTGCGCCCCGGCGTGGCGGGCCTCCTGCATTGCCCGGAAACGATGAGTCGCACCGGAACCGCGTTCCTCATCTCGCTGATCGTCGCCACGGCCGCGGGTGCCGAGGTGACGGCAGGGCTCGAAGGAAGCGAAGACCGCGGCCTCGGATTTCTGACGTGGGCGCATCCGATCCCGGTCGGATCCGACGAGGCGATCGTCCCGTGGATCACGGCGAGCTACCTCTGGTACCGCAGCTTCGCCTCGGGCGGCGAAACGGAAGTGCGCGCGCCCGGTCTCGGCGCGGGCGTGCTCTATCGCTGGCGCCCCGGCCCGCGCCTCGCGCTCGCGATCGGGCCCGGCTACGAGTACCGATGGGCCAGGCGCCACCTGCCGGGTGGAGCAGAGATCGCCGACGACGGCGGCGGGGCGGTGTTCCACGGCTCGCTCGGCTATCTGATCTCGGCCCGGACCCAGCTCGCGGCTTCCGCGAACTATTACGGCGCGAGCGAATGGATCTGGTCGCGCGCGTCGGTGCGTCAAGAGATCACTCCCTCGCTGCGGGCCGGCCCGGAGATCGGGTATCAGGGAAACGACGAGGTGAGGGTGCGTGAGATCGGCGGAATCGTCGAGATTCCGTACGGAAGGAACTGGGTCTTCGTTCGCGCGGGACAGGCGCGGGAGGACTACGGCGGGGGGCGGGAGCAGACGCGTCCCTACTTCAGCGCCGGGATCTCTCGCGCGTTTTAGTGGACTGTCGTTACAGTCCACTCGTGGGGAAACTCTCCCCCGGTTTCGCCGTACCAGGGATCGATGAAGAAGGAAGGAGAGCCCATGTCCCGCCGACCGATCGAGCTCGCGCTTCTGTCGGGCGCGGCGCTGACCCTCTGCCTGTCAGCGCTTGCCCTCGGGGCGACCACCCCCCCGACCCCCCCGACCCCCCCCACGCCTCCGATTCCGGTGGTCGCCCCACCGCCGCCCCCCCGCGCGATCGGCGCCTCCGCCCTCCCCGCCACACCCATCCCTCCCCCCCTCCCGCTGCGGGGACCGATCCGGCTCCGGACCGGCGATCGGAACGTGCGGCTCTCGGGCGAGACGGTGATCGTCGAAGAGGATGGCCGGTCGTGGGTCATCGACGATCCGGAGACCGTCGGCCGCGCTCGGGAGATCGTCCGCGGCCACCGGCACATGGCGCGGGAGATCACGGAGATGGTGTCTCATCTGACGCCGGCCATCGAGCTCGCGCACGCGCTCGCGGTGGAGCTTGATCACGAGATCGACGTGGATCTCGACCTCGACCTGGACCTCGACCTCGACCTCGACCGGGACATAGACCCGGACTTCGACGAAGAGTCGCTGGCGGAGACGATCACGGCCGCCGTGGCCGCCGCTGCGGCGCACGCGGAGGCCGCTGCGGAGCACGTCGAGCGCGTGATGCGGGTCCACGAGAAGCGGATGCACCGGTTCGAGAGCGGGATGAAGGAGCTCGAGAAGGAGATGGAGCGTCTCGGGAAGGACATCGCAGGACGGGCGCGCGAGATGGACGAGGATCTCGAAGAGCTTCTCGACGAGGCGTTCGAGGCGGGCCTGGCGCGGCCGATCGACTGAGGATTCCCGCCGGGCGCCATGTGGAACGGGCGAGCCCCGCGGCTCGCCCGTATTCGTTTCTCCAGGATGGCTCGATCGATCAGAGCGGCTTCACGTTCGAGGCCTGCGGACCCTTCGGCCCGTCGACGATCTCGAACTCGACTGCAGCGCCCTCGGGAAGAGAGCGGAATCCGGAACCCTGAATCGCCGAGTAATGGACGAACAAATCACGACCGTCTTCGGCCGTGATGAATCCGAACCCCTTGGCGTCGTTGAACCACTTGACGGTTCCCTGGCTGCGCATCTTTCGGATCTCCTTTCGTTGATTCGTGCTGCCTGACGCGGAGATCCGGAAACAGCGTTCCGGTGAAACCCCGGAGAAGCAGGCCACCATCGCAGCGGAACGAGGTCGCGATTCGCGGAATTCCAGTCGCGCCCTGCCACCTTCCCGGCGCCGTCCCGACTCACATCAGTTGATGTCCTCGCCTCGCTCGAGCTTCGCGACCGCCTCCTGCAGCGAGCGGCGGTTCATGTCGTCGGGCGCCTGACCGAGCGCGCGCTTCGCGTGACGCAGCGCATCCCGGTACCGGCCGGCCGCCGAGTAGGCCCGCGCCAGGGTCACGTTCACGGGCCACTCCTCGCGGAACCGCCTGCCGGCGAGCTGCGCCACCGCCACCGCCTCCACGCCCTTTCCCGCTCCGATCAGGCGTCGCGCGTACTGATGGAGGTCGCCCGCGGTCGCCGTGGCGTGCCCGAGAGCCCGCCTCCGCGTCGCCGCCGCCGCCTCCGTCATCCCCTTCGCTTCCTGAGCGTCCGCCAGCGTCGACAGCGTCTGGAAGTTCTCCCGTCCGACGAAGGTCCCGTCGACCGCCGTCTGCGCCCAGCTCAGCGCCTCGTCCAGACTCTTCACTCGCAGCGCGTACTGAGCCGCCGCTATCCGGTTCTGCCAGTTGAACCCCGCCATCCCGCGGAGGTCCTTTCGGATCTCGCCGAGGTACGCCTCGGCGATTTCCGGAACGGCGATCGTGAACGGAATCTGGAGGTCCTCCCATTGAAGCGCCACGGTCGCGCGGTCGGGTCTGCGGTCGGTGAACTCCCAGGTCAGCCATTCGTGGTACTCGCTCTTCGCGGGCGTCACCGGGACTCGGAGCGCATCGTTCGCCGCATCGTAGTAATAACTTCCCCAGGAGTCGGCGTCCCGCGACAGGATGAGCGTCCAGTCGCCTTCCTGCGCGATCATGTGCACGCCGTAGCGCCCGGCGGGCAGCGGCCTCCCTTCGACCAGGACATCGTGCGTCACGCTCAACACCGTGTTCTCGTTCGCGCCCACTCTCCACGGACATTGATCCCCGCACGTTCCGATGCCGAGGCTGACCATCCCGTACGGCACGAGCCCGCCCCAGATCTTTCCCCGTCGATCGGCGCCGTTCGGGGCGTGAACGTCGGGACTGCTGTAGTCGATGGTGACGACGACCGGGCCGATGTGCTGCGAAACCGAAGCCTTCTGGTTGTCGCCGCTCGGCGGCAGGGTGATCCCCTGCGCGAGAACGGATGCGGAGAGAAGCATGGCGGAGAGAGTGAGAAGGAGGTTGCGTCGTATCATCCCGGACTCCTTTCGTTTACGGGCGCATTGTAGTCGCGACCCCGGCCGAAGAGCACGTTCCGCGGCTGCGGAAGGCTTCCTTGTTTGCGGATTGTGACGGGGTGCCGTCTCCCCTCTCCCCGTCCGGACCCTGTCAGATTTTGGTACGTCCAGTGACATCGTTTACAGAAGTCCAGAGACATCCCGGACGGGGAGAGGGAAACCGCGCCGCGGATCGTGCAGAGTGGAGAGGCTCGAGATCTCGCCCGCGGGTCCACATGACGTGGAGCGAATGCAGAATGCAGAATGCAGAATGCAGAATCCAAAAAGGGCGGGTGGCCTGGTTACCGTACGCGAATCCAGCCATCGGCCATTTCTGGATTCTTCATTCTGCACTCTGCATTCTGCAT
>DATKCD010000089.1:0-28982 GCA_035544735.1 Thermoanaerobaculia bacterium
CGGCGGCGCTTCTGGTGGTGAACGCCACGCCGGTTGCATCGCTCCCCCGGAATCACCTAACGTAGCCCGCCGATGAAAGACCGCGCCGACGCGATTCTCCAGAAGAGGCAGGCGGCCTATCTCGATTCGCTCGTTCCTTCCCGGGAGCCGATCCTCGCCGAGATCGAGCGGATCGCCGCCGAGCAGGGTCAGCCGATCGCCGATCCGGAAGTCGGTCACCTGCTTCGTCTGCTCGTCCGCATGCGCGCTCCCGCGCGCGTGCTCGAGATCGGAACGAACCTCGGATACTCGGTCGTCGTGATGGGCCGCGAGCTCCCCCCCTCCGCGGTGCTCGAGACGATCGAGATCGATCGCGGAATCCTCGCCTCCGCACGCGAGCTCGTCGGCAGGGCGCGACTCGTGCCGCGCGTCGAATTTCACCAGGGAGCGGCGCTCGACGTGCTGCCCCGGCTCGACGGACCCTTCGATCTGGTCTGGATCGACTGCGTCAAACAGGAGTATCCCGCCTATCTGGAGGCGCTGTTCCCGAAGCTGGCTCCCGGCGCGGTCATCGTCGCCGACAACGTGCTCTGGAAGGGAAGGGTCGCCGACGGAGAGAGCGACCCGGCGACCGACGGGATCCGCCTCTTCAACGCGCGCATCATGACCGACCCGCGCCTGGTCTCCTCGATCCTCCCGCTCGGAGACGGCGTCAGCCTCTCGGTCGTGCGCTGAACCCATGTGGCCGGGGATTCCATCCCCGGCGGGTGGGCGGTCCCGTGAAGCCCGAAAGGTCCACGACCGCCCACACTCCTCCGGGGTCGAAAGAAGAACGAAGAGGGGCGCCCGCTCGATCACTTGGCCGGCATCACATCGCCGGTTTCCGGCGTTTGCGCGCGATCGCGTCGTCGAGGCTCCAAACCCCTCCTCCGGCCACGGCGAGGTAGAGGAAGATGAAGCAGTAGAGCGCGGGGAGCTCTCCCTGGTTGAGGAGCGGCCACGGCCCCTGCGGCGCGTGCACCATGAAGTAGGCGACCGCCATCTCGCCGGAGAGGATGAACGCCACGGGGCGCGTCAGCAATCCGATGACGATCAGCAGCCCTCCGACGAGCTCGAGGATCCCGGCGAGCCCGATGAGCGACATCAGCGGCGGCCCTCCTCCCTCCGATCCTCCCGGAAAGCCGAGGAGCTTCTGCGTGCCGTGCTGCATGAAGAGAAGAGCCGTCACGATCCGGAGCACGGCCAGCATCCGGGGAGACCAGCGTGTCGCGAATGCGTTCGAACCATTCATGAGGCACCTCCGTTGCCGGTGCGGGCGTGCAGTTCACGTGCCCCGGCCGAGTCCGAAGGTTCCATCCTCGTCCGGCGACGAAAATCGACTGGCAGGAGAGGAATGTCGGGCTAGTGGACTCGGGGCTCGCAAGCGCTCGCGGGACGGACATAGAATGACCCGTTCGAGGAGGTGCTTCCGTGCGATTCCGAACCGATCTCGCTCTTCTGATCCTGGTCACAGCGCTCTCGCTCGGGTGCCGGGCGGAGACCGAGTCCGCCGTCGATGCGGCCGGCACCCCACCCGTCCCGCTCCCCCCGCCCGAGCCGGTCGCGATCTCGGAAGGGTTTCAGACGCCCGAGTCGGTCGTCTACGACATGCAGCAGGACGTCTATTACGTCAGCAACATCAACGGCTCGCCGCTGGAAGCCGACGGCAACGGCTTCATCTCGCGCATCGCCGCCGGGACGCTCGAGGTCGAATCGAAATGGATCGACGGGGCGAGTCCCGACGTGGAGCTCGATGCGCCGAAGGGAATGGCGATCGTGGGGGATGAGCTCAGGGTCGCCGACATCACGCGGGTCCGCAGATTCGACCGCCGGAGCGGAGCTCCGGCGGGTGAGATCCCGATTCCGGGCGCCTCGTTTCTCAACGATCTCGCCGCGGGCGGTGAGGTCGTCTACGTATCGGACAGCGGACTGAAAGCGGGGGAAGGAGGATTCGCTCCGTCCGGGACGGATGCGATCTACCGGATCCGCGGGACGGCGCGGCCTGAACGGATCGCGTCCGGTTCCGAGCTGAACCGGCCGAACGGGGTCGAGGCGGACGACGGCTCGGTCCGGGTCGTGACCTTCGGTGCCGCCGAGCTCTTTCGGCTCGAGAACGGCGCGAAGACGGACGTGGTCACGCTTCCGGCCGGGAGCCTCGACGGTCTCGTGCGGCTCGACGACGGGACGTTTCTCGTCTCGAGCTGGGATGCAGGGGCGATCTATCGCGGACCGGCGAGCGGGCCGTTCGAGCCGGTCGTCGAGGGTCTCGATGCTCCCGCCGACATCGGCTTCGATTCGAAGCGGAATCTCATTCTGGTTCCTCACTTCAACGAGAACCGGGTGACGCTCCAGCCGCTCGAGCCGTGACGATCGGGCATCGATCCGGCGCCCGGCCCGGCTCTCACGAGGCGCTACGCCGGATCGCCGGAGGGAGCGGCTGCCTCCGCTTGCCAGAGGCCGGGATAGAGCGTCGGGAATCCGGCGCGGTCGACCGTGAGCTCCCGCACGAAGGCTCCGTCCCGCGACTCGTACCGCCACCGCCGCGGTCCGATCCGGCGATAGCGCTGCTCGAGAGGCTCGAGCCGGAGCGAAGGGAAGGGAAGCCATGCCGCCCGAACCGAAGCCTCCTCCCCCTCGGCCAGACCGAGCCTCCGGATCGGCAGCAGGTTCGTCGACGGGCTGAACCCGAGGTCGATGTCGAGACATCCCGTGACCTCTGGTGCGGGCGAGCCGCCCAGGCTCCACGACCCGGCGCCGTCGGCCGCGATCGCGAGATCGATCGCGCGCGTGCCGATCCATCCCGTGACGCGCACGGCTCGCGTGACGAAGCCGGCATCGAGCTCGATCGAGTAGTCGAGCCGGCACGGAAGGGCGTCGGCGGCGAGCACCGCGGTTCCCGCGAGCCGCCAGCCCTCGCCCGACGCTTCGATGCGAGCCGCTTCATGGCCCGGACGATCGAGCCGGCGCCACACGATCGAATGCGTCTCCATCGGATCCGGAGCGTATCATCGGTCGGCGTCGTTCCAACCCGGGCGCGATGGCGGTCCCGCCCGCCCGCGGTCGTTCAAGAGCACGAGCGCATGACGTTGTCGTAGAATCGGCCGCGCATGAAGAGGATCGCGTTTCCCGACTCGCTGGTGCTGATCTTCGCGATCATCGTGCTCGCGCAGATCGCGACCTGGCTGCTCCCTCCCGGTGAGTACGAGCGGGAGCCCGTTCCGCAGGTCACCGGGGAGCCCGACGTGGTGGTCCTGCCGCCGGGCGAGCTCCCGCGTACCGGCGAGGGACGGCCGTTGCCCCTCGACGAAGACCGCCGTCTGATCCTCCCGTCGGGAACGACGCGCATCGTGCCCGGCAGACAGGTCGTCGATGGGACGTATCACCGAGTCGATGCCGACCCGCTGCCGTGGCACGCCGCGCTGACGCGGATTCCGGTCGGGATGGAGAAGGCGGCGGACATCATCTTCTTCGTGCTGATCGTCGGCGGCGTCATCTCCGTGATCCGCCGGACCGGTGCGATCGACGCTCTCATCGGAACAGCGATCCAGCATCTCGGGCGCTCGCCGGTGCTCCTCACCGGCGGCATGGTGACGTTGTTCGCGATCGGCTCCTCGACGATCGGCATGGCGGAGGAGTACATGCCGTTCATCCCGATCCTTGTGGCGATGTGCCTGGCCCTGCGGATGGACGCGGTCGTCGCGATGGGGATCGTCTACATCGGCGCCGGCATCGGCTACGGGGCGGCGTCTCTCAATCCGTTCACGGTGATGATCGCGAAGGACATCGCGGGACAGCCGCCGGACTTCTGGCTGTGGCAGCGCTGGGTCCTGCTCGCCGTGCTGCTCGTGATCGGAACTCACCATCTGCTCCGCTACGCCCGGCGGGTCCAGGCCGATCCGTCCTCGAGTCTGGTGGCCGACGTCGACTACACCCTCGGATTCGAGATGCCGGAGGACGTCGGGCTCACGACGCGGCGGAAGGCGATCCTGGTCGCATTCGCGGCGATGATCGGACTGTTCGTCTGGGGCGTGGCGAGATACGAATGGTATCTGGTCGAGCTGGCTGCGCTCTTTCTCGGAATGGCGCTCGTGGCCGCGATCCTGGGCGGCCTGACGCCGAACGCGGTCGCGGCGGCGTTCATCAAGGGGGCCGCGGAGTTGAGCGGCACGGCGATTCTGATCGGCTTCGCACGGACGATCGAGGTCGTCCTCGCGGACGCTCGCGTGATCGACACCGTCGTCCACGGAATCGCCTCTCTTCTAAAAAGCGCCGAAGCACTCGGCGCCTTCGCGCCCGTCGTCTCCGCCTGGGGAATGCTGATCGTCCAGAGCCTGACCAACTTCCTGATTCCCTCCGGGAGCGGCCAGGCGTACGTGACGATGCCGATCATGGCGCCGCTGGCCGACCTCACGCGCGTCGGACGCGAGACCGCCATTCTCGCTTACCAGTTCGGCGACGGCTTCACGAACATGATCGTCCCGACCAACGCGCTGCTCATGGGAATGCTCGCCCTCGGCCGCATTCCATATCAGCGATGGGCCCGCTTCATCCTTCCGCTCCTCGGAAAGATCTACCTCGTGCTTCTCGTGGTGCTCGCCTACGCGGCGTACGTCCGCCTCCAGTGATCGACGAGGCCGCCTCCCACGGCTGACCGGTTGAGGCCGTCTCGATCCGAATCGTCCTGCCGAAGCTTTCTCCAGGACTGTCCGCGACGTTACAATCGGGGTGAGAGGGGCGTGCGTGCGTTTCCGGATCCGCAAGATACAGCTCACCGACGACGAGGGCAGACCGCTCACGCCGGGGACGAACAACTCGACCTCGTACGTCGACGCGGAGAGCTCGGCCGAGGCGGTGCGCCTTTCGATCCGGACCGATCGCGCCCTCGAGGTCGGCGAGCTCTCGGCGTTCGGAGGCTCGGGCTCGCTCGGCACGGCGCGACGGGGAAGGGCCGTCTACGCCGTCGAAGCGTTCCCCGCGGAGCTCGACGACTAATCGCGCCCGATCTCGATCCGCGAGCCGCCTGGACGCCGGAGGGTCATGCGCTGAGATCCGAGGCGCGCACCGGCAGCCGGCGGATCCGCGATCCGGTCAGCCGGGAGAGGGCGTTGGCCACGGCCGGGGCGAGCGGACAGACGACCGGTTCGCCGATGCCGTGCGGCCGCGGATCGTCGCTCTCGACGATGTGAGTCTCGATCGATCCCGGCGTCTCGTCGATCATCACGACCGGGAAGTCGGAGTAGAAGCCTTCCTGAATCCTTCCTTCGCGCACGGTGATCTCGCCCTTCATGTTGGAGAGCGACCAGATGACGCCGCTCTCGACCTGCTGGGCGATTCCGTTCGGATTGACGGCGACTCCGCAATCGATCGCGCAGACGACCCGGTGGACGACGAACGGGAGCTGGCCGGCGCGCGGAGACTTCCGCAGCGAGACCTCCACGACGTAGGCGATGTAGGTCTCGGTATGAAACACATTGCCGGCGAGCCCGACGCTCCTGCCGGCCGCGGGACGTCCGCCCCATCCTGCCTTCTCCGCCGCGAGCTCGAGGACGCCGCGCATGCGGGCGCGGTCGAGCCCTCCCCCGGCGATTTCGTAGCGGTTCTCGATCGACGGGTCGTCCGCGCCGAGCAGCGCGAGGCGCAGCTCGAGCGGGTCGCGTCGCGTCTGCTGAGCGACCTCGTCCAGGAAACACTCGCGCGCGAACACCGACGGCGGCGAGAAGACCGAGCGCCACGGCCCGATCGGCACCGGCGAGTCGATCGGAACGTACGTCATCTCCGCCGCAGGAATCGCATACGGCGAGTCGTAGACGCCCCAGGCCCACCGGCGGACCGTGTCGGGGTTCTTCTTGTCCTCCTCGGTCGGAACGCCGCGAGCGTTGTGGGGGGAGGAGACTTTCCGATGCTCCCAGGCGACGAGCCGGCCGTTCTCGTCGAGGCCGGCGATCATCCGATGCGCGGAGGCCGCCTGGAAGTAGCCGTGCTTCATGTCGTCGTCGCGGGACCAGACGAGCTGGATCGGCGTCCCTTCGATCCTGTTCGCGACCTCGATCGCCTCGCGGTCGAAGTCGACGCCGAGCCGCCGGCCGAACCCGCCGCCGAGGAGCATCACGTTCACTTTGACCGCTTCCGCGGGGATCCCGCAGAGCCGCGCCGCCGCCGCCTGGACCGCGTTGGGCGTCTGCGTCGGCGACCAGACGGTGCAGCGGCCGTCGGCCAACAGCGCCGTGCAGTTCACCGGCTCGACCGGCGCGTGCGCCGCGAAGGGATAGAGGTAGACGGACTCGATTTTCCGGGAGACGCCCTGCATGGCTTCCCGGCCGGCGCCGTCCTTCCGGATCGTGATGCCCGGTGCCGCCGTCGCAGCCTCGAGCGCCTTCAAGTGCTCGTCGCCGTCGAACGCCGCGAAGGGGCTCTCGCCCCACTCGATCGACAGGGCATCGCGTCCCCGCATCGCCGCCCAGGTGTCGTCGGCGACGACGGCGATGCCGCGGGAGATCTCGACGACGTGGCGGACGCCGGCGACCTTCTTCGCCTCGGTCGCATCGAACGAATCCGCCTTCGCGCCGAGCTGCGGCGGCCGTGCGACGACGGCGTACAGCATTCCCGGCACGCGCACGTCGAGCCCGTACTGCGCCCGCCCCGTCACGATGTCCACCCCGTCGAGGCGCTTCTGCGAGGTTCCGAGCAGCCTGAAGGCTTTCGGGTCCTTCAGCGCGACCTTCTCGGGAACGGGCTGCTTCGCCGCGTCGGCGGCGAGCTCGCCGTAGGTCAGCCGCCGGTTCGAGCCCGGATGGATCACGACGCCCTCACGCGCCTCGCATGCCGCCGGGGAGACCTCCCATCTCGCCGCGGCTGCGGCGATCAGCATGGCGCGTGCGGCCGCTCCAGCCTCGCGCAGCGGCGTCCAGAGGCGCATGATGCTGCCGCTTCCTCCGGTCCCGAGCGAGCGGAAATCGGGCCCCGGCGAGGCCTGTTCGATCCGCACCTTCGCGAAGTCGGCGTCCAGCTCCTCGGCCACGATCATCGGAAGCGAGGTCCGCACCCCCTGTCCCATCTCCGTCTTGCCGACGCGGATCAGCACCGATCCGTCGGGATCGACGCGCAGCCATGCGTTCGGAACGAAGGGAGTGCCGGGCTCCTCGGCTCCGGCGATGCGGATGCCGAGCGCGAGAGCTCCGCCGCTCGCGGCGACGACTTTGAGGAACGACCTGCGCGTCGTCATCGCGCTCCTCCGAGCTTTGCCGCGAGCATCGCGGCCCTGCGAATCCGAGGGTACGAGCCGCAGCGGCAGACGTGATCCGCCAGCGCCAGCTCGACCTCGCTCTCGCTCGGATTCGGTCGCCTCCGCAGGAGCGCCTTCATCTCCAGAATCATCCCCGGCTGGCAGTAGCCGCACTGCGACACGTCCTCGGCGAGCCACGCACGCTGGCAGGGATCGGAGGCATCGCTGGAAAGGCCCTCGATCGTGGTGTACGACTTCCCGCCGCTCGCCTCGAAGGGAACCTGGCACGACCTCACCGCGGAGCCGTTCTCGAGGACCGTGCACGATCCGCAGACGCCGACCCCGCAGCCGTACTTCGTTCCCGTCATCCCGAGCCGGTCGCGCAGGACCCAGAGCAGCGGCATGCGGTCGTCGGCTTCGACGAGGCGCCGCCGGCCGTTGATCGAGATCTCTCGTCGGGACATTCGGAGCCTCCCAGAAGGTGCTGCGGCAAACATAACGCAGGAAACGAGCGAGAGGCGCGGGGGCGTGTGACATTGGTGTTGCGAACTTCGCTAGAGGGGCGGAGGAGGGGCGGGGGTGGGGGAGGGGCGGCGCGAGACCGCAACCTGATGCGGCCCGGAAGACTCGAGCCATCCTCGTCGAGATTCAGACGGCGATCTTCGAATCGACCGGCCAGCTCGACGGCGGAATGACCGAGGCGCTCGCCGCGACCTTCCGGTTCTTCGAGGCGGGAGGAGAGTGATCGGGGGGCGCGATCAGATCCGCACTTCGACCCGGTGCCGGCCTTCCTGCTGGGTCGGAATGAGGTTTCCGGGGAGAAGCGTCCCGTCGAGCCGGACTTCCGGTCGCTCGAGCCCGGCCCGCTCGACGTCGATCTCGAAGCGCGACCCGCGCCAGGGACGGATCATCCGCGCCCGGTCCCACGAGGGCGGCAGACAGGGATCGATCCGGAGGCCCTCCCATTCCGGCCGCACGCCGAGAACCCACTCGGTCACGATCCGGTGGAGCCAGGCGGCCGATCCGGTGTACCAGGTCCAGCCGGCGCGGCCGAACAGGGGGGAGTCGGGTCCGTCGACATTGCCGGGAAGGACGTACGGCTCGGCCCAGTAACGCTCCGGGTCCTTGTTGGCCGGGTCGATGGCGACGAGGAGCCGGTGCATCGTCTCCGCGTCCTTCATCTTCGCCGCGGCGGCGATCGCCCAGGTCGCGGCGTGCGTGTAGACGCCGCCGTTCTCGCGCAGGCCGGGAGCGTAGCGCGTGATGTACCCGATCTCGGGGACGGCGCCGTCGTACGCCGGGGCGAGCAGGAGCGCTCCCACCTCGGAGATCAGATGCTTCTTCACCGCCTCCCAGCACTGGCGCGCACGATCGGGAGGAGCGACGTCGTTGAGAATCGCCCAGGTCTGCGCGTTGAGATAGATCCTGCCGACGCGGTTCTCGCGGCTCCCGATCTTCTCGCCGTCGTCGCGCGTCGCGCGCCAGTACCATTCGCCATCCCAGCCGTGGTGGTTGAGCGCGTCGACCAGGCGCGTGCGTCTCGCCCCGTAGTCCGCCGCGAAGTCCGCTTTTCCGGTGATCCGGTGAATCTCGCGCCAGTCCTCGAGCAGGCCGGCGAGGAAGTGGCCGAGCCAGACCGATTCCCCCCGTTCCTCGAGGCCGACTGCCGACAGGCCGTCGTTCCAGTCGCCGGCGCCGATGTAGGGAAGGGCGCGTGAGCTCGTCCTCATGAAGACACGCTCGAACGCGCGCCGGACGTGCTCGGAGATCGGCGCCGGCCCCTCGTCGAGAAAAACCGCCCGCTGATCGAGGATCGATGCGTCGCCCGTCTCCCGCAGATAGTTCGCCGTGACGAAGGAGAGCCAGAGCAGGTCGTCCGTCATCTTCGTGACGTGTCCCACCTCCGAGAGCGGGTGCCACCAGTGATAGACCGACCCGTCGGCGAACTGATGCTCGGCGTGGAGGCGGATCTGATCGCGGCATTTCGCCGGATCGATCGTGAGCCAGACCTGCGAGTCCTGGAGCTGATCGCGATAGCCGTACGCTCCGCTCTGCTGGTAGTAGCCGGCCCGTCCCCAGATCCGCGCCGAGATGGCCTGATATCGCAGCCAGTCGTTGACCATGCCGTCGAGCCGCGAGTCGGGCGTCTCGATCCGGTGCGAGGCGAACCGTTCGCTCCAGCTCCGCTTCACCTCGGCCAGGGCGGCGGCGATCCTCTGCGGGTCCATCCATCGATCCAGCAACCCGAGCGCCGCTTCGCGCGAGCCGTCGATCGCGATCGCGAATCCGATCGTCGTCGTTTCTCCCGGCTGCAGCGCCACGCCGCTCCGCATCGCGGCGATCGGGTCCTGGAATCGCCCGAACCGCCCCGCCCATTCACGCCGCGCCAGGGCCTCAGGATCGCGCAGCGTCCCGTTCCGTCCCAGAAACTCCCCCTTCTCCCCCTCCGCCGACTCGACCGTCGCGGTCCCGCCGAACGCCGTTACGTACGGAAAGTCGCTGTTCCAGTGTCCACGGCGGCGGTTCGGAATGTCCCACATGTGGCTCCATCCGAGGATGGCGTTGCCGACGCGGGCGGTCTCGACGAACAGCTTGTGGAACTCCCGGCGGGGGGACGGGGCGACGCCGCAACACCATTCCAGATACGTCGTCAGCTCGAGCGAGCGCGGCTCGCGGGAGAGATTCTTCAGCCTCACGAGCCACAGCTCCACGGTCTCGCTGGCGTGCGCGAACAGCGTCCACTCGCTCTCGATCGCGTTCGCCACGGTCCGGAACGTCGTGTAACCGATGCCGTGGCGGCACTCGAACCGCTCCGCCGGCGCCCAGACCGGCGCCGGGGAGAGCGACCAGAGCGCGCCGCGCTCCGCGTCACGGAGGTAGAGGAACTTCCCCGAGGTGTCCTGAGCGAAGTCCTGCTGCCAGAGGTTGACCACGGCGAGCTGGGAGTTGTCGATCCAGGTGAAGCCGCTGCCGCTCTGGCTCACGGCGAGGCCGAGCCTCGGATTGGCGATGACGTTCGCCCAGGGGCGGGGCGTGCGCGGGTCGGTGATGATGAACTCGCGGCCGTCTTCGGAGAAGTGGCCGTATCGCCGATGGGGCTCGGTCAGGAATTCCTCCTGCTGCAGCGGCGCGGTGGCGGCCGCAGCGGCGTGACGGCGAGGAGGGCGGGCGTTGCTCATGGTCGCGACTCCTCGGCGACGACGAAGCGGGCGGGGAGGGAACGGATCGTGCGCGGCTCGTCGAGAAACGGCGCAGCGAAGACGATCCCGCCCGGCGGGACGTCGACTCCGGCCTCGATCTCGACGCGAATGCCGTGCGGGTCGGGGGCGATCGAGTAGCTGAGCGGGCCGTAATGGGTGCGCAGGCCGCGGATGCGTACGCCTTCGCGAGCCCACGGCTCGACGATCCCCGCCGCGATCACCAGCGAGCGGTCGGACTCGCGCTCGTACGCGAGGAAATCGACGAGCGAGCGGATGAAGTCCGACCCGACCCAGGTGTGCGGCATGTCGCCGATGAACTCAGGCGTGTCGGGATCGTTCCAGACGACCTCGGCCCAGTGGTTCCACTGCGGCGGGCGCCTGTCGTCCATGAACCAGTCGAGCGCCTCGTGGGCGCGGTCGATCCAGCCGAGTCGCACGAACGCGCCGACCACTCGATGCTCGTACGGCGTGTAGGCTTCCCACGCGACCGCGCCCTCGCGCCGGGCGACGAAGCTCTCCCAGTACTTCTCGAAGGTCCTCTCGAGCGCGCCGGGCGGAAACACCTCGACGGCATCGACCGGGTCGAGCGCGACGGTCGTCGAGGTCGCGTCGAAGTCGCCGAGCTCGACCGAGCCCGGCACCCAGTCGATCCCGTGCATCTCCATCGCGAGCGCGATCGATGAGCGGAGATCGTCGCGGAAAGCGTCGCGGATCCCGCTGATGCGGGCGCGCTCGCGCTCGAGCGCTCCGCAGCTCGGTTCGTCTCCTTCTTCCGGCGCCCGCCGCAGCCCGGGCGCGCTCGAGCAGACCTCCGCGACGAGCTCGGACGCGAGCCAGGCCGCGTCCTTCAGCCCCTTCAGCCCGAACAACTGATCCCAGTACGAGTGCATCGGCTTCGCCGAATACCCCTCGTGGCTGATCGATTCCGGCATCAGCCCGTAATACGCCCGCTTCTCTCCCTCCCGATACTCGCCGGTCATTCGCTGGTGGCGCAGATCGTCGATGTAGTCGACCGCGCCCACCACGTGCGGCCACATCGCCGCTCCGAACGAGAGATCGCCCGTCTGCCGGACGTACTCCGCGATCGCGTAGATCAGTTGACCGTGGCTGTCGTGCTCGGGAACCGGATCGCCGCCGCGTTTCCCGACGCAGCAGGGGACGCGTCCGTCGTCTCCCTGGAACCCGACGTACCATTCGATGAAGCGTCGGACCGCATCGGCATGGCCGAAGCGGAGGAGGGCGGCGGAGGTGAGAGAGCCGTCGCGGATCCAGGAGCGGTCGTAGGCGCGGGAGCCGGGCTGGATGGCGGGGCCGTCCTGATTCACGAGGACGTACGCGAGGTTGCTCTCGAGGGTACGCTCGATCGCGGCGGCCGAGGGTGGGAGCTCGATTCCGACTCGGCCGAGCATCCGCGTCCAGCTCGACGCGACCGCCTCGGGCGGGGGGGCGGCGGGCGCGCCGGCGTGGAGCGGGATCTCGATCGCCACCTCGCGCGCCGCGCCCGGCCCGAGCGCGAGACGCCATGCGAAGGCGGCCGATGCCGCGCGGAACGGATCGGCGACCGAGACTTCCGCCGGAACCCGCCCCTCGCGCAGATGCTCCACGATCGACCCGGAGTCGAACCTGCCGGCGCCGAACGCATCGGGAGGCGGCAGTGCCGTCAGCGTCCGCGTCCGCACCCCGTGGACCGTGGCGCTCGATCCTTCGTAGTCGATCCGCAGGATCTCGGAGTACCCGCCGACGATGTTGAGGAACTGCCAGGGAGGATTGACCTGGAAGGGGCGGATCGCGACGTAGAGCGTGGTCTCGAGTGCGCGCGCCGAACGGTTCTCCAGCCGATAGATCGCGCGCGCGGCGCTCCGCCCCGGCTCCCCTCCCGCCAGCGCCGTAACCTTCAGCCCGAACGACGGATGCGACCACTCGACGCTCGGGATCGGAAGGCGATACTCCGCGAGCGACGGAATCCGGGAGACGTTCGCCCACGTGACCAGCTCCTCTCCGATCCCGACGAACGGCTCGATCGAGAACCCGCCGACGCCTCCCACTTCGATCATCCCTTCCTCGTTGACGAGGATCTCTTCGTCGTCGGCGGGCGCGCCCGCCACGGTCCACCAGGACTGAACCCCGCCGAGGTACTTCGGGAACGAGCCGGGAGGGGAGTCCGCGGCGATGCGACGGAAGAGCGCGGTCTTCGAGTCGCCGATCTCGAGAGGGAGGATCTCGATCTCGCGAACCTCGAATCCCCGACGGGCGCTGCTCACCCTGAGACGCAGGCGGAGGTGGCGCGACGCGGTCTCCGGAAGGAAAAGATGATCGCGGCCGCCGTTGGAGCCGCGCACCTCGCGCGCGACGGTCCACGCGCGGCCGTCGTCCGAGGTCTCGACGTCGTAATCGAGGGCGAACGGCTCGCCCCAGCGGACCATCGCGCCTCCGTACTCCCGCTCGCGGAGAAAATCGAGGGCGATCCATCCCGTCGAGGCGGAGGACTTCCAGGCGGTGGCGGGGTCGCCGTCGAGCACGAAGGGGGCGGCTGCGGATGCCGACGAGGCGGTGGCGACGGGAGTGAGGTCGTAGGGGCGCTCGGGCTCGCGCTCGCGGAAATCGAGCTCGTCGATCCAGACGCTTCCCCTTCCTCCGTTGCCGACGCTGATCGCGAACTCGATGGCGCCGACGCGCTCGATCGTACCGCCGCCTCGCGGCCCCCAGGCGAACCCGATGTGACGCCTGCGGACGCGGACGAGCTGCCACTCGTCCGTGAACTCGAACTCGCGCCGGACCACCCACCAGACGTTCTCCCCGCTCGGATCGATCAGCTTGAACTCGAGGTTGTTGCGCGGGAGATCGCCGCGGATGCGGAAGGTGAACTCCCAGTTCTCCGGCAGCTCGAGGCCGACCTCTCTCCTCGCGATCGCATATCCTCCGTGCCCGCTGAAGTCGATGTCCATCCTCATCCCGCGCCCGCGAAAGCCGGCGTCGGAATGGATCTCGAGCTTCACCCCTTCCGCCGGAACCGCCTCCCACTGCGCGAGGTCGGAGAAGTCGTCGAGCGGGGCATCCCATCCGAGAGCGCCGCCGGCCAGAACGAGAGCGAAGAGCGCGAAACGGAGAACGCGGAACGCGGAACGATGCGGCCGGCGTCCCGAGCGCCGATGTGCATTCCGAGCTGTGCGCTCTCCGTTCATGGATCTATCCCTTGACGCTTCCGACCATGATTCCGGCCACGTAGTAACGCTGGAGGAAGAGGAACAGGAGAAGGACCGGGATGACGGTGATGACGGCTCCGGCCATCATGAGCTCGACGTCCTGGACGTGCTCTCCGACCAGGTTCGCGATCGCGACGGGAAGGGTGTAGCGGTCGCTGTCGGTGAGGACGATGAGGGGCCACATGAAATCGTTCCAGCTCGCCATGAAGGTGAAGATGGCGAGGGTGACCAGGACGGGCATCGCGAGGGGGAGCACGATCCTGCGGTAGATGGTCCATTCGGTGGCGCCGTCGACGCGCGCGGCCTCGAGCAGCTCGTTCGGAATCGAGACCATGAACTGGCGGATCAGGAAGATGCCGAACACGCTCGCCATCATCGGGATGACGACGCCCCAGTAAGTGTTGACCAGCCCCATGCCCTTGAGCATGAGGAAGAGCGGGAGCATGCCGACCTGGGCGGGGAGGACGAGAAGCGCGAGCAGGAAGTGGAACAGTGTTTCTCGCCGGGCGAAACGGAGCTTCGCGAACGCGTAGCCGGCCATCGAGTTGAACAGCAGCGAGATCAGGGTCGAGAGAGTGGCGACGATGGCGCTGTTGAGGAAGGCGCGCCCGATGTTCAGGCGGACGAAGAGCTCGCGGTAGTGCTCGAGAGTCGCCGTGCTCGGGAGCAGGCGCGGTGGGAAGCTCGCGGCCTCGCCTCGGGGCATGAACGACGCGACCACCATCCAGTAGAGGGGGAACGCCACCAGGATCGCGGCGGCGATCAGCGCGGCGTGGAGCCCGATCGCTTCGAGCTTTCTCTTCATGCCGCGAGGTCCTTCCGGAGCCGCATCTGGATCGCGGTGGCGAGCGCGATCACAAGGAAGAGCATGAAGGCGACCGCGGCGGCGAATCCCATGTTCCACCAGCGGAACCCTTCGAGATACATCAGCATCACGACCGAGAGAGTCGAATCGAGCGGTCCGCCGTCGGGCGTCATCACGTACGGCTCGGCGAACAGTTGCAGGTAGCCGATCGCCGTCACGATGCCGACGAAGACGAACGTCGGCGCCAGCATCGGGATCGTGACGTGCCGGAACTGCGCGAGCCATCCGGCGCCGTCGATCCGCGCCGCTTCGTACAGCTCTTCCGGAATGCTCTGAAGCCCCGCGATGAAGATCACCATCGTGTAGCCGAAGTTCTTCCAGACCGCGAGGATGATGATCGCCGGCATCGCCCACCTCGGGTCCCCGAGCCAGTCGATCGGTCCGATTCCCAGGCTCGCGAGCGCGTAGTTGATCATCCCGAACCGCGTGTGGAACAGGTACCGGAAGACAATCGCCACCGCCACCAGCGTCGTCACGACCGGGGCGAAGAACAGCGTCCGGAACAGCGAGCGGAACCGCGTCAGCCGGGCGTTCACCAGCATCGCGGCGGCCAGAGCCAGCGCGACCGTGAGCGGCCCGCCGGCGAGCGCGAAGTACAGCGTGTTCCTGAGCGCCTTCCAGAAGATCGGCGTCCGGATCAGCTCGACGTAGTTCCCCAGCCCGACGAAGCGGAGATTGTCGAGGTCCGCCACGGCGTAGATGTCGAAATCGGTCAGGCTCAGAAGGAACGCCGCGAAAATCGGGATCACGAAGAACAGACTCAGCACCGTGAGTGCCGGAGCGAGGAAGAGGACCGCCGCCCGCGATTCCGAGCTCATTCGCCCCTCCGCTCGCGCTCCAGCATCCATCGCCGCTTCTCCAGGATCGCCCCCGCCTTCGCGTCCAGCAGCGCCAGCGCCCTCGAGCTCGGCACGTCACCCCGGATCACCATCTCCGCGTGCTGCCACACCTCGGCGGCGATCTGCTCCCACTCCGGCACCTTCGGCGTCGGGATCGCGTTCTCGAGCTGCGTTCGGAACGCCCGCATCTCCCGGTCCTTCACGAACACCGGCGCGTCCCACGCCCCCTCCCGCGCGGGAAGGTTCCCGGTGAGCTCGTAGAACTCGACCTGGACCTCCGGCCTCGACAGATACTCGATCAGCTTCCACGCGGCTTCCTTCTTGTTCGATCGCTCGAAGACGACCAGGCTCGAGCCGCCGGCGACCGAGGCGCCCGGCCAGCTCTTCTCCGGCGGCGCCGGCATCGGCGCGGTCGACCACGAGTCCTGGAGCTCCGCCGGCAGCCGCCGCCGGAACTCTCCGACGTTCCACGGCCCGGTGATCAGCATCGAGAAGTCCTTTTCGGCGAACTGCTGGTAGACGTTGGCGATCTGGTGATAGCTGAGCTTCGGCGCGTATCCGCGCTCGAACAGGCCGACGTAGAACTCGAAGGCCCGCCGGAACTCGGGGGAGGTGAAATCGCCGCGGGTTCCGTCGTCGGCGAGGATCGTCGAGCCGGTCTGGAGCCCGAGGATCACCGGAGGCTGCCACTCGTTGGTCGCGAAGAATGCTGGCCACCGCGTCAGCTCCTTCTCGCGGATGGAGTCCATCAGGCGGATCCATTCGTCCCACGTCTTCGGCGGCTCGTTCCATCCCGCATCGCGAAAGACGTCGGTGCGATAGAAGAGCAGCCGCGTATCGACGTACCACGGCACTCCGTAGGTCGATCCGTCGACTTCGTTCGTCGCCCAGATCCCCTCGAAGTAGTGCCCCGGATCGATCCCCGGCGAAGCGGCGATCCACGGGTCGAGGTTCTCGAGCGCGCGGATCGCCTCGAACTCCGGCACCCAGGTGTTCCCCATCTGCGCGAGGTCGGGGGTCGAATCGCCGACGAATGCCGTGAGCAGCTTCTCGTGAGCGGCGGTCCAGGGGATCTGCTGCACGCGCACGCGGATGTCGGGATGGAGGCGCTCGAACTCGGGCAGGAGCGCCACGACGACCTCTCCCTCGCGCCCGAGGCCCCAGAGCTCGATCGTCGTCGTCTCGCCCGCCGTCATCCTTCCGCAGGAGAGCGATCCCCACGCCGCCAGGAGGAGGAGCGGAACGCAGAACGGAGAACGGAGAACCGAGAGCGCGGAGGGGATCGCGCGAATCGCTGTGCGTGGTCTGGCCATCACGTTCGTCGAATCATCGTCGAGGCCGCCCCGCCCCGACCGCTCATCCCCTCTCCCCGGCTTCTACCTTCCATGTTCTGGACTCAAGGACGCCCAGGCACCCCAGGCGCCCACGCGTCGCTAGGGCGCCGCGTCGAGCCATCCACCCGAGAACCCCGCCCGCCGCAGCCCCCGCACCACGTGGGGATTCTTCCTCATCGTTTCCCAGATCATTCCGCTGCGCCAGTTCTCGATCATCAGGAGGATCGGTCCCTGGTCGATGCCGAGGTAATCGCCGTCGAACCACCCGAGCGCGGGATCGATCGTCCCGTGCAGCAGGTTCAGCCCGGGGTTGTGCGTCAGGGTCGGATTGAACGAATCGAGGAATCCGTACTTCTGATAGAGCCTGGCGCCATAGCGCTGCCTCATCGCGGCGATCGCCGGGATGACGACCTCGGGGGCGAAGGCGATCGAGGCGGCGGCGGCGGTCGGCGCGATCGTGCCGTCGTCGCGGATCTCGTTCGCCGCGGCGCCGCGCGCCGAATAGCTCCAGAACGTCCGCGTTCGGCCGTCGATCGTCACCGTCCCGTCCCCCGGCCCGTCGCACGCCGTCAGCCCCCACACGTCCTCGCCGTAGCCGCGCCACCCGGCCGGATTGTCGATCGCGTAGGCGCGCTGCGAGAGGACCGCCCTCCGCGAGTTCTCGAACAGGTCGATCCCTTTCTCGCGGAGGTAGTCGTCCTGGATTCCGCGGAAGTCGATCCAGACGTGCGAGTACTGATGTCCGAACAGCGGTGCGAAGTTTATGTGCTCGTATCCGTAGAAGGGCGCCCACCGATAGGTGGCGACCCATGCGTCCCACGCCGCCGGATCGATCGGGTGGGTGGGGGAGCCGAGGGCGAGGATGTAGAGGATGGCGGCCTCGTTGAGGCCGCGCCAGTCGGCCTGTCCGAAGCCCGTCTCCGGATGCCACGCCATCGAGACGAGCGGCGGTCGCGTGAGGAAGAACGTCCATTCCATCTCGCGATAGAGCTTCTCTGCGAGCTCGCGGATGAGCACCTCCTCGGGGTGGTCGCCGTCGAACCAGCTCTGGCAGAAGAGCGCCCCGGCGATGAGCAGGGTCGTGTCGATCGTCGAGAGCTCGACGGTCTCGAAACGCTCGCCCGTCTCCATGTCGAGAAAGTGGTAGAAGAAGCCCCTGTAGCCGGCGACTCCTCGCGGCTGCGGTCCGGTCGGCGCCTCGTCGAAGAATCGGAGTGTGGTGAGGACGCGCTCGCGCGCCGCGGCGCGGGTGATCCACCCCCGCTCGACTCCGACGGGATACGCCGTGAGCCCGAATCCGACCGCGGCGATGCTCGAGAACGACTCGCTCGGCCAGCGGTCGGGAACCAGGCCGTTCTCGGGATTGGTCGTCTCCCAGAACCAGAGGAAGGTGCGCCTCTGGAGATCGTCGAGCATCTCCGTGGTCGCGGCCGTCGGATGGAGGAGCGGGCGGGTGCGGGGGCCGGCGCCGTCGGCGGGTCGGCAGGCCGCCGCCACGACCATCATCATCAGAAGGAGCAGGCCGCGAGGCGGATGGAGTGACGCGTGTTCCAGGGATGGCATTCCGGTCTCCGTTCGACGATTCTCCGGCGGGTCCGTTCTCCGCCTGGTGCCCTCAGGGGGCGTGGTCGAGCCACCCGCCCGAGAAGCCCGCCCGCCGAAGTCCGCGGACGACGTGCGGGTTCCCGTTCTCGGGAGTTGTCGTCTCCCAGAGCCAGAGGAAGGTGCGCCTCCGGAGATGGTCGAGCATCTCCATCGCGGGATCGGAGGGAGTGAGAGAGACCGGCGCCGCCGTACGGCAGGCGGCGCCGGGGAACGTGGCGATCAGCAGAAGGACGAGGGAACGGAGCGGAGAGGGCAGTCGGCGAGGACGTCGACTGCGAATGCTCTCCGCTCCGGGTCTCATCGTTTTCTGCTCCGGACCTAGAACCGGAGACGGACACCGTACTGGAAGCGGCGCTGGCTGCCCTGGACGATGCTCGTCGGCCTCCCGAAGTCGGGATTGACGTTCGGGAGCGTGAAGATCCTGTTGTTGAAGTTGTTGTAGACCTCGTCGTTCGTGATGTTGAAGGCTTCGCCGAGGAGGCTGAGCTCCATCGGACCGAGGTCGAATGCATATTCGAGGCGGAGGTCGAGCGTGAGGTATCCATCGCCTTCGCCTTCGCCCCGCAGGTTTCTCTCGAGCGGACCGGTTCCCTGCGACTGATCGATGATGTTGTAGCGGTATCCCGATCCGTACGTGACGACGGTCCCGGCGTTGAAGTTGAGTGGAAGGCCGAACAGCACGTTGGCGACGAGACGGTGGTCGTGGATGTTGTTGATCGGCCGCCGGGGATATTCCTCGACCGTGGGGAAGTCGAAGCTGAACAGATCGCCGCCGATCCCCTCGGCGTTGATGACGCCGGTATAGGAGAGCCCGCCGCCCCACCGGGAGTCCGAGGTGAACGGCTTGTCGAGCTGGAGGTAGATCGCTTCGTACCACGTTCGAAGCGAGTCCTGCGAGGCGATCAGGGCCGCGTAACCGAGCTCATTGACCTCGGCCCATCGGCAGCAGGTGCCGTCTGCGTTCCGGTGTCCCCATCCGAAGGTCATGCCGTTCTGGCTCTGCTGGCTGCCGTAGCTGAGGGTCGCCACCAGGTCGCCGATCGCCTGCCGCACGCCGACCGTCCACTGGTCGGTGTAGGGTGCGTCGGTGTCGTTTTCGATGAGGAAGACTTCCGGCCGGCCGGTGATTCCGAGTGCGACCAGCTCGCGCATCCCGGCCGCGCTCAGGTAGCGCGGATCCCACGCGGCGGTCGGACGCCCGTCGGGAAGCGGGGCGCCGTCTTCGCTGAACAGGAACGTTCCGACCGTGTACTGCAGGCGGAAGCGCTCGTCGAGCGAGTGATTGAACAGAATGCGGTCGTAGTAGCGACCCCAGCCGCCGAACACGACCGTCCGGTTGTTCGCGAGCACGTCGTACGTGAAGCCGAGCCGCGGAGCGAACATGTCGTCGATCGCCTGGCGGTCGTTGCCGTCCGTGAAATAGCGGTCGGGGTCGACGAACGACGAGAACTTCTGGACGACGTCGGTCGGGGTGACCCAGTCTGTCGGAAACATGTCGGACTCGTAATCCCACCGCACGCCGAGGTTCAGCATGAACTGATCGGTGAGCGACCATTCATCCTGAAGGTAGAGGCCGATCGCGTTGTTGTCACCCTTGATCGTCGGATCGCCGATGCCGAAGCGCGCCTCGAAGGGGCGCTCGTAGTTCTCGGCGGCCCGGAACTGGAACAGTGGATTGCCAGTGAAGTGCTTCGTAATGTTGTATTCGTTGAAGTCGAAGACCCCGCCGACCTTGAACACGTGAGTTCCCTGCCATTCCATGGGAGAGAAGGTCAGATCGTCACGCAGCGACAGTCTTTCCTGCCAGATGTCCTGCTCGGTGTCCCTTCCGCCGATGCGGAGGATGTTCTGGTAATTCAGCCCCACGAGGGCGTCATTGAGCGGCCTCGGATTCCAGCGGTACTCCTGCATGCTGAGCGAAGCCTCGTTGAAGAACACCTGGGACGTGTAGTTGTGGCGTACGGCGACGTTCCAGACGTCGTTGGGGATCTCTTCTGCCATCTCGAAGCTGTTCTGATTGCCGAACCCGCGCACGTCCGTCTCGTCGCGCATGAACCCGCTCAGCTCGAAGATCTGGCTCGGCGTCGGCTGGAAACTGAGTTTGCCGAAGAACAGACCGAGCTCGAAATCGCTCGAAAACTCTCCGGTGTATCCCTGAAGCTGCTGGATCAGACTCGCCGGAGCGTTCCCGGCGCCCGAGCCGAGGCTGACGATCTCGGCGCGCTCCTGATCGTTCCCTTCGTAGCTGAGGAAGAAGTGCGCCTGATCGCGGCTGATCGGCCCGCCGAGGCTCAGGCCCGTCTGGAGGCGCTCGAAGAAGGGGTTGCTGCCCGTAAGCGGGTTTTCGTCGACCAGGTCGTTGTCCTGGTAGAAGGCGAACACCTCTCCGGTGAGCGCATTGCTTCCCGACTTGGTGACGGCGGTGATGACGGCGGTGCCGGCCTTCTGGAACTCGGCGCTGTAGTTCTGCGTCAGGACGCGGAACTCCTGCACGGCGTTCTGGGGGAAGGGATTACCGCGGCTGGCGTCCTGTCCGACCACGCCGCCCTGGATCACGTCATTCTTGAAGCTGACGCCGTCCACGAACACATTGACCGCGTTCGCGCTCTGGGCGCCCGACTGGAAGGTCTTCCGCGTCTCGTCGTCGCTGATGGTCACTCCGGGCGCCAGCGCGGCGAAATTCATGAAGTTCCGGTTGTTCTGCGGGAGCTGCTCGATCTGGGCGGGGGTGATGTTGGTCGAGATCTGCGTCGAATCCATCTCGACCACCTGCTGGCCGACCACCGTGATGCTCTCGGTCAGGACGACCGAAGGCGAGAGCCGGAAATCGGCGTTGATGCTCTGCCCGATCAGAAGCTGGACGGTCTGCGAGGTCGGCTCGTACGCGGGCGAAGCGACGATCAATTCGTACGTCGCCGGCCGGAGCCCGGCCAGCAGATACGTCCCGTCCCTCCGGCTCACCGCCTGGTGGACGTTGCCGCTCGAGAGGTTGACGGCGTTGATCTCGGCTCCCCCGACCGGGTCGCCGTCGGGGTCGAGTACCCTCCCCTTGATGGTTGCCGTCGAAGTCTGCGCGACCGCGAGACTCGCGATCAGAAGACAGAGTGCGAGGATCTGGAAAAGATTCCTGGGATGGGGTCGAATCGGGTTCATCTGAGTTCCTCCTGTTCAATCGGTTCTTGTGGATGACTGGTCGGTTCGAATCGTTCCGAATCGGGGGCGCGCGCGCGGCTTCCGCACGACTCCCGGATCACCAGATGTGTCGGTACCGTGTCGAGCCGCGGCTGACGCCCCGGCTCGGTCGCCTCCAGAAACAGCTCGAACGCCCTCCGTCCGAGCTCGGCGATCTCCACGCTCACGGTGCTCAGCGGAGGCGAGACGAAACGCGCGATCGGAATGTCGTCGAATCCGACCACCGCCATCTCCTCCGGCACCTTCACCCCCTGCTCCCGCAGCGCGCAGAGCGCCCCGATCGCCATCGCGTCGTTCGCCGCGAACACCGCCGTCGGCCGCCGTCCCCGCGAGAGCAGGGCGTAGCCGGCCTCGTATCCGGCGTTCTCGCTGAAGTCTCCCTCGATCCGCAGCCCCTCGAGGTTTCCCACCCCGGCCGCAGCCATCGAGTCCCGCCACCCACGCAGCCGCTCCGCCGCGTCGCTGTTCCCCTCCGGCCCCGCCACGAACGCCACCTCCCGATGCCCCAGCCCGAACAGATGCTGCATCATCGTCCGCGAACCGCTCGTGTTGTCGATCGCGATCGACCACGTCCCCGGCGCGCGGCAGTTCAGCAGCACCACCGGAATCCCCGCCGGAAGACGCGACGGCACCTGGCCCGACTCCAGCTCCGGCGCCATCACGATCAGCCCGTCCACCCGCCCACGTACCGCGATCAGAACCGCCACCATCTCGCTCCAGTCGCTGTGCGATCCCGAAACGAGCAGGTGATAGCCCCGCCGCCGCGAGGCGACGTCGATCCCCCGGATCACCTCGGAGAAAAACTCCCCATGGAGGTCCGGCAGAACCACCCCGACCGTGCTCGTCCGCCGCATCGAGAGGCTGCGGGCTCCGCCGTGTGGGACGTAGTTGAGCTCCCTCGCCGCGTCGAGCACCCGCTTGACCGTCTCCTGACGGACCAGCCCCTTCTCGTTGAGCACGCGCGAGACGGTCGCGACGGAGACGTCGGCCCGCCCGGCCACGTCTTTGATCGTGGCGCCGTGGGCGGCCGCTCCGCCGGGCTGATGGAGTGGGATCGACATATGTAACCGTTTACATTCGGCGCTACGCTATCGCACCCATCTGCCGCTGTCAACACCCCTTCGGGACGATGTAACGCCCTGAAACTCCACAATCGTGAAAATCGATGAAACTCCAACCTATCATGGTGCCATCATGCGCCTCCCCCTCACTCTGACACTCCTGCTCCCCCTCCTCCCGTCCCCGGCGCTTCCCGACCCGCTCCTGTTTTCGACCGACTCCCTCACCCTCCGGTTCGAACCGCGGGCCGGGACGCTGATTCTCGAGCTCCCCGCCGCCGCCGGCTCAGCCCCCTCGCGGACGGCGGTCCCGGGGATCTATCTCGACGGCGAGCATCAGAGGGGATTCGAGCCGGCAGGCGAGCCGGGGCGGTTCACCGGCGAATCGGTCGATCTGACGATCGAGCGGGTCGCAGCCGGGGTGCTCGCTCTCGAGGCGAGGGTGCGGGACGGGTCGCTCCGCGAGCTCACCTTCCGCCTCCGGAGCGACGACCAGACGGCGTACTACGGCACGGGCGAGCGCTTCCAGGCGCTCAACCAGCGCGGCTACATCCTGCCGATGCGCGTCGACGACCGCTACGGGAACAAGGGCGTCGGCACGCACAAGCCGGTTCCCTTCTTCATGAGCTCGAAGGGATTCGGCGTCTGGCTCGACGGATCGGCACCGTCGAGGTTCGATCTGAGCGGCAGCGCGCGGTTCGATACCGATCTGATCGTCCGCGACTCTTCGATTCGGGTCGTCTTCCTCGGCGGTCCGCGCCTCGCGACCATCCTCGAGCGCTTCACCGCGCTCACCGGTCGCTCGCCCGTCCCTCCCCCCTGGGCCTTCGGGCTCTGGAAGAGTCGCGACGTTCATCGGAATCGCGAGGAGGTGCTCGAGGACGTCGAGCTCCTGCGCCGTCACCGGATCCCCGCGTCGGTCCTCGTGATCGACAGCCCGTGGGAGAACGGCTACAACGACTTCGAGATCAACCGCGAGCAGTTCGCCGATCCGGAGTCGATGTTCGAGCGCATCGAGCGGCTCGGGTTCCGCCTCGTTCTCTGGCTGACGCCCTTCGTCAACCAGACCAGCGTCATCGACATGAAGGGGATCGATCCGAAGACCTCGACCTTCGACGAGGCGGTGCGGCGCGGAGCTCTGGTCAGGAACGCCGACGGGTCGGTCGCCCTCATGGACTGGTGGAAGGGGAGGGGAGGACTCGTCGACTTCACGAACCCCGACGCGAAGGAGTGGTGGTTCTCGCAGCTCCGGAAGACGCTGAAGTGGAACGCGCGCGGGTTCAAGTGCGACGACGGGGAAGGGAACTTCGTCCCCGACGCCATCTTCCACGACGGAACGCCGGCCGCGTTGATGAAGAACCGCTATTCGATTCTCTACGGCGCGGCGATGCAGGAGTTCGTCGACCGCGAGCTCGGCGGCGACGGGGTCCTCATCACGCGATCGGGCTGGACCGGGCTGCAGAAGTTCCCGATCCCCTGGGCTGGGGACAACCATGCCGACTTTTCCTTCGAGGACGGCCTGCCGTCGGTCGTGGTCGCGGGGCAGAACGCCGCGATGACCGGCATTCCCCTCTGGGGCTCCGACATCGCCGGCTACGCCGGGACGCCGACGAAGGAGCTTTTCGTCCGCTGGACCCAGTTCGCGACCTTCACCCCCTTCATGCAGGTCCACATGACCTCGAACCTCGGTCCGTGGGACTTCGACGCCGAAGCGCTCGAGATCTTCCGCCGGTTCGCCGAGCTTCGGATCCGGCTCTTCCCCTATCTCTACGAGGCCGTCCACGAGGCGGCGCGGAGCGGGATGCCGGTGATCCGGCCGATGGCGCTCGCCTTCGAGGACGACCCCGAAGCGCGCCGCCACATCCATCAATATCTGTTCGGTCCCGATCTGCTCGTGGCGCCGATGATCCGCCCGGGCACCTCGCGCAGCGTCTACCTGCCGCCCGGGACGTGGTACGACTACTGGACTCGCGAGGAGCGGCGGGGACCCGGGACGATCGAGGTCGCCGCCCCGCTCGACCGGATCCCGCTCTTCGTTCGCGCCGGCGCGATCCTCCCGATGCTTCCGGACGGAATCCAGACTCTCGTCCCGCGCCATTCCGGCATGGACCCGTCGGTCGCCGCGATCGACGAGCGGAGAGTGCTCGAGGTCTGGCCGGGGACGGGCGGGCTTCGCTCGGTCGCCGACTCGATCGAGGCGTCGATGGAGACCGCGGCGGAGGGCTCTCTCTTCACGATTACATCTGAGCGGCCGCGCCCGCTCGAGATCCGATTCATCGGCCGTCAGGTCGCCGGACCGGTCGAAGGCGGCCTCGTCGGGGGCGACGGCGCGAGGGGGACGACGGTCGTGCGGTTCGAGAAGCTCGCCGGAGCCCGGTCGATTCGACTTCGGTGAAACGCGGCCGGGTTGCGCGACCGCCCGCCCGCCGGGGATGGAATCCCCGGCCACAGGAAACCCCCGGCCAGGTGCGTCGGGAGGTCGGAGTGTCCAGGACAACGATGAAGATTTCCTGACTGTCGAAAGATCAGACGTCGTTTAGAAGGAATAGAAGGAATAGAAGAAATGCAGAATGCAGAATGATGCAGAATGCAGAATGCGGAATCCAGAAATGGTTGATGGCGACTTCCCCGTACCGTGATCGTGCCACGCGCCCTTTCTGGATTCTTCCTTCTGCATTCTGCATTCTGCATTCGCTCCTCCCTACTGCCTGACAGGCGGAGTGTCTCGGCGCGGGACCGCGGCGAGGGGCGGCGGCGAGGACGGAGCTACGGGCGGCCCGGGCTGCTCCGCGGAAAGCGTCGAGCGTCGGTCGAGGATTCATGCGCGATACAATCGGGACTGTACTAAGCTCGCGGACGATGCGCGCGCTGGTCCTCGCCTCGCTTCTTCTCGCCGTTCTCCCCTTCGCGGGCGAGGCGGCGGCACATCCTCGCATCCACACCACCATCAACGATTCGTGGCGCTACGCCCCCGGCGCGATCGAGGGCGCCGAGCGGCCGGGCTTCGACGATTCCGCGTGGGAGCGAATCCATCTGCCGCACACCTGGAATCGGGACGACGCCTTCGACGAGGCCCCGGGTTACCGCCGCGGAGCCGGCTGGTATCGTCGAGCTCTCCCTCTTGATCCGGCGGTCCGCGGCAAGCGACTCTTCCTCTATTTCGAAGGAGCGAATCAGGTCGCCGACGTCTGGGTGAATGGGCGCGCGGCGGGAACGCACGTCGGCGGGTACACCGCGTTCGCGTTCGAGGTCACGGATCTACTGCGGTGGGACGAGCCGAACGTCGTCGCGGTTCGCGTCGACAACTCCCATCATCCCGACATCCCGCCGCTCAACGCCGACTTCACATTCTTCGGCGGGATCTACCGCGACGTCTGGCTGATCGCGACCGAGCCGGTCCACTTCGCGGTGACGCACTACGCGTCTGCCGGAGTCTTCGTGGACACGCCGGAGATCTCGCCCGAACACTCGCAGGTGCGATTCCGGACCAGAGTCGAGAACCAGTCGGACGAGGACGTCGAGATCAAGGTCGTCCATACGATCCTCGCCGCGGACGGATCGGAGGCCTTCGGCGTGGAGACGGGCGAGACGGCGGCCGCGGGGACCTCGACGCCGACGCACGTCAGCGGGCGACGTTTCGAGAGCCCCCGCCTCTGGTCGCCAGACGATCCCTATCTCTATCGCGTCCGCTCGGAGCTGTTCGTCGGCAGGACCTTGAGGGACGTGGTCGAGACGCCCCTCGGATTCCGCTGGTTCGAGGTCGATCCGGAGAAGGGGTTCTTCCTCAACGGAGCTCCCCTGAAGCTGTACGGGACCAACCGTCATCAGGACCGCGCCGGCTTCGGCAATGCTCTGAGCGACCCGATGCACCGGCGCGACGTCGAGATCGTGAAGGAGAACGGGTTCCGCTTCCTCCGCCTCGCGCACTATCCGCAGGATCCGGCCGTCCTCGAGGCGGCCGACCGCCTCGGGCTCGTCGTCTGGGAAGAGATCCCGATCGTGAACCTCATCGGGACGTCCGACGCCTTCGCGGAGAACAGCGAGCGGATGCTCGTGGAGATGGTCCGGCAGCATTACAACCATCCCTCGATCGTCTTCTGGGGCTACATGAACGAGGTCCTGCTGACCAGACCGGATCCGATTCCGGAGGGGTACTACGAGCGGGTGCTGGAGCTGGCGCGGCGCCTCGAAGCACGCGTGCGGCTGGAAGATCCGACGCGGCTGACGGTCATGGCTCTCTCGCGCGACGAGGTTCCGCCGAAGGACCACGGCGTCGGCAGCGTGACCGACGTCCTCGGTTTCAATTTCTATTTCGGCTGGTACTACGAGACGACGGGGGCCCTCGGCGCGTTCCTCGACGAGTTTCATCGCGCCCATCCCGGCCGGCCGCTGATGGTCAGCGAGTACGGTGCCGGGAGCGACGAGCGCGTCCACACGACCGCCCCCCGTCCCTTCGACTTCAGCTCCGAGTACGCGCAGCTCTTCCATACGGAGTCTTTCCCGCAGCTCCTCGAGCGGGAGTATCTCGCCGGCACCGCCGTCTGGAATCAGTTCGATTTCGCCTCCGAGCTCCGCAACGATACGAAACACGCGATCAACCAGAAGGGGCTCCTCTTCCACGACCGCACTCCGAAGGACTCGTTCTTCTATTACCAGGCGGCCCTTCTCGAGGAGCCGGTCCTCCGGATCGCATCCGAGTGGGACGTCCGCGCCGGCAGCCGTCCGGTCGACCGCTTTCAGCCGATCCGGGCGTACACCAACCTCGACGAGGTGATCTTCTTCGTCAACGGAGCGACGACCGGCCCCGTGGCGATCCGAAACCGGACGGCGGAGACCAGCGTTCTGCTTCGCGACGGAGAGAACGAGATCCGCGCGTCGGGCCGCCGCGGCGAGCATTGGTTCACCGACCTCGCCGTCATCCGTTACGACGACCGCGCCCTCCCGCCGGCGCCCGGGTCGGTGATCGCCGTCAACGCCGGCTCTCACTGCTCGTACGTCGATGCTGCGGAGCTGGTCTGGGAGGCCGACCGCCCGTACGAGCCGGGCGGATGGGGGCATCTCGGAGGCGAGACCGCGAAGACGCATCACCGCATCTTCGCGACCCCCGACGATCCGCTCCATCAATGGTCGCGGGAAGGAATGGAGGCGTACCGTTTCGATCTTCCCGACGGCACGTACGAGATCGAGCTCGGAATGGTCGAGTGGTCCGCGGCGGCGCACGGCGCGCGCGTGTTCGACGTTCTCGTCAACGGAAGGGGGGCGATTCACTCGTTCGATCCCGCCCGCGAGCTCGGACGCCATCGCCCCGCCATCCGGAAGATCGTCGCGCGCGCGTCGGGCGGCGAGGGGATCACGATCTCGTTCATCCCCCGCTCCGGCAAGCCGGCCGTCGCCTCGATCGCGATCCGCCGCCTGTTCTGACGGGTCGTCCTCGAAGGCGCCGCCTTCACTTCAGCTCGAAGCGTCCCTCCACCCCCCCGACCGAGCTCGGCGCGATCCACACCCGGAACGTTCCCGGCTCGGCGATCCACCCTTCCTCCCCCCAGAACTTCAGCGCATCCTCGGTCACGATGAACGAGACGCGCCGCGTCTCGCCGGGCCGGAGCGCGATCCGCTCGAACCCTTTGAGCTCCCTGACGGGGCGCGAGACGCTCGCCACCGGATCGGCGAGGTAGAGCTGAACGATCTCCTCGCCGGCGCGTCCCCCCGTGTTCGTCACGGCGGCCGAGACGGTGATCGTTCCACCCCGGCTCATCGCCGGCGCGCTCACCCGCAGGTCGTCGTAGCGGAACGTCGTGTACGAAAGGCCGTATCCGAACGGCCAGAGCGGCTCGTTCGGGCTGTCGATGTACTTGCTCGTGTACTTGTCGGTCGGCGTCGCGGGCCGGCCCGTGCGGAGGTGGTTGTAGTAGACGGGAATCTGTCCGACCGACCGCGGGAACGAAACGGGCAGCTTCCCGCTGGGCGCCACATCGCCGAACAGCACGTCCGCGATCGCGTTGCCGGCTTCCACGCCGAGAAACCACCCGTACACGATCGCAGGGACGTTCTCCGCGGCCCAGTCGATCGTGAGCGGCCTGCCGCTCTTCACGACGAGGACGACCGGCTTGCCCGTGGCGGCGAGCGCTTTCAGCAGCTCCGGCTGACGCCCCTGCATCTCCAGCGAGACGCGCGACTGCGCCTCGCCGCTCATGTGCGCGCTTTCTCCGAGGAAGGCGAGGACGACGTCCGCCTGACGGGCGGTGGAGACCGCGGCGGCGAGATCGTCGTCGATCCCCTCCAGAATGCCGGTTCCCGCCGCATGCAGCACGCGCGTGTCCGGCGAGACCGCGGCGCGAATCCCCTGGAGAATCGTCACGGCGTCCTCTCCGCGTCCCATCGCGCGCCACGATCCGAGCATCTGATCGCCGTCGTCGATGAACGGTCCGATCACCGCGACGGTTCCG
>DATKCD010000090.1:0-4254 GCA_035544735.1 Thermoanaerobaculia bacterium
ACGCGATGACGAGCTCGCACATCCGATGGGCGGGCAAGCGAGGGACCCTTCCCGCCAGTACAGAGTCGCCCGGCGCGTCAGCGCCGCCCATTCTCACTACGTTGATCGCCGGGAGGGATCGCGGCCGCGCTGACGCGCGGAGCTCAATGTGCCGGGCATGCGGGGTCCCTCGCATGCCCGCCCGCGAGGAAGCACTTTCCGTTTCGTAGTCGCAAGCTCGCCGCCCGCTCGGGACGACGGGAAGTGAGAAGTAACTGCCAGTCAAGGCGACCGGTTTTGTCGGGTGCTCGCGGGTTTGAGCAACAGCCCCTTGTGCTTCTGTGTAGATTCTCGCCTACCCCTGGCGGCGCGAAATCCAGCCCCCGCCTAGACAGAGGTCGCCGTCGTAAAAGACGACCGCCTGGCCGGGTGCGGCGGCTCGAACCGGCTCGGGGAACGTGACGCGGCTGGTCGACTCGTCGAGCATCTCGACCGAGGCGGGAAGGTCCTCGCCGCGCGAACGGACGCGGGCACGAACCTCGATCTTCGTTCCCGGCGACGGGACCTCGCCCGAGATCCAGTGGGTTCGCTCGGCCACGAGCTCGAATCGCCGCAGATTCTGCTCCGGTCCGACGACGACGTCCTTCGTCTGCGGGTCGATGTGGATGACGTAGAGCCGATCGGCCGTCCCGCCGATCTGAAGACCACGGCGCTGGCCCACGGTGAACCGGTGATAGCCGTCGTGAGTTCCGACTTCGCGGCCTTCGACGTCGATGATTCTGCCGCCGGCGTTCCCGGTCGCGACCGCGGTCGCCGATGCGCTTGCGCCAGCCGCCGCCAGCCGCTGCGCCTCCTCCTCGACGATCCGCGCGTAGGACTCGGTCTGTGGGACGAAGCAGATCTCGTAGGACTCCGCCTTTTTCGCCACCGAAAGCCCTGCCTCCGCGGCGATGGCCCGCACCTCGGGCTTGGTGAGATCGCCGAGCGGAAACATCGCATGCCCGAGCTGCGCCTGCGAGAGCTCGAAGAGGAAGTAGCTCTGATCCTTGGCGAGATCGCGCGCCTTCCGGAGCTCGAACCGCCCATCCTCGCTCCGGGTGACGCGGGCATAGTGCCCGGTGGCGACCTTCGTCGCGCCGACCGAGAGTGCCTTCTTGTGAAACGAGTCGAACTTGACCCATGTGTTGCAGCGGACGCAGGGACTCGGCGTGCGGCCTTCGAGGTAGTCGAGCGCGAACGGCTCGATCACCTTCTCGCGAAATCCTTCCTCCATGTCGATGACGAAGTGCGGGATGCCGAGCTTCCATGCGACCGATCGTGCATCCGCCATGTCGTCGAGCGTGCAGCAGCCGCCGTACTCCGTCTCCGACCGAGCGGACGAGTCGTACATCCGCATCGACAGCCCGAGAACGTCGTAGCCTTCGCGCACGAGGAGGTACGCGGTCGTCGAGGAATCGACACCGCCGGACATCGCGACTGCAATTCGGGTCCGCGTCTCCATGCGGATCGGGCAACGTCCGAAAATCGACGATTATTCGGCGAGCACTGCCGCAGGGCGGGCCCGGCCGAAGATGATCATCGTGGCCACGCCGGTGATCGAGATGGCGATGCCGACGACCGTCAGAAGCGTCAGCACATCGCCGAGATAGACGACGCCGAGGATCGTGGCGATGACGACTCCGAGCTGGGAGATGATACCGGCGGCGAGAGTCTCGACCCACCTGTAGGCCCATGTCATGAGAATCTGGGCGAGCAGAGCAGCGGTGCCCGCGAGCAGAATAAAGAGCCACTCGCGCGGGCTCGGGGCCTTCCATACCGGCAGCGCGGCCGGAAGCGTGACGATCAGGCCGAAGATCGAAAGAAAAAAGAGGATGCTCCAGGTGCTCTCGGTCCTTCTGGCTCCGCGCATCGCGGTCACCGCGGCTGCGGCGCAGACCGCCGAAGCGAGTCCGGCAAGCTCCCACTTGCCGAATCCGAGCGTTTCGTCCGGCGTCGAGTGCCCGGTGACGACGAGTACGACTCCGATGATCGTAATCACGAGCGGTCCGACGTTCCGGACGGTCAGCCGCTCGCCGAGAAAGATGGCCGCGAGAATGCCGCTGAATACGGGCGAGGTGGAGTTGAGAAGCGAGGCGACGCCGACGGGTATGTGCGCGACCGATACGAAATAGAGAAGGACCGCGAGTCCTCCGAACAATCCCCGCAGCACGAGCGGAAGGAGGCGCGTGTACTGAAAGCTCTTCGCCCGGATTTTCGGGATCAGGAGGATCGGGACGAAGACGATCAGGAATCGGAACACGGCGACCTCGCTGGGGGGAACCGTGGCGGCGGCGACCTTGACGAAGACCGCCATCAGAGCGAAGCAGAGCGTCGAGGTGAGGAGCGCGGCGACGCCCCGGTTCTCGGTCAATGCGGGTCGCTTTCTCCCTACCAGTCCTGAGCGTCGAGCGCGGCGATTGCCGCCATGTTGACGATATCGGAAACGTCGACGCCCCGCTGCAGGACGTGGACGGGCTTCGCCAGTCCCTGCAGGATTGGACCGATGGCTTCCGCGCCCTCGATCCGCCAGAGCAGCTTGTAGGCAATGTTGGCCGATTGCAGGTCGGGACAGATGAGGACGTTCGCGTCACCCTGAATGACGCTCCATGGATAGTCGGCCTCGGCGATCGAGGGGACGACCGCGGTATCGGCCTGCATCTCACCGTCGACGACGAGATCGGGATCGCTCGCGTGAAGGATCTCGACCGCGCGCCTCACCTTTGCCTGACTCGGGTGCGTAGTCGAGCCGAAGTTCGAGAACGAAAGCATCGCGACGCGCGGCTCGATACCGAATCTGCGAGCGGTTTTTGCGGTCAGCCGCGCGATCTCCGCGAGCTCCTCGGCCGTCGGATCGATGTTGACGGTCGTGTCGGCGAGAATCAGTTCCCGATTCTCGAACAGAAGGAGATAGGCACCCGACACGCGTTTGACTCCCTCGGCGGTCTTCAGGATCTGGAGCGCGGGGCGGATCGTTTCGGGGTAATACGAGCGCAAACCGGAGATGACGCCGTCGGCGTCTCCCATCTCGAGCATCAGCATCGCGAAGTAGTTTCGGCTCCGAACGAGCTTCCGGGCGTCGGCGAGCGTCACACCGTAGCGACGCCGAAGCTGATGGACGCGTTTGGCGTAGCGCTCGGATTTGTCGGTATCGCGGACGTCGATGATCTCGACAGCCGAAGAGTCGATATCGAGATCTTTGATGTGGCGCTCGACGAGGTCGCGTCTGCCGAGAAGTACGGGTGAGGCGATTCCTTCCTCGATCAGGATCTTCGCGGCGCGGACGATTTTCTCGTCGTCTCCCTCCGGAAGGACGATTCGTTTCGTGACGCCGGTCCGGGCCCGGTCAAAGACGGTGTTCATGATCTGCCGGGAACGGCCGAGGAAGCGCTCGAGTTGACGGGTGTACTGCTCGTAGTCCTCGATCGGCCGCCCGGCGACGCCGCTATCCGCGGCAGCTTTCGCAACGGCGGGGGAGACCCAGAGCAGCACGCGATAGTCGAAGGGCTTCGGAATCAGGTATTCGCGTCCGAACTGCATTCGGTCGACCGAGTAGGCGCGCAGAACCGAATCCGGCACGTCCTCGCGCGCGAGGTCCGCAAGCGCTTTCGACGCGGCGCGTTTCATCGGCTCGTTGACGGCCGTCGCGCGGCAGTCGAGCGCTCCTCTGAAGATGAAGGGAAACCCGAGAACGTTGTTGACCTGATTCGGATAGTCGGACCGTCCCGTCGCCATGATCACGTCTGGCCGGGCCTCGGTTGCCTCTTCGTAGGTGATCTCGGGATCCGGATTGGCGAGCGCGAATACGATCGGGTTGTCCGCCATCGATCGCACCATGTCCTGCGTCACGATTCCACCGATGGAGAGGCCGAGAAAGACGTCGGCTCCCTTCATGGCGTCTTCGAGCGTCCGGGCGTCGGTCTTCGCCGCGAACTCCTGTTTGTACTCGTTCATCCCCTTTTCGCGTCCCTGGTAGATCACGCCGGTGCTGTCGACGAGGATGACGTTCTCCCGTTTCAAGCCGAACTCCTGGTACAGGCGGATGCAGGCGATTCCGGCCGCTCCCGCGCCGGTTGAAACGATCCGGACCTCCTCGATCTTCTTGCCGGCGACTTCGAGCGCATTGAGGAGTGCGGCGGCGGAGATGATCGCCGTCCCGTGCTGGTCGTCGTGGAAGACGGGGATGTTCATTTCGGCCTGCAGACGGCGCTCGATCTCGAAGCACTCGGGCGCGCCGAT
>DATKCD010000091.1:0-82460 GCA_035544735.1 Thermoanaerobaculia bacterium
GGGCGTCTGGGGCGTCTTGGGCGTCTTGGGCGTCTTGAGCGTCTCGAGCGTCTCGAGCGTCTTGGGCGTCTTGGGCGTTCGGGCGTCCCGGGGGCCGACAGAAGGCAGACCGTACACGCGACGAAAGATGGTCTTCCGAACCCAATCCTCCTCCCCGCTCTGGAGCGCTCGAGCCTTCCGCGCAGGTGCTACAATCCGCCGCCGCACGGACCGAAGCGGGGAGAAGAAGCCGAAGGCGATCACTGGAAGGCGAACGCAGAACGCAGACCGTAGACGCGACGAAAGATGGGAGGGACGCTTTCTGAGATCTTCCCTCTTCCGGCCAGGACGCTCCAGACGCTCCAGACGCTCCAGACGCTCAAGACGCTCAAGACGCTCAAGACGCTCAAGACGGGAAATACGATCTCTGCCGTCGAGGTTTCTCAGGTTCCCTGCCTCCATAGCTCAATTGGTAGAGCAGCAGACTCTTAATCTGTTGGTTCTAGGTTCGAGTCCTAGTGGGGGCACCAGTTGTGAACGGCTCGGAGGACTGAGGGCTCACGCGCCAGAGGCGGCGGTCCTCAGTCCTTCGCCGTTTCGCGGGGAGCTGCGAGGAGCCGAAGCGAGCTCGGGGGGCGTTCCCGGAAACCGACCGGGGCGTGCGAAAGTGGCGGAACTGGCAGACGCGCCAGACTTAGGATCTGGTGGCCTGGCGGCCGTGGGGGTTCGAATCCCCCCTTTCGCACCATTCGCCGCCGGAAAGTGAAGCAGCGATGTTGATCGATTTGAGCGATCTTTCTCCCGTCCGCAAGCAGATCGAGGTGGAGATCCCCGCCGAGGCGGTCCGCTCGGCGTATCAATCGGTGACGGGCGAGTTCGCCCGCCAGGCGAAGATCCCCGGCTTCCGCCCCGGCAAGACGCCGAAGGATCTGGTCCGGAAGCGCTTCCAGAAGGAGATCGAAGAAGAGGTTCTCGACCGTCTGCTGCCGCAGTTCTTCACCGAGGCGATCTCGGGGAAGGAGATGGTGCCGGTCGGGAGCCCGGGGCTCAGGCGGGTCGATCCGATCGAAGATGGCAAGCCGGTCCGCTTCGTGGCGGAGTTCGAAGTCAAGCCGCGCGTGACGCTCGCCGAGTACCGCGGGATCGAGGTGACCGAGCCGCCGGCGGAGGTCGCCGAGAGCGAGGTGGACGAGATCGTCGAGCGCTACCGAGACCATTCGAGCACGTTCGTCCCGGTGACCGACCGCGACGCCCGCGAGGGGGACTGGGTGGTGGTCGACGTCGTCTCGAGCGGCGAGGGGGTGGAGAGGCGCACGACGGAGGGATATCTGCTCCAGCTCGGTCCGGAAGCGCCGATGCCCGAGCTGAGCGGGGCGCTCGAGGGGGCGAAGCCGGGGGACGCGGTCTCGTTCGAGAAGTCGTACGGCGACGACGCGCCGAACGAGCAGATCCGCAACCGGACGGTGCGCTACGAGCTGTCGGTCCGGGAGGTCAAGTCGAAGCAGAAGCCGGAGGCGGACGACGAACTCGCCCGCTCGATCGGTCTGGGCGAGACGCTCGCCGAGATGCGCGTCAAGCTCCGGGAAGACCTCGGCCGCCACAAGCAGCAGGAGTCGGTCCAGGACAAGCGGCGCCAGATCGGGGAGGCGCTGGTCGCACGGCATCAGCTCGAGGTGCCGCGCGCGCTTCTGGCCGAGGAGATGGATCGCTCCATGCGGAACTACGCCCGCTTCCTCGCCTCGCAGGGCGTCGACCTCGAAAAGGCCGAGCTCGACTGGGAGGACATCGGGCGCAACCTCGAGCCGGAGGCGATCAACCGCGTCAAGCGGGGGCTCGTCCTCGAGCAGATCGCCCGGAAGGAAGCGCTCGAGGTCTCCGACGTGGAGGTCGATGCCGAGATCCGGAAGGCGACCCAGGGAACCGATCAGGAGTACGCCGAAGTCCGCCAGCGCCTCAGGCACGACGGCGGCTACGAGGCGCTGCGCGGGTCGATGCTCCAGGGAAAAGCGCTCGACCTGCTGGTCCGCGAGGCGCGCGTCGTACCGAAAGCGGCGCCGAATCCCGTTCCGAAGAAGGACTGAAGCCCCCGACGCGTTACGATAGAGCGAGCCGCGGGCTTTCCGCGGATGCCCCTTGAAGGAGCTCACGACATGGTCCTGATTCCGATGGTGGTCGAGCAGACGTCCCGAGGCGAGCGCGCTTACGACATCTACTCGCGTCTTCTCAAGGACAACGTCATCTTCCTCGGTCAGCCGATCGACGACAACGTCTCGAACCTGATCATCGCGCAGATGCTGTTTCTGGAAGCGGAGAATCCGGAGAAGGACATCTGGCTCTACGTCAATTCGCCCGGCGGATCGATCACCTCGGGGCTGGCGATCTACGACGCCATGCAGTACGTCAAGCCCGACGTGGCGACGATCTGCATCGGACAGGCGGCGTCGATGGCCGCCGTCCTGCTCGCCGCCGGAAAGAAAAGCAAGCGCTACGCCCTGCCGAACTCGCGCGTGCTGATCCACCAGCCCTGGCTTCAGGGCCTCGGCGGTCAGGCCGCCGACATCGACATCCACGCCAAGGACATCCTCCGGATGCGCGAGCGCCTCAACCAGATTCTGGCCGATCACACCGGTCAGCCGATCGACAAGATCGGGCGCGATACCGACCGCGACTACATCCTCTCCGCGGCCGACGCGGTCGGCTACGGTCTGGTCGATCAGGTCATCGAGAAGCGCGCCTGAGAGGCGACCCGTTCGTCGGGAGCCGGCAGCGCTGCCGCGGGCGTCCGGCTTCCGTGCGGAGGCGAGGGTCGCCGCTCCGCGGAGATCGACTGCAGAATGTCGCATCGAACGCCGACAGGGTCGAGCCCGCCGGCTCCGCACCTCTCGTCGTTCGGCATTCGGCGATCGGCGTTCGGCGTTTCTCCCAGACCGGGTCCTCGCCCGCAGCACGGGTTGCGACGCCCGACGGCCGACGCGGGCCGGCGGGCGGAATGGGGTTCGGAGGCACCCTGTTTCGAACAGCAGCCCGGGCGTCCTTGACATGGTCGCCAGCGGCGCCAGACAATGACGAAAAGGGAAAAGGGATCTCGATAGATGTCGAAGAAAGGGAGCAACGGCGACGTTCTTCGGTGCAGCTTCTGCAACAAGAGCCAGCGCGACGTCAAGAAGCTGATCGCCGGACCGACCGTCTACATCTGCGATGAGTGCGTCGACATCTGTCTCGACATCATCGCCGAGGACCGGAAGGAAGAGCCCGGTCTGGCGGAGACGCCCGGTCAGCTTCCCAAGCCGAAAGAGATCAAGGAGTTCCTCGACCAGTACGTGATCGGCCAGGAGCGGGCGAAGAAGAAGCTCGCCGTGGCGGTCTACAACCACTACAAGCGGATCGACTATCAGCAGCGGAACGGCCGTCAGGACGTGGAGTTGCAGAAGTCGAACATCCTCCTGATCGGCCCGACGGGGACGGGAAAGACGCTGCTGGCGCAGACTCTGGCGCGGATGCTGTCGGTCCCGTTCACGATCGTCGATGCGACGACGCTGACCGAGGCGGGCTACGTGGGCGAGGACGTCGAGAACATCATCCTCAAGCTCTACCAGGCGGCCGGCAACGACAAGGACAAGACCCAGCGGGGGATCGTCTACATCGACGAGGTGGACAAGATCTGCCGCAAGGGGGACAACCCGTCGATCACGCGCGACGTCTCGGGCGAGGGAGTGCAGCAGGCGCTGCTGAAGATCCTCGAGGGGACGGTGGCGAACGTGCCGCCCCAGGGAGGACGGAAGCATCCTCACCAGGAGTTCATCCAGATCGATACGACCAACATCCTGTTCATCTGCGGCGGCGCGTTCGTGGGGCTGGATGGGGTGATCGAGCGGCGGATGTCGTCTTCCAGCATGGGATTCGGCGCGAAGATCTCGGCCAAGAAGGACCGGCGCCTCTCGGAGCTGCTCGCGCAGGTGCACCCGGAGGATCTGATCCGGTTCGGGCTGATCCCGGAGTTCGTCGGGCGGCTGCCGGTGGTGGCGACCCTGGAGGAGCTCGACAAGGGAACGCTGATCGAGATCCTGAAGGAACCGAAGAACTCGCTGGTGCGGCAGTACCAGACGATGATGGGCTTCGAGAACGTGACGCTCCGTTTCCAGGACGAAGCCCTGGAGGCGATCGCGGACGAGGCGCTCAAGCGCAACGTCGGCGCGCGCGGCCTGAAGATCATCATCGAAGAGCTGATGCTCGATCTGATGTACACGATCCCGTCGCAGAACGCGATCTCGGAGTGCGTGATCACGCGTGAGGTGGTGGAGAACCGGAGTCAGCCGATCACGCTGTACAGGAAGGCGGGCTGAGGCCCGTCACCACCCCCCTCGCTCTTCACGCTTGCAACGGTCCATGGCGGCCTCGGGTGATCGAGGCAACGACGAATCGAATTTCATGATCATGCCCAACGAACCGATCCTCACCAATCTCCCGCTCGTGCCGTTGCGCGACATGGTCGTCTTTCCGTCCATGATGGCGCCGTTCGTCGTCGGACGAAAGGCCTCGATCCTCGCTCTGGAGGCGACGCTCACCACCGCCGAGAAGAAGATCTTCCTTGCCACCCAGCGCGACCCGAAGGTCGACGACCCCAAGCTCGACGAGATCTACCAGATCGGCGTGGTCGCCACCGTGGTCCAGAACCTCCGGCTTCCCAACCAGAACGTGAAGGTCATGGTCGAGGGGATCGCGCGCGCCGAGATCGTCGAGACCCGCGAGCTCGAGGGCTACGTCGCCGCCGACGTCCGCCTGGTCGAAGGAAGCTATCCCGTCACGGCCGAGATCGCCGACTACATCCGCAAGCTGGTCGAGGTGTTCGAGCAGTACGCCAAGATGTCGCACCATCTCGCCTTCGAGGGGGTGATGTCGACGCTGAAGGTCGACGATCCCGACAAGTTCGCCGACGCGCTCGCCTCGCACCTTCTGATCACGACGGGGGAGAAGCAGCAGCTCCTCGAGACGCCGAACGCCTACGAACGGCTCCGGAAGCTCCATGACTTCCTCGAGATCGAGATCGAGAAGATCAACATCGACAAGCGCATCAACTCCAAGGTCAAGAAGCAGATGGAGCGCGCGCAGAAAGAGTACTACCTCAACGAGAAGATCAAGGCGATCCATCAGGAGCTCGGGCGCAAGGACGACCGCTCCGACGAGGTCGAGGAGCTCCGCCAGAAGATCGAGTCGTGCGGCATGCCGAAGGACACCCGGGAGAAGGCGCTCCAGGAGCTCAAGCGCCTCGAGGCGATGCCCGGCGTTTCGGCCGAGGCCACCGTCTCGCGCAACTACATCGAGTGGCTGGTCTCGGTTCCCTGGAAGAAGGCCTCGAGGGAGATCAAGGACATCGAGCTCGCCGAGAAGATCCTCGACGAGGACCATTACGGGCTCGAGAAGATCAAGGAGCGGATCCTCGAGTTCCTGGCCGTCCGGCAGCTCGTGAAGTCACCGAAGGGGACCATCCTCTGTTTCGTCGGACCGCCGGGAGTGGGCAAGACCTCGCTCGCGAAGTCGATCGCGCGCGCGACGGGACGGAACTTCGTCCGCCTCTCGCTCGGCGGAGTCCGCGACGAGGCCGAGATCCGCGGCCACCGCCGCACCTACATCGGCGCCTTCCCCGGCCAGATCATCCAGCGGATGAAGAAGGCGGGCACGATCAATCCCGTGTTCCTCCTCGACGAAGTCGACAAGATGTCGATGGACTTCCGCGGCGACCCCTCGGCCGCGCTGCTCGAGGTCCTCGACCCGGAGCAGAACAACACATTCACCGACCACTACCTCGACGTCGAGTACGACCTGTCGAAGGTGATGTTCATCGCGACCGCGAACGTCATCCACACGATTCCCGCGCCGCTGAAGGACCGGATGGAGATCATCCAGCTCTCCGGCTACACCCACCTCGAGAAGATGGCGATCGCCGTGCAGTTCCTCGTGCAGAAGCAGCGCGGCGAGCACGGGCTCGACGAGGCGAGGGTCCGCTTCGAGGACGAGGCGATCGAGGACATCATCAATTCCTACACCCGCGAGGCGGGCGTGCGGAACCTCGAGCGCGAGATCGGCTCGGTCTGCCGGAAGGTCGCGCGCCTGGTCCTGCGCGAGGGGGACGGCTTCGGGGTCGAGGTCACCGAGGCGAAGCTGCGCGAGCTGCTCGGCAAGCCGCGGTACCGCATCCAGAAGAGAGAAGAGAAGAGCGAGATCGGCGTCTCGACCGGCCTCGCCTGGACCGAGGTCGGAGGAGAGATCCTCTCGACCGAGGTCGCCCTCTCGCGAGGCAAGGGGAACCTCACGCTCACCGGCAAGCTCGGCGACGTGATGCAGGAGTCGGCCCGGGCCGCGCTCTCGTACGTCCGCTCGCGCGCCGACCTGTTCGGGCTCGATCCCGACTTTCACGACAAGATCGACATCCACATCCACGTCCCCGAGGGGGCGATCCCGAAGGACGGCCCCTCGGCCGGCATCACCATGGCGACCGCGCTGCTCTCCGCCGTCACCCGCATCCCGATCCATCGCGACGTCGCCATGACCGGAGAGATCACCCTCCGCGGCAAGGTCCTGCCGGTCGGCGGAGTCAAGGACAAGGTCCTCGCCGCCTCGCGCGCCGGCCTCGGCCGGCTGATCCTCCCGCGCGAGAACGAGCGCGATCTCGAGGACATCCCGCTGGACGTCCGCGAGAAGATGGAGTTCCACCTCGTCGAGTCGATGGACGAAGTCGTCGCCATCGCCCTCGACGGCACGATCATTCCGATCGCCGCGAAGGAGCAGCTCCCCGAGCCGTCGAAGACGATCGGCAGCGATGGCACCGTGACCCACTGAGCCGCGCGTCCGATTTCTCCGGCGGCCCGGCCCTTCGAAGTTTGACAGACGTGCGACAATGAGTGTGGCGCTCCCCGCGGGCGCCCCGCCCAGCCGCTTCCCGGGTACTCCCGAAATCTCAGCAATCCAGATCAAAACAATCGTTCATTGGAATTCTGGCAGCTTTGGACATTCGTTCCGTAGCGTTTGCGAGGGCGGCCTGGAGCCGCGAAGACTTGCCGCGCGACCGCCGTCCGCAGATCGCGATCGTCGGACGGTCCAACGTCGGCAAGTCGACCCTCATCAACGCCCTCATCGGACGGAAGGGTCTCGCCCGCGTCTCGCAGACCCCCGGAAAGACCCGGGCGATCCAGTTCTACCTCGTCAACGAGAGGTTCTATCTGGTCGACCTTCCCGGCTACGGATATGCGAAAGTGCCGAAGGCGATGTCCGCGGCGTGGGGAGACCTGATCCGCGGGTACCTCGAGGGCAACGAGAACCTGCGCCTGCTGCTGCTCCTGCTCGACTCGCGACGCGAGCCCTCCGACCAGGACCGGCAGCTCCGCGACTGGCTCGACGCGCGAGGCGTCCCGTGGCGGGCCGTTCTGACGAAAATCGACAAACTCTCGGGCAACGAGCTCGCGAAGAAACGGAACACGATCTCGAGCTCGATCGGCGTCTCTCCGGAGGAGCCGATCGGCTTCTCGAGCCTCGACCGGCGCGGAGTCGCCGCGATCTGGAATCCGATCGACGCGGCGCTCTCGCTCCCCCGGGGCGACACCACCACGAAGGAGTGACCGCGCCCGGGCGCGGATCGAAGAAGGCGGATCGGAAGAAGATGGAAGAGCCAATGGAAAAAGAAGTCGAGACCATCGACGGCGACCAGACCGAGCAGGCTCCCGCTGCCCGGGCGAAGCCCGAGAAGGAAAAGAGCGAGAAGCCTCCCCGCCCCCGGAAGGAGAAAGCTGCCGCTCCCGCCCCCTCCGCAGAGCCGGCCGCCGAGCCGGCGACCGACGAGGCCGCCGCCGCGGCGGCTGCCGAGCCTGCTCCGGAGCCTGCTGCGCATTCTGCTGCTGCAGAACCGGCCGCGGCCGCCGCGAAGGCGGCGCCGGAGAAAGCGGAGGCCGACAAGCCGGCCGATCGCCCGCGCAAGGGGACCGAACCGGCGGCCCCCTCCGGCGAGACGGTCGACATTCGCGGGCTCAAGGAGCTCAAGCTCACCGACCTGATGAAGGTCGCCAAGGACTTCGGGGTCGAGAGCCCCGCGGGGATGCGCAAACAGGACCTCATCTTCGGGATCCTGCAGGCGCAGACCGAGAAGAGCGGTCTGATCTTCTCCGAGGGAGTGCTGGAATGCCTGCCGGACGGGTTCGGCTTCCTGCGGGCGCCGGAGTACAACTATCTTCCGGGACCCGACGACATCTACGTCTCCCCCTCGCAGATCCGGAGGTTCGACCTCCGGACGGGCGACACGGTGTCGGGTCAGGTGCGTCCGCCGAAGGAAGGGGAGCGGTACTTCGCGCTCATCAAGGTCGAAGCGGTCAACTTCGAGCATCCCGACGTCGCGCGCGAGAAGACGCTGTTCGACAACCTGACCCCGCTCTATCCCGAGGAGCGGGTGCGGCTCGAAGTGCCGACGAACATGTCGGCGCGGGTGCTCGACCTGGTCTCGCCGGTCGGCAAGGGGCAGCGGGCGCTGATCGTCGCGCCGCCCCGCACCGGTAAGACGATGATCCTCCAGGCGATCGCGAACTCGGTCACGACGAACCATCCGGAGATCGTGCTGATCGTCCTGCTCATCGACGAACGGCCCGAGGAAGTCACCGACATGCAGCGCTCGGTCAAGGGGGAGGTCATCAGCTCGACCTTCGACGAGCCGGCCTCGCGCCACGTGCAGGTCGCCGAGATGGTCATCGAGAAGGCGAAGCGTCTGGTCGAGCACAAGCGCGACGTCGTGATCCTGCTCGACTCGATCACGCGCCTCGCCCGCGCCTACAACACCGTCGTCCCCCCCTCGGGGAAGGTCCTCTCGGGCGGGGTGGACTCGAATGCGCTCCAGCGCCCGAAGCGCTTCTTCGGCGCCGCGCGCAACGTCGAGGAGGGGGGCTCGCTGACCATCGTCGCCACCGCCCTCATCGACACCGGCTCCCGGATGGACGACGTCATCTTCGAGGAGTTCAAGGGGACCGGGAACATGGAAGTCCACCTCGATCGCAAGCTCGTCGAGAAGCGCGTCTTCCCGGCGATCGACATCAACAAGTCGGGAACGCGGAAAGAGGAGCTGCTGCTCGACAAGAGCGAGCTCAACCGGATCTGGGTGCTGCGGAAAGTCTTCAGCCCCCTCTCGACCGTCGAGTCGATGGAGCTGCTCATCGAGAAGCTCGAGAAGACGAAGACCAACGCCGACTTCCTCAACGCCATGAGCTCGATGTAGCGGCCGGGGATGGAGTGGGCGTGGTGGGGGCGTCCCGCCCCAGTGTGGTGCGGGCGTCCCGCCCGCCCCGGGTGGGTGGTGGGGAATCACCCGCCATCCGAGATTCTGCATTCAATCCGGTCTAGCCGAGGGAGCGACGCTCCGTCCTCTCGACCTCGACGCAGCGGAGCGCGCCCTCCTTCGCCTCTCCCTTCGAGAATCCCGCGCTTCGGAAGAGCAGGGCGCTCGGCCGCCGGCTCAGTGGCGGGGGCTGCGTGGCAGGCGAATCGCACGGATCGCGTGACCACCCACCCGGGGGCGGGCGAGACGCCCGCACCACACCGGTGGGGCTACACTGTCCGGATGGTGCGGGAGAGCTGACGCTGCCGATGACGACTCACGTCGCGCTGCTCCGGGCCGTGAACCTCGCCGGACGGAATCGGGCCGACATGGCGGAGCTGCGCGCACTCCTCGCCGAGCTCCGCCTGAAGGATGGTCGAACGCTGCTTCAGAGCGGCAACCTCGTCTTCAGGAGCGATCTTCGGCCGGCCGCGCTCGAACGCCTGCTCGAAGAGGCCGCCCGGAAACGTCTCGGCCTCGAAACGGAGCTCTTCGTCCGCAGCTCCGCCGAATGGAAGGCGATCATCGCCGGGAATCCGTTTCCGGCAGAGGCGAGGGAGGATCCGGGCCATCTCCTCGTCATGCTCCTCAGGAGCGCGCCGAGGCGCGAGCAGGTGACGGCGCTCCGGAACGCGATCCGCGGTCGGGAGGCGGCGCGCGTAGAATGGCGGCACGCCTACGTCTTCTATCCCGACGGAGTCGGCCGCTCGCGGCTCACCACCGCCGTCATCGAGAAGTGGCTCGGCTCGCGCGCTACCGGACGCAACTGGAATACGGTGCTGAAGCTGGGCGCGCTCGTGTGAGTGTGGAGCGGGCGGGGGGGCACCACAACACGGAGGTTGCGACCCAACCGGGGGCGGGCGGGACGCCCGCACCACACCGGCGGGATGACCGCACCACACGGGGAAACGAAACGCAGCTCGCGCTCGTACAAGAAGGTGAAGCACGTCAGCGGTTTACGAGGGGACTAAGGTTTGCAACTCCCTTGTTCTGAATCGGGGCAGTCAATGGCCGGCGGGAAAAAGAGAAAAGCGAGAAACACGATCAGGGATTTCTTCTGGCGCCATTCGTTCGGCCTCGGGCTGATCGTGATGGCGGTCTTCCTCGCCGGACTCGTCTACGTCGCCCACACCTGGGTCGTGATCACCGGAAGGTTCGATTCCTCCCGCCGGTGGGACCTGCCGAGCCGCATCTACTCCGACGCCACCCCCATCGTCCCCGGCCTGACCTACCCGCGCGAGCTGCTCGAGCCGAAGCTCAACCACCTCGGTTACTTCGAGGTCCCCCGCGTCCCCCGCAACCCGGGGGAGTATCGCTTCGTCGACGGCGACCTCGAGATCCATCTCCAGAACTTCCGCTATCCCGACATGGACTACCGCGGGATCCCGGTACGCGTGGCGATGCGGAACGGCACGGTGCAGGGGGTCCGCCGGATCGGAGACGGGCTCGATCTCCGGGGAATCCGGATCGAGCCGGAGCTGATCACGTCGATCTTCGACGAGGTGATGGAGGATCGCGTTCCGGTGCCGCTGAGCGACGTTCCGCAGGACCTGATCGATGCGATCCTCGCGGTGGAGGACCGCGGATTCTACGGCCACGAAGGGATCTCCTTCCGCGGGATCGTCCGGGCGCTGGTCACGAACATCCGGGAGGGGGAGCGGGTGGCCGGCGGCTCGACGCTGACCCAGCAGCTCGTGAAGAACCTCTTTCTGTCGCACGAGCGGACCTACAGCCGGAAGTTCAGGGAAGCGCTGATGGCGATCATCGTGGAGGCACGCTACTCGAAGGACGAGATCCTCGAGGCGTACCTCAACGAGATCTACCTCGGGCAGAACGGCGCGGTGCAGCTCGTCGGGGTGGAGCAGGCGGCGCAGACGTACTTCGGCAAGCACGTGAAGCGGCTGAGCCTGGCCGAGGCGGCGACGGTGGCGGGGATCATCCGCTCGCCGAACGTCTATTCGCCGCTGCGGAACCCGGAGCGGGCGAAGGAGCGGCGCGACCTCGCGCTCCGCCAGATGCTCGACCAGGACACGATCACGAAGGGAGAGCACGAAGCGGCCCTGGCGGCGCCGATGAAGACCACGCGGTTTCCGCGCTCGATCAACAGCGCGCCGTACTTCGTCGACTTCGTGATGCGGCAGCTCCGGGAGACCTATCCCGAGACGCAGCTCGAGACCGAGGGGCTGCGCGTGTTCACCACGCTCGACACGATGATGCAGCGCTCGGCGGACAGGGCGCTCGAGGAAGGCATCGCGGAGCTCCGCAGGAATCACCGCGCGATCCGCGATTCGAAGGAGCCGCTCCAGGGGGTGGTCCTGACGATCCAGCCGGGAACCGGCTACGTCCGGGCGCTCGTCGGAGGACGCGACTACCAGCAGAGCCAGTTCAACCGGGCGCTCCAGGCGAAGCGCCAGCCGGGCTCGCTGTTCAAGCCGTTCGTCTACGTGGCGGCGATGGACCCGAGGCGGGGAGCGGCGGCTCTGACGGCCGCATCGATCCTCGACGACAGCCCCATCTCCGTCCGGACCGGCGCCGATGTCTGGGAGCCGGAGAACTACGATCGCCGGTATCACGGCCGCGTCACGCTTCGCGACGCGATCGTGCATTCCTACAACATCCCCGCGGTCCGCGCCGCGATCGACGCCGGGGTGAGCAACGTGATCGAGCTCGCTTCGCAGGTCGGCGTGCGCAGCGCGCTCAAGCCCTACCCCTCGATCGCCCTCGGCTCGTTCGAGGTCACGCCTCTCGAGATCGCCTATGCCTACTCCGTCTTCGCGAACGAAGGGGTGCGGGCGACGCCGGTGAGCATCCTCTCCGTGGTGACGCGCGAAGGGAAGATCCTCGAGAACCGCGACGTGAAGATGGAGCGCGTCGCCCCCGCCGGAGTGACGTACGTCATGAACGACATTCTCGAGGACGTCGTCCGCCGCGGGACCGCCGCTCGGGTCTGGTCCTCCGGGATCCGCCGCGGCTTCGCCGGAAAGACCGGAACGACCAACGACTACCGCGACGCATGGTTCGTCGGCTACTCCCCCCGCATCGTCTCGCTCGTCTGGGTCGGCTTCGACGACAACCGCCCGACGGGGCTGAGCGGGTCGACCGGCCCGGTCTCGATCTGGATCGATTACATGAGAAACGTCCTGCCGATGGTGCAGGAAGCGGAGTTCCGGCGTCCCGACGACGTGATCGACCGCGAGATCGATCCGCAGACCGGCCTGCTCGCGACCCCCGCCTGTCCGGCGGTCCGGGAGGAGCTGTTCGTCCGCGGGACCGAGCCGGCCGAGGTCTGCTACCTCCACAGCTCGTACCGCGAGCGTTTCTTCCCGTTCCTGTCGGACTTCCCGGGCATGCCGCGGCGCGAGGCCGAAGCGCGCGAGGAGCTCGAGGCCGAGCAGGAGGCGGAGCGGGAGCGGGAGAAGCGCGAGAGAAGGAAAACGGCGTTCGAGCGATGGCTCGAGAGGGTGTTCTAGACATTGAGAGCGAGGGTAGAGAACCTGCTGCTCCACGTCGGAGGGCTGTCGGAGCTGGCGCTCGCGACGGTGAGGCTGACGTTCCGGCGGCCGTTCGAGAGGCGCGCGCTGATGATTCAGCTCGATCAGATCGGCGTGCGGTCGATGTCCATCGTCGTGATCACCGCGGCGTTCATCGGGATGGTTCTCGCGCTGCAGACGGCGTATTCGCTCGAGGACTTCGGCGGGAAGCTGCTCGTCGGGAAAGTGGTGTCGCTCTCGCTGGTGCGGGAGCTGGCCCCGGTGCTGATGGCGCTGATGGTGGGGGGACGGGTGGGGGCGGGAATGACGGCCGAGCTCGGGACGATGAAGGTCACCGAGCAGATCGACGCGCTGCGGGCGCTCGCGACCAACCCGGTGAGGAAGCTCGTCGTTCCGCGCGTGATCGCGACCACCCTGATGCTGCCGGTCCTCACCGTCATCGCGATCCTCGTCGGAACCCTCGGCGGGATGCTGATCGCCGTCGTCCAGCTCCACCTCGGCGCGAACTACTACGTGCGCAGCGTGGTCACGACCATCGAGTACAACGATCTCGCCTCCGGAGTCGGCAAGACCTTCTTCTTCGGCTTCGTGATCGCCCTGATCGCCTGCTACAACGGCATGCGGACCTCGGGGGGCGCCGACGGGGTCGGCCGCGCCACCACCGCCACCGTCGTCACCGGCGCGATCTCGGTCCTCATCCTGGACTTCTTCCTGACCAAGCTGTTCATGAGCCTGGCATGAGCCGCGCCGACGACATGCTCGAGATCGCTTCACCCGGCGGCGTCGAGCGCCGCTCGCAGGTGCGCGACGTCTTTCTGGAGTTCCGGGGGATCCACAAGTCGTACGGCCCGAAGCACGTTCTCCGCGGCGCCGACCTCCGCGTGTTCCGCGGCGAGGTCCTCGTGATCCTCGGCGGCTCGGGGAGCGGCAAGTCCGTGACCCTCCGCCACATCCTCGGGCTCGAGCGTCCCGACTCGGGCCGCGTGCTCGTCGACGGAGAGGACATCACCGACCTGCCGGAAGAGCAGCTCTACCGCGTCCGGATGAAGTTCGGGATGCTGTTCCAGGCGGGCGCCCTGTTCGATTCGATCACCGTCGCCGAGAACATCGCCTTTCCGGTGGTCGAGCATACGTCGATCCGCGGAGCCGAGCTCCAGCGGCTGATCGACGAGATGCTCGGACTGGTGGACCTCCCTCACGCGGGGCCGCTCATGCCGGTCGATCTGTCGGGAGGGATGCGCAAGAGGGTCGGGCTGGCGAGAGCGATCGTCCTCGGGCCGAAGGTGATTCTGTACGACGAGCCGACGACCGGGCTCGATCCGGTCACGGCGCAGCGGATCAACGAGCTCATCGTCGACCTCCAGGCGAAGCTCAAGGTCACCTCGATCGTCGTGACGCACGACATTCAGTCGGCGTTCCACGTCGGCGACCGGATCGCCTTCCTCGAGGAGGGGACGTTCCAGTGGGTGGGGACGATGGAAGAGGCCCGCCGGTCGAACAATCCGGCTCTGCTGGAGTTTCTCAGGACATCCAACGTGGCGGCCGCGCGGCCGATCGAGGCCGCCGGACACGAGGTACGGAACGGCTCATGAGCAGAGACACGAGACGCACGCTGCGCATCGGGATCGTGATCTCGATCTCCATGTTGATCCTCATGCTCTTCGTCTTCTTCATCGGGTCGGAGCAGAGGATCTTCTCGCGCAAACACGACTACAGGGTGCAGTTCCGTTCGGCCTCCGGGCTTGCGGTCGGCAACCCCGTTCAGCTCGCCGGCGTCAACGCCGGCGTGGTCCAGGACATCTTCCTGCCGCGCGATCCGAGGAAGCAGAAAGTCGAGATCCTGATCTCGATCGAGCGCAAGTACTCCGAGCTCGTCCGGCTCGACTCGCGCGCACGGATCCGCAAGCTCGGCCTCATCGCCTCGGACGCCTACGTCGACATCAGCCCGGGATCGCCCGATCAGCCGACGCTCGCTCCCGGCTCCCTGATTCCGGCGCAGGAAGGGGCGGACGTCGACGCTCTCATCGCATCGGGCGAGGACCTGGTCGGCAACTTCCTCCAGATCTCGTACTTGCTCAAGAACGTCCTCGGCCGGATCGACCGGGGGGAGGGGCTGCTCGGCGAGCTGACGACCGATCCGGAGGGGAAGGAGAAGCTCACCGACTCGCTCCAGGCGACGCTCAACCGGACCAACGCCGTGCTCAATCGGGTTCAGAGCGGCCGCGGCGTGATCGGACGCCTCCTCTACGACGACGCCTACGCAGCCGAGCTGACCGCATCGCTCCGGACGAGCAGCGGATCGCTCCAGGTCATCCTGTCGCGGATCCAGACGAGCTTCGAGACCGGCGAGGGAGCGCTTCCCGCCCTGATCACCGACCCCGAGGGGAAGGCCCGCGTCGACGCGCTCGTCGAGAACCTCGGCACCGCCTCGGAGAACCTCGCGGCATTCTCGCAGGAGCTCGCGCAGGGTGATGGGCTGGTGCCGCGGCTGGTCAGCGACGCCGAATACGCCGACGAGGTTCTCGGAGAGTTCCGCGGACTGGTCGCGCGGCTGAGCGAGGTGGCGCGGAAGCTCGACGAGGGAGAGGGGACTGCCGGGAGGCTGATCGCCGATCCATCGCTCTACGAGGCGGTGAACGACATCCTGATCGGCATCAACGAGTCGCGCCTGCTGCGCTACCTGATCCGCAACCGCCAGGCGGCCGGCATCGAGAGCCGCTACGACGATGCGGTGGAAGCGGAACGGACGCGACGGCAGGAGCCGCCGGCGGAGGAGACGAGCCCGCCGCCCGCGCCGCCGCCGTGAGGCGGAATGCAACGGCCTGCGGCCAAATGCAAAATGCACAATGCACAATGCACAATGTAAAAGGAAAGCGGACGACGGCGGAGAGCGGATGATCGCGCCGGTCGGCGACGGCTGAACGTCGTCGGTTCCTTTTTGGATTTTTCATTTTGCATTCTGCATTCTGCATTCTGCATTTTGCATTCTGCATTCTGATCACGTCTGTTTGATGCATGCCGGGAAACCCGTGTGCCGCAGGAGGATTGGGGGCCGAGAATGATGTCGCGACGCTCCGGCTCGGTGTGAGGGTGATCGAAAATCCGGGCCAGCGGATCCGCAAAGATCGTGACCGCCTCCTCGAAAAGTCTCCGGCGTGAGGAAGAGTGCACGCCGGATGCGAGGCGCACGATGACGTGCACGCCGGAGGCGTGCGAGAGGGTAGCCGGTGGTTGCGCGCGCGGCGGAAACCGTCCAACCCGCGCGAATGGCGCCACGCGCTCGGACCGTTCGATCCGCGCGGCTCGTCTGCGCGCCACCACCGGACCGCGAGCGCAGACGATCGAGAACCCTTCCATTCAATGTGCACCCCGGAGGGGTGCCGGAGAGTCGGTTGTGCGCGCGGCGGAACCACCCGGTCACGCTGACGTTTCCGGCACCCCTCCGGGGTGCGCGCGTGAATGGAAGGATCGACTTCATTTGTGCGCCCCGGTCCGGTGGTGGCGTGCGCAGACGGTTCGCGTGGAGCGTGGGGGTTGCGGGGTCTGGCACGGTTGAGGTGACGTGGGCGGTTGCCGAGGCGCACGCAACCACCGGCTACCCTATGTGTCGCCTCCGGCGACGGGGATGACGACGCAGTCTCTCGGCATCGAGGTACCCGTCTTTGCCATCGAAGTCGAAGCGTGTCCGCTGCCCCATGCGGCGGAGCATGATGGACCAACAGCCGAAATGTTTCGTATTGATACTCCGAGAGCGCTCAACTCGGCAGGCCAGGTGACGATCTTCTGCGGATAGATCAAATGATCAGCTTTAGATGCTCACGTTGTGCTCGCGGCACAGCCCATGGCGATCCTCGGTCGATGGCATCGGTAACACGGCGGCGGTGATCGATCGGGCGACGGTCGAATGTCGTCGGCTCCTTTTTGGATTTTTCATTTTGCATTGTGCATTTTGCATTTGCCCGAAGGGCGTTCTCCCGGAGCCCGAAGGGCGTTCTGCTCTCCCCGTGATAGGATGCCCGGCCCGGGAGCGCGGTTCGCCCGAGCGCGCCGGTCGCCAGCGGGTCCCCGCCGGCAGGCCCGGGATCACAGGAGCCGATCGTGGACATCGCAGTCATCGGGACGGGATACGTGGGCCTCGTGACAGGGGCCGGCCTCGCCGACTTCGGCAACGAGGTCACGTGCGTGGACGTCGACGCGGGGAAGATCGCGGCGCTCGACCGCGGAGAGATCCCGATCTACGAGCCGGGTCTGGAAGACCTCGTATCGCGGAACGTGGCGGACGGCAGGCTGGCGTTTACGACCGACCTCGAGGGGGCGATCCGGAAAGCGCGCGCGATCTTCATCGCGGTCGGGACGCCGCCGAAGGCGGACGGCTCGGCCGATCTCCGCTACGTTGCGCAGGTGGCCTCGTCGATCGCGGAGAACCTGAACGGTCCGAAGCTCGTGATCACGAAGTCGACGGTCCCGATCGGGACGGGACGGCTGATCGAGAAGATCATCGCCGAGGCGCGTAAGGAGCATCGGGTCTCGGTGGTGTCGAATCCGGAGTTCCTCCGGGAGGGGTCGGCGATCGGGGACTTCATGCGGCCGGACCGCGTGGTCATCGGCACGAGCGACGAGGAGTCGATCTCGCTCATGAAGGAGATCTACGCGCCGCTGCACGGGCTCGACATCCCGTTCGTGGTGACCGACGTCGCCTCGTCGGAGCTGATCAAGTACGCGGCGAACGGATTCCTCGCGACGAAGATCTCGTTCATCAACGAGATCGCTCAGCTCTGCGAGATCCTCGGTGCGAACGTGCAGGACGTGGCGCTCGGAATCGGCCTGGACGGGCGCATCGGCACGCGCTTCCTCCAGGCCGGCCCCGGATTCGGAGGCTCGTGCTTCCCGAAAGACACCTCGGCGATCGCCGACATCGCGCGGCGCGCGGGCTGCCGGTTCCGGATCGTCGAATCGGTCATCGACGTGAATCAGCAGGTCAAGCTGCGGATGGTCGACAAGGTGGAGGAGGCGCTCGGGGGATCGGTCGAAGGGAAGACGATCGGGCTGCTCGGCCTGGCGTTCAAGCCGGAGACCGACGACATGCGCGATTCCCCCTCCATCGCGCTGATCCGCGGGCTCCAGGAGCGCGGCGCGCGGATCCGGGCATACGATCCGAAGGCGATGGAGAACTCGAAGGCGCTCTTCGAGGGGATCGCATTCTGCAACGACGCCTACGAGACGGCCGACGGGGCCGACGCGCTCGTCATCGTCACCGAGTGGAACGAGTTCCGCGCACTGAACCTCCAGCGCATCCGGAAGGCGCTGCGGCAGCCGCTGATCGTCGACCTCCGGAACCTGTACGATCCGGCGCGCATGAAGGACGCCGGCTTCCGCTACGTGTCGGTCGGCCGCGGAACCGAGGCGTCGTGGATCGCGGAGCTCTGAGACCATGGGCCGAGCTCTCATCACCGGCGGCGCCGGATTCCTCGGGTCGCATCTCTGCGACCTCTTTCTCGAGCGCGGCCACGAAGTCGTCTGCATGGACAACTTCCTGACCGGTTCGCCCGACAACGTCGCACATCTGCTCGGCCGCCCCGGCTTCACGTTCATCGAGTACGACGTGACCCATTACATCCACATCGAGGGTCCCCTCGACTACGTGCTGCACTTCGCTTCGCCCGCAAGCCCGATCGACTACCTCGAGAAGCCGATCCAGACGCTCAAGGTCGGCTCTCTCGGCACCCACAAGACCCTCGGGGTCGCGAAGGACAAGAAGGCGCGCTATCTGCTCGCCTCGACGTCCGAGGTCTACGGCGATCCCCTCGTCCACCCTCAGAAGGAGGACTACTGGGGCAACGTCAACCCGGTCGGCCCACGCGGGGTGTACGACGAGGCGAAGCGATTCGCCGAGGCGATGACGATGGCGTACCACCGCTTCCACGGCATCGAGACCCGGATCGTCCGCATCTTCAATACCTACGGCGAGAGGATGCGACTCGACGACGGGCGGGTCGTGCCGGCGTTCGTCTCGCAGGCACTTCGCAGCGAGCCGCTCACCGTGTTCGGCGACGGAAGCCAGACCCGCTCGTTCTGCTACGTCTCCGATCTGGTGGAGGGAATCCATCGGCTGCTGATGTCCGAGCTGAGCGATCCGGTGAACATCGGCAACCCGGACGAGATGACGGTCCTCGAGTTCGCGGAGACGATCCGCGCGATCTGCGGGAGCTCGGCGCCGATCGAGTTCCGCCCTCTGCCGGTCGACGATCCGAAGGTCAGACGCCCCGACATCACGCGCGCCCGGAGCCTGCTCGGATGGGAGCCCCGGGTCGCGCTCGAGGAGGGGCTCCGCAGGACGATCGAGTACTTTCGCGGGAAGGTGGCGGGGGGAGGGGGGGAGGGATGAGCCACGCGGGAGAGGGCGCCCTTCGGGCAGGCAAGCCCTTCGGGCAAATGCAAAATGCAAAATGAACAATCCAAGAAGGGGCCGCCGACGTCGATCGGCCTAGGGTCGGAGCAGGCTCAGCGCCGTTCGGGCGAATGCAGAATGCAGAATGAAGAATCCAGAAAGGGCGGCTCACTCAGGCTCGGAGCAGGCTACCCAATCGCCTGCTTTTCTTTTTGCATTTTGCATTGTGCATTGTGCATTCCGGCCGCAGGCCGGCTGTGCCGGGAGAGCGCCCCTCGGGCGAATGCAATGCAGGATGAACGACTGCGCCCCTAGCCGGCGAGGACGCCGGCTCGGATGATGGTCTCTTCGCGGCGAGGACCGGTGGAGACGACCGTGACGGGGCACTCGAGCTGGTCCTCGATGAAGCGGACGTAGTCGCGCGCTTCCCGCGGGAGATCGTCGAACTCGCCGATGCCGACGATCGAGCGCTTCCATCCCTTCATCGTCCTGAGCTTCGGGCGGACCTGGCCCCGTTCGACGGCGGCGCGCGGATAGCGGTGCGCCTCTCCGGCCGGCGTGTCGTAGGAGACGCAGACAGGGATCTCGTCGAAGTCGTCGAAGACGTCGAGCTTGGTGAGGGCGATCTCGTCGAGACCGTTGAGCATCACGGCGGCGCGCAGCACGACCAGGTCGAGCCATCCGGTTCTGCGCGGCCGCCCCGTCGTCGTTCCGTACTCGTTTCCGCGCTTCCGCAGACGCTCGCCCGTGGCGTCGCTCAGCTCGGTCGGGAACGGGCCGGCGCCGACGCGCGTCGTGTACGCCTTCACCACGCCCATGACTTCGTGGATCTGGCGCGGCGCGACTCCGAGACCGGTGGCGATGCCGCCGGCCGTGCAGTTCGACGAGGTGACGAACGGATACGTCCCGTGATCGACGTCGAGCAGCGTTCCCTGCGCCCCTTCGAACATGATCCGGCGCCCCTCGCGGATCGCGTCGTCGAGGACGAGCGAGGTGTCGGTGATCCGGTCGCGAAGGATCTCGCCGTGACCCAGCGCCTGCCTGACGAGCGCATCGGGATCGAACGGCTCCATTCCGTAGACCGAGACGAGGAGCGCGTTCTTCTCCCGGCAGGCGAGCTCGATCTTCTCGCGCAGGACCGACTCGTCGACCAGATCGCGCATCAGAATGCCGAACCGGCCGATCTTCATCTCGTACGCCGGGCCGATGCCGCGCCCGGTCGTCCCGATCTTCGCTTCGCCGGCGAGCTCTTCCCGTCCCCGGTCGAGTGCCGCATGGATCGGGAGGATGCAGTGGGCCGAGTCGCTGATCATCAGGTTCCTGTCGATCGTCACGCCGGCGGCCCGCAGGCGCTCCATCTCCCCGAGGAGCGCCTCGGGGTCGATGACCATTCCGTTGCCGAGGATGCAGAGCTTGCCCGGGTGGAGGATCCCCGAGGGAATCAGGTGAAGCGAGTAGTGCTTGTCCTCGAACTTCACCGTGTGCCCGGCGTTGTGACCCCCCTGGTAACGCGCGACCAGGTCGAAGTGCTCGCAGAGCAGATCGACGATCTTCCCCTTCCCCTCGTCGCCCCACTGGGCGCCGATGACGGCGAGGTTCTTCTTCGCGCTCCCGCTCATGGGCAGGCGGAGGGTATTGGAGTGAGGCGGTGAAATCAAGCACGCGGAAGGCGATCCGCCGACCGGTTTCCTCCCCTTTTCCGGGCCGGCGGATCGGATCATGCACGCGGTATGATCGCCCCGCATGGAACGGATCGAGCTGGACGGAGAAAGCCTGACGCTCGCGGACCTCGAGCGGGTCGCGCGGCGGGAAGCCGTCGCGGTGCTGGCCGAGCCTGCCGTCGCGCGCATGCGCGCTTCCCGCGAGATCGTGGAGCGATACGCCGCCGAAGGGAAGACGGTGTACGGCGTCACGACCGGGTTCGGCGTCTTCGCCGACGTCGCCATCTCGCCGGAGAACGTGCGCGAGCTGCAGCGGAACCTGATCCTGTCTCACTGCGCGGGCGTGGGAGAGCCGCTCTCGCCGGGCGCCTCGCGGACGATGATGCTGCTCCGGGCGAACGCGCTGGCGAAGGGATACTCGGGAATCCGCGTCTCCACGGTCGAGCTCCTCCTCCGGATGCTGGAGCAGGACCTGGTGCCGGTGATCCCGTCGCAGGGATCGGTCGGCGCCTCGGGCGATCTCGCGCCGCTCGCCCACCTGGCCGCCGCGATGATGGGGGAGGGAGAGGTATGGCACCGCGGGGTCCGCGGCGGGGCGGGCGATGCCCTGCGGGAGATCGGAGCCGCGCCGGTGGTGTTCGAGGCGAAGGAAGGGCTCGCGATGATCAACGGGACGCAGGCGATCTGCGCGATCGGGGGGCTCGCGCTCGCGCGCGCGGCGCGGCTGCTCGACCTCGCGGACGTGTTCGCCGCGCTGACGCTCGACGCCCTCGAGGGGACCGACGTCGCCTTCGACCGGAGGATCCACGACGTCCGTCCTCATGCGGGACAGGGCGTGGTCGCGCGCAGAATGCGCGCCCTGCTCGCGGGGAGCCCCCTGCGCGAGAGCCATCTCGAGTGCCCCCGGGTCCAGGACGCCTACTCCCTCCGCTGCGTGCCGCAGGTTCACGGCGCCGTGCGCGACGCCGTTCGATTCTCCGCCGAAACGATCCGGATCGAGATCAACTCCGCCACCGACAACCCGCTCGTGTTCGAGAACGGCGACGTTCTCTCGGGCGGGAACTTCCACGGGGCGCCCGCGGGCCTCGCCTGCGACCTCGCCGCGATCGCGCTCACCGACCTGGCGTCCATCTCCGAGCGGCGGGTCGAGCGGCTCGTCAATCCGGCGCTCTCGGGTCTCCCCACCTTCCTCGTCGCGGAGGGAGGACTCCACAGCGGATTCATGATGGCGCAGGTGACGGCCGCGGCTCTGGTCAGCGAGTCGAAGTCGCTCGCGCATCCCGCCTCGGTCGACTCGATCCCGACTTCCGCGGGGAAGGAGGATCACGTCTCGATGGGGCCGATCGCCGCCCGGAAGCTCGAGCGCATCACCGCGAACCTCGCGAACGTGCTCGCGATCGAGGCGATGTGCGGGGCGCAGGCGCTCGAGTTCCGGCGTCCGCTGCGCTCGTCTCCGCTCCTCGAGCGGGCCCATGGCGCGATCCGCTCCGCGGTTGCCCCCTGGCGGGGAGACCGCTATCTCCACGCCGATCTGGTGGCGATGGAGGGGGCGCTCGATCGGGTGTGGGAGGCGGTGGGGGCGGCGGACGGTCCGGCCGGTTGAGGGGCCTCAGCCGGCCCCCCCGTTCACTGCCGTCCCGAAATGCTCGCCCCCGCCCGCCCGGGGCGGGCGGGACGCCCGCACCACACGGTCTCGTTGCCGTGCGCCCCGGGGCGTTCTATAGTCGCTGGAGTGAACCTTTCGAGGATCGAGGTGCGCCATGAGGCCGGAGACTGAGAAGGCGGACGCGGCCGTCGCGATCGTCCCCCCCGAGCCGATCCCGCTCGAGAGCTTTCTCGCCCGACTCAAGGCGATCTCCTCGGGCGTCATCACCAAGACGGCGCTCTCCGAGCTGCTGACGCGCCACACGATCGAGCCTCGGGAGCTCGAGCCGTACGCTCACTGGGTCGAGGACCGCCACACCCGGAACCTGATCTACCGGAACGAGCGGATCGAGCTGATGCTGATCTGCTGGCCGCCGGGGGTGGAGACGCCCCTGCACACGCACAACGGCCAGCTCGGCTGGATGGCGATGATCTCCGGAAGGCTCAGGGTCGAGAATTACCGCATGGTCGAGTGCGACAAGCCGGAGAACCAGGAGGTCGTCGGAATCGACTGCCTCTCGGGGGCGACCTCGATCGTGATGGAAAAGCTCGCCGCCCAGGTCTGCGTTCCCGGCGGCCTGCTCAACACGGTCGACAAGCACCAGACGATCCATCGGATCGTGAATCCGGCCGAATGGAGCGAGCGCGCGACGAGCCTCCACGTCTACTCGATGCCGATCGAGTCTTGCGTGGTCTTCGACATGGATCAGCAGCGCTGCTACCGACGCGACCTCACCTACGACAACTGAGGCTGCGGAACGCGGAGTGCACTGTAAGAGGCAGAACGAAGAGCCCCTCAGCGCGCCGCTCTTTCCCGACACGAGGAGATTCCGCCGATGTGCCTTCTCTCGACTCTCCAGTCCGAGCTCGACCAGATGAGGAAGGAAGGGACGCTCAAGCGCGAGCTGGCGCTTCGCGGGCCGCAGGGTCCTGTGGTGGAGATCGCGGGGAAGGGGGAGGTGGTGATGCTGACCTCCAACAACTATCTCGGTCTGGCGAACCATCCCGCGGTCGTCGAAGCGGCGGAGAAGGGCGAGCGCGACTGGGGCTACGGGCTCGCTTCGGTCCGGTTCATCTGCGGTACGCAGGAGATCCACGAGCAGCTCGAGGGGCGGATCGCGTCGCTGTTCGGCACCGAGGATGCGATCCTGTACGGATCGTGCTGGAACGCCAACGAAGGGCTGTTCCAGACGGTGCTGCGGGAAGACGACGCGATCGTGTCGGACGAGCTGAACCACGCTTCGATCATCGACGGGATCCGTCTCGCGAAATGCCGCCGGCTCCGCTACCGGAACCGCGACGTCGGCGATCTGCGCGAGCAGCTCGAAGGCGCCCGTGACGCCCGCACCCGGATGATCGTGACCGACGGGGTGTTCTCGATGGAGGGGTCGCTCGCGCCGCTGCCCGAGCTCGTCGCGCTCGCGCGCGAGCACGGCGCATTTCTCGTGGTCGACGACTCGCACGGCACCGGAGTTCTCGGCGCGAGCGGGCGCGGCACCGCGGAGGAGCTGGGCGTGTTCGGGAAGATCGATGCGTACACCTCGACGCTCGGGAAGGCGCTCGGAGGATCGCACGGCGGGTTCACGACGGGGCCGAAGGCGCTGATCGAGTACCTTCGCCAGAGGTCGCGGCCGTATCTGTTTTCGAACACCCTCCCTCCCGCGGTCGTGATGGGCTCGCTCGCGGCCATCGATCTGCTCGAGAAGGACCGTTCGCTCGTCACGAGACTGCGGGAGAATACGGCGTACTTTCGTGAAGAGATCAGGGCGCTCGGCCTGACCGTCCGCGACGGGATCCATCCGATCGTGCCGATCATCGTCGGCGACACCGCGAAGGCGATCGCGATGTCGGCGGCGCTGCTCGATCGCGGCGTCTACGTGTCGGGGTTCGGCTACCCGGTCGTGCCGCAGGGACAGGCCCGGCTCCGCTGCCAGATCAGCGCCGCGCACACGCGCGAGCACCTCGACCGCGCCGTCGACGCCATCCGGGACGTCGCATCGTCGGGCTAGTGTCCTGTAACGTCGGAATCAATAGCAGATGGCGAAGGGATCGGCGTCGTGAGCGAGGCGCGCCGACGCAGGCATAGCGGGGTCTATGCTGAGGAGGCGCAACGAAGCTCACGTCGTCGAGACCAAGCCAGGTGCTATTGATTTCGGCGTTACAGGACACTAGCGTCCTGTAACGCCACCGCGCGGCGGGCGCCGGGATCCGCCGTGAATCTCAGGAGGCCTGATGGCTCGCTCACTCGCTGCAATGGCTCTCGCGCTCTTTCTCGCCGTTTCGTGCGCCGGTTCGGACGAGACGCCCGCCGCCGACGCCGCGGCCGACACGGCGGCCGACACGGCCGGTTCCGCCGCCGACGCCCCCGCCGAGCCCGCCCCCGCCGCAGAGGAGGAGAAACCGATGTCCCACTACGAAGGAAAAGTCGCCGACATCAGGACGTCGATGGGCACCATCACGATCCGCTTCTTCCCGGACGAGGCGCCGAACCACGTCCGCAACTTCATCGATCTCGCCGAGAGCGGCTTCTACGACGGAATCCGCTTCCACCGCGTCGTCCCCGGGTTCGTGATCCAGGGAGGCGATCCGAACACGAAGACCGACAATCGCGGCGCCTGGGGTACGGGAGGCTCGGGAAAGAACGTTTCGGCCGAGTTCAACGACATCCCGCACAAGAGAGGCATCCTCTCGATGGCGCGCTCGGGCCACCCTGACAGCGCTTCGTCCCAGTTCTTCATCGTCGTGAAGGAATCCCCCTTTCTCGACGGAAAGTACAGCGTCTTCGGCGAGGTGGTGACGGGGATGGACGTGGCGGACCAGATCGTCGCGGCGGCGAAGGGGAAAGAGCAGCCCGACGATCCGGTGACGATCGAGTCGGTCACGGTGCGGGATCAGAGCGCAAGCTGAGGGGGGCGAGCCGCCCCGGTCTGGCCCCGAATCCGCATTTTCCGGCCGGAGATTCGGCCATGAGCGAGACACCGCGCGAGCTGCGCACGTTCCTGCGCGAGTGCCTGGGCGAGCGGTTCCGCGTCGACCCTCTCGCCGGCGACGCCTCCGCGCGGGCCTACTACCGCGTCTCGACCGGCGAGGGAGGCCGCTGGATGGCGGCCTACTACCCGGAAGACGTGCGGCCCGGCCTCGAGCAGTTCCTCGGCGCCTGGCGCGCTCTCGCCCCCCACGCCCCCCTCCCCGAAGTCGTCCGCGCCGGCTCGTGCGCGATCCTTCAGCAGGACGTCGGCGACGTGACGCTGTTCGAGGTGCTCGAGACCGACCGCGGGCGCGGAATCGCCCTCTATCGGCGGGCGGTCGACCTGCTGATCGCGCTTCAGGGAGCCGAGGCGGGGCGCGAGCTCAATCCCCCCTTCACCGCGGAGTTCTTCGCCGCGGAGCTGGCGATCACCCGCGAGTTCTGGGTGCAGCGGATGTGCGGAGTGGAAGGAGCCGGGGCGCTCGGGCGGCTGGCGACGAGTTTCGAGCGGCTCTGCGCCGCGCTCGAGCGGCACCCGCAGGTCCTCTGCCATCGCGATTATCATGGGCAAAATCTGCACGTATTTGAAGATCGTATTTACGTGATTGATTATCAGGATCTCCGCCTCGGCCCCGACACCTACGACCTCGCCTCCCTCCTCCGCGACCGAGGCGTCGCCCGCGCCCTCCGCAGGGATGCCGAGAACGAGTTGATCGAGTATTATCGCCACCGCACCGGGGGGGACGACGGGCTCCGCAGGCGCTACTTCGAGACCCTCCTGCAGCGCTCGATCAAGATCGTCGGGACGTTCGCGCGGCAGTCGATCACCCGCGGCCGGCACCATTACCTGGCCTACATTCCGCCGACCCTGGAGAGCATCCGCCTCTGCGTCGATCAGTTGCCCGAGTATCGCGACCTTCTCGAGTCGTTTCCGCTCGAGACGAGCGAGACGCAGCCCGCGATCGGCCCCGGACGCTGATCTCGGGCCGGACGTTCGCCCCCTTTTCGGAAAGGAGCTTCGCTTGAGTCACACCATCACCCTCATCCCCGGAGACGGGATCGGCCCGGAGGTCACGGGGGCCGTGGTCGCGATCATCGAGGCGGCCGGCGTCGAGATCGAGTGGGAGACGTACGAGGTCGGGGCGGAGGCGCTCGCGAAAACGGGAGATCCCCTCCCGAAGGAAGTCCTCGACTCGATCCTCAGAAACAAGGTGGCGCTGAAGGGACCGGTGACGACCCCCGTCGGAACCGGCTTCACGTCGATCAACGTCCGCCTGCGGAAGACGCTCGACCTCTACGCGAACCTCCGACCGGTCCACAACCTGCCGGGGGTGGAGACGCCGTTCAAGGACGTCGACATCATCGTCGTGCGGGAGAACACCGAGGGGCTCTACAGCGGGATCGAGCACGAGGTCGTGCCGGGGGTGATGGAATCGCTCAAGATCATCACGGCGCGGGCCTCACTCCGGATCGCGAAGTTCTCGTTCGAGTACGCGCGGGCGAACGGCCGCCGGAAGGTGACGGCGGTCCACAAGGCGAACATCATGAAGCTGACCGACGGTCTGTTTCTGAGCTCTTTCCGCGAGATCGCGAAGCAGTATCCGGAAATCGAGGCCGACGACAAGATCGTCGACAACCTCTGCATGCAGCTCGTGATCCGCCCTCAGCAGTTCGACGTGCTCTGCCTCGAGAACCTCTACGGCGACATCGTCTCGGATCTCTGCGCCGGGCTGGTGGGGGGACTGGGGGTGGTCGCCGGGGCGAACATCGGCGAGAACGGTGCGGTGTTCGAGGCGGTGCACGGATCGGCGCCCGACATCGCGGGGCAGAACAAGGCGAATCCGATGGCGCTGCTGCAGTCGGCGATCCTGATGCTCGAGCACATCGGCGAGCAGGCGGCGGCGGGCCGCATCCGGAAGGCGATGCTGGCCGTTCTGAAGAAGGGGACCACGCTGACGCGCGATCTCGGCGGGACGGCGAGCACGACCGCGTTCACCGAGGCGGTCGTACGCGAGCTCGCGAGCTGAGCCGGGGAGCCCGCGTGCACGAGTCATCTCCGCGGTTTCCCCCCTCATTCCGGCGGGGAATCGAGCTGTTCAACGAAGGGCAGTACTGGGAGGCGCACGAGGCGTGGGAGGAGATCTGGCTGCTGGAGGAGGCGGACGTCCGGCCGTTCCTGCAGGGGCTGATCCAGCTCGCGGCGGCGTGGCATCACGTCGAGCGGCGCAACTTCCGCGGCGCGAAGCGGCTGTTCGGCGCGGCCCTGGCGAAGCTGGAGCCCTACGCGCCCGCCTACGGAGGCGTGCAGCGCGGCGAAGCCGTCGTGCAGGCGGCGGCGCTCGCCGCACGGCTCGAGCGCGAGCCGGAAGGCGTGGAAGTCGCGGAGCGGCCGTACCTTCCGATCGATCGGGGAGAATGACGTCGCGCAGACGCCGTCGTTATATCCCGGCACATCGAAAGTCAAGCCTCGGGGCCACCCGAAAGACTCTTTCAAAACGGATCCGAGGTCGGGATACAATGCGCGCCTCGCAACCCCAACTGCCATTTCCGCTGTGCGTGCGGGCGACCGGAGAGCGTTATGCAGGAAATCGATCATCGGGACCGAGATCTCCTCAACTCCCTTCAATCCGAGGTTCCGCTGACGTCCACTCCCTACGCCGTTCTGGGTCAGCTGATCGACATGTCCGAGAAGGAAGTGATCAAGCGGACGGACCGCCTGAAGCGGGAGGGTCACATCCGCCAGATCTGCGGCGTGTTCGATCCGAGGGCGTTCGGATACCGATCCTCGCTGGTGGCGGCGCGCGTCGATCCAGACCAGATCGAGAGGGCCGCGGGGATCATCAGCAGCCACCCGGGCGTGTACCAGAACTATCGGCGCAATCACGACTTCAACCTCTGGTTCACGATCGCGGTCCCGCCGAACTCGCGGCTGGGACTCGAGCGGACCGTCGAGATGCTCGGGAGCGAAGCCGAGGTCGAGGCGATCCGCCTGCTCCCGGCGACGCGCTCGTTCAAGACCGCCTCACCCGACCAGGGGGATCCGGCGCAGGACGAGCACGGGGGCGAGGGGGAGTCGACCTCGCACGAAGCGCCGTCCGCGCGGGAGATCGAGTTCCTCCGGCTCCTCCAGAAGGATCTGCCGCTCCACCCGCGGCCGTTCGACGTGCTGGCCCGGACGGGAGGGCTCTCCGGAGACGAGCTCATTGATGCGGGGCGTGCGCTCGCCTCGCGCGGACAGATGAGGCGCTACGCCGCGATCGTCCCCGCACGCCGCGCTTCCTTCTCCGCGAGCGCCATGGGCGTCTGGCGCGTCCCCGCGAACGAGACCGAGCAGGTCGGCAGCCGCATGGCCGCCCACAAGGCCGTCTCCCAGTGCTATCTCCGACCGACGTACGAAGACTGGCCCTACAACCTCTTCACCATCGTCCACGGCCGCTCCGTCGACGAGTGCGAAGCCATCCTCGGCGAGCTCTCCGACCAGACCGGCATCTCGGAAATGCACGCCCTGTTTCCCGTGAAGGAGTTCAAGCGGACCCGCATCGCCTTCTTCTCCCCCGAGAACGAGGCATGGGAGGCTTCCCGGAGCGGATCCGAGCAGAGCGCAGTCTCCTGATCCAACCCCCGCTCGGGGCGGCGTCGCGCAGCCATGAGTGAACCGTTCCCTCACGTCCCGTACCGGCGGGAGCGGCTCTCCCCGGACCGGAGCGTGCGCGCCGCACGCGAGTTCGCCGAGACCGCATTCCTGCGCCGCTCGGTCCGGGAGTTCTCGCCCGATCCGGTCCCGGAAGACGCCGTGCGCCTCGCGATCGCCGCCGCGAACTCGGCGCCATCCGGCGCCAACGTGCAGCCCTGGACGTTCGTCCTGGTCCGGAATCCGGAGCTCAAGCGTCGCATCCGGGAGGCCGCCGAGAACGAGGAGCGGGAGAACTACTCGTGGAGAATGCCTCCGCCGTGGCTCCGCGCCCTCGCCCCGCTCGGCACCGACTGGCGGAAGGAGTTCCTCGAGACCGCCCCGCTGCTGATCGTCGTGTTCCGAAGCGACTTCCATCAGACCGAGCACGACCGCGTTCTCCACTACTACGTGTCGGAATCGGTCGGCATCGCCTGCGGGTTCCTTCTCGCCGCGCTCAACGCCGCCGGCCTCTCGACGCTGACTCACACGCCCAGCCCGATGGGCTTCCTCCGCGAGATCCTCGACCGGCCCGCCAGCGAAAGACCCTTCCTTCTGATCCCCGTCGGGTATGCGGCCGAGGGATGCACGGTTCCCGACATCCGGAAGAAGGGCCTGGCCGAGGTTCTCGTCGAGCGCTGAGCGGGGCTGCAAAAAATTTTGACGCCGGCCGGGCGAGACGAATCCTGCCTTCCGATTGACCCTCAACGGGTTATCCGCCGCGAGCCCCCGGGCGGCCGGCATGCACTCCGCCACCCCCGGAGGACCGGGCGTCATGGAAGAGATCCGGAGGTTCGTCGTCGAACGGACGGAAGAGGAAGCCGGAATCGGCCGCGATCAGGCGGATGGCTGGCAGGACGTGGTGTTCATCATCGGAGAACGCGAGCCGCCACCCGCCGATCCGCCCGAGAGCGCGCCGGATCCGGGATGAGGGTCGACGCCGGGATTCTCCTCGGGCGGAGGGGGAGACGCGGAAACCGCTCACTCCTTCTTCTTCGACTGATCCACCGACTGATCCACCGACTGATCCACGGCGGCGCTGGCGCCCTGGAACCCGATCTTCGAGTGCGTTCCGTCGCAGTACGGCTTGGTCGTCGAGCCGCCGCAGCGGCAGAGTGCCTTCTTCACCGGCTGGATCTCGTTGCCGTTCTCGTCGACGAGGATGAAGTCGCCCTCGACCACGTACGGTCCGTTCGGGCGGATGCGAATGCGAATCGTCATCGATGCCTCCCTGATCGAAGCCTCGGCGGAGGAAGCGCCGGAGACCATCTGCGCCCGGCCCGGATGGGCTCGAGGGGTGCCGTCGGACCGGAACCGAGCCGGGCCCGGGGCTCCGCGGCAAGTTTGACGGGAGGGGGAGCGGCGGTCAAGCCGTCACCGGGGCTCAGAACCATCGACGCTTCTTGTCGGCGGCCTGGGAGGGGCGGGCGCCGCGCTTGACGCCCGCGAGCTCCATCTCGAGCGCCTCGACGCGCCCGCGGAGCCGATCGATCTCATCGGCCATCGCTTCGTGCACGGACAGCAGCAGATCGACCTGCCTGCGCATCTCACCGGCGTCCGTCGCCGGAGCGAGCCGCTCGCGGATCTGGCCCAGCCGCAACCCGTCCTGCTCCACCATCCGGCGGATCATCTGGAACTGGGTGATGCTCGTCTCGCTGTAGCGGCGATGCCCTCCCGCGGTTTTCTCGACGTGGAAGAATTCCGGAAGCTCCTTCTCGTAGAAGCGAAGGGTCGTCACCGGAATGCCGGTCTTCCGGTGGACGTCGGAAATCGTGAGGCGGGCCCGTGACACGGCTCAGAAGATCGGGTTTTGCGCGACGTGCCTGAACTTCCACTGATACGTGAAGCCGGGGAAGTCGACGGGGACGGTGTAGTCGGCCTCGATGCGGATCTGTCCGGCAGAACGCCGGACCGACAGATTCCTCTCTTCGAGCGGCAGCTCGAGATCCTTCGCCCTGGCCATGATCTGCTTCCGAATGCGGATGTCGTTGAGCATTCCGGCGGAGCGCGCGGAGTCGACGATGGTCCCGCGCAGCTCCGCGGACTTCACCTTGACGGGGACCATCTTGTACGCGATGAACCCGGCCGCGAGCAGAATGATCAACCCGACGACGCACCCAAGCTGACCTTCGCCGCGCTGCCTGCGTGAGAGACCCATTGCACCCCTCCTCGAACTCTCCGTGAACGAGAGTAGGAAAGAGATGGCGGGAAGTCAATCGACGGGAAGTCTCACCGATCCGGGTGAGGGTGAAATCAGCGGATCGGACGGAAGATGCGCTCCCAGCGGGGGCCCGCCGTCCGGCGCGCCGGAGAGCCGCTCCCCTGGGCGAAAGCTTCCGAGCCCGCTGAGGCGCCGGAGGACCAGAAGATCAGCCGCGCCCGTCCCACGATCCGGTCCGAGGGGAGAAATCCCCAGTTCCGGCTGTCGATCGAGTCCGTGCGGTGATCGCCCATGACGAACACGCGTCCCCGAGGGACGAGCTCGGCGAGCTCTCCCGAAGTCGGCTCGCTTCCGACGTGAGGCTCCGCGAGCCACCGCCCGTTGACGCGCACGGCCCCGTTGCGGATCTCGAGGAAATCGCCCGGCACGGCGACGACCCTCTTCACGAAGTAGCCATGGCCGGCGTCGGGATTCCGGAACACCACGACCGAGCCGCGATCGATTCGCTCGTCGCGGAACCCCCTGGCAGGAGTCACCAGGATGTGGTCGCCCGGCTGAAGGGTGGGACTCATCGAAGCCGACGGGATGGAGTAGGCCTGGAGAAGCGTCGCCCGTACCAGCAGCGCGGCCAGGAGGCCGATGGCGAGCGGCTGTACGAGAATCCGGATGGTCGAAACGGCGATCTTCATCTGACTGGCCCGATCATCTCCTCGGACGGCGCACCCTGCGCTACGGTTCTGCGACGATTCCGAGGAAGACCGGTTTCGAGTCTCCCGCCGAGTAACGGTTCTGCAGAGCGCGATGCACGAAATCGGTGGCGATCCGGACGGCCTCGTCGATCGGACGCCCGAGGGCCAGGCCGGCCGCCACGGCGGAGGCCAAAGCACATCCGGTACCATGCCCCTCGGCGCGCTCGATCCTGGGATGACGGTACTCCACGCGCCGCTCTCCGTCGAGCAGAGTGTCGACGACCGTCTCTCCGGGAAGGTGTCCGCCTTTGAGCAGAACGCGTGCGGGGCCGAGGCGGACGAGGGCGCCGGCCATGCGATCGACGTCGGCGACGGCTCCGGCGGAGAAACCGGCGAGCTCCTCGGCTTCGGGCCAGTTGGGCGTGAGCACGGTGGCGATCGGGACGAGCTCGTCGCGCAGGGCGCCGACGGCATTTTGCTCGAGCAGCCTCGCTCCGCTCGCGGCGATCATGACCGGATCGAGCACGATCTCGCGCGGACGCCACTCGCGCAGCTTGCGAGCGACCAGACGCACGAGCCGCTGGTTCCCCAGCATGCCGATCTTGACGACGTCGGGGCGGAGCTCGGACATCACGGCGTCGATCTGCGACTCGACGATGCCGTCCGGAAGAGGAAAGACGTCGGTGACGGCGCGGCTGTTCTGAGCGGTGACGGCAGCCACGACGCTGGCGCCGTGCACTCCGAGAAAGGCGAAGGTCTTGAGGTCGGCCTGAATGCCGGCCCCCCCTCCGGAGTCACTTCCCGCGATCGTGAGTACGCAGGCTCTGCTGTTCATTCCCGAGGGTGTCCCGAGTGGGAAGAGTGCTGCTCGCGGCGGCGACTTCATCGGTGACCTGATAGACGGGCATGCGCTGTTGCAGGCCCTTGAGGGGGAACTCGCCGAGCGAGACGGTCTGGAACTCGCCGGGCAGGCGTTCGAAGGTGTTCTGAGAGATGACGATCTCGCCCGGCTTGGCGACGCCGCTCTCGAGGCGGGAAGCGATGTTGACCGAGGTGCCGAGGACGGTGTAGTCGACGCGCTTTTCGGTGCCGACGTTGCCGACGACGGCGGGGCCGGAGTTGATGCCGACGCGAATCCGCACCGGAGGGAGAGAGTCGCGCTCGCGCTCGCGGTTCCACTCGTCCACGAGCCGCCGCATCATCAGTCCCGTTCGAACCGCCCTGACGGCGTGGTCCTCCTGGGAGAGGGGAGCGCCGAAGAACGCCATCACGGCGTCGCCGATGAACTTGTCGAGCGTTCCGCCGTAGGTGAAGATCGCCTCGACTGCACAACTGAAGAAGTTCGCGAGGAACTCCGAGACCTCCTCCGGTTTCTTGGTCTCGGAGATGGTCGTGAAACCGCAGATGTCGGCGAAGAGAATCGAAACGTCCGCGTTCCTGACTTCGGTCTCGTCGGCGTTGGCGGCTCCGCGGACGATCTCTTCGACGACGCCCGGGGAATGATAGCGCTCGAGCTTTGCGCGGATCTTGCGCTCTTCCTCGATCTTTTCGGAGAGCTGCGCGCGCTCGATGGCGACGGCGGCGAAGTTCGCCAGAGCCGTCAGAAGATCGAGGTCTTCCTCGGTGAAACGTCCAACGTGGATGGGAGAGTCGACCTGAACCGCTCCGATCACCCGATTGCGATTCCAGAGAGGGACGCACATCGCTGAGCGGATTCCGTGGATCGCGATCGATTTCCCGCCGAGGAGCCGCGCGTCTTCCAGCGCATTCGACGTGAGAAGAGCCACCTGCTGGTCCGCGACCATCCGCAGGATCGTGCGCGAGATCGGGATCTCCTGCGCATCCGACTCGGCCGCGAACTTGGTCAGACGCGGAACCGGATTCCCCGCCTCGTCGAACAGGATCAGCAGCCCGCGCTCCACCGGCAGGTACTTGAAGATCAGGTCCATGACCGTCCGCAGAACCTGGTTCAGCTCCTCCGACTCGAGGAGCACCTTCGCCACCTGCACCAGAACCGCGAAGATCTTCTCGCGAGAATCCGCCGACCCCGGCACCTGACGCTCCGCCTCCGGGACCGCCACGTCGAGGCCGAACTCCGAGTTGAAATCGGAGATCCGCCGGATCACGGTTCCCGACACGTTGTCGAACGGCGACTCTTCGGAGAAGTCGACCGCCGGCAGCCCTCTCGCTTCGAGCTGCACCGAGCCGATCAGGATGCGGTCGCCTCCCGAAACGGCGACGTCGGTCACCGGGGTCCCGTTCACCTTCACACCGTTGGTCGAGCTCAGATCGACGATCCACCAGCTTCCGCCGCGGCTGTCGAACCGCGCATGGCGCCGCGAGACGGAAGGATGGTTCAGAACCAGGTCGTTGCCCTCGATCCTGCCGACCGTGACGCTCTCCCCCCGCAGATCGAATACGCGGGAGGCCCCGAGGTCGACGTAGTGAAGCTGCAACTGGTCCATGATCCAGTCGCGGATTATATCGAGAAGGAGCGGAGGGCGTGGACGGGGCCGGGCGGGACCGCCTGTATAATCGCGAGCGGCCCCGTGGCCGACGGGACCTCGTCCGTGCGCCCTCGTCCGGCATGACCAGTATGAGCCAGCAACACGATTCGTCCGGGTCGCGGCAGGGGCTTCGATTCCGAATCGCCTACCGGAGCGACGTCGGAAAGCTCCGAACCGAAAACCAGGATTTCGGACTCGTGACCACCCCCGCCGAGTGGGATCCCGCCGACGGAGTCCTCATGCTCGTGGCCGACGGGATGGGAGGACACCGGGGCGGAGCGACCGCCTCCCGGCTGGCGGCGCGGACCATCCTGACGACCTTTCTCGAGCGTAAGGATCAGGACACCGCGGGCGCCCTGGTGGAGGCGATCGAGGCCGCGAATGCGAAGGTGTTCGCCGAATCGGGCGCGCATCACGAGCTGCGCGGAATGGGGACGACCGCCAGCGCCATGGTCGTTCGCGGCGAGCGGGCGTTCGTCGCCCACGTCGGCGACTCGCGGATCTATCGGCTGAGGGACGCCGAGCTGACCCAGCTCACGGAAGATCATTCGCTCGTCGCGACGATGGTCCGTGAGGGGCTGCTCACCGACGCCGAGGCCGCCGTGCATCCCCGGCGGAACGTGCTCCAGCGCTCGCTCGGGGTCGGACCCGAGATCGAAGTCGACCGGCTCGAACAGCTCGACATCCACGCAGGCGACGTCTATCTGCTCTGCTCGGACGGACTTCACGGGTTCGTTCCCCTCGAACAGGTGCAGAAGGCGCTCGAGCTCCCCGTCGAAGAGGCGGCGGCTCGATGCATCCAGCTCGCCCACGAGGCCGGAGCGCCGGACAACGTCACGGTCGTGATCTGCCGGGCCGATGCCGCCACCGGGGGGGAGCGCTCGGTGCTTCCCGAGCGGACTCTCGAGCTTCCACCCCCTACCGGGGAACGCGGAGGGAGCGTTTCGGCGTTCCGTTGGATATGGATCGGTCTGCTGGTGGGTGCTGCGGGAGCGGTGGCATGGCTCTGGAGCGATTTGCGCGCGGCCCTGAGCCGGCCCGGCCTGTAGGCTGCTGACATGCTCTCCGTTCCCCGATGGGCCGTCGCGGCCGCGGCGCTGCTGCTGACGTTCTGGACCCCGGCCTGTCGCCGCGAGCCTTCCGCGCTGGACGAAGTCCAGCGGATGGCCTACCGGGTGCGGCCGGCCGTCGTGAGGGTGCGCGCCTACGCCACCGCCCGATTCATCGCTCCGGCCGCGGATCTCACCGCGATTCACGACGAGATCGTCCGACGCGGGCTCGCGCGGCCCGTCCCCCGCATCACCGAGTCCACCACCGTCGACACCGGCGCCGGAGGGTCGGGGAGCGGCTTCATCGTCCATCCCGACGGGGTCATCCTCACGAGCGGACACGTGGTCGGTCTGATCCGCGACCCGGCCGCCGTTCAGGCCGAGCTCCGCCGCAACGGCGCGGTCGCCATCCTCCTCGCGCGCTACTCGGTCGACTCCCTCCGCACGCTGCACCGGAACGCCGTGCTGATTCCGCTGGTGGACCAGCTCGCCGCCGCCGGTTCTCTTCGCGACATTCGGACCTTCCGGGAGATCGATCTGTCGAACGGCGACCGCGCAGCCTTCACCATCGCCGAGTACTCCCCCTCGCTGGGCGAGCGCGGAAACGACCTCGCCGTGCTCCGGATCGAGCGACACGATCTTCCCACCGTTCCGCTCGGCGACTCCGGAGCCGTCCACGTCCAGGATCCCATCTGGGTGATCGGCTACCCCGCGGTCGCGAGCAGCTCCGACGAGATGATCGGCGGGTGGCTCTCCCAGGAGACCGATCTCGAGCCGACCGTCAACTCCGGCAGAATCACAGCGATCAAGCGCAACGTGGCCGACGTGCCGGTGTTCCAGACCGACGTCCCGGTCTATCGCGGCAACTCGGGAGGCCCTGCCGTGAGCCGTCACGGCGAGGTGATCGGGCTTGCCGCCTGGGGCCACGCCACCGCGGACGCCATCAAGTTTCTGGTGCCGGCGAACGTGGCGCGCCCCTATCTCGCGCGACAGAACGTGTCGACCGGGGAACAGGGAAGCTTCACGGCGAGCTACGCGGCGGCGATCGAAGCGACCGCCCGTGGAAGCTGGCGGGCGGCGCTTCGCGATCTGCGCAGGGCCCAGGAGGCGTTTCCCGGCAATCCCGACGTCGCACGACTCACGCGCGACGCCGAAGCGGCTCTGCGCGCCACGCCGTTCTGGAGGGACTCCGCCTTCGCCGGCACCGCCGCCATCGGGCTCGCCCTCCTCGGAGGGGTCGTCCTGCTCGGTTGGCGGAAACGAAGGAGACCTGCGCCGACGCTCACGGTCCCGACCGGCGCGGGATCTCCGGAGACCACGGTCGTGGTCCCCCTGCGCGAGCCCCGCAGCGACGGCGTCCTCGGCAAGCTGACGATCCTCAACGGCGCCCGTGCCGGCGAGCGGCTCGGTCTCGCCGGATCGGGCATCCGGATCGGCCGCGAGTCGATGCTCTGCGAGATCGTGCTCGAGGACCCAAAAGTCTCCAGGCTCCACGCCGAGGTCGTCCGGCTCGACGGAAGGGTATTATTGATCGATCGTAATTCATCGAATGGAACCTGGGTCAACGACGAGAAGATCCAGCGCCGCTACCTGAAGGACGGCGACATCATCTACTTCGGAGGACGGAACGCCGTGGCCGTGGCGTTCCACGATTGACGCCCGTGCCCGAGAAACGCTGCGCGAACGGACACATGATCGATGCTTCGTGGGATCTGTGTCCCTATTGCCCGCCGGCCGTTCCGACGGGCGAGATTCCGCTGGTCCGGCCGCGATCCGGCGAGGCGAGCCGCTCGCACGGATGGAGCGAGCCGGAGCCCGAACGGAGCCGGAGCCATCCCGGGCCGCCGATCGCGCGGACCTCACCGCAGTCCGACGCGGCGCCGGTGTCCCGGACGGTCGCGGTGCCGAAGGGGGATCTGGGGCTGGCGCCGCGCTACGTGGTCGGGTGGCTGGTGGGACTCACCGGAGCGGTGCGGGGCGAGAGCTTCGCCGTGCGGATCGGAAAGACGAGCATCGGCCGGGATCCGAAGTGCGACGTGGTCGTGTTCGACGATCAGACCTCCGGACATCACGCCGATCTGGTCTTCCGCCCCGAGGAGAAGCGATTCATTCTGATGGACCACAACTCCACGAACGGGACGTACGTGAACGAGACCGAGATCGAGCCGCGGAGAGACCTGGCGAACCACGACGTGGTTCGGATCGGGGCCCAGCGATTCGTGTTCGTGGCGCTCGACCTCGACTGGAGCGACCCGAAGGTGGCGCCGTGATCGGAACCGTCATCGGAAACTATCGCGTGGAACGTGCGATCGGCGAAGGGGGGATGAGTCACGTCTACGTGGGGCGGACGATCGGAGCGACCTCGACGCTCCCGGAGGGATACCTGGTCGTCATGAAGGTGATGGCGGCGGAGCTGGCGGGAGAGGAGACGGCGCGGAAGCGGTTCATCAAGGAAGCGCGTATCCTCTCGCAGCTCCGGCACCGTTACATCACGCGATTCTACGAGTTCATCCCGCGCGAGACGGGCGGCGTGCTGGTCATGGAATTCGTGGACGGAAAGCCGGTCGACCGGCTGCTGTCGGAGCGCGGAGCTCTGGACGCGGCCGAGGCGATCTCGATCACGCAGTGCCTGCTCGACGCTCTCTCGTACGCCCACGGGCGGGGAATCATTCATCGCGACGTCAAGCCGGGCAATCTGATCCAGCAGAAGACCGGAGGACTCAAGGTCACCGACTTCGGGATCGCCAAGATCAAGGAAGGAGCGGGATCGGGAGCGACCGTGCTGACCAAGGCGGGCTTCCTCCTGGGGACTCCGCACTACATGTCGCCCGAGCAGATCCGCGATCCGAAGGAGGCGGGAGCGCTCTGCGACGTCTATTCGACCGCGGTGGTTCTGTACGAGATGCTGGCGGGATCGCTTCCGTTCACGCAGCGATCGCTTCCGAAGCTGATCGACGCGATCTACCGCGGGGACAAGAAGCCGCCGAGCGGATGGCGCCCGAGGATCGATCCGGCCCTGGACGCGATCGTGCTGCGCGGGATGCATCAGGATCCGGCGCGGCGATACCCGACCTCGCAGGCGTTCTACGACGCGCTCGAGGAGTACAAGGTGATGCGGCTCGCCCCCGCCGGGCCGCCGATCGCGCCCAACGACGCGACCGTGCGCTCGGACGGAGCGCCCCGGACCGCCTGGTCGCTCGAGGGGGCCAGCGAGGGGGCCGGCGAGACCCACGAGATCAGGGACGGGGACGCCACCATCGGAAGAGACCGCTCGTGCTCGATCGTGCTCGGCCACCCCGCCGTCTCGCGGAAACATGCGAGAATTACCGCATCCGATTCGTCGTTTGTACTCGAAGACCTGAAATCCGCGAACGGTACGTACGTGAACAACACGCGCGTGGAGCGCGTGTTGCTCAAGTCCGGCGACGTCGTCCGGTTCGGCGCCGATCCGGCCTGCAGCTATACCGTGCGGTCGCGGCGGGCGTAGACTGAACAGGAGTGAGCCGTTTCCCATGCCGACCACCGAGCTGATCTGCCTCCGTTGCAAGACCCCCCTCGACCCTGGCGCCGAGGCCTGCCCGAGCTGCAGCGAAAAAGTCACCCCGTTCCAGCGCACCTACTCCACCCGGCTGATCGACGGCAAGTACCAGATCGTCGACCGCCTCGGCGTCGGCGGGATGGGCGAGATCTTCAAGGTCCGCCACATTCACCTCGGCGAACAGCGCGTGATCAAGATCATGCGCGCCAACATCGCCGCCGACGAGCAGGCGCTCCAGCGCTTCCTCTACGAGGCCAAGCTCGCCACCACCGTCAAGCACCGCAGCCTCGCGATGCTCTACGACTTCTCCACCCTCGACGACGGCTCCTATTACATGGTGTGGGAGTTCATCGACGGGGTGAACATCCAGAAGTGGATCACGAAGAACGGGCCCGTCCCTGCGCGACTCGCCATCGAGATCGCTATCCAGGCGCTCGGCGGACTCGGCGCCCTCCACGAGATGGGCATCATCCATCGCGACATCTCTCCCGAGAACATCATGCTCTCCCAGGATCACCAGGGGCGGCTGCTGGTGAAGGTCATCGATTTCGGCATCGCGAAGCAGCTCTCGGAGGGAGAGGGCGGGCAGGGGCTGACCCAGACCGGAATGTTTCTCGGCAAGCTCAAGTACGCCTCGCCGGAACAGGCCGGCTTCATCAAGGAAGGCGAGCAGCTCGACGCCCGCAGCGATCTCTATTCGTTCGGCATCGTCCTCTACGAGATGCTCGCCGGGCGCACGCCCTTCCTCGCGACCAACCCTCAGGGCTACATCCTGAAGCACGCGACCGAGAAGCCGCTTCCCTTCGCACGGATCAATCCCGGCGTCAGCGTTCCCGCATCGCTCGAGCGCATCGTCCTCCGCGCGCTCGAAAAGGACCGCGGAGATCGCCACAGGGACGCCGACGCGTTCATCGCCGATCTCGCGTCGATCCGCGCCTCGGTGGCTCCCGAGTCACGGTTCGGCCTCGGCGAGAGGATGATCACCCTTTCGGCTTCGCCGACCGTGACCGAAGGTCGTCCGTCGGCCACATCCTCGACCCGACCGGCCCCGACGCTCGTCGACCGCGCCGATGAAGCCACCGTCGTCGAGAGCGGGGCGAGCCCGACCGTGGCGGAGCGCTCTTCCAGCGCCGCCCCGACGCTGGTCGAATCGATCGGCGGAGCCGCTCCCACGATGGTGGAGGGGCTCGGACGGGCCGGCCCGACTGCGGTTCAGGCGAAATGGGACAGCTCGGCAGCCCCTACCGTTCTCGAGCGGAAGGTCGCTCCGGCAAAGAGACCGGCCGTCCGGGTCGGCCTTGCCGCAGCCGCAGTCCTGGTCGTCGCCCTCGCGGCCGTCATGATCACCCGGGAGAAGGGCGCCGGACCGATCGATCCTTCCACGTCGATCGCCGGCATGACGGGGACCGCGTCGACCTCCACGTCGACGGCGCCGCCGGGGCTGACGGCCACGGGCGTGCTCCTGCTGACGGGAAGCCCGTGGGCGCAGCTCGAAAAGCTCGAGCATCTCGAGTCCGATTCGGCCATTCCACTGGGCGAGCAGGACCGTCACGTTCCGCTCCGAGTCGCCGACCTCGCGCCGGGGACCTACCGGGTCACCCTGACGGACGCTGACGGCAAACCGGTCACGCGCGAGGTCCGCGTCGAGCCGAGTCAGGTCGCGACGCTTCGTCCCGACGTCCCTCCCGGGATCGATCTCGACCGGGTCGTCGAGGACATCCTCAGGCAATGACGCGCGTTCGAGTCCTGCTCGCACTCGCGTTTCTGCTCGCCCTCCCCGCTTCGGGCCGTGCTGACTGGATCCGCGATTACGAGGACGGGACCAAAGCGGCCGGAGCAGGCAACTGGGAGGTCGTGGTCGAAAAGATGACGGCCGCGATCGGAGAGAAGGGACGCGAGAACGCGCGCGAGCGCACCCACGGCACGATCTTCATCGCGTATCACCCGTTCTACTACCGCGGGGTCGCGTACTTTCATCTGGGGCGTTTCGAGGAGGCGATCCGCGACCTGCAACGCGCCACCGGCCAGGGACCGGTCAAGCTCGGCACCCCCGAGTCGTTTCTCTCGCGCGCGGAAAGTCAGCTCGCCATGCAGAGTCAACCGGTGGAGCCGCCTCCCACCCGGCCGCCGCCGACCACCACTCAGCCGACCGTCACCGAGCCGCCGGTCCCGACCGTCGATCCGAATCTCAACCCCACGCGGAACCGCGCCCGGCAGGCGATCGCGGACGCGAAGAGCCGGCAGGAGGCTGCACGCCGCGCGCGGGCGGACTCGCAGGCGGAGTTCTCCCAGGCGCTCAACCTGCTGCTCGAGGCCGAGTCCGGCGCCGTCGGAGCCGACACCACCGCCGACTGGGCGAGGGTCGAGGACCGCGCGAGCAAGGCCACCCTCAGCTTCAATCTCGCCATCACGAAGGCCCAGATCGCGGCGCAGCAGAAGCCCGCCCAACCGACGCCCCCAGTGACCACCGCCGCCACCAACGAAGCGATCGCCCGGATGCGCACGCAGGTGCGCAGCGCGGTCCAGGCGTACTTCTCGGGCGACTTCTCCACCTCGGTCCGGGAATTCGATGATCTGACCCGTCGCGACGGCGACAATGCGCTGCTCTGGGCCTTTCTCGGCGCGTCGCACTTCTACAACTGGTACCTGGGGGGCGAGGCGAACGAGAACGAAAAGCAGGCGGCGGTCGAGGCATTCAGGCAGGCGAGGCGATCGAACCGGCGCCTCCGCCTCAACGAGAGCTACTTCCCGCAGCGCGTCCGCAACTTCTACGAGACCGTCCGCGTCGACTGACGCGGGGAGCACGCCGACGAAAAGGGCCGCCCGGGTGGGGCGGCCCTTTTCATTCTCCGGCTGCGCGGCTCAGGTGATGAACGAGGTGACGGTTTCCTTGACCTCGGCGGCGGCTCCCTTGACGGCGTCGATCGCGCGGCCGACGACCGCCTTCGTCCTTCTCGCGGCTCGCCGGGCTGCTCTTCTCCCTCGCTTCATGGGGGAGGCTTTGCGGCGTGCAGCCTTGCGCGCGGGAGCCTTGCGCGCTCGCTTCGCGGCCGGGCGTTTCGCGGAACGCCTCCGGGCCGTGCTCTTTTTCGCGGCGCTCTTCTTCGCGGCGCTCTTCTTCGCGGTCCGCTTCCTCGCGCTGGCCTTCTTCCCTCGTGCCCGACCTGGGCGTTTCGCGGTTCTTTTCTTCGCGGTGGCCATGAAACCGATCTCCTTTTGCCCCCAATGAATTGAAGGCGTGGCAGTCAGGTTGCTATGAATGTAGGGGAAGCCCGGACGAATGTCACGAACTCCGATCGACCGCAACACCGTACTCGCCGTTCTGGCGGCACCGCTCGGTCTGGCCGTCTGGGTGCTCTGCGGCCATCTCGCCTGGCTGAACCACCAGATGTCGACCGTTCTGGTGGCGCGCCAGTGGAAGACACCGGCCGAGATCTACTCCGCCACACGGCCGGAGGGAGAGCCGATCTTGAAGCTCTACGGCGCCGACTGGCGCGCGACGGATCCGGTAATCCTGGAGGAGCTTCCGGAGGAAGTCCCTCTCGCATTCCTCGCAGCCGAGGACGTCCGCTTCCGGAAGCATCCCGGAATCGACCCGATCGGGATCGCGCGCGCGCTCGTCGCCAACGTCAGATCCGGCGAGGTCCGGCAGGGCGGGAGCACGATCAATCAGCAGCTCGTGAAGTCGCTCTTTCTCTCGAACGAGCGGACCCTGCGACGCAAGCTCGTCGAAGCGGTGCTCGCCGTCATTCTCGACGCCCGGATGTCGAAGGACGAGATCCTCGAAGCGTACCTCAACGAGGTTTATCTCGGGCATCAGCGGGGCCACGCGATCCGCGGGATCGATGAAGCATCCCGGCTCTTCTTCGACAAGCCGCCGCAGAAGCTGACCGCGGCGGATGCCGCGCTCATCGCGGCGATCATTCCCGCACCGAACCGCGATACGCCCGAGAAGCGGCCCGAGATCGCGAAGCAGCGGCGCGACGGCATCCTGCGCCGGATGAACGAGCGGGGGTGGCTCGACGACGAGTCGCTCGAGGAGTCGCTCGCGGCGAGCGCCCGCTTCCGTCCGGGATCCCTTCCGCAGACGCCGTGGCGTCATTACCTCGAGGCCCTTCGCCGGGAGATCGTCGAGCGGGTCGGCGAGCGCCCGCTCGGCCGGGGCGGCCTGAAGATCGTCGCCGAGATCGATCCTCCGCTCCAGGAGGAAGCGGAGCGAGCCGTGAGGCTCGGCGTGGCACGCCTTCGACGCAACTACTCCTGGCTTCGCGAAGAGGGGGAAGATCGTCTCCAGGCAGCCGTTCTCTCGATCGATCCCGCCACTGGCGGCATCCGCGCCCTGGTCGGCGGGTCCGACCTCGCCGCGAGGGGACTCGACCGGACCTCCGCGATGCGGCGCCAGCCGGGGTCGGCCTTCAAGACCTTCGCCTATCTCGCCGCGATCGAGTCGAGGACGATGACCCCCGCCACGTTGCTTCTCGATGCTCCCATGCGGATCGAGCTCGCCAGCGACGAGGTCTGGGAGCCGCACAACTACGACGAGCGATTTCGAGGGCGCGTCACGCTCCGCGAAGCGTTCGAGAAGTCGCTCAACGTTCCCGCCGTCCGCGTCAGCCGGCACATCGGCCCGCGCGCCGTCGTCAGAACCGCCCGCGAGGCCGGATTTCGAACCGAGATCCGCGCCGTGCCGGCCGTGGCGCTCGGAGTCGCCGAGGTCACCATGCGCGAGCTCGTCGAAGCGTATTCGATCTTTCCCAACCTCGGTGAGCGCGTCGAGCCGTTCCTGCTCAGCGAGCTCCGCTCGGCCAACGGCGAGCTCCTCTACCGCCGCGAGCCCCGGCGGCGTCGCGTCACCTCCCCCGACGCGGCGTTCGTCGTCCATTCGCTGCTGCGCGGCGTCGTGCGGCGCGGAACCGCCCACCGGCTCCGTCGGTACGGGGTCGGCCACGCCGCCGGAAAAACCGGAACCACGAGCGACTACCGCGACGCCTGGTTCGCCGGCTACACCCCCGATCTCGTGAGCGCCGTCTGGGTCGGCTTCGACCGAGGCAAGCCTCTCCGCCTCTCCTCATCGGAAGCCGCCCTCCCGATCTGGGGAACGTACATGGGCCGCATTGAGACCGACGAGAACGAGATCGAGCCGCCGGACGGAGTGATCTTCCGCAACATCGACCCCCAGTCGGGATACGTCTGGGCGGACGGTTGCCCCGGACCGTTCCGGGAGGTCTTCCTCTCGGGAACCGCGCCCACCCGGGGATGTCCGCGAGGGTTCCTCGGCCGGATCGTGAGGCAGGTTCTGTTCGAGGACGATGCGTTCGACGAGCCGGCGGCGATCACGTTCGACAAATTCCGCCGGTGGGCTCACGAGATCGATCAGGAGCGGCAACGGGTGGAGGGCTGGCTGGACCGGATCGGGCGGATCTTCGGCAACGACGACTGAACGATTCGTGAGCCCGAGCTCGCTCAGGCGTTCGGGGTGCGGGCCGGACTCACTCGTACACGCAGGGTGCGGGAGGGGGAGAGAGCGCGGCGTGAGGAAGATCGAGCAGCTCGTACTCCCCCCAGTCGCGAAAATCGAAATGCCACCACTCCGAAGCGAGCGGCTCGAATCCCCCTTCCCTCATCGCTTCCCGGAGGATCGCCCGATTCTGGAGAACGTGTTCGGGAAGCGACGCGTAGTCCTGCCATGCGGCGGGAGTGAAGTCGTCGTAGGCGGTCGGCATCGGCAGGGGCTCGCCGGTCGCCAGATCGACGAGCGTGACGTCGACCGCGGCGCCGCGATTGTGGCGTGAGCCCTTTGCCGGATCGGCCACGTAGTCGGGGTCTCCGATCGCCTCCCACATCGCCTCGGTGACGTGATACGGGCGGTAGGCATCGAAGACCACGAGGCCGAGCCCGCGCGATGCGAGGTGGCGCTGGACCGACGCGAGCGCGAGGGCGGCCTCGCAACGGAGCCAGGCTTCCGGCTCGGGATAGAGCCGGCGGCGCATGAAGTTCCGATCGGTCGCGTATCGGACGTCGAGGCGGATCGAAGGCTCGACCCGGTCGACGGGAACCAGGACCCGGCGGGGAGTCCGCTCCGCGAGCGTCCGGTAGAGCCGCGCGCTCGACACGACGAGAAGCCCATGGCGGTTCGCGGGGACGGCCAGGGAATCGTGCGCACAGCCCGAGGCGAGCAGTCCGGTGAGCGCGAGCGCCGAGAGTAGGTGCCTCATGGCGCCTTCGGCTCGGCGATGCCGCCGAGGACGGCCAGGCCGGCGCCGAGACGGAGGAACTCGCCGAACTCGGCGGCGGGAAGCGGCCGGCTGAACAGGAAGCCCTGGAGTCGGGAGCAGCCGCGGGAGCTGAAGAAGGCGAGCTGTTCTTCGGTCTCGACGCCTTCGGCGACGACGGTCAACTTCAGCTCCCTCGCCATCGAGATGACGGCGGTGGCGATCGCGGCGTCGCCCGGATCCTCGGTGACGTCGCGCACGAACGACTGATCGAGCTTGAGCGTGTCGATCGGGAAGCGTTTGAGGTAATTGAGCGATGAGTAGCCGGTACCGAAGTCGTCGACGGCGATCTGAACGCCGAGGCTCTTGAGCTCGCGCAGGATCCGGATGCTGTGTTCCGCGTTCTGCATCGCGTTGTTCTCGGTGATCTCGAGCTCGACTCTGCCGGGGGCAAGACCGCTCTGTTCGAGCGCGGCGCGAACGCGATCGACCAGGTCCGGCTGCTGGAACTGCCGGGCGGAGAGGTTGATCGAGATCGCGAGGTCGACCCCGTGGGTCTCGGACCAGGTTCGAACCTGCCGGCAGGCCTGGTGCAGGATCCAGTCGCCCACGGGCAGGATCAGGCCGGAGCTCTCGAGGGTCCCGATGAAATGGTAGGGGGAGAGAATCCCCTGTTCGGGGTGCCTCCAGCGGAGCAGCGCCTCGGCGCCGTAAACCGAGCGGGACCCGAGATCGATCAGCGGCTGGTAGTAGATGTCGAGCTCGCCGTTGTCGAGCGCCCTGCGAAGATGATTCTCGAGCGAGAGGCGCTCGAGCGCGCGCGCGTTCATCGCGGGAGCGTAGATCTGATAGTTGTCGCGTCCGTGCTCCTTCGCGCGGTACATCGCCGTATCGGCGTTCTTGACGAGGGTCTCGGCGTCGGCGCCGTCCGCGGGAAACAGGCTGATGCCGATGCTGACCGAGACGAACAGCTCGTGCTCGCCGATGACGAACGGCTGCTTGACCGCCGTCAGCAGCTTCTGCGCGATCCGCGCCGCATCTTCGATCCGATCGATCGGCTGGACCAGAAGCGTGAACTCGTCCCCGCCGAAGCGCGACACCGTGTCTTCGGCTCTCACGCACCTCCGCACTCTTTCCGCGATGGCCTTGAGCAGCGAGTCTCCCAGCGAGTGCCCGAGCGTGTCGTTGATGTCCTTGAACCCGTCGACGTCCATGAAGAAGACGGCGAGCTTCTGCCGGTGTCGCGTCGCATGCGCGATCGCGACGATCAGCCGGTCGATGAAGAGCGGCCGGTTCGGCAGTCCGGTCAACGCATCGTGATACGCGAGATGCTCGATCTCGTTGCTCGCCAGGATCGCCGCCTGCCGCTCGTCTTCCAGCAGACACGTCACCATCCCCAGCCCCAGCAGCGCCTGGAGAAGGAAGTCGACGTAGCCGAGCCAGTACGCATACCCCACCGCGCCGTCGAGACCAGGCCCCGTCATGCTCAGCGCGAAGTGATGGAGCTGCTGCAGGCCGTACGTCAGCAGCGCGATGCCGACCAGCGTGAATCCCAGCCCCCGATCCCTTTCCCTCTTCGTCAGCACGTAGGCGGCCATCGCGATGAAGGCGGCACCGGCGACGAGGAAGCGGAGCCCTTCACCGACGGTCCGCACCACGACGGGCGACCCGGCAGCCAGCCAGGCTCCGAGCCAGCTCGCGACTCCGAACAGGGCGAGCGAGACGAGCAGCCGCCTCGTGAAGCTCAGACGCGCCGGCCGCCGCGTCGCGATCTCCCAGCAGCCCAGCGAGAGAAATCCGACCGCGAGGTATCCCGCGGCGCTGCGGACGACCGCCAGGGCGATCGAGATCGCTCCCCCTTCCGGACCTCCCACCGCCGCACCCGCGATCGTGAACAGCGCCAGCATCCACCAGCTCCACGCCCATTGGCGCAGATAGCTCTTGCCGTAGTGCCGGTAGAAACTTCCCAGCAGGATCGCGAGGATCAGCGCACCCACGCCCTGTGCGATCAGTGTGGCGTCGATGATGTTCGCCGTCTCACTCATGAAAACAACGGTTCCCGCCCCATCCAGGTGAATCGAAACGCTTCATGGTACGACAACCACGCCTCCGGTTTCAGGCGAGCCTTCCGCCAAGCGAAAACCGCTCCCTCCCCTCTCCTCGAACTCGCGGAGTGCCGAAGACGCCCCTCCCTCCGCGAGCCACTCGAACAGGGCGGCGGCACTGCGGCTGACGCGTCCTTCCGGTCCCTGAACCAGCGATACGACGTAAAGATTGAGCAGCCCTTCCCCCCGGTCGGCGACCGGAACCAGCCGCACCGACCCGCGCATCCGTGCGAACGTCGCTTCGTCCGTGAGCGCATAGGCCTCCATCTGATCCGCCGACCGCAGCAGCCCGCTCATTCCCTGCCCCATCCTCACGTACCCCCCGCTCGCCGACGGATCGATTCCGAGAAGGCGCCACAGCTCGAGCTCGCGAACGTGCGTCCCGGAGCCGTCTCCCCTCGATGCGAATCGCGCCTCCGTCCCGTGGATGAGGCGGAGCGCCTCGAGAACCGTCGCTTCCGGCGGAACCGCGGCGGGATTGCCGGGAGGACCGACAAGCAGGAAGCGGTTCTCGAACAGCGGCGCCTGAGCCGCCGCTGTTCCCGAGAGGCGGAGCTGCTCTTCTCCCCGCGGATCGTGCGTGATCGCCACCTCGACCGTGCCGTCCTGCGCCATCCGGAGCGCGGCGCCCGATCCGACGACGAAGGCTTCGAGCTCGATGCCGAGAGCTCGACGAGCCTGGCTCCTCAGGACCTGCAGGAGCCCTGCATTCTCGATGCTGGTCGTGGTGGCCAGCCGCACGCGCGCAGGAGGCGTCTCCCTGCAGCCGGCCGCCCACGAAAGACCGGCCGCCAGCACGATCGTCGTCAGTCCGAGGAAGAGGCCGCGGCGCATGGGCCCATTCTCACCGCAACCCGGCCGCGCGCCAACGGTGTATCATCCCGTTTTCCGGCCCATGAGCGCGAGACTCGATCCTTCCGGCACCGCCGCGCGCGCGGTCGTGATCTTCGCCGGCGACCCCAGGCGCGAGGCGCGCAGCAAGGGACTTCCGCCGCGCCTTCTCTCCGCACTTCATTCCCGGATCGCCTCGTCGGCCGGCTCGCTTCCCGCGATCGATCTGTTCTTCGCTTTCGACGCAGCCGGCGGGATCCGGCTCGATTCCTCGGGGACGTCCTGCGAGCTCGCATGCGGCTCCGCGCTCGACCGGAAGGTCTCTGCGGTCCTGCAGATCCTGAGCGCGCGATACGACGCCGTGGTTCTGCTCGCCGGCGATCTGCCGGGGGTCGATCCGGATGTGCTAGAGGCGGCGCTCCATTCGCTCGAGTCGTCCGATCCGGCCGCCGCGATCGGGCCGAGCGGGGACGGCGGGTTCTATCTCGCGGGATTCAACCGCGCCCCTTCGTTCGACTGGGCGGCGCTGCCGTGGCACGGAGAGCGGCTCGCGCTCGAGCTCGCCCGCGCGCTCGGCGCTGCGGGGTTCGAGCTCACGATCCTGCCGAGGTGCGACGACATCGACTCGGCGGGAGACGCGATTCGCCTCGCCCGCGCCGCCGCCGGTCCGATACGGAGCCTGATCCTCGGAATCATGCTCCGCAGCCCCGCCCTGCCCGAGCCGCACGGGTCCCCGAGCCGTCCGTTCACCGCTTCCCTGCACGTCCGTGCTCCTCCGAGCCCCGCCCCTCTCTGACCGGCCGTTTCGAGCACGAGAGAGCCCGCCCGCGGGAATCGGGGGAGGATTCGATGCCGAGCTACTACATGTCCGAGGATCTCGCGCGTTTCGGCGAGATGGCGCGTACGCATCCGAAGCTGTTCGATCTGTTCCAGACGTGGTACGGCGCGACGATGGAGCCGGGAGCGCTCGACGCGCGCACCAAGAAGATCGTCGCGCTGGCGGTCGCCTTCGCGATCCAGGAGCCGTACTGCATCGACAGCTACACGAGCGCGTGCCTCGACGAGGGGATCACGCCCGAAGAGATGGCCGAGGCGGTGAGCGTCGCCGCGGTCATCCGGGGAGGCGGGACGATCGCTCACTGGGTGCAGGCCTGCAACGCGGTCGCGCGGAAGGAATAGGGCGTGCCCCGCACGATGATCGTGATCGGAGCCGGCCCGATCGGCGTGTTCGCCGCGTGGGAAGCCTCGCGGCGCGGCTTCGACGTCGCGCTCCTCGAGCGCGAGACGGTCGGCGCTTCGATGCGGAGCTGGGGACCCGTACGGCTCTTCAGCCCTCTGTCGATGAACGTCCCGCCGGCCCTTCGCGACGAGCTCGGGCTGACCGGAGACGATCTGCTGACCGCCGCCGCGATGATCGAGCGGGTGCTCGAGCCGGCGGCGCGTCACCGTCTCCTCGAGGGAAGAGTCCACCAGGGCGCGCGCGTGGTCTCGATCGCCCGCCGGGGCCTCGGACGGCTCGACTACGCCGGCCATCCCCTTCGCGCCGAGCGCCCGTTCCGAGCTCTGATCGAGCGCGGCGGCTCGGAAGAAACGATCGAGGCCGACGTCGTGCTCGACGCCTCGGGGGGATATTCGATTCCCTCCTCCATCGGCAGCGGCGGCATCGTCCCCGGCGAGCGAAGCCTCGGCGAGCTGGCGATCCGCCAGCTCGGCCGGCTTCACGACGCCCTCCCCTCGCTCGGCGGACGACCGGTCCTCCTCGTCGGCCACGGACACTCGGCCGCCCACGCCGCGATCTGGCTGACCGAGGGGGGAAGCGAGGTGACGTGGGCGGTGCGGACGCCGAATCTGCGGCCATGCGTCCAGGTGGCGGACGATCCGCTCGCCGAGCGGCGGCGCGTGGTCGAGCGGGCGAACGCGCTCGCGGCGGCCGCCCCGTCGAATCTCACGATCCACCGCCGCGCGACCGTCGAGTCGATCGCGCGGGACGACGGCGGATTCCGCGTGGGACTGAGCGGGGGGCGGAGCGGGCGCTTCGACGCGATCGCCGCCTTCACCGGGCATCGTCCCGACGGCTCGTTCCATTCCGAGCTCGCGCTCGAGACCTCCCCGGTCACCGAAGGGGGCTCGCGCCTCTGGATCGCGCTCTCCCGGGTGAGCGACTGTCTGGCGGCGCCGCGGGCGAGCGCGTCCGACCTCGAGACCAGCGAGCCCAATTACTTCTTCGTCGGCTCGCGCAGCTACGGCCGGGCCCCGACCTTCCTGTTGAAGAACGGCATCGAGCAGATCGAAGCGATCCTGGGAGGATTGCAGCCGTGAGCGCGATCGCCCCGTTCGTTCCGATGCTCTCGCTCGACACGCTCTGGCTGCAGGTGGCCGGGACGCTCTGCAACATCGAGTGCTCGCACTGCTTCATCTCCTCGTCTCCGCGCAATCGCTCGCACGAGATGATGTCGCTCGATCAGATCGAGCGGCTCCTCGAGGAAGCGCGAGATCTCGGCGTCCGGGATTATTACTTCACGGGAGGAGAGCCGTTCCTCCACCGCGACATGATCCGGATTCTCGAGATGACGCTCGAGCAGGGGCCGGCGAGCGTGCTCACCAATGGGATGCTGCTGCGCGAGGAGCTCTGCCGCGAGCTTCGCCGGCTGTTCGACCAGAGCGAATACTCGCTCGATCTGCGGGTGAGCCTGGATGGGTGGGATGCGGCCTCGCACGACGCGATTCGCGGAACGGGGGTGTGGGATCGGGTCATGATCGGCCTCGGGAACCTCTCGGCGGCGGGGCTCAATCCCGTGATCACGGTGACGGAGGCGGCGGAGGGGATCGCGGCCGAAGAGGGGCGGGCGCGTTTTCTCGACCTGATCCGGTCGTTCGGATTTTCGCGTCCGCGTCTCAAGGTGCTTCCTCTGTTCCGGATCGGTGCGGAGCAGACGCGGACCCGGGCGTACGAGTCGTGGGAACGGCTCGACCGGACCGAGTTGAGCGAGGCCGACGCCTCGGTCCTCCAGTGCTCGACCTGCCGAATGGCGACCTCGAAGGGAGTTTACGTCTGCCCGATCCTGATCGAGACGCCCGAGGCGCGGATGGGCGCGTCGATCGCGGAAACGCTGCGTCCGTTCGAGCTGAAGCACGGCGCCTGCTGGACCTGCTGGGTGGACGGCGTCTCCTGCCGGACGTGAGGGGCCATGCCGCGTTTCGCATTCATCGGCGGCATCTATTCGAACTACCACGCCCTGGTCGCGACGCTCGACGACATTCGATCGCGCGGGGTCGACGAAACGTACTTTCTCGGCGATCTCGGCGCCTTCGGCCCGCATCCCGACCGCATCCCCGAGACCCTGCGTGCCCGAGGCATCCCCGGCATCCAGGGAAATTACGAGGAATCGCTCGCCTCCGGCGCCGCCGACTGCAACTGCGGCTATACCGACCCGCGCGACAATCGATATGCGCAAATCTCTTACGAGTACACGTTCGAGAACACCTCGGACGAGCACAAGCGATGGATGGCGACGCTTCCGCGCGCGATCCGCTTCGAAGCCGCAGGCCGGCGCTTCCTCCTCTGTCACGGCTCTCCGCGGAAGGTCAACGAGTTTCTCTGGCGGTCCTCGTCTCCGGTTCCGTTTCTCGAACGCCTCTGCACGGAAGCCTCCGCGGACGTCGTGGTCTGCACCCACACCGGACTTCACTGGAGCCGGACGCTTCCATCGGGCCGGACGGTCGTCAATGCCGGAGCCATCGGGCGCCCCGCCAACGACGGAGCGACGCACGTCTGGTACACGATCGTCGCGGCCGGCGCGAGCGGGGTCTCGGTCGAGCACGTCCCGGTCGAGTACGACCATCACGCTCTGGCCGGGGAGATGCGGAAGGAGAAGCTGCCCGAGGAGTTCGTGGAGACGATCCTGACGGGGTGGTGGACGAGCTGCCTCGAGATTCTGCCGCCGAAGGAGCGGTCGCTCTCACGGCACTAAGTCCACTAGCGTCAGTGCGTCTCGCTCTCGAGGATGCGGACGTCGGTTCCGACGAAGCGGCCGCGGAGAGTCACGCTCGCGGATACGCTGGCCGCTCCCAGGCTCGTGGCCGAGCCGTGAAGCTCGAAGCGGTCTCCCGGAAGGCGCTGGTAGCTTCCCTCCGCCGTGCCTTCCGCCTCCTCGATCTCGGAGCTCTTCGACGAGAGCTCGACCATCCGTTCGGCGGCGAGCTCGAGCGCGTTCTCGGCGAGGATCTCGGCGGAGATCCGGGCTCGGAAGCGGTGCGCCTGGCGAATCGTCTCGGAAGTATCGCGCAGAGTGAGCTCCATGAGAGACAGATAGAGCACCGCCAGCAGCAGCGCCGCGATCAGGGCGAAACCGCGCTCACTCCGGCCGCGGCGTGATGATCCGGTCAACGACGATCCCTCCATCCGTGGAACGGCCAGTGAGCCGCACGGCGGTCTTCCCGTCGGGCAGCTCCCAAGCGTCGATCTCGAACGCCCGCGTGGCGCGCGCGACCCACGTCGATTCCTTGCTCTGCCCGGTCCACTCCGTCCGCATCGCCGTCGACGCGCCGAGCTCCCACGTCACCGTTCTGCCCGAGCCGTGGCTGAGGATCAGAGTCGACGGCGTCTGCGTCAGCCCCGCGAAGCTGACGGGGTAACCCCGGCTGTCCGCGACGTCGCGCCTCAGTCGCGCGATGACCGCCATGTCGTCGGGGTGGAGAAACCAGCGGAACTGCACCTGACGGTCGAATCGCTGATACTGCGAGCCGAGCGCCGTGAGGATCAGGAGAAACACCGAAAAGATCGCCATGGCGACGACCAGCTCGATGAGCGTGATTCCGGAAGCGCGGCGCCTCACCAGAGCGGTCCTCCGCCGGTTCGAGTCCGGTAAACGGCGATCGAGGCTTCCCGCATCCCCCCAGCCCATTCGATCCGGAGCGTCAGCCGCCGCACGAAGGGAGACTCCGCCTCGATCACGACGCGCGCGACCGGTGCCGCGAGCGGCTCGAGGATCGCGAGATCGGTGAGGAACGGCTGGTCGGCTCCCGGTACGAGTCCGCCGAAGGGCTGATGCCGCCGTGCCTCGGCCTCGTTCGCGAGCGCCTGCCACACCCGGACCGATTCGCCCGCTTCCAGCAGCCTCTTCTGGCGATCGAAGAAGACGGCGAGGGAAGTCGTGATCACGATCGTCAGGATCAGCATCGCGGCGAGGATCTCGACGAGGCTGAACCCGCGCGATGCATGCGCGAACCAGGAAAGAGGCGATCGCATGGGGCGTCGAAGATTGTATCCGCAGAGGCCGGCCGCCCCGCGCCGCCGCCTTGACGCCCAACCGGGGGCTCCATAAGATCGCCGCCCGATGGCGCGACCGCCCCGGCTCCGTTTCGCCCCCTCGCCGACCGGTTTTCTGCACGTCGGAGGAGCGCGGACGGCCATCTTCAACCTCCTACACGCGCGGCGCCACGGCGGCACGATGGTTCTCCGCATCGAAGACACCGATCTCGAGCGCTCCCGACGGCAGCATGCCGAGCAGATCCTCGAGTCGCTCGCCTGGCTCGGAGCGGAATGGGACGAAGGACCGATCCGGCAGAGCGACAGGCTCGACCGATACCGGGAGCGGGCCCTGGAGCTCGTCGCTCGCGGGGCCGCCTATCGCTGCTTCTGCACGGTCGAGGAGCTCGAAAACGAGCGCGGCGAGGCCGAAGCCCGCGGCCGGCAGTACCGCTACTCGGGGCGCTGCCGCTCGCGCGCAGATGCCGATCCTTCCGCCCCGCACGTCGTCCGATTCCGCGTCGAGCCGGGCACGATCCGCTTCCACGATCGCATCCGCGGCGAGGTCGAGTTCGAGGGCGAGCTCATCGACGACTTCGTCCTGCTCCGCTCGGACGGACACCCGACCTATCACCTCTCGGTGGTCGTCGACGACATCGACATGGACATCACGCTCGTCGCGCGAGGCGAAGACCATCTCTCGAACACGCCGAAGCACGTCCTTCTGTTCCGGGCGCTCGGCGCCGAGGTCCCGGAGTTCGCCCACGTCCCTCTGATTCTCGGCCCGGACAGGAAGCGGCTCAGCAAGAGAACCGGCGCCACCTCGGTCGAGGAGTACCGGAACATGGGGGTCCTCCCGCAGGCGCTGTTCAATTTCCTCCTTCTTCTCGGATGGAGCCCCGGCGAGGACCGCGAGCTGATCACGAGGGAGGAGGCGGCGCGCCTGTTCGACATCGGGCAGGTCCATCGCTCCCCCGCGGTGTTCGATCTCGAGAAGCTCCTCTGGATGAATCATCAGTACATGCAACGAATGGAGGCGCGGGAGCTGGCGCCGCTGCTCGAGCCGCTCCTCGCCGAGCCGGCGGAGGATCGCCAGACGCTGACCGCGCTCGTGCGGATGCTGCAGCCGCGGGCGCGGACGCTCCGGGAGATGGCGGAGATGGCGGCGCCGATGCTCGCGGAGGACGACGGGTTCGAGTACGAGGAGGAAGCGGTCCGCAAGCACCTGCGGGGGGAGGACCTCGAGGCGCGGATGCAGGAATTGCGGGACGCGCTCGCCGGCATCGAGCCGTTCGAGCTCGGCACGACCGAGCAGGCACTCCGCGCGCTGGCCGAGGCGCGGGGTGTGGCCGCGGCGAAGTACATCCATCCGCTCCGGCTCGCGCTCACGGGACGGGGAGCGAGCCCTCCGATCTTCGACGTGATCGACGTCCTGGGACGGGAGAAGACGCTCGCGCGCCTCGACCGGCTGCTCGCCCGGATCCCCGCTCTCAGGAGCGGCTCGTGAGTTGACAGGGGCGGCCGCGGCGCGATAGAAGCCGTATCCAGTTGAGACAAATTCTCAACAAATCGCCCGAAAGGACCCTCCGCCCGATGATCCGCATCCTCGCGGCCGCGCTCCTCGCCGCTCTCACGCTCTCCTGTTCCGAAGGCTCCGACTCCGCCCCCGAGCCGGCATCCCGCCGCGAGCTCACGCTCTACTCCGGCCGCAACGAAAAGCTGATCCAGCCGCTGATCGACCGCTTCCGGAGCGAGAGCGGGATCGACGTGAACGTCCGCTACGGCGAGACCGCAGAGCTCGCCGCCACCCTGCTCGAGGAGGGAGCGAAGACTCCCGCCGACGTGTTCCTCGCGCAGGACGCCGCGGCGCTCGGCGCGCTCGAGGCCGCCGGCATGCTCCGAGCCGCACCGCGCGACATGCTGGCCCGCCTCGAGCCGCGGTTCCGCTCGCGATCGGGGCGATGGGTCGGGCTGTCCGGCCGCGCCCGGACTCTGGTCTACGACCCCGCCCGCCTCCGCGAAGATCAGCTTCCGCAGAGCCTGGATGCGACCACCGATCGGAAGTGGCGCAGGCGGTTCGGCGTCGCGCCGACGAACGGCTCGTTCCAGGCTCACATGGCGGTGTATCAGATCGTGCACGGCCCCGAGCGGCTCGAACGGCTCCTCGCCGGCATGGCAGCCAACCAGCCGCGCCGCTACCCGAACAACAGCTCCATCGTCCGCGCGGTCCTCGACGGAGAGATCGACTGGGGACTCGTGAACCATTACTACCTCTGGCAGGCGAGGCGCGATCGTCCCGACGCCGGAGCGAGGAATTTCTTCATGCCGGAGGGAGACGCGTCGAGCTTCGTCAACCTGGCGGCCGCGGGGCTTCTGAGCGACGAGCCTGCCGCCGTCGAGCTGTTGCGGTATCTCCTCTCGGACGACGCGCAGCGGTATTTCGCGGAGGAGACGTTCGAGTATCCGCTCGCCGGCGGGATCGAGCCGGCGGGAGGGCTGGTGGCTCTGGACGAGATCCGGACGCCGGAGGTCGACTTCGCCGAGATCGGGAAGGCGCTTCCGGAGGCGCTGGGTCGCATCAACGAGAGCGGACTGGTTCAGTGACGACCGGGGCCGAGGCGTCGACGGTTGCGCCCTCGAGGCGCGGGCGCCGCGCTCCGCTGACGTACGTGCTTCCTTCGGTCGCGGCGGCGGCGGCGGTGGTCGTTCCGCTGATCTACGTCTTCGTGCGCGCGCTCGAAGGAGGGGCGCGCGGATGGGCGGCCGCGGTCTTCTCGCCGCTCTCGGCCGAGCTTCTGCTCAACACGCTGCTGCTCGTCGCCGGCGTGCTCCCGCTGACGCTGGTGCTCGCGCTGCCGACCGCCTGGCTCGTCGCGAGGACCGACCTGCCGGGGCGGCGCGTCTGGGGCGTGCTCGCGGCGCTCCCGCTCGTCTTCCCGTCGTACCTCGCCGCCTTCACGCTCGTCGCATTTCTCGGACCGCGGGGCCTGCTGCAGGGGTGGCTCGCCGCGACTCTGGGAGATCGCTCGCTCGGCGAGATCGCGTACGGCTATTCCGGAGCGCTGATCGCGCTCGGCTTCTTCACGTATCCGTACGTCTACCTGCTGGCGGTGGCGGCCCTGCGGAAGAGCGATCCGGCGCTCGAAGAGTCGGCGCGGAGCCTGGGGGCGGGAGCGTGGCGGCGATTCGCCGACGTGATCGTGCCGCAGCTCGTTCCGTCGATGCGGGCGGGCGGGCTTCTGGTGGTGCTCTACACGCTCTCGGACTTCGGCGTGGTGTCGATCGTGCGATACAACACGTACACGCTGGGGATCTACAACGCGTACCGCGGGCTGTTCGACCGGACGGTGGCGGCGGCGCTCGCGACGGTGCTGATCGTTCTGACTCTCGCATTCCTCGCGCTCGAAGTGCGCCTGGGGCGGCGGTCCCGCCCCACCCGCACCCGCCCTTCCCGCCCCCCCGCCCCGCTCCCCCTCGGGCGCCGCTGGACCCCCATCGCCCTCGCCTGGCTCACCGGACTCTGCGCGGTCGGCGTCGGCATTCCGGCCGGGACGATCGCCTGGTGGGCGGTCCGCGCCTTCCGCGCCGACGGGATCGCGACCTGGACGGCCGCGGCGGCCTCCGGATCGCTAGGGACCTCGCTCGCGGCGGCGCTCATCGCGGTCGCATTCGCCACGCCGCTCGCGCTCTGGGCCGCCCGGCATCCCTCCCCCCTGTCGAGGTGGATCGAGCGCATCGCCTTCGCCGGTTACGCGCTCCCCGGCCTCGTCGTCGCGCTCGCGCTCGTATTCTTCGTCACGCGCGCGCTCGGGTTTCTCTATCAGACCCTCGCTCTGCTGATCGCGGGATACGTGATTCGCTTCCTGCCTGAAGCGGTGGCTGCGATGCGGAGCTCGGTCGCGGCCCTTTCGCCCTCGTTCGAGGACGCCGCGCGCAGCCTCGGCGAGCGTCCCGCCGGCATCCTGAGGACCATCACCATCCCGCTGCTCCGCCCGGGATTGCTGGCGGGCGGAGGCCTGGTTTTCCTCACCGCGATGAAGGAGCTCCCGGCGACTCTCATCCTTCGGCCGACGGGGTTCGATACTCTGGCCACGAGGATCTGGACCGCGGTCTCGGAGCTGTTTTATGCGGACGCCGCCGTTCCCTCGATGTTGCTCGTGATGCTTTCGGCGATTCCGATGTACGTCCTGGTGATCCGGCCGGCGCTGGCGGGGGGGCGATCGTGAGCGCGCGGGTGGAGCTCGACTCGGTGGAGGTCCGCTACGGCGGGGTGATCGCGGTCGACCGAGTCTCGCTCGAGGTCGCACCGCGCTCGCTCGTGGCGCTCGTCGGTCCGAGCGGCTGCGGCAAGACCTCCCTGCTCCGGGCGATCGCGGGATTCGAGCGCCCCTCGGCCGGGAGCGTCCGCATCGACGGCGTGGTCGTGGCGTCGGAGTCGGTCTGGGTCGAGCCCGAGCGCCGCGCCGTCGGCATGGTCTTTCAGGAAGGGGCGCTGTTCCCGCACATGACGGTCGCGGAGAACGTCCGTTACGGCGTGCGCCGCCGCCCCGACGCGGAGGCGCGCACGCGCGAGGTGCTCGATCTGGTCGGCCTCGGCGCCCTCCGCGCGCGATACCCCGACGAGCTTTCCGGCGGCCAGCAGCAGCGCGCCGCCCTCGCCCGCGCCCTCGCCCCGCAGCCGAAGCTGGTTCTGCTCGACGAGCCGTTCGCCGGACTCGACTCCGCCCTCCGCCAGCGCATCCGCGCCGATCTGCAGCGCATCCTCCGCGATGCCGGAACCACCGCCGTACTCGTCACCCACGACCAGCAGGAAGCTCTCGAGATCGCCGACGTGGTCGCCGTGATGGACCACGGACGCATCCTGCAGGTCGCCACCCCTCCCGACGTCTACGAGTCCCCCGCCTCCCGCCACGTCGCGGAGCTGATCGGCGAGGGAGAATCGGTCGCCTGCGGGCTCACGGGCGAGCTGCTCGAGAGGCTCGCCGGGCAGCCGATCGCCGATCCGGGCGCCGGCTCATGGATCTTCATCCGGCCCGAGGACCTCGCGATCGCCGCGCCGGGCGAGAAAGGCGCCGACGCCGTCATCGAATCGACGCGCTACTTCGGGCACGATGCGCTGCATCGGATTCGCGTCGAGGGACTCGACTGCCGGCTCCAGCTCCGGACCTCCGGCGCCGTGGAGCTGAGCTCCGGAACCGCGATTCGCGTGCGCCTCCGCCCGAAACATTACGCGGTCTTCAGGGACGGGACCGAGCGGCTCGAGCTCGAAGTGAAGGAGCAGAGCGGTGCGTGATCGGGCGTCTGCGACTGCATGACGAGTGAGGGGCCGGTTGCGGAGCGTTCAATCTGCCCGGATTGCTTCGACCTCATGCGCCGTCACTCACTCGTCACTCGTCACTCACTCATTTCCGCAGGGCCGTCGGGGCGATCATCTTCACGCGGTCGGGGGAATCGGGCTCTTCCCCTTTGCGGCGGCAGGCGGTGCAGATACCGAGGATCTGGAGGTTGTGGAAGGTGGGGGTGAAGCGATGCCGGTCGCAGATCTCGCGCTGGCGCGCCTCGAGGCTCTCGTCGTGAAACTCGATGACGCCGCCGCAGGTGGTGCAGATGAGGTGATCGTGGTGGAGGTCGTCGCGGGTGACGCGCTCGTAATGGTAGTGGTCCTCACCGAGGTGAACGCGGCGGACCATGCCGGACTTCACGAGGAGCTCGAGGCTGCGATAGATGGTCGCGCGTGAGATCTTGACGTTCTTGTCCTTGAGCTTGAACAGGAGCTCGTCGGCGTCGAAGTGATAGTGGGTCGAGAAGATCTCGCGGACGAGGGCGCGGCGCTCGTTGGTCAGCTTCAGCCCCTGCTCCTGCAGGTAGTCCTGAAACCGGTCGACTTCCTGGTCGAGTGTCTGTCTCTTCGGACCCATCGGCTCGGTCCTTCCAACCGCGGGAGGGGCTCGCGGGATTTCAGTCGTCGGGCACGGCGGCACGGCGGTCGGGATCGGCCAGCCGTCTCTCGTCGCCGAGGACCTGCTCGTAGAACGCGAGGTAACGGGGGACGATGCGGTCGACGTTGAATCGCTCGGTGGCGGCTTTTCGTCCCGCCGCGCCGAAGCGGCGTCGAAGCTCGTCGTCGGTCAGCAGCTCCAGCGTCCGGGCGGTCATACCGTCGATCTCGCCCACCGGAAGGAGGTAACCGTCCCCGCCGTCGGTGACGACCTCGGGAAGCCCGCCCGCCCGGCTCGCGACGACGGGGACTTCGGAGGCGAGGGCTTCGAGTGCGGCCATGCCGAACGACTCGGTCTCGGAGGGAAGGAGGAACACGTCGAACGATCCGACGACCTCCTCGAGGTTGGGAACGTTGCCGAGAAACAGGACGCGGTCGGCAATGCGGTGCTCGCGGCAGAAGATCTCGGCGCGCGACCGCTCCGGGCCGTCGCCGATCATGACCAGACGCGTGGGGAGCGCGCGGGCCACGCGCAGAAACACCTCGAGCACGTCGAGCACGCGTTTGACGGGACGGAAGTTCGAGACGTGGCCGAGGAGCTTCTCGCCCGGCTGCACGAAGCCGCGACAGACGAAGCTGTCGTTCTTGTGGAATCGGGAAGGGTCGACGAAGTTGTGGATGACCTCGATCGGCCTGCTGATCTCGAGCGAGCCGACGGTCTCGCGACGGAGCCACTCGGAGACCGCCGTGACGCCGTCCGAGCTCTCGATCCCGAATTTCGTGATGGGAAGGTAGCTGGGATCGCGGCCGACCAGGGTGATGTCGGTTCCGTGGAGGGTGGTCACGATCCTTAGGGGGTGATCGCGCAGGATCTGTTTGGCGAGGAAGGCGCTGATCGCGTGCGGAATCGCGTAATGCACGTGCAGAATGTCGAGCTTCTCGTAGTCGGCCACTTCGGCCATCTTCGTCGCGAGCGCGAGCGTGTACGGCGGAAAGTTGTCGAACAGCGGGTAATTCATCACTGTGACTTCGTGGAAGCGGATCTTCTCGTGCAGGATGTTGAGTCGCGAGGGGAGCGCGTAGCTGATGAAGTGGACCTCGATGCCGCGGCGCGCGAGCGCGATGCCGAGCTCGGTCGCCACGACTCCCGAGCCGCCGAACGTCGGATAACAGGTGATTCCGACCCTCACGAGACCTCCCTTCCTTCATAAGCGGACGGAATGTCGTCCACGCGCGGAGGCTGTTTCGTCACGAATGCCTCGCCGTGCTCGACGCCGATCAGCGCTCCGAAGTGACGCGAGCGCGCTTCGATCATCGGCAGAAAGCTCTCTTTCGCGATGAAGGTCAGCGGCTCGCCCGAGTCCGGGTCGTGGAACTGCGATCCGTATGCCCGGATCGCGCGCATCTTCCGCTCGTGCGATGCCGTCACGTCGACCACGAAGCTCGGCGGAAGGTGATAGTTCTGCAGGTAGCAGGCGACCACGTCCGGCCGGTGCGCCTTCTGGCCGGTCTCGATCTTCCTCAGCCCGGCGTAGAACCAGGCGTCCGCGACGAGCCGCCCGGTCCGCGAATGGTCGGGATGCCTGTCGTCCGGATACGGAGCGAGCAGGATCGACGGGCGCCACCGGCGAATGAGCCGAATGACGGCGAGCTCCTGCTCGCGCCCGGTGGCGAGATTCCCGTCTCCGAAATCGAGCCTCTCCCGGAATGCCGCACCGAGGATGCGCGCGGCTTCGAGCGATTCGGCGTGGCGCGTCTCGGGGTCGCCTCGCGTTCCCATCTCGCCGCGCGTGAGATCGACGATCCCCACCCGCCGGCCGCGGCGGACCGCCTCCGCCACCGTCCCCCCGCAGCAGAGCTCCACGTCGTCCGCGTGCGCGCCGAACGCCAGGATGTCCACCCGGCCGCTCGCCTTCGCCTTCCCGCTCTTCTTTCCCTTCGTCGCCATGCCCCTCACAACCCCGCAACCCGGACGACCGTCGCATCCGGCTCGGCTTCCGCCACCAGACGCGAGACCAGCCGCGGCCCGTAATCCTCCCACCAGCCGATCCATCCGGCAACGCGGTCCTGGACCCGGCCGTCGGGAACGAGGATCTCCTGCAGCGAGCGCAGCGCGTCCCATCGCTCGCGATCGCGCCGCGCCACCGCCCGGCGCGCCCGGTGCGCCATCCTTCCGAGGTGATGCGCGATGCTCCGCCGTGATCGCTGGAGCGAGCGGTCGAGTCCCGGATCGGCTCCGAGCGCCACCGACGCGATCGCCTGCGCCGCTTCCGCCAGCGCGCGGTCCGCCTGCTCGACGGCCCGGTCCAGCTCCGCGACCGCCTCCGGCTCCCGCGGAAGGAGCACTTCCTCGAGCGGCTCGAAGATCCGCTGGATCTCCACCCCGTGCCGCTCGAGCGCGCGAAGCCGCTTCGCCGGAGCCACCAGCACGTGCCCGCGCAGCGCGACCGCCGGCGCCCTCACGCCGAACATCTCGTGGAGCCCGCCGAGTTGCGCGTAGTACGCCACCTCCGCCGGCCCTCCGACGAAGACCTCGGGCTCGAGCACCGCATCCTGCAGCAGCGGACGCGCCAGCACCCCGGTCGACACCGTCTCGGGAACCTTCTCGATCCGCTCGAGCGCCCGCTGAATCCCGATCTCACGCGGAAGCACCGGAATCCGCGCGCCGTCGTCCTCGATCGTGTAGAGCAGTGAGTAATGCCCCTCCGCCCCCCGCGTGACCTGCGGGGCGTAACCCGCCTCATCGAGCTCGCGCGACCGGCGATCGATCGCTTCCTCCGCCTCGGTGAGCCGGCCGGCGATCCGATGCAGCAGATCTCCCCCCTCCCGCCGGAGCTCGGGAAGTAGAGAGTCGATCAGGACGAGCTCGCCCGAGCCGACCGCGTCGACCACGAGCTCGGCGAACGAGTCTCCGAACGAAATGCCGGGCCGCAGCCAGCGGGGAGCTTTCCCCAGCAGGGACGCGAGTCCTTCCCGCAGGGAGTCGGGAAGGGGAAGCATGCCGACGGGACATCGGATCGCGGGCGACTCGGAGGCGCGGAGCGCGACGCGCTCGCCGCCGCGCTGGACGACGACGCGCGCGACTTCGTCGAAATCGTGATCCTCGGTCGCGAGCCAGAAGAACGGAACCGCCGGAACGCCCCGTTGCCCGAGGCGGCGCCGGATCGCGATCAGCGTCGCGATCTTGGTCAGCGTGTAGAGCGGGCCGCCCGCGAATCCCGCCTGCTGCCCCGCCACGATGCCGACCGCCTCGCCGCGGATCCACGGGTCGAGCAGACCTCCGAGCTCGTTCCCCCACGCGCGGTTGGTCCGCTCGAGCGCCGCGGCCAGGGGCGAGCGGTCGCGCGAGGGAGCCATCGGCCCGAGACGGGCCCAGTCGGCCCGCCGGCAGAAGCGCGCCGCGCTCCGGCTCCCTTCCACCAGGTCGAGCGCGAAGCGCCCGATCGAAGGGTAATCCGCGAGCGGAAACTCAACCCTGACGTCTCGCTGCTCCAGGATCGTCATCGACCTCTCGTGCCGACGAGAATCAGCCGCGGGCTATCCAGGGTGTACGGCGCCCCGTCGAAATCGCCGAACGCCCTCCGGATCGCCATCCCGCCAGCAGCGAAGATCGCGGTGATCTCATCCAGATCATACCCCTTCACCCGTTCGAGGAAATGCCGCTCCCCGATCGTGATTCTCTTGTTGAACGTGCGGCTGGTGATGTCGAACCAGCGCTCGATCAGCACCTTTCCCCCCTCGGTCGGCCGCTCTTCCCGCTCCACCAGCCTTCCCAGCTCGCGGGTGACGTTGAGATAGTCGAACACCCAGGGAGCCGCCTTCGTCATCACCCTCGCCATTTCCTTCACCGTCCGGAGGTTCTCCTCCTCCTCCTCGAAGTAGCCGAAGCTGGTGAAGAAGTTCACGAGTCCGCCGAACGAGCCGTCACGGAACGGGAGCCTCCGCATGTCGGCCCCGACGAGCGGCATCGGACCGAGCTCGGCGAGCCCGTGCCGCAGGAGGACCCACGAGAGGTCGCATCCGGTGATCCTGTATCCGGCCGCGCGGAACTCCCGGATGTGCCGGCCCCTGCCGCACGCCAGATCGAGGATCTCTCCCTCGATCCTTCCGAACTGCGCGCGGAAGAACGCGACGTGCGCTCGCGCCTCTTCCTCGCCACGATGGGCGTACAGGTCGAGGTACTCCTCGCCGAACCATTCGCGGTACCAGGTCAAGAGGTGAGAGCCTCCGGAGATCGTCGTGGGCGGGCGGGATCAGCCGCCGGACCTGCCGGCGAGGCGCTGCCGGTGCTCGCGCGCCGCCGCGAGCGCCCCCTCGAGGGTCCGGATGAGCGCATCGGCCTGGTCCAGCAGTGCGGCGAGATCCTCGGACCCCGCCGGCTCGCGCGGAGCCGGCGCCTCGGCCGGGGCCGGTTCGCCGGCCGCCGCCGCCCCCGCAGCCGCACTCTCCGGGAGCGACACGTCGACCTCGTTCCGGACATTCTGCAGAATCAGCGAGATCGCCTTCTGGAGCGTCTCCCGGACCCCCTTCCCCTGAATCGCCGACGCTTCCACCACCGGCATCCGCCCCGGCCGGAGATATTCCGAGATCTGCGCCACCGAGTCGACGTCCGGGAGATCGCGCTTGTTGTACTGGAATACGACGGGGATCCTGTCGGGATCGAGCCGGTTGATGCGCAGATTCTCGCGGAGGTTCTCGAGGCTCTCGAGGTTGGAATCGCGCATGGTCGGCTGCGAGTCGGCGACGAAGACCACTCCGTCCGCGCCGCGCAGGACCAGCTTTCTCGTCGCGTTGTAGAAGACCTGTCCGGGAACGGTGTAGAGCTGCACGCGGATCTTCTGTCCGCGCACTTCTCCCAGCTCCATCGGCATGAAGTCGAAAAAGAGCGTCCGGTCGGTCTCGGTCGACATCGACAGGAGCTTTCCCTTGTTCGGGAGCTTCGAATCGCCGTGGATGGTCTCGAGGTTCGTCGTCTTCCCGCACAGGCCCGGCCCGTAGTAGACGAGCTTGAGCGTGATTTCATTGACGGCCTTGTTCAACAACGCCATCGCGAGGTCCTTCCGCCGGGAGCTTAGCAGAACGGTCCGGAGTCCGGAGCCGGAGAGGCCGGGAGTCGTCAGACCGGGGCGCGTCAGGCCGAAGGAGTCCCGGCGAGCGTCATGATGAATTCCTCGACCTCGTCTCCGCCGGCGCTCGAGGCGGCCTCCTCCTCCCCGGAGACCGTGAAGCCGCATTTCTCCAGCACTCGGATCGAAGCGAGATTGTGCTTCGCCACCCGCGCATGGAGCGGCCTGTCCGGCACCAGGTCGAGAAACGCCGCCAGCGCCCGGGTCGCGATGCCGCGGCCCCAGTACTCCCGTCCGATCCAGTAGCCGACGAGCCGCTCGCCCGCCCGCTCGAAACAGACCATGTAGCCTGCCAGGCGGCCGTCGAACACGACCGCCTGCCTGGTCACGGCGTCGTCGTCGAGGATCTTCGTCCAGTGCGCCATGAACGCATCCCGCGCCCTCGAAGGGAAGGCGGCCATCCGGACGGCATCCGGATCGGTCTGCTGCTCGAACAGGATCGGAAGATCTGCCGCCGCCACGTCCCGCAGCCGGACCTCATCGACCATCATCGACCCCGGGCGGCATTGTAGCGTTCCACGAAGACCGGCGCCGAACGCTCCGCCGGTCACGCCGGCTCCCCGACCGCCTGCCGCCGACTCGATCCCGTGGTACGCTCGTCCCATGAGCCGGCGGGATGAGCTCTTCCAGCACGTGGCCCGGAACGTCATCGTCGGCGTGGTGAGGGAAGACGACGCCGAGGCGGCGTGGGGGCTGGCGAAGACGTTCGCGGAGAGCGGGCTGCGCGCGATCGAGATCACGCTGACCACGCCCGACGCGTTCGAGATCATCGCGCGGCTCGTGCGGCGCTACGGGGAAGCGGGCGTGGTGGTCGCCGCGGGGACGGTCCGCGGGTCGAACGCCGCCGCGGAATCGCGGCGGGCGGGCGCACAGATCCTCGTCTCGCCCCACACCGATCTCGGAGTGATCGACTACGCCGCGGAGCACGACCTGATGTGCGTCGCAGGGGCCGCCACCGCGAGCGAGATCATCCATGCGTGGGAAGCGGGCGCGAATCTGATCAAGATCTACCCTGCGGGTCTGCTGGGCGGACCCGACTTCATCCGAACCATCCGCCAGCCGATCCGCGACGTCCCGATGCTGGCGGGAGGCCCGGTGGCGATCGAGCAGATCGAGCCCTATCTCGAAGCGGGCGCGGTCGCGATGAATCTGGCGGGCGCGCTGGCGCCGCCCGAAGTGGTGCGCACGGGCGCGTGGGATCAGGTCACGCGCCGGGTCGCGATGGCGGTGTCGGTCGTCCAGTCGCGCCGTGCGCACGCCGAGCCCGTGATCCATTGAACGTGACGACCCTCTTCGGCTTTTTCGCTCTGCTCCTGGGCGGCGTCGCGCCCGAGCCGCTCACCGCCTGGATGGAGCCGGCACGGCTCGGAGTCGAGATCGGGATGACCTGCACCGAGACCCTCGCCGAGCTCGAACGCCGCGGACGCACCGCCGTCCCCGGCAAGGAGAAAGGGCATTTCCTCGTAACGCTCTCGGAGAACCGGAGCGTGACGCTCGCTTTCGAGAAGGACCGGCTCCAGTCGATGCGGTTCGAGCTGTCCGACTTCATTCCCGTCGTGCGCGTGGCCCTCGCCGAGGTGGAAACGCGGCTGCAGCAGCGCCATGGAGATCCGACCAGGAAGATCGAGCGACCCCCCGCGCTGGTTTACGACGGAGTCGAGCCGCGCATTTACGTCGTCGCCTCGGTCGAGCATCAGGGAGCGTTCGGGCGGCAGGGACTCGGCTTCCTCGTGGTTCGTTACTTCGCGCCGCCGGCTCCGGCGAGCTGAGGCAATGCGGGCTCGACCGCGGCCCGCGACTCCGACTCGTCCCAGATCAGGATCCCCTGTCCATGCGTCCCGAGGAAGAAGCGGCGGCTCTCGAACGGATCGGCCGCCACTCCCGCGACGTCGCGCAGCGTGGTCGGAACCCCGACCGTCTTCCAGGCCGAGGCTTTTCCGTCGAGCAGATGGATCTCGTGCCTGCCGTTGAAGGTGACGAAGAGCGTCCCTCCCGAGTGCGGCGCGGCGTGAACCGAGCCGTGCTCGCCGCGCGGGGCCTTCGAAGGGATCCAGCGCTTGACGGCATCGACCATTCCGGCTTCGACCCCGCGCGAGCCCGCCACGACAACCAGATCGCGGTTTCCGTGTCGGCGCACCGCGAGAGTCCGTCCCCGCTCGGGCGCCCCCTCGACCCGTGACCACGACTCGCCGTCGAATACCCGGAGACCCGATTCCGTCAACGCGTAGAGCGCCGGTCCCGCCGCGATCCATCCCAGCGCGAGGTCGACCGTGCGGTCCTCCGAGCCCAGCGGATACCACCCCTTCCCACCGTCCTTCGAGGTGTAGACGCCGAGCGCAGTCGCGGCGAACAGCCGGGATGCGCTGTACTCGACCATCTTCTCGACCCGGATCGGAACGATCCGCGGCTCGGATCGCTCCCACTTCACCCCGTCCATGCTCCACCAGAATCCCTGCGGGGTGCCGGCGAGGAACTTCGGCTGCTCCTTCTGGCGCACCATCAGAGTCAGGATTTCGGGGAGCGGCGTTTCGTTCAGCCGGCTCCAGTTCGCGCCGCCGTCGTCCGAGACGTAGAGCCCGGACGAGGTCCCGCCGAAGAACACCGTCGCGTACACGCGGTGCTCGCGCACCGGATCGGGCGTCACGCTCGCGACCTTGACGTTGTACAGTCCGTGACTCGAGCGGTGCCAGCTCTCTCCCCGGTCGGGCGAGACGTAGACCCCGTCGCCCTCGGTCGCGACCACGATCCGCTCGGGTCGCCCGGGATGTACGACGATCGCGGTCACGACCAGCGAGTCGGGAGAGACGAGCTTCCATCCCTTCCCCGAGTCGCTCGTGCGGTACAGACCGGCGACCGAGCCCGCGTACACGGTGCCCGAGACCTCCGGGTCGCGCTCGATCGCATGGATCCGCCGGTTGTCGAACCCGTCCTTGTGGCGGTTCCACGTGTCGCCGCGGTCCGCCGAGCTGTACACCCACCCGCACGTCGAGAGCCACACCTCGTCCGGATTCGCCGGGTTGATGTTGATCGCGAATACGTCGGTGTCGAGCACCATCCCCTTCGCGACGTGCTTCCAGCTCCGTCCGCCGTCGTCGGTCCGCCACGCCTGCCGCCATGTACCGACGTAGATCGTGTCGCCGCCGCGCGGGTCGATCGCGACCGACCCGACGTTGACCTGATCCGAGATCTTCCTCCACGACGCCCCGTCGTCCTTCGACGCGTACACCCCTTCGAGCGCCCCCGCCACCAGATGCTGCGGCTCAGAAGGGTCGACCGCGAACGCCCGGACCGAAAGAGAGTCGAGTCCCGTATCCCGCCGGCTCCAGCTCTTCCCCTGATCCTCCGACACCGCTACGACGCTTCCACCCCACAGGCCCCACGCCGCAGCCCACAATCGACCTCTCGCGTCGACCATCAGGTTGTCGACGACGTACCCGGGAAAGGGGTTGGAGAATCGCGGATTCGACCAGCTCGCCCCGCCGTCCTTCGAAGCGTAGATCTCCCCCTGGCTCGTGCCGAGAAAGAGCAGATCCGGGTCGTCCGGATCCGCGGCCAGCGCCCGGACGTCCGCACCGTACAGTCCGGCGCGGCTCCATCCCGCAAAGGCCGGAATCGAGATGAGAATCGAGAACAGAACGATCGAAAGTTTCCGCATACCGCCCATCACGCCGGGTTCGTCCCGAAAACAGACTCCATGGAACACGACTCCCGCTTCCAAAAGCAAGTTTCCTGCCCTGACCGAAACCGCCCCGCCGGCCGGCAATTCCTTCCCCGATCCCCCGCCGACTCCGCGGAGGCGGGAGGGCGGCGTTTCGGGTCACTGCACTACAATGCGCCCCGCGAAAGGAGCGGCATGAAACCTCTGCGCACGTGCGTGTTCCCCTGCGCCGGATACGGGACCCGATTCCTTCCGGCCACCAAAGTGATTCCGAAGGAAATGCTGCCGCTGGTGGACAAGCCGGTGATCCAGTACGGGGTCGAGGAAGCGATCGAGTCCGGACTGGGGCGCATCGTCATCATCACGTCGCGGGGTAAAGACTCGATCATCGACCACTTCGACCGCTCGATCGAGCTCGAGGTCTCGCTGCGCCAGAGGCAGAAGCAGAAGCTGCTCGAAGAGATGGTCGAGATCGCCGGCCTCACGCACGTGATCTCCGTCCGGCAGAAGGAGCAGCTCGGGCTCGGCCACGCCGTGCTTCAGGCGGCTCCCGCCGTCGGCGAGGAGCCCTTCGCCGTCGTCCTCCCCGACGACGTCATCCTGGCCGACCCTCCATGCCTGCACCAGATGATGGAGGTCCACCGCGAGACCGGTCGCCCCGTCGTCGCGCTCATGGAGGTGAGCCCCTCCGAAACCGGCCGATACGGAATCGTCGCGGGATCGAAAGTGCGCGAGCGCGTCTGGAAGATCCGCGACATGGTCGAGAAGCCGAAGAGCAATCCTCCCTCGAATCTCGCCATCATCGGCCGCTACATCCTCCCTCCCGAGATCTTTCCATTGCTCGAGACCACGCCCCGCGGCGCGGGGGGGGAGATCCAGCTCACCGACGGGCTCCGCGGGCTGATCGAGAAGGGAGACGTTTACGGGTACGTCTTCGAAGGAACGCGATACGATGCGGGTGAGAAGCTCGGATACCTCGAGGCGACGCTCGACTACGCGTTGAGACACCCGACGCTGGGGGCCGCGTTCCGGAAGTCGATCGAGCAGGCGCTCGGCAGAGCTCCAAAAACAGAGACCTGATAGCATCATAGTATTTAGTACTGTTTAATGTGAACGTCAATAAGATCGAAATTGAGACGCTCCCGGACGGGCTCCGCGCCTCGGTGCTCGAGTGCGAGGTCACCGGCCGGAGGGCCGTTCTCGCCCGGGCAGGGCGTCCGGTCGCCGTCGTCGCGTCGTGGGACGAGTACGTGGCGCTGCGGGAAACGATCGAGATCGCGGCGAGCGGGGAGATCGTGAAGGCCCTCGCCGCGGCCGATGCCGAGCTCGCCCGGGGGGAGGTGCGATCCCTCGAGCAGCTCGGCGGCCCTCCCGGCGACCGCATCGTGATCGCCGCCTCGGCCGGCCGGTCGTGGGAGGCTCTGGACGAGGGGCAGCGGCGGGAAGCGATCGGGCGGCTCGAGCACGTCGCGGCGGAGCCGATCGCGGGCGCGCCGCTGCTCGAGCCACTGCGCGGGCTCTGGAGCCTTCGCGCCGGTGGGTTGCGGGTCGTCTATCGCGTCACGCCGGAGGCGCGCGCGATCGGAATCGTGTACCTCGGCACCGCCGAGGTGCTCGATTGAGCCTGATCCTCGCCTCGGGGTCCCCGAGACGGCGGGAGCTGCTCGAGTCTCTTCGCCTCCGGTTCGAGGTCGTGACGGGGGCGGTCGACGAGCGCCTTCGCCCCGAGGAGCCGGTCGAGGCGTACGTCGAGCGGCTCGCCCGCGAGAAGGCGGAGGCGGTCGCCACCTCCCGGCCCGACGCCTGGATCATCGCCGCCGACACGGTCGTCTGGCTCGATGGGCGGATTCTCGGCAAGCCCGCCGACCGCGACGACGCCGTCCGGATGCTGGGCGCGATCGCCGGCCGGGAGCACGTCGTGTACACCGGCACGGCCCTGCTCCACGGCGGACGCGGATGGCGGAGGACCTCGGTCACGGCGACGCGGGTGCGCATGGTCTCGCTCGGCCGCGAGGAGATCGAATGGTACGTGGCGACCGGTGAGCCGATGGACAAGGCCGGCGCGTACGCGGTTCAGGGAATCGGATCGATGTACGTCGAATCGATCGAAGGGAATTACACGAACGTGGTCGGACTCCCGCTCGCGCCGCTGCTTCGGATGATGCGCGAAGCGGGGATCGATCCGGCTCACTATCGGAACGAGCGGGTTCGGGTCACTGGTGGACTGTAATGACAGAATCAGTAGCAGATGGCGCCGGTATCGCGGCGTGAGCGAGGCGCGGCGACGCAGGCATAGCGGGACTATGCTGAGGAGCCGCAACGAAGCTCACGGCGTCGAGACCAAGCCAGGTGCTACTGATTCTGTCGTTACAGTCCACTGGTAACTCCATACCGACGTGAGGCACAATGCGGAGCCAGATGCCATGAGTGCAGCGGCCAAGATCGGCGCGTTCATGATCGTGATCCTCGCGATCCTCGGATATTTCATCATCCGGGTCGAGGACATTCAGCTCGGCGCCGGTGAGACCCGGATGATCGAAGTCGTGTTCGACTCGGTGGCGGGCCTGGACGAAAAGTCCGCGGTGCGAGTCGCCGGCGTGCGGGTGGGAAAGGTCGACGACATCTCGCTGCTGCCCGACGGGCGCGCGAAGGTGATGCTGGAGGTCGACCGTACGCTGCAGCTCCGGCAGGGGGCCGACGCCCGGGTCGCGAGCCTCGGCCTTCTGGGCGAGAAGTACGTCGAGCTGAATCCGGGACCGGTCGGATCTGCCGAGTTGCCGGAGGGAGCGCCGCTGCGGGGCAGCACGACGGCCTCGATCGACGAGCTGACCGGCCAGGTGTCCGAGATCGCCACCGACGTGAAAGCGATCACGGGCTCGCTCAGCGCGGCCCTCGGCGGCCCCGAGGGGACCCGGCGGATGGAAGAGATCGTGGCGAACGTTCACGAGGTCACGGCACGTCTCCGCGGGATGCTGGCCGCGAACGAGGCGAACATGAACGCGACGGCCGCGAACTTCCGGCAGATCACGGACGACCTGCGCGTCGAGATTCCGCGCATCGCGGCTTCGATCGACCGCGTCGCCAACACCATCGGCGGAACGGTCGGCGACAACCGCGAAGACATCCGGGTCGTCGTCGAGAACCTCCGCGGCCTTTCGGCGGACCTGCGGACGACGGCCGACAACCTGAATGCGATCACCGGTCAGGTGCGATCGGGGGAGGGGAGCGTCGGAAAGTTGTTCTTCAGCGACGAGGCGCACGAGAAGCTGACCGGCGCGCTCGCCGCGGTCGAGGGCGGCGTGGGGGAGCTCCGCGACGTCGTCGGCCGCGTGAACCGGATCGGCCTGCAGCTCGGGATCGACGGCGAGTACGTCTCAGGCTTCGACGAGGCGAGATTCGAGGGAAGCTCGCGCGTCGGCATCGGGGCGCTCATCATCCCGAACATCGACCGCAATCGCTTCCTCAACATCAGGTTCACACAGGACCCCCGAGGCGATCGCAGCGAGAAGATCATCGAGCGGACCACCGTCGTCGACGGCGTCCCGACCGTCGTCACCGAGACCGAGGTGAAGTTCGAAAAGGAGTTTCTGATCTCCGCACAGGTTGGATGGGTGCTCGACGATTATCGCGTCCGCCTGGGACTGTTCGATTCCTACGGCGGATTCGGTGCCGACTGGCTCGCTTCGGAGCGCGTCCAGGTGACGGGCGAGATGTTCGACTTCGGCAACAGCCTTGGATCGAGCCCGCAGCTCCGGGTGTTCGGGCGCTATCTGCTGCGGAAGGAGAAAGACGACACGCCCGCGATCTTCATCAGCTCCGGAGTCGAAGACGCGCTCAACGATCCTTCGTTCACGTTCGGCGGCGGCATCCGATGGACCGACGAGGACCTCAAGTACCTTCTCGGCCGCATCCCGATGCCGAACTGAGCTCGCCGCGGCCGGCGGGAACGGGGCGGGGCCCGAGGCGGTCCGAAACTTGAAATCGTCGCCCGCACCGGCGAGGGCCGGACCGACCGATTGCACGGGAGTCGATGAATGAGCCCGATCCGAGTGGCGCTTCTCTTCGGCGGCCGCAGCGCCGAGCACGACGTCTCCATCTCCTCGGCCCGGTCGATCCGGGAGGCCGCGTCGAAGGAGCGGCTGAACGTCATCCCGATCTACATCGCCCGCGACGGCCGCTTCCTTCCGCCCGAGCCTAGTCTCGAGGTCCTGGAGCGGCGCACCGAGGCAGCGGCGGGCGATCCCGAGTTCGCGTTCCCTCAGTGGGCACGCGGGAACGCGATCGACGTGGCGTTTCCGATCGTCCACGGCACGTACGGCGAGGACGGATCGCTGCAGGGATATCTCGAGATCATCGGGCTTCCGTACGTCGGAAGCGGCGTCACCGCATCCGCGGCCGCGATGGACAAGTGCATGATGAAGTTCGCGTTCGCGGCGGCGAAGCTTCCGCAGGTGGAGTTCATTCCGGTCTCTGAGCACGACTGGTACCACGGCCGCGAGCGCGTCTCGCGCATGATCTCGAACACGCTTCGCCTCCCGTTCTTCGTCAAGCCGGCGAACGCCGGCTCCTCGATCGGCGTCTCCAAAGTCAACTCGAACGAGGAGCTCGACGCGGCGGTGAAGAAGGCGTTTCGTTTCGACGACAAGGTCCTCGTGGAGCGGGGAGTCGACGCGAGGGAGATCGAGGTCTCGGTGCTCGGCAACGAGGAGCCGGAGGCCTCGGTCCCGGGAGAGGTCATCGCCGGGCACGAGTTCTACGATTACGAGGACAAGTACATCGACGACAAATCGACGCTCCAGATCCCCGCCGGGCTGCCGGCGGAAAGGATCGAGGAGATCCGGAAGCTCGCCGTCGCGGCGTTCCAGGCGATCGGTGCGGCCGGCTACGCCCGCGTCGACTTCTTCATCGAGCGCGGTACGAACCGGATCTACGTGAACGAGATCAACACGATCCCGGGGTTCACCCGCATCTCGATGTATCCGAAGCTGTGGGAGGCGTCCGAGGTGAAATACAGCCGCCTGATCGAGAAGCTGATCGACCTCGGGCTGGAACGCGGGCGGGCCCGCGCCCGGCGCTTCGACGAGGCGCTCCGGTTTCTCGACGAGATCCAGCGCATGGCGTAATCTGGTCGCGGATTGTCGCTCTGGCCGCTTCGGGTCGTCCTGGCGCAGGGTCGCCCCCATGACGCGTCGTTCGCGGCCAGGGCCGCGATCGTCGCGCTGCTCGTGGGCGGCTTCCTCGTCGGCGACTACCGGCTGTTCCGCAAGGTCTTCGCCGCCGCCCGGCGCATCGAAGAGCTCACGCCCATGTTCGCTCTCGGACTGATCGAGAACTTCCTGGGGCTCGTCTTCCTCGTCGGCACGTTCGTTCTCTTCTTTTCCGCGATGACGGCATCCATCGGTTCGCTGTTCACCGATCTCGACCTCGAGATCTGGCACGCGTCTCCTACCGCCCGGGTGACGATCGCGCTGCAGCGTCTCGGCAGGACCCTGATCCAGAGCTCGTATCTCGTCGTCCTCTTTCTCGTTCCTCTGATCCTCGCGCTCCAGCACGAGATGGGAGAGTTGTTCGGATTCACGCTGGCCGGCACGGCCGGCCTGCTCCTTCTGCTGGCGACGCCGGTCTGTCTCGCCTCGACCGCGATTCTTCTGCTCGTGCGCTTCTTTCCCGTCCGGCGCGTCCAGCAGATCTCGGTGACGCTCGCAATCCTCGTTCTGACCACGCTCGTCGTGGGGCTCCGGATGGCGAGGCCGGAGCGCCTGTTCGCGGAGATCACGACGGACGACGTCGTGGCGGTGCTCCAGGCGATCCGGCTGCCGGAGGCCGAGCGGCTCCCGAGCTCGTGGCTGGCGGGAGCGATCCTCGCGTGGCCGGACGAAGGCCTCGCGACGGGGGAGATGCTCCGGCTCGCCGTCCTGGCGGGAGGAGCGCTCGCGCTGTTCGTCGCCGCGGCGTGGCGCGGCTACTTCCCGGCATGGACCCGATCGCGCGAGAGCTCGGCGCCCGTGGCGATCGGGGCGGGGCTGCTGACCCGCGCTCTCGACCGCCTGCTGCGCCACGCCGCCCCGCAGACCCGCGCGATGCTCGGCAAGGAGACGCGCGTGGTCACCCGCGACGCCGCCCAGTGGTCGCAGCTCTTCATGATGGTCGCCCTCCTGTTCCTCTATCTCTACAACATCCAGATGATCCCGCTCGAGGGCGACTTCCGCGCCGCGATCCTCGCCTGGCTCAACCTCGGAATGTCGGGCTTCGTCATCGCCGCGATCTGCCTCCGCTTCGCCTATCCCTCCCTGTCGGCCGAGAGGAGGCAGTTCTGGATCCTCGAGAGCGCGCCCATCTCGTTCCGCCGGATTCTCTGGACCAAGGTCGCCGTCTACCTTGCACCGCTGCTCCTGCTCGGACTGCTCCTGACCGTCCTCGCCAACCTGCTGCTCGACGCCTCGGGGCCGATCTGGGCGTGGACGATCGGCGGATCGGCCCTCACGACCGCCAGCCTGGTCTGCATGGGCGTCGGGATGGGAGCGATCACTCCGGACCTCCGCAGCGAGAACCCGATGGAAGTCGCGCTCTCGCTCGGCGGGCTCGCATTCATGGCTCTTTCGATGCTGTACGTGGGGCTGATGATGTTTCTGCTCGCGCGCCCGCTGCAGCGGCTGCTGCTCCGGCTCGTATTCGGCATGGATCTCGAGCAGCCCGGCTGGCTCGCGCCTGTCGGACTCGCGCTCGCGGTCTCGCTCGCCGTGTCGCTGGTTCCGATCGAGCTCGCCGTCCGCCGTTTCGGCTCCTCAGACCGCTTCTGAGGCGCCTGCGGCGGCGGATCTTCGACCTTTCGAGGGCGCGCGGACGGCCGTTTCCGCGCATGCGGCTGATTTTGGGCTCGCTTCGCCGGGGGTTTGTTAGAATCGGGTCGATTTTCCCGGAACGCCAACTTTCGAGGGAGCGACCCCATGAGTGAGAATCCGACCGTCCCGCCCACCCCGCCGTCCGGAGGAGGCTACGCCCCGCCGCCTCCGCCGCCCCCCTCCGGCGGCGCCCCTCCGCCGGCCGGAGGCTCCGACAGGACCCTGATGCTCGCCCTGTCCTACATCTACTTTCTCGGGGTCGTCCCCCTGCTCGTCAAGAAGGACGACCGCGAGATCAAGTGGCATGCGATCAATGGACTCGGCCTCTTCGCCGCGTACGTGATCATCCAGGTCGTGTGGTGGATCGTGAGCGATCTCATCATCGGCAGCGCCGGCTGCGGACTGGGCGTGGCTTTCTCGTTCCTCAGTTGCGCCATCGGAATCGGTTACATCGTCGTCTTCATCATGGCCATCCTGAAAGCGGTCCGCGGACAGCGGATGCGCTTCCCTCTCATCTCGGACTTCGCCGACAAGGCGTAGGAGGATTCATGGACACGAATACCCCCGGCGGCAGCTACACCCCCCCACCCCCGGCGCCCCCGCCACGCGGCGGCGGCGGCGCGGCGACTCCTCCGGGCGGCGGGGAGATCATCTACCCGCCGACCCCGCAGAAGGAGCCGGTGATCGCGCTGCTGCTCAACCTCTTCCTGGTGTGCGTCGGTTACTTCTGGTACGGACAGTGGCAGAAGGGAATCGCCGCTCTCGCCGCCGCGCTGGTCATCGGCATCCCGACCTGCGGACTCGGCGCCTCGGCCGTCGCCATCTTCGCCGCGATCGACGGCTACCTGCAGGCCCAGCAGCTCCAGCAGGGCTTTCCGCTCGGGCACTGGACCTTCTTCAACGATCACAAGTGACCACGCAGCATCTCCCGACGGAAAAAGGCGCCCCGGAGGGCGCCTTTTCCGTGCACCGTCGAACAGCCGCTCGTCAGTAGTACATGCCGAGCTGCAGTTTCGCCGCCTCCGACATCATGCTCCGATCCCACACCGGGTCGAAGACGACTTCGACGCGCACCTCGTGCACGCGCGGCAGCGCGCGGATCTTGTGCTCGATGTCGGTCGCCAGCACCGGTCCCATGCCGCAGGCCGGTGCCGTGAGCGTCATCTTCACGTGAACGTCGTATTCCCCCTCACGACCCTCGGCCGGCCGGACCTCGCAGAGGTAGACCAGACCGAGGTCGACGATGTTCACCGGGATCTCCGGATCGAAGCACGTGCGAAGCTGTTCCCAGACGAGCTTCTCGAGGTCGTCCTTCGAGACTTCGCCCTCGACGCGGACCTGCTCGATGACGGGCTTTCCGATCGCCGAAGCCGCCTGGCCCGACACGCGGACCATCAGCCCCCGGTCGGTCATCAGAGTGTAGCTTCCGCCGAGCGCCTGCGTGATCGTCGCCTTCGCCCCCTCCGGGACGCGGACGCGCTCTCCGCTCGGAATCGCGATCGCTTCGATGTCGCGGCTGACTGTGATCTGTTCGTACATGATCGAGTCCTTTGGGTCCTGAGCTCGCGTTCCGCGATCACTCGGTCGAGACGACCTCCTTCTGTTCGAGCGCCCCCTTCAATGCGTACCACGGGAGGATCGCGCACTTCACGCGGGCGGGAAACTCCGACACGCCGGCGAATGCGGCGAGCTTGCCGAGAGAAGCGAGGTCTGGCTTCATCTCGCCCCGGACGAGCCGCTGAAACTGCTCGACCATCTCCGAGGCTTCCTCCGTGCCCTTACCCTTGATGAGCGTTCCCATGACGGAGGCGGAGGCCTTCGAGATGGCGCAGCCGGAGCCCTCGAACCCGAAGTCGCGAACGGTCTCGCCGGCGAGGTCGATCCAGATCGTGTAGTGGTCGCCGCAGAGCGGGTTGAAGCCTTCGACCTCGCGGTTGGCGCCGGCGGGGCGGCGGAAGTTCCTCGGGCTCCGGTTGTGATCGAGAATGATCTCCTGATAGAGATCGCGCAGGTCGGCGCTCACCGGAACACCTCGATGGCCTTTCCGAGGGCGGCGACGAGCGCATCGACTTCCTCGCGCGTGTTGTAGAGGGCGAGCGAGGCGCGGGCGGTCGCCGGGACGCCGAACCGGAGCATGACGGGCTGCGCGCAGTGATGGCCGGTGCGGATCGCGACGCCTTCCCGGTCGACGATGGTGCCGAGGTCGTGCGGATGGATCCCGTCGACGATGAACGAGAGCACGCTCGCCTTCTCCGCCGCGGTTCCGATCATCCGGAGGCCCGGCACCGCGAGGAGCTTCGCCGTGGCGTACTCGAGTAGATCGTGCTCGTACGAGGCGATCCGGTCGAAGCCGATCGCCGACACGTAGTCCAGCGCGGCACCGAGGCCTACCGCTCCCTCGATGTTCGGCGTCCCCGCCTCGAACTTGTACGGCAGCTCGTTCCACGTCGTCTTCTCGAAGGTCACCGACAGGATCATGTCGCCGCCCCCCTGATAGGGAGGCATCGCCTCGAGATGCTCCCGCTTCCCGTAGAGGACCCCGATGCCGGTCGGCCCGAAGACCTTGTGGCCGGAGAAGGCGTAGAAGTCGGCGTCGAGGGCAGTCACGTCGACGGGGAGATGCGGCACCGCCTGGGCGCCGTCGACCAGCACGGGGATGCCGCGGACGTGAGCGAGCTCGATCATGCGGCGGACCGGATTGACGGTCCCGAGGGCGTTGGAGACGTGGACGATCGCGACCATGCGCGTGCGGTCCGAGAGCAGGGCCTCGAACTGCTCGAGGACGACCGTGCCGGTGTCGTCGATCGGAGCGACGCGCAGGCGCGCTCCCTTCTCCTCGCACACGAGCTGCCACGGAACGATGTTCGAGTGGTGCTCGATCGCCGTGACGAGAACCTCGTCGCCCGCACCGAGCCGCGGCGCCACGAAGCTTCGCGCCACCAGGTTGATCCCGTCGGTGGTTCCGCGCGTGAAGACGATCTCTCCGGTCTCGCCCGCGCCGATGAAGCGCCGGACCGTCTCGCGGGCCCGCTCGAACGCCGCCGTCGAGGCCTCGCTCAGCACGTGAACGCCGCGGTGCACGTTCGAGTTCTCCTTCGTATAAAACTCGACGATCCTGTCGATCACGGCCTGCGGCTTTTGCGTGGTTGCCGCATTGTCGAGGTAGACCAGCGCTCGTCCGTGGATCTTCTGCGAGAGGATCGGGAAGTCCTCCCGGATCCTCCGGACGTCCAGGGGAGCGGCCACTCCGTGCGGCAGCGTCGCGGACGTCATACGCCCTCCCCTTCCGACGGGTGCAGGGGGAGTCTGGCGAGCAGGATCCGCTCGAGCCGCGTTCTGACCGAGGCGACGCGCATGCGCTCGATGACCTCGCGGGCAAAGGCGTACGTCAGCATCGCCCTCGCTTCCTCGACGCCGATGCCGCGCGAGCGCAGATAGAACAGCGAGGTCGGGTCGATCTGACCGATCGTCGAGCCATGGTTGCACTTCACGTCGTTGGCGTGGATCTCGAGCTGCGGATTGCTGTCCGCGATCGCCTCGTTCGAGAGCAGCAGGTTCTTGTTCGTCTGCCGGGCCACGATCTTCTGCGCGTCGGGCCGCACCACGATGATCCCGTTGAACACGCCTCGCGAGCCACCGTCGAGAATCCCCTTGTACAGCTCCTGACTCTCGGTGTGGGGCTTCGCGTGGACGATCCTCGTATGCGCGTCGAAGTGGTCCTTCCCGGCGAGCAGGTAGAGACCGTCGAGCGAGCAGACGGCGCCCACGCCGTCGAGCGTGGTTACGACGTCGTTGCGCACGAGCCTGCCGCCGAGGCCGATCAGGTGCGATCGGAACGACGAATCGCGCCCCTGAACCGCCTCGATCGCCCCCACGTGATGTCCCTCGGCACTCTCGCGCACGATCTTGTAGTGATCGACGATCGAACCCTCCTCCGCATGGATCTCCGTCACCGCATTGCTGAAGTAGCTTCCTTCGCCGGCGTGCGTCTCGACAACCGTCACCTCGGCGCCGCGGCCGGCCCGAACGAGCAGGCGCGGGGTCGTCGCCACCGACGTCCCCGAAGAGACGAACACCACGTGAATCACCCCCGCGCGGGCTCCGTCGGCGATCTCGAGGATGCCGCCGTCGCGGAGCAGCGCCGTGTTCAGCGCAACAAAGGGACGGTCGAGGAAGCTCGCGATCCGCCCCAGGCCGGCTAGCTCTCCGTTGCGCGAGGAGGCGGCGGCGATCGAGTGGAAGCTCACGCCGTCGGGAAGCCCGCCGGCGCGGGAGAGGCCGCCGTCGAAGGCGCCGTTGACGAAGACGAGCTCCGCGACCGCCTCGTCGAGGCGTAGCGGGTCGAGCCGGGCCGAATCCCAGCCCGCACTCCCGGGCGGGAGCTCCCAGGCGCCGCGCGCGATCGACTGCACCGGCGTGAGGCGCCACTGCTCGTCGTCGGCCGTCGGAAATCCGAGGGCCGTGAAGCGCGCGAAGGCCTCCTCGCGGAGCGCGCGAATCGACTCGGGCCACGAGCCGCCACGCACCCGCTCCATCTGCGCCTCCCAGCGCTCGAGCCCCGGCATCGTTTCGAGGGTCGCCATCATGCGCGCTCTCAGGCGGTCACCGCCGAGAACTCCTCCTCCACCCAGCCGTAACCCTTCTTCTCGAGCTCGAGAGCCAGATCCTTGCCGCCCGATTTCACGATCCGACCCTGATGGAGCACGTGCACGAAGTCGGGGACGAGATACTCGAGCAGACGCTGGTAGTGCGTGATCACCATGACGGCGTGTTTCTCGTTCTTGAGGCGGTTGACGCCCTCGGCGACGATGCGGAGCGCGTCGATGTCGAGGCCGGAGTCGGTCTCGTCGAGGATCGCAAGCTTCGGATCGAGCACCGCCATCTGCAGGATCTCGTTGCGCTTCTTTTCCCCGCCGGAGAATCCCTCGTTCACGGCCCGGCTCACGAGCGCTTCGGGCAGACCGACGAGATTCATCTTTTCGCGCAGGAGCTGCAGGAAGTCGACCGCATCGAGCTCCTCGAGCCCCTGCGTCTTCCGGATCGCGTTGAGCGCCGTTCGAAGGAAGTAGGCGTTGTTTACTCCCGGGAGCTCGACCGGGTACTGGAACGCCATGAACACCCCTCGCCGCGCCCTCTCCTCGGGGGTCATCTCGAGCAGATTCTCTCCCTCGAACCGCACCTCGCCGCCGCTGACCAGGTAGCTCGGCCTTCCGGCCAGCACGTTCGCGAGGGTGCTCTTGCCCGATCCGTTCGGCCCCATGATGGCGTGCACTTCGCCTGCTCCGACCTCGAGGCTCACGCCGCGGAGGATGTCCTCGTTCGCATCCGCGACCTTCGCGCGGAGGTCTTTGATTTCCAGCATCTTCGTCATCGGTCTCTTTCTTCCGCGTTCTGTGTTCTGCTCCGGCCTCACCCGACGCTCCCCTCGAGGCTGACCCCGAGGAGCTTCTGCGCCTCGACCGCGAACTCCATCGGGAGCTCGCGGAAGACCTCGCGGCAGAAGCCGTTCACGATCATCGACACGGCGTCCTCGGCCGAGATGCCCCGCTGCTGCATGTAGAAGAGCTGATCCTCGCCGATCTTCGAGGTCGACGCCTCGTGCTCCATCTGCGCGGTCGAGTTCCGGACCTCGATGTACGGAAAGGTGTGCGCCCCGCACTGGTCGCCCAACAGGAGCGAGTCGCACTGCGAGTAGTTCCGCGCGTTCTCCGCCCCCTTGAGGATCTTCACGAGGCCGCGGTAGGTGTTCTGTCCGCGTCCGGCGGAGATTCCCTTCGAGATGATCGTCGAGCGGGTGTTCTTCCCGATGTGGATCATCTTGGTCCCGGTGTCGGCCTGCTGGTAGTTGTTGGTGAGCGCAACCGAGTAGAACTCGCCGACCGAGCCGTCTCCCTGCAGGATGCAGCTCGGGTACTTCCAGGTGATCGCGGAGCCGGTCTCGACCTGAGTCCAGGAGAGCCTGGCGTTCTTCATCGCCTTGCCGCGCTTGGTGACGAAGTTGTAGATGCCGCCCTTCCCTTCCTTGTCGCCGGGATACCAGTTCTGGACCGTGGAGTACTTGATCGTCGCTCCTTCGAGCGCGACCAGCTCGACGACGGCCGCGTGGAGCTGGTTCTCGTCGCGCATCGGCGCCGTGCAGCCTTCGAGGTAGCTCACGTAGCTCCCCTCTTCGGCGACGATGAGCGTCCGCTCGAACTGCCCCGTTCCGGCCGAGTTGATCCGGAAATACGTCGACAGCTCCATCGGACACCGCACTCCCTTCGGGATGTAACAGAAGGACCCGTCGGTGAAGACCGCCGAGTTGAGCGTCGCGTAGAAATTGTCGGTGTAGGGAACGACCGTGCCGAGATACTTCCGAACGAGATCGGGATGGTTCTGCACCGCCTCGGAGAACGAGCAGAAGATGATTCCGTGCTTCGCGAGCTCGGTCTTGAACGTGGTCGCGACCGAGACTGAGTCGAAGACCGCGTCGACCGCGACTCCGGTCAGCCGCTTCTGCTCGTCGAGCGAGATCCCGAGCTTGTTGAACGTCTCCAGGATCTCGGCATCCACCTCGTCGAGGCTCGAGAGCTGCTTCTTCTGCTTCGGGGCGGAGTAGTAGATGATCGAGTCGTAATCGATCGGAGGAAACTTCACGTTCGCCCAGCGCGGCTCCCGCATCGTCAGCCAGTGGCGGTACGCACGGAGCCTCCACTCGAGCATGAACTCGGGCTCCTTCTTTTTCGCGGAGATCACCCGGATCACGTCCTCGCTCAGCCCCGGCGGAACGAAATCCGACTCGATGTCGGTGACGAACCCCCACTGATATTCCCGGTTCGCCAACTGCTCGACTTCGTAGTTTCTGCTCATCCTCTCTCCTCGGTCGCCCCAGCCGCTCCGGCAACCGACATTGCTTCGACCGGAACCGTCCCGGCCGATCCACGCACCAGGTCGCGAAGGCTCACACGATCGAACGCCGTCTTGATCGCCACATTGATGCCGAACATGAAGCTGCGCGACGGACACTCCGCCCGGATCGCGCAGATCGCGTGCCCTTCACGGTCGAGCGTCTCGCACTCCACCAGGTCCCACGGACCCTCCAGCACCGCCAGCAGCTCGCCCAGCGTCACCGCGTCGGCGTCTCCCTCGAACACGTATCCCCCGCCCACTCCCCGCTGCGAGCGGATCACTCCTCCCTCGTGCAGCACCTTCAGCACCTTGGAGATCGCCGGCACCGAAAGCGAGTAGAACTCCGCGATCTCCCGCGCCGAGACGACCTCGCACCGCTTCCGCGCCAGGTACACGCAGGCGAGAAGTCCGTAGTCCGTCAGGCGGGAGATCTTGAGCATGTCGGGCCCGGCGGCCGGTTCGGGCCGCACGAGAATGCAAACAGTACCATAATGGTCCCGATTCCCGGAAGAGCTTGA
>DATKCD010000092.1:0-13617 GCA_035544735.1 Thermoanaerobaculia bacterium
GATGCCGGCGAGAATGGCGCGGTGAACCCGGTCGGGGTGCGCGCGGATGTAAGCCAGCGCGAGATGCGTGCCGTAACTGGTCCCCCACAGCGTGAGCTTCTCGGCGCCGAGCGCCACGCGCAGAGCTTCGAGGTCTTCCGCTGACTCGACCGTGTTGTAGGCCGACAGATCGGCGCGCGTCCCCCACTCCCCGGCGCACTTCTTCAGAAACGGCGCCACCGCGGCTCGCAGCGTCTCCTCCTCCCAGGGGCGGTCGAGAGGATAGCTCCAGGTTCCGGGACAGACCATGTACGGCTCGGTCCCCCAGGTGCCGCGCTGATCCAGGGCGATGACGTCGGCGACCCGACGCATCCGCTGAAACAGCGGAAACCGATCGCCCGAGGACGACCAGGTCCCGGAGCCGCCGGGCCCGCCGGCCAGGTAGACGATCGGCGGCGCGGGCCGGTCCGCCGTGCTGGCGAAACGGACGAAGTGGATCTCGATCGTCCGGCTCTCCGGATCGCCGTGGCGCTCGGGAACGCGGAGGCGCCCTTCTTCCGCATCGATGACCGTCGGCCGGATATGGTAGTCGGTATTCGTGAACCGGATCGGCGTGCGCGTGAGCGCCCCTTCGACGACGGAGGGCCCGGTGGCTTCGAGGATCGGCGTCGGAGGATCGGAGCCGCATCCGCCGGAAAGGAGAAGGAGGGGGAGCAGGAGCCGGGTGGCACCACGGTGCGTTTTCGCCTGGGCGCGGCGAGCGCCGGAACTCGGACCGTTCATGACGGAAATCTGTGCCGCTCCGAGCGCGCCGTCTTGAACGAAATGAACCGCGCTGCCGGAACTTCGGTCACTCGAGTCGTCCGAGCGACGAGGCGGCCGCTCGGAACCGGCCGGGCGTCCAGCCGGTCTCCCGCTTGAGCTCCCGGATGAAGTGGCTCTCGTCCGAGTAGCCCAGCTCCAGCGCCACACCGGCGAGCGAGGTCGCGTCTGCGCGCAGACGGGTGATGGCGCGGTCGGTTCGCAGCCGCCGGCGGAGCGACCCGATGGAGTGGCCGTAATGGGAGCGAAAGGCGCGAGCGAGGTAGACGGGGTGGACGCGAAACTCGGATGCCAGCCGGGTCAGGTTGGATCGGCGCCCCTGCTCGCTCTCGATCCGCTCGCGCACCTCGGTGATCCAGGCCGGCCGTTCGCGGAGCTCGCCGTCCCGGCCGCCCTTCAGGCACTCCCAGAGCTGGCGAATCGCATGGCGCGGAGGTCCATTCCGCTGCCGGCCGGCCTCGGCGACGGAGAGAAACGTCATCAATGCCCGGGCAGCCCGCGCTCCGCCCGAAACGACGCGCGGCCGGTCGCCTTCCGGCGGTTCGACGTCTTCGAGGGCCGCGTCCCTCACGCCGAGGAGAAACATCCGCACGCCGTTCGGACCGGTGGAGGTCGCGTGCGGCAGACCGCGCGGCTTGTAGTGGAGCTCGAACTCGCTGCAGCTCTGGACCTCGCGGTCGAGCCCCTCGTCCAGCCTCCCGTGCAGCACCAGGGTCACGATCGCGTGATCGTGGGCCGCCCACGAGTGTCCCTCGCCGGGCAGCAGCACCTTGTCACGGAAGAACCAGTCGCCGTCGTTCATGCTCGCTCCCCTCGCGCCGAGGTCCTCGCGACAGGAGGACTCTCCTCACGGCAAACGGATCAGGGAGAGAGAAGTTTCGAGCGGCGCGAAGCCGCCCGCGTGATCGGGACCCGCCTGTCTCATCCCGCGCCTTCCTCGAGCACGATCCGGGGCGGGACCCTCGAGGCACGAAGCGCCGGGACGAGCGCGGCCAGCGTCACGGCCGCGCCGAGCAGCAGAGCCAGTCCGGCGTAGGTCGGGAAGTCGAAGGGGGTGACCCCGTACAGGAGCGACGCGGCGAGGCGCGAGAGCAGCGCCGCCGCCGGAACGCCCGCGGCGATTCCGATCGCGGCGAGCAGCAGCGCCTCGCGGAGCACGAGAACGACGAGCGAGGTGCGGCCGGCGCCGAGCGCCGAGCGGATCCCGAGCTCGTACATCCGGCGGCGGGTGCGGTAGGCCAGCACGCCGTAAACGCCGACCACCGACATCGCGACCGCGATCGCCGCGAACACTCCGAACAGAACGGCTGCGAATCGAGGTCCCGCCGTCGCCGCCGACAGCAGCTCCGCGGCGGTGCGAAACCTCCGGACGGCGGCGTCCGGCTCGACGGCCAGCACCGCCGACTCGACCGGCCCCGCGGCCGCGCGCACCGGGCCGTCGACGTGGACCGCCAGAGACATCGAGCGCGTCTTCGGAAACTGCGCGTACGGGAAATAGACGTTCGGAAAGGCCTCGCGCTCGATCCGGTCGTGTCGCTCGTCGTCGAGGACTCCGACCACGGTCCAGGGCCCTTCGTCCGTGTTGCCCGGCAGCAGCCGAAGGCCGACGGCGGGACCGCCGGGGAAGTACGCCTCGCCGAAGGCCTGGTTCACGAGGACCACTCGCTCGCTGCCGGGGCGATCGGACCAGCGGAAGTCGCGACCCTCGCGAAGCCGCACTCCCATCGCGGACGCGTATCCCGGCGTGATGATGCTGAAGTTCATCCTCCCTCGCTCCCGATCGGCCGGATCTCCCTCCAGCCGGAACGTGGTTCCCTGGCGATCGGTATCGAGGGGGAGGTCGTGGATCATTCCGCTCGCTCGAACGCCGGGGGCGGAATCGAGCGTGCGGAGAATCCTCTCGACGACCTCGGGGCGCGTCGACTCGTCGCCGTAGCGTTCGAGCGGGAGAGTGATCCTCGCGGTGAGAATTCCTTCCCTGCGGAAGCCGACGTCGACCCCTCCGAGCCGGAGCAGACTCCGGGCGAAGAGCCCCGCGCCGATCAGCAGCACGAGGGCGAGCGCGATCTGAGCCACGACCGCCGCGCTCCCGAGGCGGTGCGATCCCGCATCCGGAGTCCCCTTGCCGCTGCCACGCAGATGATGATTCGGATCGACGCGAACGGCGGCGATCGCCGGTATCACCGAGAAGAGCATTGCGCTGAGAGCCGACGCGGCGAGCGCGAACGCCAGAACGGCCGGATCGATCGCGACCTCGCTCACCCGCGGCACGTGCGCCGGCCCCGCGAGCACCACCATCTGCACGCCCCACCACGCGAGCGCGATTCCGAGCAGACCGCCGGCCCCCGCGAGAACCGCCGATTCGGCGATCAGCTCCGACACGATCTGCCCGTTCCCCGCACCGAGCGCCTTCCGCATCGCGAGCTGACGCAGCCGGCTCTGCGACCGCGCCAGCACCAGGTGCGCAACGTTCACGCATGCGATGAGCAGCACCAGCCCGACCGCTCCGAACAGAACCCGGAGCGAGCCGCGGACCGATCCGACCACCTCGTCCCGCAGCGGAACCGGATGAGCGTCCCACCCGGCGTTGGTCTCGGGATACTCGCCGGCGAGCCCGCGGGCGATCGATCGGATCTCCGCTCCGGCCGACGCCATGTCGGCGCCGGGTCGCATCCGCCCGATCACTGTCAGGTAATGCGCTCCCCGCTGTCCGGCGGCCGGATCGAGCTGGAGCGGAATCCAGATCTGCGCGCGTTCCGCCGGAGCGGTCCCTTCGAGGGCGATCGGCGGCGGAAAGCCGAACTCCTCCGGCATCACGCCGGCGATGCGATGCGTTCGCCCGCCGATCTCGAGAGAACGGCCGATCACCGACTCGTCCGCTGCGTAGCGCGATCGCCACCATCGCTCGCCGATCAGCGCCACTCCCGCCGCGCCCGGCTCGTCGTCGGCCGGCGTCAGCCCTCGCCCTGCGATCGGCCGCACGCGCAGAAGCTCGAACAGCCCGGCGCTCATCGAAGCCCCGCGAAGCTCGCTCGTCCCCTCGCCGTCCCGGACGAGGAAGTTTCCGGCATTGAACGCCCCCAGCTCGAGGGTCCGCGAGTCGCGGCGCCAGTCGTCGAAGTTGGGGGGCGAGGCGAACATCTTGGGGATCTCGGCGTTGCGCTCCCAGACGACGACGAGCCGCTGTTCTTCGGGGAAGGGGAGCGGCCGAAGCAGGATGCCGCGAACGACCGAGAAGACGGCCGTGGTCGAGCCGACGCCGAGGGCGATCGTCAGGATGGTGACGAGCGCGAAGCCGCGCTCGCGGAAAAGAGAGCGGCAGGCGGGACGGAGGGAGCGTAAGAATCGCATCGGGGCGGCCTCCTTTCCCCGAAGAGGGCAAGCCGGATGCCGCGGCCGGGGCGGCCGCAACGCGAGCCGCATCAGGCGGATGTCCGGACGGCGGGAATCGCGGCGGTGCGCGGCTACGCGGCGGAGGCGTCCGAATCCGGACAGTCGGCTCCGATGCTGGCGATCACCCCCTCCTGCTTCGGCCTATTTCGGCGGCAGCCCCGAGCTTCAGGAGCCGGGGCATGCCTGTTGCTCTTCCGGGAAGCGGAGGGAGACGTCATGAGCCTTCTCATGTGGATTCTGGTCGGACTCGTTGCGGGGGTGCTCGCGTCGCTGGTGATGGGCGGCACCGGGTACGGACTGGTCGGCGACATCATCATCGGGATCGTCGGAGCGTTCGTGGGGGGATGGATCTTCTCGCAGCTCGAGGTTTCGAGCCCGTTCGGGGGGCTGCCCGGAACGATTTTCGTCGCCTTCGTCGGCGCGGTCGTTCTGCTGTTCGCCCTTCGGCTGATCCGGGGCGCCGGCCGCCCCGCCTGAGCCGCGCCGCGGGATGCGCCTCCCCGTGCGGCCCGGGAGTCGCCGGCATCCTGCCGGGAGCGATGCGCGATGCGCCCTCGATCACGGGACAACGAAAAGCCGACCCGGCGGGTCGGCGGCATCGTGGATCGAAGTCGTGGTGAAGTCGTGGTGGAGCTGATCGGGATCGAACCGACGACCTCCTGAGTGCGATTCAGGCGCTCTCCCAAACTGAGCTACAGCCCCACACCAAAAGGAGAACACGGCCTTCCGGCCGCGGCGAGTGCGGTAAGGCCCCGCGAAAGGCAAATATTCCGCAGGTCGGCCGAAGCCGTCAGGGGCGCCACGGAATCACGATTCGGGTGCAATGTGGCCGGGGATTTCATCCCCGGCGGGTGGGCGTGGAGCCATGGAGTCCCCGGCCACGTTCGCTTCGTTTCGGCGTTCTGGGCTCCGGGTTCTGAGTTTTGCGTTATGGGTTTCGTATGCGGAGGCGGGCGGTCGCGGATCGTTCGAGCCTCGATGCACCGCCCACCCGCCGGGGATGAAATCCCCGGCCACATGGAGTCCCCGACCGAAATCCGGCCACACTACACCAGCGCGAGCTGCGCGAGCAGGCTCTCCTGCGGCCGCGCGAGGTAGTAGCCCTGCAGCAGGTCGATCCCGAGCTCCCGGCACCAGGTGTACTCCTGCTCGGTCTCGATTCCCTCGGCGATGGTCTTCGCGTCGATCCGCCGCCCGAGGTCGACCAGCAGCTTGACCAGATCCTGCTTGATCGGCTCGTCGGCGAGGGTCGACACCAGTCCCTTGGTGATCTTCAGATAGTCGGGCGAGAGCGAGGCGATCGCCTCGAGCGAGGCGTACCCCGAGCCGGCGTCGTCGATCGCGATCTCGATGTCCTGCGTACGGAACTCCTCGAGGAGCTTGCGGAAGGCGTCGTAGTCCTGGATCGCCGCGCGCTCGGTGATCTCGAAGACGAAGTGCCCCGGCTTCTCGGCGAAGAAGGCGACGACCTCGTGGAGGCGGAACTCGGAGAGCTCGAACATCTCGGCCTCGAGGTTGAGGAGGAACTTCTTGTCGCCGAGCTGGACCGAGCGGAGGCGGGTGAGGGAGCTCTCGAGGGCGAGGGCCTCGAGCTCCCACCCGAGGGAGTTGTCGCGGGCGAAGGAGAAGAGCATGTCGGAGTTGAGGAACGAGGAGTTCTTCGGGCCGCGGGTGAGGATCTCGTAGCCGAAGATGGAGCGGTCGTTGGCGCGGACGATCGGCTGGAACAGGGTGGTGACGCGCTTGCGGCGGATGATGTCGCGCAGCTCGCGCTGGAGCTGCCGCCTGCGCTGCACCTCGGCGTCACGGACCGCATCGGAGGCCCTCTGCATGCCGTGATAGATCTGGCGCTCGAGCCGGATCTGCGGCTGATAGTCGACCGTGGTCGTGCCGACGAAGAACCCGATGCGCCCCGTGAGCACCTGCGGGAAGCGGCGCTGGAACGAATCGACCAGCCGGCCGTGGAGCTGCTGCGCCTGCACCTCGAGCGCCTCCACCCCCGCCAGGTGCTTCGGGAGGAAGATGTAGAAGCTCGAGGCGCCGACGCGGCTCGTGCCGACCTCCGGATCGCGGAAGATCTCCATCGCCGCCTCCCGCACGACCTCCCCCACTTTCTTGACGAGCTCGTCGAAGTAGGCCCAGCCGTACTCCGCCTCGATCGCCTCGAACTGCTCGATGTCGACGAAGACGATCCCGATCTCCCCCTGCTCGATGAGGAGCTCGCGGAGGCGCTCGACCAGGACGGGGACGGTCGGCAGGCGCGTCGCGCGGTCGTACAGCATCGAGTGGAAGGCCGTCGGCTCGGTCTGCGCGCGCGAGCGAGGGCGGGAGGTCGAGGAGACGAGCCGACCGACGCGCTCGACGACTTCCTTCCGCTGAACCGGCTTGACCAGGTAATCGTCCGCGCCGACCTGCAGCCCCGTCAGGCGGTCCTTGACGTCCCCCTTGCCGGTGATCAGAACGACGCAGATGCTCGCCGTCCGCTGGACGGCCTTGAGCGCCTGGCAGACCTCCCACCCGCTCCGCTTCGGCATGAGCACGTCGAGAAGCGCGACCTCCGGGAGATGCTCCTGCGCGAGGGTGAGCGCTTCCTCGCCGTCGCTCGCGGTCACCACGTTCACCTCGAGCGGCCGGAGATAGATCCGGAGCAGCTCCAGTACGTCGGGATCGTCGTCCGCGATCAGAACCGTGGCCCGATTCGAGCTCATCGCTGAGGCCGGATTATGCGGGAAATACGCCACCGTCCCAAGCCGGGCCGCCCGACTCGGCTCCGCCCCGGCCACGGAACTTGCAGGCCCCGCAGCCGCGCGGCGACTTCTGATATAAGCGTCTTCCGGAGGAGACGAGGCTGCCCATGATCAAGTTCGGAACCTCAGGCTGGCGGGGCGTCATCGGAGAGGACTTCACCTTCGACAACGTACGGCTCGCGAGCCAGGGAGTCGTCAACTACCTGAAGAAGAACTCGATCGAGGGCAACGGAGTGATCGTCGGTTACGACACGCGCTTCCTCTCGGAGAAGTTCGCGGCCGAAGCGGCGCGGATCCTGGCGTTCAACGGCATCGAGGCGTTCCTCTGCAACCGGGACGTGCCGACGCCGGTGGTCTCGTTCGAGACGCGGCGGCGCGTCGCGATGGGGGCTATCAACTTCACCGCCTCGCACAATCCTCCGGAGTACAACGGGCTGAAGTTCTCGACGCAGAACGGCGCGCCGGCCCTGCCGGAAGTGACGGTGGCGATCGAGGCGGAGATCCACGCGCTCGAAGAGAAGAAGGAGCGGATCGACGTCTACGAGAGAACCGAGCTGATCCGTGAGATCGATCCGAGGGAGCGCTACCTCGCCGAGCTTCGCGAAAAGGTCGACTCCGCGGTCATCCGAAAGAGCGGGCTGCGCATCGCCGTCGACTGCCTCTACGGCACCTCGCGCGAGTTCCTCGATTACTTCCTGCTCGAGACCGGCATCCAGGTGAAGTCGATCCACAACTACCGCGACCCCTACTTCGGCGGGTTCTCGCCCGAGTGCAACCAGAAGAACCTGAGCGAGCTGCGGAAGATCGTCTCGGCGGAGAAGTTCGACCTCGGTCTGGCGACCGACGGAGACGCCGACCGGTTCGGGATCATCGACGAGAACGACCGCTTCGTGCCGCCGAACCTGGTGATCGCGCTGCTGGCGCTCTATCTCAAGCGCGAACGGCGGATCGACGGCGGGCTCGCGCGGTCGGTCGCGACCACGCACCTGATCGACGCGATCGGCCGAAAGCTCGACGTCCCGGTCTACGAGACCCCCGTCGGTTTCAAGTACATCGGCGAGCTGATTCTCGAGGACAAGATCGCACTCGGCGGAGAGGAGAGCGCCGGGCTCTCGATCCGCGATCATCTGCCGGAGAAGGACGGGATCCTCGCCTGCCTGCTCGTGGCCGAGATGGTCGCTCGCACCGGAAAGAAGATCGACGAGCTGATCCAGGAGATGTTCGCCGAGTTCGGCTGCTTCTACTCGAAGCGGATCGACATCAAGCTGACCCCGCACCTGAAGGACACGCTCGAATCGAAGCTGGACCGGCCGCCGAAGCAGGTCGACGGGATGAAGGTCGCGCGCGTGAAGACGGTCGACGGCGTGAAGCTCGAGTTCGACGATCAGACGTGGATGCTGTTCCGGCTGTCGGGCACCGAGCCGGTCGCCCGCTTGTACGCCGAAGCGGCGACCCCGAAGGAGCTCAAGCACGTGGTCGACGTCGGCAAACGGTTCGTCGCCGGGGCGTGATCATTCCTCCGTCTCCTCCCCCGCCGCCCCATCGTCCCCGATCTCGATTCCGTCATCCGTCATCGCGTCGCCCCCGACGTCCCCCATGACCCGGTGGTAGATCGAGACCGCCGCCTCGCGGTCGAGCCCGGAGTGCACTTCCCCCTCCGGCCAGACGACCATGTTCGGGCCGAGCTCGCAGAGGTCGAGGCAGCTCACCCCGCAGACGCGCACGAGGGGCTTCCGGCCGAGGGCCTTGTTCAGCTCCTTCAGGCGGGCGCGGATCTCCTCGCCGCAGTCCTCTTTCCCGCGTCTCTCGTCCGAGCAGCGCGGCCCGGTGCAGACAAGGAAATGTCGCTGGTAGGGGAATCTCATCGGATCACGGCCTTCGGCCGCACGTGAATGCAGAATACAGCCGCCCGCCTCGGCCGTCGAACGAAGCGATCCGCCGCCCGCCCCGTCGGGAAGAGCGCCCGGCTTTCCCGCGGCGGAGCTCGAAGCTCATGCCTCGAACAGTCCCTCGAGGTACTCCTCCGGATCGAACGGGATCAGATCGTCCGCCGCCTCGCCGACGCCGACGAACTTCACCGGGATCCGGAAGCGGCGCATGATCGAGAGGATCACTCCGCCCTTCGCGGTTCCGTCGAGCTTGGTGATGACGATCCCCGTCACCTTCGCGGTCTCCAGGAAGGCCTCGGCCTGACTCAGTCCGTTCTGGCCGGTCGTGCCGTCGATGACGAGCAGGGTCTCGTGCGGCGCGCCGGGAAGCTCCTTGTCGATCACCCGTCGGATCTTTCCGAGCTCCTGCATCAGTTGACTCTTGTTGTGGAGACGTCCGGCGGTGTCGATGAGGACGACGTCGGTACCGCGCGATCTCGCGGCGTTGACGGTGTCGTGCGCGACCGCTCCGGGATCGGAGCCCGGCTTGTGCTTCACGACCGGCACGCCGACGCGGTCGGCCCAGGTCTCAAGCTGATCGATGGCGGCGGCGCGGAAGGTGTCGGCCGCGCCGAGCAGCACCGATCTCCCCTCTCCCTTCCACTTCCGAGCGAGCTTGGCGATGGTCGTCGTCTTTCCGGTTCCGTTGACGCCGACGACGAGGATGACGAACGGCTTCGCTCCGTCGAGATCGATCCCTCCCGCCGGCAGCTCGGGGATGAGGGCGCGCGTCTCCGCGCGAAGAGCCGCCGAGAGATCCTCCATCGTCCGGATCCCCTCGGTCCGGACCTGCGCTTCGAGGCGATCCATCAGCTCGGTGCTCAGCTCGGCGCCGACGTCCGCCCCGAGCAGCCCCTCCTCGAGGGCGTCGAGCACCGCCTGGTCGACCCCCAGTCCGGGCGTCATCGACTCCTTCACCTTCTCGATGATCTCGGTGTGAGTCATGAAAAGGCCGCGCTTGAGCTTGCCGAGAAATAAATTCATGAGTATCGAGTGACGAGCTCGCCCGTTCTACGTCCTGCGTTCTGCGCTTTGCGTTCTCCGTTCGGGGCCGATCGCCTTCCGGACGCGCTCCTCGTCGATGATGAGGATCTTCCGTCCTCCCTCCCCCGCCGGGGCGACGGGTGCGAACTCGAGCTCGCGGATGATCTTCCGGAAGATCTCCTTGAGGGCGCGGGCGCCGAGGCGTTTGTGGCGGCTGGCCTCCCAGGCGATCGAGCGGATCGCTCCGCGGGTGATCTGCAGATCGACGTCGAACTGCCGGAAGTACTCGCGCGAGACGCGGAAGATCGATCCTTCCGGCTCCACGAAGATCTTCGAGAGCTGCTCCTCGACCAGGTCGTTGAGGACGATGATCGACTCGAATCTCGAGATGAACTGCGGGGTGATGCCGAAGGCGAACAGGTCCTCGTAACGGAGGTAGTCGCGAAGATGGAACGGGAGCTCCTCCCTCACCTCCCCCGAGCTGGAGACGACGACCACCGGGCGGAGAGGGGCCTGGTCCGATCCGGTCAGCGCCCGCCGCAGCACCGAGTCGTAGAGCTCCTCGAACGCGCCGCCGGCGACGAACAGGATGCCCGAGGTGTTGATCGAGATCGCCCCGCGCTGCTCGCCGGGAGGGTCGAGCTCGACGTTCTCGTTCTCCATCAGGGTGAGGAGCGACTCCTGGGCGACGATGCCGCGAACGTTCGGCGTGGGACCGACGTGCGCGCGGATCTTGTCGACCTCGTCGATGAAGACGATCCCCCGCTCCACCGCGCCGACGATCGACTCGACCGGGGCGCTCTTCCCCTGCTTCCTCCTCGCCTGCGCCCACAGCCGCATCAGCACCGTACGCCCGTATCCCGCATGCTCCTCGGCCAGCACGTTGGCGTTGATTCTCACCAGGTTCGCGAGCGAGGCGGTCTCGGGCCGGGAGCCGAGCCAGCGCTCCACCGCCTTCATCAGCGTCGTCTTTCCGCTCCCGGAGTTCCCGATGATGAGGATGTTCGGCGCCGGATGCCCCCCGAGGTGCTTGACGAGCGAGACGGAAACCTCGCGCAGCGCCTCGTCCTGACCGATGACGGTCGTCCGGAGCGCGTCGTAGATCTCCTGCGGGTGGGGAATCGACATCGGGGAGAGTGTAGCCGAAGCGCCCTTCGCATCCATGGGGCCGGGGATTTCATCCGCGGCATGTGGCCGGGGATTTCATCCCCGGCGGGAGGGTGGTGGCGGATGGCTCCCTCCGCCCGGAGTGCCGTTGCCTCAGGGGAGCTGCGGGACCGCCCGCCCGCCGGGGATGAAATCCCCGGCCACATGGAGCCCCCGGCAACGGATCACTGGAAGATGACGGAGGCGATGATCCCGATCAGGAGGATGCCGACGACGGCGGCGGAGAACCAGAAGGTCCGGATGGTCTGGCGGTGCATGTCGACCGGCTCGCGGCGCTCGCCGAGAAGGTACTGCAGGTACTCGATGCGCGGACGGATGGTACCGGCGCGGCGCTCGCCGGTGACGACGGGATAGACGACCTGGTTGATCTCGGGAACGATGACGACGGGGACGAGGATGGCGCCGCCGGCGATCATGGCGTACCGGCCGAGGCTTTCGTGATGGGGCGACTCGCCGAGGGCGATGATGCAGACGTAGACGGTGCGGGTCTGGAAGACCGAGAGCGCCTTCTGGCCCGGGCCGCGCGCGCGGTAGAGGTTGGCGATCGTCTCGATCGCCTGTTCCACGGTCTTCTCGTCGACCTGCGGGAAATCGATCAGGTGGAAGACCGTCTCCCCCCGGGCGAACAGGACCCGCTCGGGGCGCGACCAGATCCTCTCCCCTCCCTCGTCGTCGCTCAGCGCGGTGAAGCCCTCCGCCTGGAACCGCCCGACGAGGCGGGAGACGGGATCGAAATCGGGCTTCTCCCCGGCGTCAGCCGGCCTTTTGACCTCACTGTGCATATTTTCTGACCAGCCCAATCAGATCGTCGAATTCAAAAGGTTTGCCGAGATAGTCGTCCGCCCCGCAGGCCTGCGCTTTTTCCGCCACGTCGCGGTCGCCCGAGAGGACGATGAAGGGGATTTTCCGCGTCGCTTCCTCGTTCTTGAGCGCGGCGCAGAGCGCTTCCCCCCCCATCCCTTTCACCTTCAGGTCGGCGAAGATCACCTGAGGCTTCCGGCTCCGGATCCGGTCGAGGGCGATCCGGCCGTCCGAAACGATCTCTCCGACGTAGCCGTGGCGCTGGAGCACCAGGGCGATCAGCCGGGCGACCTGCGGGTCGTCTTCCACGATGAGTATCAAAGCACCTCCTACTCGAATGCGAATCGGACACGCTTCCGGATGTGCCCCAGAACCGCCCCCGCCAGCGCCCCCGCCCCGTTCCAGATGATGTCATTGATATCGGTAACTCGGGTCGGGAGAAAGTACTGCCACGCCTCTATCAGCGAACTGAATGCCATCGCGAGCAGGAGCGTGAGCAGGTAGCTCTGCATGGTCGAGCTCCCCGGACGGTCGAGCACGAGAAACATGAGAAAGCCCCACGGGAGGAACAGGAACACGTTGAGAAGCAGAGGCATGGTCAGTGCCACGATCGTCTCGGTGCGCACCGGCCCCTCGGCCAGCCTCGAGGTGAGCAGGCGGATCTCCCGGAACGGCTCGGGATCGACCTTGGTGTACGCCTTTCCGGAGACCCAGAGCGTGAGGGCGACGATGGCGGCCGTCGCCAGAAGCAGCAGCAGCATCGTGGTCCGCCGCCCGACGGTGATGACCCGGACGTCTCCTCGCGGCATGGGTCGATTATATGAGGGCCGTCGCCGGCGGGCCATTGCGGCGGTACCTGCACGCCGGTGGTTCACGATATGATCGACGCGCTCGCCGCCGCGAACGGCGGCAGCGGGAGCGACCGATGAAACGCGTCGACATCTGGCTCAAGCCGACCTGAACGAGCTGCCGCAGGGCGCTGGCTTACCTGGAAGGTGAGCATGTCGAGATCCGCAGACACGACCTCGCGAAGGATCCTCCCCCGCGGGCGCTCCTCGAGACCCACGTCGACGCCGCCCGCCTCGACGAGTTCCTCAATCGCCGCTCCCCGGCCTACAAGGAGCGCGGTCTCGGCGAAACGAAGCTCACGAAAAAGCAGGCGATCGACCTGATGCTCGAGGATCCGAACCTGATGAAGCGGCCGCTGGTCGTCGCGGGATCGCGGGCGGCATTCGGCTACGACGAGACGGCCTGGGACGCGATGCTGCGGTGAAGGGGATCGGGTGTCGAGAGTCGAGTGTGGAAGTGAGAACGCAGAACGCGGAAAGTGAGCCGCGCGGCGTCGAGGCTCACGATCTCGTCATTCGTCACCCGGCATGAACCAGACGGCAGGATTCCTCATCCCGGTCGCCGCGATCACGATGATGCTCTGGCTGCTGTGGAGCGAGTCGCTGCGGCCCCGGCCGATGCCGCGGCAGTGGTACGTGTTCCGCGCGGTGATCTATCTCGGGATCGCGGCGACGATGCTCTACAACGGGTGGCGCTACGCCTGGGCGTTCTCGACCTGGAACTTCGTCTTCATCGGCACCGCGGTCGCGGTCGCCGTCGCCGGCGCCGCCTTCTTCCTGCGCAAGGCCTTCCCCCGAAAGGGAACGGAGGGATAGCCCCCGGGAGGGATCAGGAACCCCGGCCCCCGGTGTGGTGTGGTGTGGTGCGGGCGTCCCGCCCGCCCCCGGGTGGGGGAAAATCAGGAACCCGGCCCCCCGGTGTGGTGTGGTGCGGGCGGGACGCCCGCA
>DATKCD010000093.1:0-114638 GCA_035544735.1 Thermoanaerobaculia bacterium
CGGGCGCGCGCGATCCGCTCCGACTGAACGACGGGCGCGTTCGAAGGCACACCCGGCCCGTACACCCATTCGTCGACCCGGATCGCGGTCTGCTCCCGCGGCGTGAGGAGATTCTGCTTCAGGTATTCGACGAAGTTCTCCGTCGTGCGCGACTGGAACGCGTAGCGGTCGAACCAGCTTCGCAGGAACCGATCGAACCGTTCGCGCCCGACCGTCTGCTCGATCAGCCGGAGGAAGAGCGATCCCTTGTCGTAGGCGACGCTGGTCATTCCCTCGTCGGGATCGCGTCCCGCGAGATCGAGCTTGAGCCGCGTGTCGGGGCTCGTCTCGCCCAGCTCGACGATCTCGTCGTCGAGATCGCCGCGGCCCAGCGCGGCGAGCATGCGCGCGAAGTCCTCCCCGTACACCTGCTCCATGATCCGGTTCTCGAAATACGTCGTGAATCCCTCGTTCAGCCAGAAGTCGTCCCACGTCGCGTTCGTGACGAGGTTGCCCGACCAGGAGTGCGCGAGCTCGTGCGCGACGAGCGAGACGAGCGAGCGGTCGCCTGCCAGGATCGTCGGCGTCGCGAACGTCAGGCGGGGGTTCTCCATCCCCCCGAACGGAAAGCTCGGCGGAAGCACGAGAATGTCGTAGCGCCCCCACTGATACGGCCCGTACATCCGCTCGGCCGCCTCGATCATCTGCGGCGTGTCGGCGAACTCCCACGCCGCCTTCTCGACGACCGACGGCTCGGCGTAGACGCCGGCGCGTTCGCCGATGGCACGGAACTCGAGATCACCCACCGCCAGCGCCATCAGATACGACGGGATCGGCTGCGGCATCCGGAAATCGTAGATTCCGTCCGGCTCGGCGGCCGTCGGGTTCTCGGCGCTCATCACCGCCATCAGCGGCGGCGGGACGCGGATCGTCGCAGCGTACGTGAAGCGGACCGCCGGCGTGTCCTGCAGCGGGATCCAGGTGCGGGCGAGGATCGCCTGCGACTGAGTGAACAGGAACGGCCACCGTCCGCCGGCCGTCATCGACGGAGCGAGCCACTGCACCGCGGCCGCACCGGGTGTGGTCTCGTACTCGATGTTGACCCGGCGCGTGCCGGGCTCGATCTCGATCACGAGCGGGCGGCCGAGCACTCCCTCCGCCTCCCCGAGACGATGGCCGGTCGGACTCGCCTCGCCTCCGAGGGTCACGTTCCGGATCACGAGGTCCCGGGTGTCGAGCCACAGCTCGGACCCGCCCGCCCGGTTGTTCACCACCAGCGAGGCCCTTCCGATGAGCTTCTTCCCGGGAAAGTCGACCGAAAGGTCGAGATCGAGGTGCTCGACGACGGCATCGTTCGGCTTCGAGAACGAATGAGGGTCGTCCGGATAGGTCGTCGCCCCGAGCGGGGCGACGGCCGCCGTCGGGACGCTCGTGCAGCCCGAGATCGCGATGGCGAGGATCGCCGCGAAGCAGGCGGCGTTTCGAAGTGTCATGGCTCCTCCCTGCTGGTCGTTTCGTGCGGCGCCGGAGGCGCCGTCGGCCCGGGGCCGCGATTCCGCTCCGGCCCGGAGAAACGGGAGTGTAGCAGCGCCTGTGCCCGCGGCCCATCGCCGGCCACTAGCCGAACGTCGCCGCCGGATGGAATCGCGGGCCGAGCCGCGACTCGAGCGCGCCCAGCCGCCTCCGGACGTCGGGAAGTCCCTCGCGCCGCGCCCAGGCGAACGGGCCGCCGCGAAAGGGAGGAAAGCCGAGCCCGAGGACCGCGCCGAGATCTCCGTCGTCTTCGGATTTCAGGATGTCGTCGTCGAGACACCACGCCGCCTCTCCGACCATCGCGAGCACGAGCCGCTCGACGATCTCGACGGCCGGGAGCTGAGCGGGCCCGGGCGAGCCGAGCGCGGCGAGGGCGTCCGGGTTCGGTCCGATCTTCCGGCCGTCGCGGTAGAGAAAGAAGCCACGGCCGCTCTTCCTTCCGAGGAGACCCGCCTCGGCGAGCGCGGCGAGGCCGAGCGAGGGCTCGTGCCCCCGCTCGGCGAACGCCTCGCCGATCTCGGCCGAGACGTGCGCCGCGACGTCGATCCCGACCTCGTCCAGCAGCGTGATCGGCCCGACGGGAAAGCCGAACTCGCGCAGCGCGGAATCGATCGCACCGGGGGCGACGCCTTCCTCGAGCAACATCATCGCCTCATTGAGATACGGCGCCAGAATGCGCGTGGTGTAGAACCCCGGCCCGTCGCCGACGACGATCACCGCCTTTCCCTGCTGGACTCCGAGCGCGGCGGCCGCGGCGATCGCCCGATTCGACGCGCGCGAGGGGGCGACGATCTCGAGCAGCGGCATCTTCGGAACGGGAGAGAAATAGTGCATCCCGATCACCCGCTGCGGGTGCTGCAGGCCTCGCGCGAGCTGCGCGATCGGAATCGCCGAGGTGTTCGAGGCGAGGACCGCGTCGGGGCCGGCGATCCGCTCGAGCTCAGCGAGCAGGCGACGCTTGAGCGCGAGGTCCTCGAAGACCGCCTCGATGATCACGTCGCAGCCGGCGAGGCCCGAAAGATCGCTCGCCACCGCGAGGCGGGCGACGCGCTCGTCCCGCTGCGCCGCGCTCAGCGCGCCGGCGCGGACGCGCCGCTCCAGCGAGCTCTCGATCGACGCCCGGGCCTTCGCCGCCGTCTCGGAGCTCACGTCTTCGAGCACGACCTCGTACACGTCGAGCGTGACCGAGGCGATCCCCTCCCCCATCAATCCCGCGCCGACCACCCCGACCCGCCCGATCGCCGGAGCATCGGCCGGCCGTTTCTTCCGCGCCGCCGTCAGCTCGAACAGGCGAATCAGCTCTTTCGCCTCCGCCGACGCGACGAGCCGGCCGAACGCCGCGATCTCGCTGCGCTGACCGGCGCGAAAGCCCTCGGCGAGCCCGCTCCGGACGGCCTCGAGGATCTCGAATGGAGCGGGATGGAGCCCGCGCGTCCTGCGCACGATCTGCGAGCGCGCCTTTCGAAGCAGCAGAGCGCGCATCGGAGCGGCCGCGAGGATGCGGTTCTGCAGCGGGCGCCGCCCGGCGGGAGTCCCGAGGCGAGGGCTCCAGGAGGCCGAGCTCCAGCGCGCGGCGGTCCGCCTGGAGGCGAGCTCGCGTGCGAGAGCGAGGGCGATCTCGACGGTCGACCCGGGAGGGGCGAGGCGATCGATCAGCCGCAGCTCGAGCGCCCGGCGCGCCCGCACGCGCGAGCCGGTCAGCAGCATCGGGAGCGCCTGCGGCAGACCGATCAGCCGCGGAAGCCGCTGCGTTCCTCCCGCGCCCGGCAACAGGCCGAGCGTCACCTCCGGAAGTGCGAGCACCGTCGCCGGATCGTCGCTCGCGACGCGGGCGTGGCAGGCGAGCGCGAGCTCGAGCCCTCCGCCGAGCGCCGCCCCTTCGATGGCGGCGACGAACGGCTTCGGCGACACGGCGATCCGATCGAACAGATCGTGCGCCCGGCGCGAGAGCCGTTCCGCCTCGCTCGCCTCCCGGATCGCCGAGAGCTCGCGAAGGTCGGCGCCCGCCACGAACGTTCCCGGCTTGCCGCTCGCGATCACCGCGGCCCGGTGATCGTCCTCGTGCTCGATCCGGTCGAGCATCGCCTCGAGCTCGTCGAACAGATCCGAGCGGAGAATGTTGAGGCGCGAGTCGGGTACGTCGATCCGGACGATCGCCACGCCGTCGCGAGTCTCGAGCGACAGAGCGCCGGCCATCCGTCCGATCCTCCGGCGGTCAGCGCCCGGTGCGCAGCGACTCGAGGAGCCTCTGATCCCGCTCTTCGGGCGAGGCCCCGGCGGTCAGCGCTCCCTCCCACGATCCGTACATCGGATTCGGCACCACGAACCACCGCGTCCCCCACCACGATTCGTACGGCCGGATCTTGTCGAGGCGCTCGTCACGGGAGACGCGGACGCCCGGAAGGAAGTCGCCGAGATCGTCGCCGATCATCAGCAGGACGCGGAATCCTCGGGCGACCGACCGGCGGCGATCGCTCTTTTCGGAAGTGGCCCACTCCGGCCGCTCGCCCCGCAGCAGGACCGTGTCGATCTCGGCGGAGAGCGGGAAGCCGGCGGATCTGAGGTTGTCGCGCGTGGCGGCTTCGTGCTCGGCGTCGCGGTTGCTCACGTAGAAGATCGTGACGCCCCGGCTCGCCGCGTGCCGCGCGAACTCCAGCGCTCCCGGGATCGCGGGGGCGTTCCTCTCGTCGACCCACGCGGTCCAGTTCTGCGCGTTGAAGCTGCCGCCGCTCAGGATCAAGCGAGCCTCGAACGGCGAGTTGTCGAGCATCGTCTCGTCGACGTCGACGATGACCGCCGGGGGCAGCGAGGTGTCGGGCGAGAGCTGCTCCGGCGCGGCGCTGATCGTCGGGTCGGCGAGGGCCCGGTCGAGGGCGGTCCGGGCCGAATTGAACGCCTGGAGCGCGAGCGCACGGTACTCCGCCGCGGTCTGGATCCAGAGAACGGCGTTCAGCAGGCGGTGATCGGCCGTCGAGCGGGCCGTCGCGGACGGCGTCGCGGCGGGCGCGACCGGCTCCGGGGCGGCCGACGGCGGCGGAGCCACCATGCCGGGCGTGCGGCATCCGACGGCGAGCAGAAGGACTGCGATCTGGACGGTTCTGCGCATCGATCCTCCGGAAGGGTTGATGGGAGGGGGAGAGTATATCCTTGAACACGGCATGACTCGATCCGGCGGCGCCCGGTTACCATGGCGCGGTGAGCGCTTCCCGGCCGCAACTGGTCGTCGTGATCGGCGCCGGTCCCGCGGGGCTGGCTGCATCACACGAGCTGAAGCGGCGGGGGATCGAGCACCGCGTGCTCGAGCGCGGCGCCTCGGTCGGCACGAGCTGGCGCGGGCTCTACGACAGTCTCGTCCTCCACACCGGCAGGCATCTGTCCCATCTGCCGGGAATGAGATTTCCGCGGGGGACGCCGCTGTTCCCGCCGCGCGATGCGCTCGTGTCGTACCTGGAGCGTTACGCCGGGGGTTTGCCGGTGGAGACCCGCTGCGCGGTGCATCGGGTGACGCGGGTGAATCAGACGTGGCGGGTGCTCAGCTCGCGAGGGGAGATCCGCGCCGGGGCGATCGTCGTCGCGACGGGAATCATCTCGAATCCGCGGGTCCCCCGTCTGCCGGGGAGCGAGGAGTTCGGCGGGCCGATCCGACACAGCGTCGAGTACCTGCGAGCGGAGGCGTGCGAGCGGCGGCGCATCCTGATCGTCGGAACGGGGAACTCCGCCAACGAGATCGCGACCGAGCTCGCCGCGCACGGCGCGCGCGTGAGCGTCGCGGTCCGCTCCGGCGCCAACGTGGTTCCGAGAGAGATTCTCGGGATCCCGATCCAGTACCTCGCCGCCCTGGTCCGCCGGCTTCCCGCCCCCGTGCGCCGTTCCGTCGTCGGAGCGGTGGGGGCGGTGACCGAATGGAGGAACGGCCCCTCTCCGTTTCCCCGCCCGCCGTACGGTCCCCTCGATTCGATCCCGATGATCGGCACGGGACTGGTGCGCGCGATCCGCGAAGGGCGCATCGCGCTTCGGGGCGGCATCGAGCGGCTGACCGGACGGGGTGCGCGCTTCGCCGACGGGACCGAAGAGGAGTTCGACGAGATCCTGCTCGCCACCGGATTCGATCCTGCGATCGAGATCCTCGGCGGTCTGGTACGGCTCGACGAGCGGCGATTCGCGCGCCGGCGCGACCGCGTCGTCAGCCTCGACCAGCCCAACCTCTACTTCATCGGACACAACTACGATTCAGCCGGCGCGCTCTGGAACATCAGGCGCGATGCGCCGCTGATCGCCGAGCGATTGTCGAGGTAGGACACTCGGGCTCGTCCCGGCCCATCCGCCCCGTTCACGCGACCGACACGCCCGCGAGTTGACCGCTTCGTCGCAGGAAGCACCGCCCGTACCCGCCTCGATCGCCGGCTTCCATCGCGCTCCTGCGTCGGAACGGTCACGGGCGGCCCGCAACGGCCGATCGACGTGACGAACGGGTGATTCCGCGCGGGCGGCGGCGACCGATCGTTGAGTGTTTGTTCGCGGATCGTCGAGAACCTTCACCGCGCGCGGCCGGACATTCGGTGAAACGCCGAAGGGAGTCCGCCGATGCGACGAGTCTCGAAGACCGCAGCTCTGATTCTGTTCGTATTCGCACTGCCCGTGATCGCCGAACCGGCTTCGAGCCGAACAGAGGCGCCGCCGTTCGTGCGGCCAGCGGCGCCACCTCCCGCGACGTTGCGCGCCACTCCTCCCGAGCTCGAAACCCTACTCGACGATCCTCAGGTCGTCGCGCTCTTCCGCGACCTCTTTCTTCTCTCCGGCGCCGGAACGACCGACTTCGAGCGCGCCGCCTTTCTCGTCCGCGACGGCGGCCGCTGGAGCTGCCTGCTCTGGCCGATGAAGATGCGCTTCCGCAGCGAGGAGTTCGCCGGCGTCGTTCCCGCGGGTACTGTCGCGATCATCCACACCCATCCGAACGGCATCGTCCACGCCTCGAAACAGGATCGCGAATCGGCCCGAGCCACCAGGCTTCCCCTGTTCACGATCACCCAGGGCAGCATCACCGTCGTCGATCCCGTCACCGGCACCGAGCGGTGGGCCGTCCGTCACCAGGTCTGGACCAGGAGCGTCCCGGCCGCTCTGATCGAAACGTGCCGCTGCCGCGAGATCGGAGCTCCGAACCGTGCGCCGCTGCCCGGAGGTCTCCTCGCCGGCGCAGGTCAGTGAGTAGCCACGAAACGCGCGGGAGCGCCGGCGGCCCGCCGGCGCTCCCGATCATGCGCGCCGGCCGATGGCCGGCAGTACTCCCGTTCAGACGGGGACGACGTTGGTCGCCTGCTTCCCTTTCGGTCCCTCGGTCAGATCGAACTCCACCTGCGCCCCTTCGGCCAGCGTCCGGAATCCCGATCCCTGGATCGCGCTGTAATGAACGAACACGTCTTCGCCGCTCTCCAGCGTGATGAAACCGAATCCCTTCGCATCGTTGAACCACTTCACCGTGCCCTGACTCCTCATTCGATTCTCTCCCTCGATCTCACCTGAGCTCGTGGCGCTGCTCGGACACCTCGAAGGAACCGCCTCCTTCGCATCAGAACCGCACAGCCTCACTGCGTGTAGGAGGAACGGGGAGATTACTACAAATAATCCACAAAACCTCAGATTATGACAACCGGCGCCGCCCGAGGCACGGGCGGACGATCGACTCGTAAGTGGCATAGGACTCATAAATTCGACCTTGTTCGCCGGCGGACATCTGCCAGGACCCGACCGCCGGGCCGGATCCCGCTCGCGGCCGCCGGCGCGCTCGCCCGCTCCGCCCTGCGGTAGACTTCCCGCCGCGCCCCGGTCGGGGGCGCCATCTCCCTCCGGAAAGGACCCACGACGATGCGACTGCTCCGTGCCCTCGTTCTGCTCACGTTCGTCACCGGCGCCCCGGCGGCGGCCCAGGAGCCGCTCCCGACCCCGCCGGAGCAGCAGGTCCCGCCCGACGCCGACGAGCCGGAGGCCGAGGACACCTGGAGCGTCGACGATCCGCCGGGACCGTCCCGGCGCGCGTCGATCGACGTGGCCGAAGGGACGTGGATGAGCGTCGACGTGAGCCCGGATGGGACCGAGGTGATCTTTGATCTACTGGGCGACGTCTACGCCGTCCCGATCGGAGGAGGAGAAGCGCGGGCGCTGACGAGCGGCGTCGCCTGGGACATGCAGCCGCGATTCTCTCCCGACGGAAAATGGATCGCCTTCACCTCGGACCGCTCCGGGGGGGACAACATCTGGATCATGCGCCGCGACGGGAGCGATCCGCAGCAGGTGAGCAAGGAGAGCTTCCGGCTTCTGAACTCGCCGGCGTGGACGCCGGACGGACAGTATCTGGTGGCGCGGAAGCACTTCACGTCGCGGCGCTCGCTCGGTGCGGGAGAGATGTGGCTCTATCACCGCTCGGGGGGTGAGGGGGTTCAGCTCACCGAGAAGCCGAACGATCAGAAGGACGCGGGCGAGCCGGCCTTCTCGCCCGACGGGCGGTATCTCTACTACAGCCAGGACGTCACTCCGGGCGGGGTGTTCCAGTACAACAAGGACCCGAACGACGAGATCTACGTCATCCAGCGGTTCGACCGCGAGACGGGGAAGACCGAGCGGTTCATCACCGGGCCGGGGGGATCGATCCGCCCGACGCCTTCGCCCGACGGGAAGAAGCTGGCGTTCGTCCGCCGCGTGAGGCTCGACACGGTTCTCCACCTCGCCGATCTCGAGACCGGCGCGGAGACTCCGGTCTACGCGGGACTCGATCGCGACATGCAGGAGACGTGGGCGGTCCACGGCGTCTATCCGGCGATGGCGTGGACGCCCGACAACCGGTCGATCGTCTTCTGGTCGGGCGGAAAGATCCGCCGGGTGGACGTCGCCTCGGGCGAGATCGGCGAGATCCCGTTCCGGGTGACCGGCGAGCGGGAAGTATTCGAGGCGCTGCGTTTTCCCGTCGAAGTGGCGCCGGAGACGTTTCCGGTGCGGATGCTCCGCTGGGTCGAAGTCGCACCGCGGGGCGACCAGGTGGTTTACTCCGCCATGGGGCACCTCTGGACCCGCGAGCTTCCGAACGGGACGCCGCGGCGGCTGACGCGACAGAACGAGCACTTCGAGTACTACCCCTCCTTCTCGCGAGACGGGCGGTCGATCGTGTACGTGAGCTGGGACGACGAGGGCCTCGGGGCGATCCGCGTCGTGCCGGCGCGGGGGGGCGAGGGGCGCGTGGTGACGCGCCAGGCGGGACATTACGTCGAGCCGGCCTTCACGCCTGACGGCCGGCGGATCGTCTATCGCGCGAGCTCGGGCGGGGGGCTGCGCTCGCGGCTCCACTCTCGCGACAGGGGCCTCTACTCGATTTCCGCGTCGGGGGGCGAGCCGGTGCGCATCGTGGAGCGGGGGTTCCTCCCCCACTTCGGTTCGGAGGCGGATCGCGTGTACTTCATGACGTTCGGCGAGGAGGACAAACGCGAGCTCCGCTCGATCGAGCTCGACGGGAGCGACGAGCGGACCCACGCGACGAGCGAAGCGGCGACCGAGTTCCGAGTCTCGCCCGACGGGCGGTGGATCGCCTTCACCGAGCGGTTCAACGCGTGGATCGTCCCGCTGGTGGCCGCGGCGAAGCCGCTCGCCATCGGACCGAACATGAAGTCGGTCCCGGCGAAGCGGGTCTCGCGCGATGCAGGAGAGTACCTCCACTGGTCGGCCGACTCCGAGCGCCTCTACTGGTCGCTCGGACCGGAGCTGTTCTCGCGCGAGCTCGCCGAGGCGTTCGGGTGGATCGGGGAAGCGGACCAGGAGCTTCCCGAGCCGCCCGAGGAGGGGATCCACATCGGGTTCGACGCCGCGAGCGACGTTCCCTCGGGGCGGCTGGCGCTGGCCGGCGGGCGGATCGTGACGATGAGGGGCGACCAGGTCATCGAAGACGGCACGATCGTGATCGAGCGGAACCGCATCACGGCCGTCGGGCCGCGCGACGCGGTGCAGGTGCCCGCCGGCACGAGGGTGCTCGAGCTCGCAGGAGCGACCGTGATCCCCGGGCTGATCGACGTGCACTGGCACGGCTCGATGGGCGACGACGAGATCCTGCCGGAGCAGAGCTGGGTGAATCTCGCCTCGCTGGCGTTCGGAGTCACGACCATCCACGATCCGTCGAACGACACGAGCGAGATCTTCACCGCGAGCGAGATGGTCCGGGCGGGCCGCGTCGTCGGCCCGCGGATCTATTCGACCGGAACGATCCTGTACGGGGCGAAGGCGCCGTTCACGGCCCACATCGACAGCCTCGAGGATGCGCTCTCGCACCTCCGCCGGATGAAGGCTGTCGGCGCGTTCAGCGTGAAGAGCTACAACCAGCCGCGGCGGGATCAGCGCCAGCAGGTCGTCGCCGCCGCGCGCGAGCTCGGCATGATGGTCGTCCCCGAGGGCGGCTCGCTGTTCCAGCACAACATGTCGATGGTCGTCGACGGCCACACCGGAATCGAGCACTCCATCCCCGTCGCGAGAGTCTACGACGACGTCCTCCAGCTCTGGCCGCAGACCGACACGTGGTACACGCCGACGCTGGTCGTCGGCTACGGCGGAATCTGGGGTGAGAACTACTGGTATCAGACGACGAACGTCTGGGAGAACGAGCGGCTTCTGGCGTTCGTGCCGCGGCGAATCATCGATGCGCGATCGCGCCGCAGAATGCTCGTGCCGGAAGACGACTTCAATCACTTCCGCAACGCGGAGGTGGCGGCCGCGCTCGCCGAGCGCGGAGTGCACGTGCAGATCGGCGCCCACGGACAGCGCGAAGGTCTCGCCGCACACTGGGAGCTCTGGATGTTCGTCCAGGGAGGAATGACCCCGCACGAGGCCCTCCGGGCCGCGACGCTCTGGGGCGCCGAGTACTTCGGCATGGAGCGCGACCTCGGCTCGATCGAGCCGGGAAAGCTCGCCGATCTGGTCGTCCTCGACGCCGATCCGCTCGAGGACATCCGCAACTCCGAATCGATCCGCTGGGTGATGGTCAACGGAAGGCTGTTCGACTCGATGACCATGAACGAGATCGGCAATCACCCCCGTACGAGACGGCCGCTGTTCTTCGAGCGCGAGGGAGAACCGGCCGTCGCGGCGACGAGCGGCGCGGCAGCGCACGGACATTGAGCCGGGCTTCGCGAAGCCAACCCCGGGATGCGTGAATGCGGCAGAAGATCGGTCTGATTCTGGGTCCTCTCGCGTTCGCGACGATTCTGATGACGCCGGCGCCGGCCGGCGTGCCGCCCCTCGCGTGGAAGACGGCGGCGGCCGGCGTGCTGATGGCGGTGTGGTGGATCACCGAGGCGATTCCGATTCCGGCGACCGCGCTCCTTCCCCTCGCGCTGTTCCCCGCGCTCGGCGTGGCGACGATCGATCGCGCCGCCGCGCCGTACGCCAACCCGATCATCTTCCTGTTCCTGGGGGGGTTCATCCTCGCGATCGCGCTGGAGAACTCGGGACTGCATCGCCGCATCGCCTACCGCATCATGGCCGTGGTCGGGACCCGGCCGCGGAATCTGCTGTTCGGATTCATGCTCGCGACGGCCCTGCTGAGCGCAGCCGTGAGCAACACGGCGACGGTCGCGCTCATGCTGCCGATGGGGCTGTCCGTGATCGCACTGGTGAACGCGCGCACCGAAGGGGCCGAGTCGGAGGGATTCGCCACCGCGCTCATGCTCGGGCTGGCGTATGCCGCGACCATCGGCGGGCTCGCGACCCTCATCGGAACGCCGCCGAACGCGCTGCTCGCCGGCTATCTCGCGGAGAGCCACGGCCTCCGGATCGGATTCGCGCAGTGGATGCTCCTCGGCGTCCCGCTCGCCGCCGTCGCGCTGCCGGTCTGCTGGGCCATTCTGCTCCGCCTCCACCGCCTCCCGGCCGGAGCGCTCGCGGGTGGAGCCGCCGCCCTCCGGGACCAGATCCGCTCGCTCGGCCCGATCGAGAGGAAGGAGCGTCTGGCCGCCGCCGTCACTCTCTTCATCGCATTGGCCTGGATTTTCCGCCCGCTCCTCGAGCGACGGATCCCGGGGCTCACCGACCCGGGGATCGCGATCGCCGGCGCCGTGCTGCTGTTCGCCATCCCCGTCCGCTGGCGCCGCCCGGAGTTCGTCGTCCGCCTGGGCGATCTCGAGCGCGTCCCCTGGTCGGTGCTGCTCCTGTTCGGTGGAGGACTCTCGCTCGCCTCGGCGGTCGAGGCGAGCGGGCTCGCCCTCGCGATCGGCCGTGCCGTCGCGCTGCTGCACGGGGTCCCTCCCTGGGTCGCGGTCGTCGCCGTGACCACGCTCGTCATATTCCTCACCGAGATGACCAGCAATACCGCGACCGCCGCCGCGTTCCTTCCGATCGTCGGTTCCGCGGCTGCCGGCATCGGCACCGACCCGGCGCTGCTCGCCGTTCCGACGGCCCTCGCGGCGAGCTGTGCCTTCATGCTCCCGGTCGCCACCCCTCCCAACGCCATCGTCTACGGCTCGGGACGCATCTCGGTCGTTCAGATGGTGCGCGCCGGCATCTGGCTCAACCTCGCCCTGATCGCCCTCATCACCGCCGCCACGCTGCTGCTCGCGCGCTTCGTGGTCGAGTGATTCGCGCGACTCCCGGCCCGCCGCCCGCTACAGGTACGACAGTCCGGCGAAGAGGAGCGAGAACAGCAGGAGCGCGGCGATGAGGGCGACCAGCAGCATCGCCGATCGGGAGGTGAAGCGCGCGGCCCCTTCCGCGTCTTCGCGGCGGAGGCTCTTCCAGAACGCCGTGAGGATCCCGGCCGACACGCCGAAGGCGAGAAGGCCGGTGACGGCGACCAGGATCACCATTTTATGAAACTCCGCCTCGCTGCCGGGGACCGCTGCCAGCATGCGGAGGAGAATATCAGAGCGTTCCCCTCGCTCCCGCCGGCGGCACGAAAACTCTCCGAGGCGCGGGCCGTATGAAGGGTCAGAAACGAGAACGGAGGTTCCCGATGAAACGCGCCCGCATGCTACTCCCGCTCTTTCTTCTCGCGTTCGCGGCGATGGCGCCGGCCGATACGCTGGTGGAGAGATTCGAGGGGACCTGGCCGCTCCAGGGAGAGGAGTTCTCGCTGGACAACGTGAACGGATCGGTGAGCGTCACCGCGTGGGACCGCGACGAGGTCCGGATCGAGGCGGAAAAGCGGATCCGTGCGCGGCGGCGGGACGCGGCGGCAGACGCGATGAAGGAACTGAGGATCGAGGTGACCCGGACCTCGAAGGGACTCGAGGTCCGGACGCGGTATCCCCGCGAGCGGAGAGGAGCGTTCGATCTGTTCGATCTGTTCTCGGGGTCCGATTTCAGCGCGAAGGTCGATTACCGGATCAAGCTGCCGCGCGGCGCGCGGCTGGTGATCGACACGGTCAACGCCGCGATCGAGGTGGACGGGGTCGAGGGGGGATTCGCGCTCGTGACCGTGAACGGCCGGATCGACGTGGTGCGGGGGGCGGGGAGTTTCGAGGCTTCGACCGTGAACGGTGCGATCGACGCTCAGCTCATGGGCTCGGATCCTTCGAAGGTGCGGATTTCGACGGTGAACGGAAAGGTCGCGCTCGCCCTCCCCGCGGACATCCGTGCGGACGTTGAGGTTTCGACGGTCAACGGACGCATCAGCTCCGAGCTTCCGCTGACGGCGAGCGAGATGGGACGCCGTAAACTGCGGGGGACGATCAACGGCGGAGGGGGTGTTCCGATCCACATCTCGACGGTGAACGGCTCGATCCGGCTCGGTCCGAGCTGACGCGTCACCTGCCGCCGACGCTCTCGCTCGATCGGATGGACGCGGCGGCGCGATCGAGGCGCATCCGTGTCGCCGGGACCTTGGCGGAATAGCGCTCGGTCTCGGGGAGCGACACGATCAGACCGCTGCGCATCCGCTTGACGTTGTGGCCGCCGCCGTTGTAGAGCGCGGCGGTGAGACGCTCGAGGCTCTCGTCGGGGGCGCCGAGGGCGCGGGCCTGGCCGAGCTTGGTGTCGACGTGCTGCACCAGGAAGCGGGCCATCGCCGGCGGCGAGAAGCGCTCGTCGAGCTCTGAAGCGAGGACGACCCCCGCTTCGTACGCACGGCTCTTCGCGATCGCTTCCGGATCTCCGCCGAACCGCGCGCGCAGAACCGCGTCCCGCCGCGCGAGCAGGTCCCGCTGATAGCGCCTCCAGCTCGTCCGCTGCAGCTCGATCTCGCTCCGGTAGCCGCTCCGTGCACGCTCGTGGATCTCTTCGAGCTCGGGCCGCGGGGCGCCTCGACCGAGCACCGCTTCCAGATCGGTGAGCATCCGGAGGTTGCGCTGCTCGTCGCGCCGGATGGCCTCGAGCCACGCCTCGTCACCCCATCGCTCGAGCAACAGCAGCTCGTCCACCCCTTCCCTGCGGTAGCGGAACGCGTCGGCGAGCATCTCGGCGGCCTTCCCGCCGATGCGCTCGTCCGGGCCCGCTTCCAGCAGCATCGACGCGATTCGCGCCACGTCGCCGAGCGGCTTCTTCATAATGTAGGCGCGGGACCCGCGGAGGTAATCGTCGGTGACGTGGAGCGGCCCGGTGAATCCCTCCGCGATGTAGGCGACCGGGGTCGCCTGCGCGAGGCCGACCGCTCCGGCTTCGGACACCAGCAGGATCCGACCGTTGGTCTCCGCGTGCGCGATGGCCAGAAGCAGCGTCAGACGGTCCGACCCTCCTTCCGCGGCGGCGCGCGAGAGCACGTGCACGAGCCTCCCCGCATCCCGGGTCCACAGCGTCGCGAGCTCCTCCGCGAGAGCGCGCTCGCGTACCGTCAGCGGATACTCCGGATCGTGCTCCGGAACCGTGAATACGACCGCCCGGGGGGCCGAGCGCTTCGATCGCTTCGCTCTCGCCGCCCCCTTCGCCGCGAGCGCTTCGAGCGCCCCGACGAACAGCAGGACGGCCACGGCCCCATACACCACTCCTCTGTCCGACCGCATCCCGCCGCACCTCCTCCACTTCCCTTCCCGGGCGGAGAAGGGATTGATCTTCGAGTCGAGTCCCAGTGTACCGGATCGGCTGGCCCTTTGGGATAATCGCTCCCCCGATGCCCACCCGCGGCCGCCGCATCTCACCCGACGAGTTCGAGCGCCTCGTCGAAGAAGCCCTCGCGGGATTACCGGCCGAGTTCCGCGAGCTGCTCGAAAACGTCGCCATCGTCGTCGAGCAGGAGCCGACAGACGAGGACCTCGAGATCTCGGAGGGCGACGGCGAGCTGCTCGGGATCTTCCGCGGCGTCGCGCGCCCCGATCGGAGCTGGAACCAGCTCCCCTCGCTGCCGAATCAGATCAGCATCTTCCGCGGGCCCATCCTCCGGGTCAGCCGCTCGCGAGCCGAGGTGGTCCACGAGATTCGCGAGACCGTGGTCCACGAGCTCGGCCACTTCTTCGGGCTCGGCGATCACGAGATGCCGTTCTGATGCGTCGCCGGCGCTACTCGTCGATGACGAACTCGAGAGTCTCGACCTCGGATCCGCCCATGGAGACGTCGACCTGATAGGTTCCGGGCGCCCAGTCCGCGGTCTGTTCGACGGTGAAGCGGATCCGTGTCGAGCCCGGCTCGACCTCGAGCCGCTGCCGCAGGAGGGTCTTCTCTCCGCGGCGCCAGACGGCGCTGGCCGCGGAGCCGGGAGGAGCCTGCTCGAGCTCGAGGATGAGATGGATCGGGGCGCCCGCGCGGAACCGCGCCGCGTCGGCTTCGAGAGAACCGTCGGGGCCGAGCCGGCCGCCGAGCCGGACTTCCCGAACCAGAGGGGGACCTCCGATCTCGATGGTGCGATCGACCTGCTCGCCGCCGAGGTCGGTCGGGGCAGCCGCGGCCGCGGGGGGCGGCGCGGAATCGCGCGCTGCGGCCTCGATCGACTCCTCCCGGCAGGCCGCGAGAGACAGAATGACGAGGCCGAAGAGTGCAACGCGTCGAGCGCTCATGAGCTCTCCCGATGAACTCAAGAATGCGAATTCGGTCGGGACCGGGCGGATCACCCTTTCCGCGCGGCCCTGGTGAGCATCGCCGTGGCGATCGCCAGAGTCGCCACACCCGCCGCGAGCCAGCCGCGATTCCGTCTCGCGTTCCTGGCGCCGCGCCGGACGCTCATCGCGGTCCGAAGCTGGGCGCGATCGAATTTCCGATCGACCTTCTGCGCGACCTTCCGTCCTCCCGCCGACGAGAGAAGATGGCTCACGCCCCAGATCGTCGCGATGGAGGCGGCGCGCCCCGCCATCTGTTTCGTGTCCCATCTCATCATCGATACCCCGGATGATGAAATGCAACGCCGCTGCCAGATCGGCCCGCTGGCGGATCGACGCCCTATCCCGCCCCGACTCCCCATTCAACGGGCCGGCCGACTCGAAGGAAAGAGCCCGCCGCCGGATCGGGTTACGCTTTCGTGAAGCGCCGCGTCGGCTGTGTGCTGCCGTGGTAGCCTCGTTTCCGATCATGGCGCAACCACTCAGATTCTCCCGCGCGCTTCGAGCGATGATCAGCATCGCGTGCGGCGTGGCGCTGTTCGCGGGGTGCGGAGAAGGAGTGGATCAGACCGCGGCCGTGCGCCCGCCGGCGGTCGAAGCGGTCGAAGCGCGCGAAGGGGAGCTTCCGCTGAGCGAGCGCGTGAGCGGCCGGGTGCGCGCCGAGAACCAGGTTGCGATTCACGCGGAGATCGAAGCGCCGGTCGTCGAGGTGCTCGTTCGGAACGGAGAGCAGGTGCGCCGGGGACAGCCGCTGGTGCGGCTCGACGGGCGGGGGCTGCGGGAGCAGCTGCGGCAGGCGGAGGCGAGCGTACGTCTGGCCGAGGGATCGGCGGCGGAGGCGCGCGCTCGGGTCGCGGAGCTCGAAGCGGAGATGCGGCGGACGCGCGCGCTGGCGGCCGAGCAGCTCGTCAGCTCGCTCGAGCTGGAGACGCTGGAAGCCCGCGTGGCCGCGGCCAGCGCCTCGGCGGACCAGGCCGATTCCCGCATCGAGCAGGCGCGCGCGACCGCCGACGAGCGACGCTCCGCCCTCGCCCGCACCGTCGTCCGCGCGCCGGTCGAGGGCCGCATCGGACAGCGCAACGCCGAAGTCGGCATGATCGCCTCTCCCGGCACCCTGCTCTTCCTGATCGGCGATTTCGACGAGCTCACCATCGAGATCCCCCTGACCCAGCAGATGCTCGAGCACGTCCGCGAGGGCGATCCGGTCCGCATCTCCTCCCCCGCTCTCGGCGAGGCCGGAATCGACGCGACCCTTTCGCGCATTTCCCCGTTCCTCGGCCGAACCACGTTCAGCACGACCGGCGAGATCGATCTCCGGAACGACGATCGCCGCCTCCGTCCCGGAATGTTCGTCACCGTGGACATTCTCTACGGCGAGAGTGGCCGCGCGACTCTGGTGCCGGCCAGCGCGATCTGGGAAGACCCGCGCACGCTGGAGATCGTGATTTTCGCCATCGATCTCCCGCCGGGCCCGCCGGGCGCGGCGGATGATCCCCCTTCGCCCACGGCTCACCCGGTGACTCGTCGTCCGGTCGAGGTGCTCGCCGAAGGCATGGGGACGGTCGGCGTGCGCGGGATCGAGCCGGGGGAGTGGGTCGTGGTCATGGGACAGCATCTGATCTCCGAGCGGGAGAGCGAGACCGCGCGAGCGCGGCGCGCGGGGTGGGAGCGGGTGCTCGCGCTCCAGGGGCTGCAGCGCGAAGACCTTCTGGCCGGATTCCTCGCCCGGCAGCAGCAGACCGCGAAAGCCGAGGGAATCGTGCCGCCTTCCAGCGAAGAGTACCTCGGCGGCGGAGCGGCCGCCGCAGGGCAGTGAGGGCCGACTCGAATGGCAGCCATCACGAACGCCTCGATCCGCCGCCCCGTCGCGACCTCGATGATCTATCTGATGCTCATCGTGGTCGGAGTCGTCTCGTTCCGCGCCCTTCCCATCGACCTTCTGCCGGCGGTCGAGTTCACCCAGTTGACGGTCAGGGTCCGGTATCCCAACGTCGGTCCCGAAGAGATCGAGAGAATCATCACCGATCCGATCGAGAACGCGGTGTCGGGCCTGCCGAATCTCGAGCGGATGACCTCGGTCTCGGAAGAGGGATCGAGCCGCGTTCGGCTCGAGTTCGCTCGCGGGACGAACATCGATGAAGCGGCGAACGATCTGCGCGCCGCGCTCGACCGCCTTCGGGACGAGCTGCCCCTCGAAGCCGATCCCCCCGAGATCCTGAAGCTCGATCTCGACCGCATCGAGGTCGTCAGCATGTACGCGACCTCCTCGCACCCGCTGTCCGAGCTGACGCGGATCCTGGAGGAGGACCTGGCGCGGCGCTTCGAGCAGATCCCCGGCGTCGGCGCCATCCAGGTGAGGGGCGGGATCTACCGCGAGATCCGGGTCGAGCTCGATCGCGAGCGGCTCCAGGCTTCGGGCCTGACCGCGCTCGACGTGCAGGAGGCGATCGCGAGGGAAAACGTCACCCTTCCGGGCGGAAACGTCAAGAGCGGATTCAGCGACCTGTACGTGCGCACCTCGGGCGAGTACGTGTCGGTCGACCAGATCGCCTCGACGGTCATCACGACGATCGACGGGTTCCCCATGCGCGTGGCCGACGTGGCCCGGGTGCGCGACGGACACGAGGACGTGCTGTATCTGGTCGAGGTGAACGGAGTCCCCTCGGTCAGCCTCGGGATCCAGAAGCAGAGCGGGGCGAACACGGTGGAGGTCGCCCAGGAAATCCGGCGCGAGGTCGCGAGGATCAACGCCGAGAGCGACGAGATCCACCTGACGATCTTCTCGGACCAGAGCGAGTTCATCCGGCAGTCGATCGCGAGCGTGCGCAACTCCGCGATCTGGGGCGGACTCCTCGCGATCGTGATTCTCTACGTCTTCCTGCGGAACCGCTCGAGCACGTTCATCATCTCTCTGGCGATCCCCATCTCGGTGATCTCGACCTTCGGGCTGCTCTACTTCGGCGGAATGACGCTGAACCAGATGACCTTCGGAGGTCTCGCGCTCGGGGTGGGGCTGATGGTGGACAACGCCATCGTCGTGATCGAGAGCATCGTGAGGAAGAGAGAGGAGACGGACGCGAGCTCGGTCGAAGCGGCCGCGGTGGGAACGCGCGAGGTGGCCGGAGCGATCGTGGCCTCCACGCTGACGAGCTGCGTGATCTTTCTTCCGGTCGTATTCACCCGCACGACGAGCGGCGCTCTGTTCCAGGCGCTCGCGCTCGTGGTGGTCTTCGCCCTCGTCTGTTCGCTAATGGTCGCGCTGACCCTGGTCCCGATGCTCGCGGCGAGGCTGCACCGCTCGGGCCGCGCGAGAACGCGCCGTAACCTGTTCGCGCGCGCCGAGACGTGGTACACGGGAAGGCTGCGCCGCGCGGTCCAGCGGCGAGGCCTGGTGTTCGCCGCCACCGGAGGGCTGCTCCTGGCGGCCCTGCTGCTGTGGCCGCTCATCCCCGTCGAGCTCGCCCCTCAGACCGACGCCGACGAGATCGACGTCGACATCGACATGGCGCAGGGGACCAACATCGCCGTGGTCGGGACCTACGTGCGCGAGCTGGAATCGCGCGTCCGACGGCTGCTCTCACCCGGCGACGTCGAGCTGGTGACGACCGAGGTCCGCGGCAGCCATGCCGAGGTCGAGCTCAAGCTCGCCCCGCAGGGAAGGCGCGCGGTCTCGGCCACGGAGATCGCCGACCGCCTCCGCTCCAGCCTCGAGGGTCAAATTCCGGGCGCCGAGATCCGCGTCGACGCGCAGCCCGGTCTCTGGATCCTGCGAAGGATCTTCAGCTCGGGCGGCGGAGAGGAAGCGATCGAGCTCGAGCTCCGGGAATGGGACCTCGATCGCGCCGACGAAACGGCCCGCGCCATGCTCAGGCGCATCGAGGGGATCGCGGGCATCACGGACGTCCGGATCAGCCGGCGGGAGGGACAGCCGGAGGAAAACCTCGTGATCGACCGCGCCCGCATCGCCGAGGTGGGGCTCTCCGCGCGCGAGGTCGCGCGCACCCTGCAGGCGAATCTCGGAGGAATGGAAGCCGGCAGGCTCCGCCAGGGCGGCGAAGAGTATCCGATCGTGGTCCGGCTCCGTCCGGAGGACCGCCTTCTCGCGGAGGACCTGCGCAACGTCTCGCTCCGTACCTCGACGGGCGGCACCGTGCCGCTCTCGACGCTGGTCCGCCGGGAGCGGAGCCGAGGCCCGACCGCGATCGGCCGCGTCGACGGTCAGCGCGTCACCTACATCACCGCGAGCCTCGAGGGGGGCCTCGCCCTGGGCGAGGCGGTCGAGCGCATCCGCGAGGCGCTCACCGAGGTCCCGCTGCCCGAGACCTCGTCGCTGCTGTTCGGCGGCGAGTACCAGGAGCAGCAGGAGGCGCGCCGCGATTTCCTCATCGCGATCGCGATGGCGATCGCTCTCGTCTACATGCTCATGGCGGCGCAGTTCGAGCGTTTCCTCGACCCGCTCGTCGTCATGCTCTCGGTTCCCATGGCTCTGGTCGGCGTCGTGCCGGCGCTGCTGCTCACCGGAACGACGCTGAACATGCAGAGCATCATGGGGCTGATCATGCTCGTCGGCGTCGTCGTGAACAACGCCATCGTCTTCGTCGAGACGATCAACCTGCTCCGCCGCGAACGCCACCTCGCCGCCCCCGAAGCCGTCGTCGAGGCAGGCCGCCTCCGCCTCAGACCCATCCTGATGACCACCTCCACGACCGTGCTCGCGCTCCTTCCTCTCGCCATCGGGATCGGCGCGGGCGCCGAGATCCAGGCCGCGTTCGCGCGCGTCGTCATCGGCGGCCTGATCGCATCGACGCTCGTCACCCTCGTGCTCATCCCGGTCGCCTACATCAGCGCCACCGGCACGGTCGCCCGCATCCGGGGGCGGATGTCGTGGAAGGCCCGCCCGCCGGCGGACGAAGATCGCGCAACGGCGTGAACAAGGCATTGAAAAGCATTGAGGATCTATGATTGATGATTGCAAACCATTGATGATCTATGATTGATGATTGATGATTGATGATTGAAAGGCATTGAGGATCTATGATTGATGATTGATGACTGATGGCCGAGGATGGTTGAGCGGCTACCGATGGTCACCGATCACCGTCCCGCAGACTCGCATCGATCACGCGTACGAGCCCCCAACCATCAATCCTCAAATCATCAATGCTGTTCGATCATCAATCATCAATCATCAATCATAGATCATCAATGTCTTTCAATGGTTTGCAATCATCAATCATCGATCATCGATCATCAATGGGGTTCGCGACGATCACGCTCAACCGTCCGGAGAAGCTGAATGCGTTCGCCGGGACGATGCGCGAGGAGCTGATCGCCGCGCTCGATCGCGCGCGGGACGAGCCGGGCGTCCGCTGCGTCGTGATCACCGGCGCCGGACGTGCGTTCTGCGCCGGAGGAGACGTGGAGGCGATGAGCCGCATGCGCCGGGAGGGAGACCTCGACGGCTTCATGCGGCTGCTCGATGCGGGAGCGAGGATCGTCACGGCGATCCGTGAGATGCCGAAGCTCGTGCTCGCCTCGATCAACGGAGTCGCCGCGGGAGCCGGCTGCAATCTCGCCCTCGCCGCCGACGTCAGGATCGCATCCTCGGAGGCGACGCTCGTCGAGAGCTTCGTCCGGATCGGCCTGCATCCCGACTGGGGAGGGACGTACTTCCTGCCGCGGCTGGTCGGGACTTCGCGGGCGATCGAGCTGATGGCGACGGGAAGAGTCGTCGGCGCCGCGGAGGCGCTCGAGATCGGGATGGTGGACCGGGTGGTGGAACCGGGGCGGCTTTCCGCGGAGACCACGGAGCTGGCGCGCGCGGTCGCGTCGGGCCCGCCGGGCGCGATCGCCGACCTCAAGCGCGCCGTTCTCGCCGCGGAGGGCGGCCGGCTCGCCGAACAGCTCGAGCTCGAGAAAGAGCACCAGCGACGGGCTTTCAACTCCGCCGATGCGGCCGAAGGGATCGCCGCCTTCCTCGAGAAGAGACCTCCCCGATTCGACGGCCGTTGAGCGTCGAGGGGGCGAGTGAAGTGCCGCCTCAGACGCGCACGAGCACCAGGGTCTGGTCGTCGTGCTGGGGAGCCTCCCCGACGAAGCCTTCGAGATCCGACTCGATCGCGCGCCGGATGGCGGCGACCGTGTCGGAGCCGTGCGCGCGGAGCAGCGCTTCGAGCCGCTCGTTCCCGAACTCTTCCCCGGCGGCATTCTCCGCCTCGGTGATCCCGTCGCTGTAGAACACCAGAAGCGCTCCGGGGGGAAGGCCGCGGGTCTGCGCCGAGTAGCGGCTGTCGCTCATCATGCCGACCGGGAGGCCGTGGGAACGGAGGGGCTCGATCTCGCCGTCGAGGCCGACCACGTACGCGGGATTGTGGCCGGCGTTGACGAAACGGATCATGCCGTGCTCGCGGTCGATGGTGGCGAGGATGAGGGTGATGAACTTGCTCTCCGAGGACCAGAGATGGATGTGGCGGTTGAGCTCGGTGGCGATCTCGCCGAGGTCGCGCCCTTCGTGAAACAGCAGATGGAGTGCGGCGTGGAGTGCGGAGACGAGGATGGCGGCGGGAAGGGACTTGCCGGATACGTCGGCGACGCAGAGAGAGAACCCGCCGTCGCGATCGATGAACGTGTAATAGTCGCCGCCGAGCTGGCGGGCGGGGCGGGCGAGGACTTCGATCCCGAGGCCCTCGACGCGTGGGACGGCGCGGGGGAGAATGTCGCGCTGGATGGTGGCGGCGAGCTCGAGCTCCCGCTCGATCGCCTGCTTCTCGAGCGCATCGCGGTGGAGGCGGGCGTTCTCGAGAGCGATGGCGGCCTGAGTGGCGAACTGGCGGACCAGGCGGACGTCGCTCTCGTCGAAGGGACCGACGCTGCCGTCGCGGTGCTCGCGGTCGGCGACGGCGAGGACGCCGACCATCTCGGTGGCGGTCGCGATCGGGAGGGCGAGCAGGCTGAGGCAGCCGGGGAAGAGGCAGTCGGCGCCCGAGCTCATGCGGATCGGGCGGCGCGAGGCCTTCAGCGCCTCGAGCTCTTCGGGCTGGATCTCGTCTTCGAGGAACTGTCCGCGCACCTCGCCGAACGAGCGGTGCAGCACGAAGCGTTCACCCTTCCGGAGATAGAGGGCGGCGCGGCGCGCGTTGAGCAGCGAGATCGTGCGGATCAGGATCTGCTCGGAGAGCTCGTCCTGGTCGAGTGTCGCGGCGATCGAGAGCCCGATGTCGTAGAGCGACTCGAGCTCCCAGAGGCGGACCTTGAGCTGGAAGTTTCCCTCCCGTACTTCATCCGCCATCCTCTTCGCGGTGAGCAGAGCCGTGACGAAGCTGGCGGCGGCCCGGAGCAGCTCGATCGTCCCTTCGAGCGGCTCCTCGCGCTCGCGCCGCAGGGCGATCAGGCCGATCACCCGGTCGTGATGGCGCAGCGGGACGAGGGTGTGCGCGCCAGGGAGGTGAGCCGCGGCGGCCTCGAGCGATTCGGGATCGAACGTCCGCTCGACGATCTCGTCGGGGACCGCAGCGGAGAGGGTGGCGGCCGGTTCGATGCCCGGGCTGGCGGCGGCGAGCCGCAGCCCCTCGCCGGATGCGCACTCGAGCCAGACCGCGCCGTCGCAGTAACCGGCGTGGCGGATGAAGGCGCCGAGGATCGCTTCCCCCTGAGAGTGAGCGCCGAGCTCGCGCGAGGCGCCGTCGATCCCCTGGAGATCGGCGACCAGGGCCGAGAACTTCTGAGCCGGGACGATCATCGGCGGTCTCGTTCGACGGCTCGACTCGGCGGAGGAGTCGGGCTCCACCGGAACGCGCCGGGAGGGACGGTCGGCGGGCATGGCTCGGCGGGCCTAGAGTCCGAGCTCGCGGCGGGCGGACTCCTCGTCGGCGAAGATCGGCGCGTACTGGGCCAGGCCCATGATCTGGAACGTCTTCTGGATGACCGGGGTGAGACAGCAGAAGCCGAGCCGGCCGCCCTTTTCGAGCATCTTCTCGATGATCTCGATCAGGATCGAGATGCCGATCGAGTTCACGATCTTGGTCTCGCGCAGATTGAGCAGGAGCGTGTCGACGCCCGCGTCGATGAGCTCGTACGCCTGGCTCGCGATCTCCTCTCCGCCCACGTTGTTGATGTAGCCTCGGGTGAAGAGGATCGCGCCGTTGCCGCGACGCTCGACCGTCACTTTGAGCTCGTCCGTCATCATGATTTCCCGCCGCCGAATTTGACCATCCGGATCGTCGTGCCGTTGGGGCCGGTCTCGATCTCGACTTCGTCCATGTGAGCCTCCATGATCTGAAGGCCCCACCCGCGTTTCTGAGGTCGCCCTGGTGTGGCTCGGTGCGAGCGCGCCCTTGCGGGGTCGAATCCACGCCCGTGATCGGTGATCCAGACCTCGACCCGCGGCCGCCCGTCGGAGTTGGCGGTTCCGACGAATCTTAGATAGATACGCTGGTCGACGCAACAGGAGTGCTCGCGGGCATTGATGCAGGCTTCGACGATCGCATGGGCCATCTCGTCGATCGCCTGGGGATCCATCCCGAGCTGCCGGCCGAGATTGCCGGCGGCCTTCGCCGCGGCGATCTCCACGTCGGGCAGCATCGGGAGCGTGAGCTCCATCTGGCGCTCCGCGGTACGGGTCATCGGGGGGCGACTCCCTCAGAACAGCAGCAGCAGGCTCGCAGTCGTCTTGATCCATCCGGGAATCGCGTGGTTCGCGTCGAGGACCAGCAGGGCCAGCGTGTTGACCGCCAGCAGCAGCGGCAGTCCGAGAGAAAGGGGAAGGGCTTCGATTCTGGTCTTGACGTTCGCGAGCTGTTCCATGGCTGCCCTCCGGCGGTTCGTCCGCCCCTGCCATAGAGCAACGGGGGAGCCACGGTGCCAGCCTCGCGGTTCACACCTCGCAAACTACTGATATGAGAGATCTTAGTCAAGGATCCTTCGGCACCTCGAGCCGATTCGAACTGGGGCATGATGGGACAGTCCAGGTTTCACGACACATGATCTTGGACTAAACAGCTTAGTTTCAGTTTGTTACGTCAGTATCCCAAAAAGGGGCGTTAGGGTCAAGAAGGGACAACTCGTCTCTCCGGCGGTAGAGCGTCTTGCGATCGATCCCGAGGATCCTTGCGGCGCGGCTGATGTTGCCGCCGGTCTGCTCGAGGACCCGGGCGATGTATCTCCGCTCGAGCTCGCGCAGCTCCGGCAGATCGGCGACGAGCTCGCTTCCGAGCGCTCCTCGCGGCTCCTCGGGGAGGAGCAGCGCGTCGGCCTCGATCACCGGATCGACGGTCACGGCGAGCGCCCCTTCGATGAGATTCTCGAGTTCGCGGACGTTTCCGGGAAAGGGATGGCGCATCAGCTTCTGGAGCGCCTGCTGCGAGATCCGGACGTTGCCGAGGCCTTCGCGGCGGCCGTACTTCTCGATGAAGTAGCGGACGAGTCTGGGAATGTCCTCCTTCCGGTCGCGCAGCGGAGGGAGGAAGATCTCGACCACGCGGAGCCTGTAGTAGAGATCCTGGCGGAACTCGCCGAGCTCGATCATCCGCTCGAGGGAGCGGTGGGTGGCGGCGAGGATGCGGACGTCGACCGGGATTCGGCGGCGGCCGCCGAGCTTCTCGATCTCGCGCTCCTGGAGCACGCGGAGGAGCTTGGCCTGGAGCGTGACGGGAATGTCGCCGATCTCGTCGAGGAAGACCGTGCCGCCGCTGGCGATCTCGAACTTGCCGGGGCGCGCCTCGACGCCGGTGGCGACCCCGCGCTCGATTCCGAACAGCTCGGACTCGAGCAGGGTCTCGGGAAGGGCGGCGCAGTTGATGGCGACGAAGGGCTTGTCGGCGCGCGGAGAGTTGCCGTGAATGAGGCGCGCGACCATTTCCTTCCCGGTTCCCGACTCGCCGCGGATCAGAACGTTGGCGTGGCTTCCGGCGACGCGGGCGACCAGGTCGATCACGCGCTGCATCTCCCGCGACTCGCCCACCATCAGGCGGTCGCTGTACTCGCGCAGCATCCGCTGTTTGAGAGAGCGGTTCTCGTCCTCGAGCGACTCCCGCACCATCTCCAGGCGATGGAAGTTGCGCGTGTTGTCGATGGCCGCTCCGCCGATCGCGGCGAGCGAGCCTAGGAAGCGCAGATCGTCCTCGTCGAACGTTCCACTCCTCGCGCCCCGCCTCTCCTTCCCCCCCACGGCCAGCGCCCCGATCACCTTCTCCCCCGCCACCATCGGCGCGATCAGGATCGCTCCCTCACGCCCCTCCACGAGCGGCCCCGCCTCCCCAGCCACCGCCGTCTTCATCGCGAGCGCGCGCCGCACCGGCTCTTCGCTCATCACGCTCGCGCTCAGCTCCTCCCGCTCCATCCCCACGGTGAACGACTGCTGGACTCCCAGACTCTCGTCGACCGCGACCGCGAACCCGAACGATGCATCGACCAGCGCGGTCGCGCGCAACAGCAGCTCCTCCAGCAACTCCTCTTCGCTCCGGAGCGTGTTCAGCGCACGCCCCACGTCGTAGAGTGCTTCGAGCTGAAGCAGCTTCCGCTTCTGTTCGAGGTTCATCCCGGCCATTGCCGTCCGTCCCGGAAACGCGTCAGTCGAGCCCGTCCGCCCGCCGCGCCTCCCCCAGCAGAAAATCACACCCCCACTCCCGATAGAACGCCGGCGAGAGCGAATGAATTTTGATCAGCTCCGCCGAAGCTTCCCCCGCCCGGCCGAGCTTCATCAGCGTCCGGGCCAGAAAGTAGCGCGCCTTGAGCGTCTCCGGCCGCGGCTCGTCCGCCTCCACGATCGCCCGGAAGCGCTCCGCCGCCCGCTCCAGCGATCCCTGGTGGTACTGGCAGAGCGCCGCCGCGTACTCCGGCAGCCCCCCCGAGCAGACCGCCCGAGGCTCTCCTCCCGCCAGCATCGCCGGAATCGCGACGCCGATCAGCGCGGCCGCAATCAGTGGATGGCGCATCTCTCTTCCTCGGGACTCGTCGCCCCAGACGCTATGATACCGGGAACGTTCCATGAAGCTGGGCATCGTCGGAGGCGGCCGCGCCGCCTGGGCTTTCGGAAGCGGCTGGCGCACCGCGGGCCGGCCGGTGAGCGGGATTGCGCTCCGCGAAGGATCGAAGAGCGAGCTGCCCGAGCGGCTCCGTGCCTCACGGACGAGCCTCGACCAACTGGCGGCCGATTCGGACCTGATCCTGGTGGCGGTCTCCGATCCGGCCGTGGCGCAGGTGGCGCGCGATCTCGGGTCGCGGGTCGCCGGGGGGACGGTCCTGTTCCATGCGAGCGGCTCGCTCGGGAGCGAGGTGCTCGGGCTGGAAACGGCGTTCTCGCTCCACCCCCTCCGCTCGCTTCCTCCCGTCGGAACGCCGGTCGATCTGAGGGGAACGCTGCTGGTATTCGAGGGTCCTCCGGGCGCGAGGGAGCTGGCGCGCGAGATCGCCCGGACCCTCGGCGGCCGGTTCGACGAGATCGATCCGGCGGCCAAGGCGCTGTATCACGCCGCGGCCGTGATGGGGTCGAATCACGTCGCTGCGCTCGTCGAGGCGGCGGCCGACCTTCTCGCCCGGTGCGGGCTGGAGGAGAGCTCCTGCCGGCCGGCACTGGCGTCGCTCGCCGAGTCGGCGATCGCCAACTGGGCGGGCGCCGCCGCCCCCGAGAGGTTCACCGGGCCGGTCGCCCGCGGCGACGCCGCCACGGTCGAGCGCCACCTCGAAGCCCTCGAGGCGGCCGATCCCGCCCGGGCCGAGATCTACCGGAGACTTTCCGCCGAGCTGGCGTCGGCTGTGGAAAAGTCGGGCGGGGCGACGCGGAAGTGACACGAATTATTGACCTTCTGCGCCGACCGGCGGTTCCTTGACCCTCTGGAAAAGCGGATGCTACCATCGATCGCCTCAGCGCCAGGAGCCACGACCTCAATGGTCTTCTTCAATTACGCGACGATGCAGATGGCCGCGAAGATCGTTTACTACGGTCCCGGTCTGTGCGGGAAGACCACGAATCTGCGCTACATCTACGAGAAGACTTCGCCGCAGAGCCGCGGCGAGATGGTCAGCCTCGAGACCGAGACCGACCGCACGCTGTTCTTCGACCTGCTCCCGCTGGACGTCGGCGTGATCGGCGGCTTCAAGACGCGGCTGCAGCTCTACACCGTACCGGGCCAGGTGTTCTACAACACCACGCGCAAGCTCGTGCTGAAGGGAGTGGACGGGATCGTATTCGTGGTCGATTCGCAGCGCGCCATGATCGATGCGAGCCGTGAGAGCTTCCGGAACCTGCGCGAGAATCTCGGCGAGATCGGCCTCCCCCTGGACGACATTCCACTCGTGATTCAGCTCAACAAACGCGACCTGCCGAACGTCGCCGAGCGCGAGAAGATCCTCGAGATGCTCGATCCGGAGGCGACGTACGAATGGATGGAATCGTCCGCGATGACCGGCGACGGCGTATTCGAAACGCTGAAGCTGATCTCGAAGCTGACGCTCCGGACCCTGCGGCGGCGGATGATGGGGGAGGAGACGCTCAAACCAGCCGCGCCGGCGTCAAGGGGGGTGTTCCAGGTGCACGATGCATCGAAGAGCGCCCGCGCGGCGGCGCAGGGTGGAGGAAAGCCGGCGGCGGCGCGGGGGGGGAGAAAGGCGTCGCCGGCCGCGGCGGCATCGGCGGCACCGCTGCCGGTCGGCGTCGCCGATCGGACCGAATCGAGCGCCCCCTCCCGGCCGGGGCCGACCGCGGAAGAGATCCGGATGGCGGTCGCCGCGGAAGTCGACTCGGAGATCATCGCGGAAGCGCCGATCCCGGCGGGCGCGGAGCCGCCGGTCGCGGCACGCGGCGAAGGCGAGGCCGCCCCGGCGCCGGAGGGAGCGCCCGAAATTCGGCGCCTGAAGGTCCGCTCCTCGATCGACATCATGTCCGAGCTCGAGCAGTTGCGGAAGAAGGCGACCCAGACGGCGGCGGTCCGCAGGAAAGAGCCGGCCGAGCGGAAAGGCTCGGCGCGAACCGTCGCGCTCGACATCCCCCGCGAAGGGACCGCCGAGGCGAAGCGCCTCGAAGTCACCTTCTCGTTCCAGGACGCGAGCGGAAAGGTCGTGAAGCAGGAGCGACGCACCGTCGAGCTCGACGACGCCTCCGAACTGCGCTCGCTCACGCTCGACCTCGGCGATCCCTGAAATCGGACCGCCGAATCCCGGCTGCGACCGGCGACCTCACCCTGACGTCTCCCTCTCCCCGTCCGGGATCGCGCAGGTTTTTTGCGCGGGCGTTTCTTCGGGGAGAGGGTCGGGGTTGAGGGGTCGCTGCGAGCCCTCTCGATTCAGCAGCCACGAAGCGAGGCTCGCGCCGCGGATCGTGCAGAGCGGAGAGCTCGTGCAGCGGCTCCGCCATGATCATGATCTCCGGCTCGCGGCTTCGTTCTGGCGTCTGCACGCCACGCGACGCGAGCTCCGCGCTTCGGGTGGCGCGAATCGCGGCTGCGACCGGCGGCCCCTCACCCTGACCCTCTCCCCGAATCTCACTCGCAGCCGTTTCAGCGACATCCCGGCGGGGAGAGGGAAAACGCGGCTCCGCCATCATCATGATCTCCGGCTCGCGGCTTCGTTCTCGCGTCTGCACGCCACGCGACGCGAGCTCCGCGCTTCGGGTGGCGCGGCGGCGGCCGCTCCCGCTCAGCCTCTTCCGGGTTCTGCGTTCTGCGTCCGTGACGCCCGAGACGCTCCAGACGCTCCAGACGCTCCAGACTCCCCGGACGCCGGGCCCGGAGATTGAAATCTCCGACCCCGGGTGCTAGTTTGCGCCTCCATCGGTGAGGGGTCGTCAATGCCGGATCAGCCACGCAAGAAGGACTGGAAGAAGACGCTCAACCTGCCGCAGACGCCCTTCCCCATGAAGGCGAACCTGCCGCAGAACGAGCCGAAGCGGCTCGAGCAGTGGGAGGCGGCCGGCCTGTACGCGAAGATCCGGGAGCGCTCGGCCGGAAAGCCTCGGTTCGTCCTCCACGACGGTCCGCCGTACGCGAACGGCCACATTCACATCGGCCACGCGCTCAACAAGATCCTGAAGGACCTCGTCGTCAAGTCGCGCACGATGATGGGATACGACTCTCCCTACGTTCCGGGATGGGACTGCCACGGACTGCCGATCGAGCATCAGGTCGACAAGGAGCTCGGGCCGAAGAAGAAGGAGATGTCGGCGGCCGAGTTCCGCCGCGCGTGCCGCACGTTCGCCGCGAAGTTCATCGACGTGCAGCGCGAGGACTTCAGGCGCCTCGGCGTGTTCGGTGAATGGGACGGCCCGTATTCGACGATGTCGTACGACTACGAGGCGAGGATCGCCGGAGCGCTCGGCGAGTTCTTCGAGAAGGAGCTCGTCTACAGGGGACTCAAGCCGGTCCACTGGTGCACCCACTGCCGGACCGCGCTCGCCGAAGCCGAAGTCGAATACGAGGATCACACCTCGCCGTCGGTCTACGTGAAGTTCCGCCTGACGGACGACGCGGTGCAGGCGCTCGGGCTCCCGGTCGAGATTCCGCACCATGCCGTGATCTGGACGACGACGCCCTGGACGCTTCCGGCGAACCTGGCGATCACCCTCCATCCCGAGCTCGAGTACGCCGTGGTCCGAGTGGGAGACGAGGCCTTCGTCGTCGCGAGAGAGCTGCTCGGCACGGTCGGCGCGAAGTTCGGATGGACCGGGCCGAAAGCGGAGAAGATCTTCCGCGGAGCGGCGTTCGAGCGGCTCGGCTACCGGCACGCCTTCCTTCCGCGCGAAGGAATCTTCGTTGTGGGCGACTACGTCACGCTCGAGGCGGGGACCGGGCTGGTGCACACCGCCCCGGGACACGGAGCCGACGACTTCCACACCGGCATGAAGTACGGGCTGCCGATCTATACGCCCGTCGATGCGCGGGGCGAGTTCACACCGGACGTCCCGTGGGCCGGCACGCACGTGCTGAAGGCGAACCCCGAGATCGTCGAGCTGCTCCGCGAACGGGGGGCTCTGCTCGCATTCGAGCGCGTGACGCACTCCTATCCGCACTGCTGGCGCTGCAAGAATCCGATCATCTTCCGCGCCACCGAGCAGTGGTTCATCGGCATGGACCGCGACCGGTTCCGCGAGCGCGCGCTCCGCGCCATCGCCGAGGTCGAGTGGATCCCGGCCTGGGGAGAAGAACGCATCGGCGGAATGGTCGAGAACCGCCCCGACTGGTGCATCTCGCGCCAGAGGCTCTGGGGCGTTCCCATCACCGTTCTCTTCTGCGAAGCGTGCAGCACCCCGCTCACCTCGAAGGAGTTCTTCGAAAGAGTCGTCGCGCTGTTCCGCACCGATGGAGCCGACGCCTGGTACGACCATCCTCCGGAGGACTTCCTGCCCGACGGCGCGAGCTGCGCGCATTGCGGCGGCACCACCTTCCGGAAGGAGTTCGACATTCTCGACGTCTGGTTCGACTCCGGCTGTTCCCATCTGGCGGTCCTCGAGGAGCGCGCCGACCTCGGCTGGCCGGTCGCCGTCTACCTCGAGGGGCACGATCAGCACCGCGGCTGGTTCCAGTCCTCCCTCCTGATCGGCGCCGCACTGCGCGGACGCGCCCCCTTCGAGCGCGTCGTGACCCACGGATTCGTCGTCGACGAACAGGGGCGGAAGATGTCGAAGTCGATCGGCAACGTCGTCTCCCCCCTCGACGTCCTGAAACAGCACGGCGCCGACATCCTCCGGCTCTGGGTCGCCATGGTCGATTACCGCGGCGACATCGCCATCGGCCCCGAGATCCTCACCCGCATCTCCGAGGCGTACCGGAAGATCCGGAACACAGCCCGGTTCCTGCTGGCGAACCTGAGCGATTTCGATCCGGCCCTCCACGCCGTCCCTCATGACCGGCTCGAGCCTCTCGACCGCTGGATCCTCGACCGCGCGGGCGAGGCCTTCGATCGATGCCGGAAGGCCTACGAACAGTTCGAGTACCACGTCGTCTACCACCGGATCCTGGAGCTCTGCACGGTCGACCTGTCGGCCGTCTACCTCGACGTCGTGAAGGATCGTCTCTACGTCGAGGGGCCCGATTCGCCCACCCGGCGCGCGGCGCAGACCGCGACCTGGGAGATCCTCCGCGGCCTCGCCTCGATGCTCGCCCCGATCCTGAGCTTCACGGCCGAGGAGATCCACGAGCAGATGCCGGGACGAAGCGAGGTGTCGGTCCATCTGACGAGCTTCCCCGATTCGTCGGGGCAGACGATTCCCCGGGCCGAGGCGGCGGCATGGCAAAGGGTCTTCGCTCTTCGCGAAGCGGTCTCGCGGGTTCTCGAGAAGGCGCGTGGCCGGGGGGAGATCGGCCAGTCGCTCGAGGCGGACATCGTGCTGCGCGGGCTCGACGAGGAGAAGCTGACCGGAGGGCTCGATCTCGACCTCTCGAAGATCTTCATCGTCTCACACGTTTTCGTGGAGCCGGGGGCCGAGGGCGAAGAGGGGGTCGAGGTGGAGGGGGTCGGGCGGGTCGGAATCGAGATGCGCCCCGCGGCAGGGCGGAAGTGCTCCCGCTGCTGGCACTACCGGGAGGAGGTTGCGTCCGGAGAGGGGCTCTGCGGGCGGTGTGATGCGGTCGTGGGCGCCCTTCCCGTCTCGTGATTTCAGTTCTCATTTTGCCGGATCGGTCTTACATTGGATCGGCGGATGCCCGGGGGCATCCACCCGATTTCAGGCGGGAGGAGGCAGCGCATCGTGGCGACATTGAAGCGGAAGATTCAGAGGGCGGTCCGAAACTTGAAACGCACTGCTCTCGACAAAGGAGAAGATGCGATGGCTTCCATGGTGAAAACAGTCAGGAAGAAGGCGAAACCGATCGTGAAGGACGCGAAGAAGGCGGCGAAACGGCTCCGGAAGGACGCCGGAAAGGCCGCGAAGAAGGCGGCGAAGGACCTCCGGAAAGCCGCCCGTCCGAAGATCCGCGAGGCGAAGAAGGCGCTCGCGAAGACCTCGGCCAGAGTGACCGCGGCCGCCGCCTCCGAGGGAGGGAAGGCCGCCGCGAAGGCGAAGAAGGCGCTCTCGAAGCAGGCCGACGAGGCCCGCGGCGCGCTGAAGAAAGGTCTCAGGAAGGCGTCGAAGGCGCTGTGACCTCGGGGGCAACCCGGGGTGGCGCGCGCCGGGCGTGATTCAGACGTCAGGCGCCCCGACCCGGCCGCGACGCCGAGGACGCACGACGGATGGGATTCGCCGACCTTCACCTCCACACCTTCCACTCGGATGGAATCCGGTCGCCGGCGGAGGTGGTGCGCCTGGCGGCCGAACACGGACTCGAGACGATCGCGATCACCGATCACGACAACCTCGCCGCGTTCCCCGAGGCGGAAGGGCTCGCGCGCGCGCAGGGGATCACGCTGATTCCGGGCGTGGAGCTCTCGATCACCTGGTCGGGAATCGACGTCCATCTGCTCGCATACGCCTTCGATCCCGGCAACGAGCGGCTCCGGGCGAAGCTCGAGGCCTGCCGCGATACGCGGGAGCGCCGCGGCGAGATCATGGTCGAGCGGCTGCGCGATCTCGGCATCCCGATCGATCTCGCGCGCGTCCGCGAGCTCTGCGGCGAGGGAGCGCTCGGCCGCCCCCACATCGCCCGCGCCCTGGTGGAGGCCGGCACGGTCTCGACCATCGACGAGGCCTTCGACCGATTCCTCTCCCCCGGCGGCGCCGGATGGGTGGAGAAAGAGAGGCTCGAGCTCGACGAGGCCATCGACATCGTCCGCCGGGCCGGGGGGCTCACCTCGCTGGCCCATCCCACCCTCTACCCCGACGGGGAGCAGGTGCTCCGCGCCCTCATCCCCCTCGGCATCGACGGGGTCGAGATCCTCCACCCCGACGTCGGACCGGACGCCCGCGAAGCGTTCCGCGCCATCGCCGCCGAGCACGGGCTGATCGCCACCGGAGGCTCGGACGATCACGGGTTCGACGGCGCGGCGACCTTCGGCAGCGTCAAGGTCCCGCTCGGCCTCGTCCAGCCGATCCTCGACCGCTGGCTCGGCCGCGCGCGATGAAGGCCGTCTTCTTCATCCTCCTCCTGCTCGCTCTCTTCGGGAACGTCCGCATCGGGACGTTCATCCTCAACCGGTCCGTCTTCGGAAACCGCCGCGAGGATGCGCTGATGCGGTGGATGTTGACGATCATCCCTCCCCTGATCCTGGGGATGAGCTCGCTCTATTGGTTCGCATGGCGCGAGACCACGGAGCAGCGGCTCAGCGCGGTCGGTCTGGCCGGCTGGGCGTGGCTGCTGATGACGGCGTCGGTCGGGCTCTACTGGATGGTCGACCGCGCCTTTCACAACTGGAACCCCGAACGCGTTCCGGGCACGCGCGAGCTGGAGGGGGAGATCGTCCGCCTCCGGAAAGCGCACGTACCGTTCGCGCTTCTGCGCCGGCTCGGAGCCCACAACGATCTGTACGACCTCGAGATCACGCGCCACCAGGTAGTGATCGACGACCTTCCGCCCGCATTCGAGGGATATCGCGTGGCGTTTCTGACCGACACTCACGTCGCATCGTTCATGCGGCGGGCGTTCTACCGCGAGTGCGTAGACCAGGTCCGGAGACGTCGCCCCGACCTGGTGCTGCTCGGAGGCGACTACGTCAGCTTCCGGCGGCACATCCCTCTGATGGCCGAGCTGCTGCTGACGGGGCTCGAGGCGCGCGACGGAGTCTGGGCGGTGCTGGGCAATCACGACTACTGGTCGGATCCTGATGGGATCATCGCGGCGATGACCTCGCGCGGCGTGCGTTTTCTGGTCAATCGCTCGGTTCAGATCGAGCGTGGGGGATCGGTGATCGACGTGGTCGGCATCGACGAGATCTACCGGGGACGCCCCGATCCGGAGGCGGCATTCGCGAACGCCGACCGAAGGCGCCCGTGCCTGGCCGTATCGCATCATCCCGACGTCGTGGGGCGGCTGAGGAATCGGCGCGTCGACCTGCTCGTTTGCGGGCATACGCACGGAGGACAGATCCGCTTCCCGTTCTTCGGAGCGGTCGTCGTCCCGTCGAAGCACGAAGCGAGATATGCGGCGGGGTTTCATCTCGAGGAGGACGTGCGGATGTACGTGAGCCGGGGACTCGGCTCGATTCCTCCGATCCGGATCCTCTGCCGTCCGGAGATCGCCGTATTCGACCTCGTGCGCTCCTGACCGATGACCTCACTCTCGACCCTCTGGCCCGCGATCGAGCGAAGCGCCCGCGACGCGGGGGCGATCGGAGTCGGCGCCACCCCCCTGGGAGACGGACACGCCGGCGAATTCGAGGACTGGCTCGCCCGCGGACTCGAGGGATCGATGCTCTACCTCCGGAAGAACCTCGCCGTCCGCCGCGATCCGCACGGGCGCTTTCCGTGGGCGCGCTCGGCCGTCGCCGTCGCCGTTCCGTACGAGCCGGAGCGCCCCGCCGCCCCCCCCGGCTCGATCGCGCGCCACCTCGCCCGCTACGCCCTCGGCGACGACTACCACGAGGTTCTCGACTCGATCCTGCGCGGGCTCGAGGCCGTCATCCACGGCTCGGTCCCGGACGCCAGGAGCCGGCGTTACGTCGACACCGGTCCCCTCTCCGACCGCTCGATCGCCGCCGCGGCCGGCCTCGGCTGGATCGGCCGCAACGGAATGCTCATCGATCCCGACCACGGCTCGTACTTCTTCATCGGCGTTCTCCTCACCTCCCTCGAGCTCGACCTCGAGCCGGCCGAGGTCGCCGACCGCTGCGGCTCGTGCACCCGCTGCATCGACGCCTGTCCGACCGAGGCGATCCTTCCCGGACGCCTCGTCGATGCGAACCTCTGCATCAGCCATGCGACCATCGAGCAGCGCGGTGCGATCTCCGAGGCCGTTCGGGACCGGCTCGAGGGAAACCTCTTCGGATGCGACGTCTGCCAGGAGGTCTGTCCCTGGAACGAGAGCGCTCCCCCCGGAAACTCCGCCTTCAGAGCGCGCGAGCGCTACGGTGCCACCCCCGTGACGGATCTGCTCCGAATCTCGCAGAGCGACTTTTCCTCGCTGTTCCGGAAGAGCGCGATCAAGCGGGCGAGGCGGGGGGGAATGATGCGGAACGCTGTTCTCGTGACGGCGGAGATCGAACCAGCCACACTCGCGAGCCTGCGCGAGGATCCCGACCCGGGGGTGCGCGATGCGGCGGAGTGGAGGGAGCGTGCGGGCGGCGATCGGCGGTCGAGAGGCGGGGCCGGGGAGTCGCGCGACCTCGACGATTAGCCCGGCGCTCGATCTCCGGGATCAGCGACGGAGCGCGGCCTCGTGGGCTTCGCGGCGTTTCATCGCCTGGCTGACGTGAATCGCGAGCTCGCTGAACGCGATCGCCGCCGTCGACTTCGGATCGGCGATCACGATGGGCTCCCCCCGGTCGCCGCCGACCACGACGTTCGGATCGATCGGGATCTCGCCCAGGAACGGGACGTCGAGGTTGGTCGCGGTGCGCCGGCCGCCGCCGTGCCCGAAGATCTCCTCCCGCTCCCCGCAGTGCCGGCAAACGAAATAGCTCATGTTCTCGACGATGCCGAGGACCGGGACGTTGACCTTTCGAAACATCGCGAGCCCCTTGCGGGCGTCGATCAGCGCGACGTCCTGAGGGGTCGTGACGATGATGGCGCCGTCGAGCGGAACGCGCTGGGTGAGGGTCAGTTGCGCGTCGCCGGTCCCGGGGGGAAGGTCGATGATCATGTAATCGAGCTCGCCCCAGCGGACGTCGCCGAGAAACTGCTCGAGCGCCTTCATCACCATGGGACCGCGCCAGATGACCGGAGTGTCGGGATCGGTGATCAGCCCGAGTGACATCGTCTTCACGCCGTGTCGCTCCATCGGGAGGATCTTCTGGTCGACCTCGTCGACCATCGGGCGCCCTTCGATGCCGAGCATCATCTGCTGCGAGGGGCCGTAGATGTCGGCGTCGAGCAGGCCGACCGTGTGCCCCATAGTCCGGAGCGCGACCGAGAGATTGTTCGCCACCGTCGACTTCCCGACCCCTCCCTTCCCCGAGGCGACGGCGATCTTGTATTTCACTCCGTCGAGCGAGCGGATCGGCGGCGAAGCGGCTCCGGGCCCGGCAGGCGCCGCCGTCCGCCCCCGCACCTCGGCGTTCACCTCCACCTCGCTCACTCCCCCGACCCCCCGCAGCGCGCTCTCAGCTTCCGCCTTCACCTGAGGCCCGATCGCCGGATTCTCGGTCTGAAACTGAAGCGCGACCGACACTTTCCCTCCGTCGATCTTCACTCCCTTGACGAATCCGAACGAGACGATGTCGCGCGACAGTCCCGGAAACTTGACGCTCTTAAGGGCTTCGATGATTTCGGCTTCCGTGGGCATTGGCTCTGTCCTTCTTGAACTGCTCGTAGACTTCGACGACGATCGGCAGCGCTTCTGCTCCCGAGCCGACCACTCGCGCGATCTCCATGTCGGGCGGACTCAGCAGGCCATGCTCCAGCATCGTCCCCTTCATCCACTCGATCAGCCCTCCCCACATGTCTCCGACCAGTATCAACGGATGCTTCTTGATGTGCTTGACCTGGAGAAGCTGCCACACCAGAAACGTCTCGAGCGCGGTCCCGATCCCGCCCGGCATCACGATGAACGCCGAGGAGAGACGGACGAAATGGTGAAGGCGTGAAAAGAACGTGCGGTGCCGGAAGATCTGATCGACGAACGGGTTCGCCTGTTCCTCGGTCGGCAGGTGAATCGGAAGGCCGAACGAGCGGGACCGGCTGTCGATCTGTCCCTCGACCGCACCGGCATTCGCCGCTTCCATCAGCCCCGGCCCTCCCCCCGTCACGATGTCAATCCCGAGCCGGGCCAGCTCGTAGCTCAGCTTCTTGACCTCGTCGTAAATCGGGTCGCCCCGCTTGATCCTCGAGCTGCCGAAGATCGACACCCGGAAGTGCTTGACCTGCTCCGGCTGGAGCTGCTCGAGGTCGTTGATCGTCTCCCAGAGCTGATAGACGGCTTTGTCGAGCACCCGGGCGGGATCGACGAACGAGCGCTTCCGTTCCTGGTGTTTCCGCAGAGTCTCGATTTCCGGGGTCGAGGTGCCCTTCCGGTCGGCCATACGGGGCCGATCATCATACCGCACCTCGCCCGGGTTCACGGGCGCGTGATGAGCACTTCGTCCGCGCCCGAGATCGCACGCAGCCGCGACTCCGCGGACCGCGCCGCCGCCTCGGTGGAGAACCGGACCCGAACCCGATGGATCATTCCGCGATCGGTCTGGACGCGCTCGACGTACGCACCGTCGAATCCCGCCTCGATCAGGCGGGCGGCGAGCGCCTCGGCTCGGGCCTGCTCCGAGCTGGCCAGCACCTGGGCGAGCACCGGGCCTGCCCCGGCCGGCGACTCGATCTCCCGCGGAATCGCGGGAGGCGTCGGCGAGATCTCGTCGATGACGGCGGACGGAATCGGGCGCGGCGGCGCTTTCGGTTCCGCATCGACCGGTTCGGCCTCCACGATCCGCGAGCCGTCGCCGGGAGCCGGCCCCTCGGTGAGCACCGGCGGCTCGCTCCTGACGACCAGCCGCTCGTCGAGCTGGCCGCGCCCGACCAGCACGCCGAACGCGAAGGCCGCTCCGAGCGAGCAGAGAAGGAGTACGAAGGCGATGAAGGCCTGACCGGCCGTGAGCGAGATCTCGTAGTGGGACGAATCGTCAGGGATCGAATGCTCCGTCATGACTCCCTCCTCCCCTGCCGGCGCGCGGGCGGCCCGCCCTTCCGGCTCCCGGCCCCGGCCCTCCGGCTCAGGGCGTCGGCTGCGGCGCAGCCGCGTTCCAGTTCACATGGTAAACGATCCCGTCGTCGAAGTAGACCGCGGCGGCTCCGCCGTCCTCCCGGGGGAAGATCCAGACCGAGTAGAGCCGATCGTCCTGGCGCGCGTGCTTGATCCAGTCCTCGCGGGGGGTCCCGAGGCGGGAGGCGACCTCGCGCTCGCTCATGCCGGCGCGAACCGAGGCGAAGTCGTCCATCGAGACGAACCTGCGCGACTGCGCCATGTTCAGACGTCTGCGGGCGTCGTCGTTGTCGGGATCGACCGCGAGAGCGGAGCGGTAGAGCTCGATCGCCCGCTCGTAGCGCGCGAGCAAGCTCATGTAGGCATCGCCGAGCCGGATCCGCTCGTTCGCGAGAAGCCTCGCCGCGCGTGGATCACCGGTCCGGCCATGGTACTCGCGCAGCCGGCCGAGCAGGGGGGCGAGGGTCGGTTCGAGGCGCTGCTGGTTCCGCAGATGGATCTCCACGTGCTCGCTCCGCGAGGCGCCGGGCGGCGGCTGAGGCAGGACGCGCCGCAGCGACTCGACCGTCTGGTATTCAGCCCAGAGCGAGGTCCACTCCCGATCGTTCGGCCGCGTCGGGAGGGCCGTGGCACAGGCAGCCGAAAGCAGCAGAATCATTAAGGCATTGATGATTGAGGATTGATGATTGATGATTGAAGGCATTGTTGATTGATGATTGATGATTGAGGATTGATGATTGAAAAGCATTGATCATGGATGACTGAAAGGCATTGAAGGTGATTGATGAATCGGGATCGATCCTCGGATCGGTGAGCTCCGCTCCGACTGCTGAATGTTGATTTCTGCCGGCTGATTGCGACGACGATCTCTACTACGCATCGCTGCCTTTCAATCATCAATCATCAGGCTTTGCAATCATCAATCCTCAATCCTCAATCATCAATCCTCAATCATCAATGCTTTGCAATCATCAATCATCAATCATCGATCATCAATGCCTTGCAATCATCAATCATCGATCATCAATGCTTTTCAATGTCTCTTGAGGCCGTCGACCACGGGGGCGATCCGATCCTCGAGGCGCGCGCCGAACTCGGCGCGGATCTCGAAGATCCATCCGTAGAGGAGCTCGTTCACTACCGAATTGACGATGTCGTTGCGATCGGTCGATCCCGACGAGATGAGGTTGTTGAGGAGCTGATCGAAGTCGACCCGTCCTTCGTTCATCAGGTTGATCCCGCTCAGGTAGGGGAGGACCTCGGGGGAGAGATGGAGGACGACGCGATCGAGGAAGTCGTAGATGTGATCTCCGATTTCCTGATAGACGATGCCGAAGATGAGCTGGAAGGCGGAATTGTAGCTTTCGACGCGCGATTCGAGCTCCATTTCGCGCTCGAGCTCGCTGCGGCGGGCGTCGCGCCGGATGCCCTCTTCGTCCTCGACCAGGTTGACGGCGAGCAGGGCCCAGAGGGTGCGGCAGGTCTGGAAGTTCGACAGATAGCTGCGCGCGCAGATCGATCCGACCGACTGCGGCTCGGAGAGCAGCTCGAAGATGATCGTCTCGTCCTCGCGCAGATCGAGATGGTAGATCCGCGAGTCTCCGTCGGCGGCCTGCCGGAGGGTGCGTTCCATCTTTCCGACTCCGCGAGAGACGAGCGACCATTCGGTGATGCGTCCGACTCCGTCGAGCAGAAGGCGCTCGGTCTGGATGGGAAGGCGCGGGATCTCGCGGTCGAAATCCGCGGTGAACTCGATCGTGTAGCTGCCCGAGCGGTAGGCAAGGGCGTGGATGACGACATCCGAGACCTGGCGCTCGAGCGCGCGGACCAGCTCCTCCGGCTTCAGGTAGCCGAGCTCGCAGAGGACCGAGCCGATTCGCTGGTGGCTCGTGGCGCTCTCGGTGGCGCGGATGTAGTCGTGAATCCCGATCTCTCCGTTGCGCAGGAGCACTTCCGCGAGCCCGAGGTCGGGATCGGAGGTGGCTGCGTAGACGATCTTGCCCCGGCGGAGATAGATGCTGTCGTGCCGGCCGATGGCTTCGAGCGTGACGACCGCCGTCTCGGCGCTCCGGATCAGGGATCGGCAGAGATCGGGCACCGTCGTCTCGGCCAGCGTTCCCTGAATGGTCAGCTCTTCGCTCATCGGCACCTCACGCCTGACGGCGCGTCTGGCCGAGAACTTCCGCCATGCCGACCGAGTTCTTGGTCGTCGACTTGACGCGGTACATCGCCGCGTCGGCCTGCCGGATCAGGTCCTCCTTCGTGGCGGCATGCACGGGGAAGGTGGCGATCCCGAAGCTGGCGGTGATGTCGACCTGGACGTCGGGCTCGATCCGGAAGGCGCTCTCGATGACCGATTTGCGGACGCGGTTCGCGACCGCCCGCGCCTGCTCCTGATCGGTCTGAGGCAGGATGATGCAGAACTCGTCGCCGCCGAAACGGACCACCTTGTCGATCGCGCGCACGGCCGACAGGATCCGCTTCGCCACCTCCTGCAGGGTCCGCGAACCGGCGAGATGTCCGTACAGATCGTTCACCCGCTTGAGCTCGTCCAGGTCGAGGAAGATGATCGAGAAGAAGGTGCCGTAGCGCCGCGAGCGCTCGATCTCCTCGTCCAGATACGACTCGAAGAAGCGGCGGTTGTACGCCTTCGTCAGGTCGTCCCGCATCGCGAGCTCGTTGCTGCGCGAGAGCTGATAGAGGTTGCCCAGTATCGCCGTCACCCCTTCGACGTAACGGATCGCCCGCCTCGCACGCGCAGGATCGAACCGCTCGCTCCGCCTCCCCATCACCCGCAGCAGCCCGATCAGATCCTGTCCCGCCTGGATCGGCGCGATCAGGATCGCCCGCCCATCCTCCGCCCCCTCCGCATACCCCGTCTCCGACGAGAGCGCCTCTTCCAGCATCTCGCTCGACACCCCCGGCACGAAGTCGCCGTCGTCGTGATATTCGGCGTCGTTCGTGAACGCCACCACGAACCGCTCGATCCGCGGATCGTGCAGCAGCAGCGTCCCCGACTGCGCGTCGAGCAGGTGCAGCGCCGTGTTCGTGATCCGCTCCGACACCGCATCGAAGTTCGCGATCGCCACCAACTCCTGCAGATGCTGCGAGAACTCCAGCTCGCTCAACAACTGCGTCACCAGCGATCGCGCCTTCGCCAGATCCCGACACATCAGCAGCCCGGGCCGCGGATCCGACCAGAACGCCGACGCCTCCACCACCAGGTCGCCCACGTCGCGCTCCGCTTCCGGCCCCTCCCCACCGACGATGATCCGGCACAGATACTTCCCCGTCGCCGACACCTCGGCGAGCTGATCGGGGTCGACCACCGCGATCACCGCCTCCGGAAGCAGCTCGGGCGCGCCGAAAACGAACCCCTCCCCCACGCGCTCGAGCTCACGGAGCAGCCCCTCGCGTCGACTGAGGACAGCGACCGCCACCTGTTCCATATCGCCTTCTGCCCGGCCATTTTACGACATGCACGAGCCCGCACGAGGCTCGTGTCACAATGACCTCCGCAGGACCACTGGCCGCCGATGATCGATCTCGCTCAGATCGTGCTCGAATCCGCTCCCCCACGCCAGCGCCGCCTCGCCGAGCTCGACCGGACCACCCTCGGCCACTCGGCGCGCATCACCACCCTCCGACTCCGCCATGGACGCCTCCTGGACGGCGATTCGCTCCGCCGGAGCCTCGCCGCGGGGCTCCGGCGGAGCGGAGCCGGGGTCGCCCACGTCTACGCCTTCCCCACCATCCCTTCCCGGATCGCGCGGCAGATCGCGATTCCATTCGTCGCGCCCGGACCGACCGCCCCCGGCTGGCTCCCCTGGCCCTCCCCCCGCCAGCCGACCCGGATTCTCGGCGCTCTCGCCGCCGACGCGGTCGAGGAGGCGTGGTTCGCCGTCGATCCCCCTTCCGGGCCGGGCGTCCGCGTCGGGATCGTCGCGGCGAGCGAGTCGTCACGCCGGATGCTCGAGGCGACGCGCCTCCGCGTCGAGCGTTTCCGCGACGATCTTCGCTGGATCGTCTTCGATCGGATGCCGGGCCCGGAGGCGATGCGCGAGATCGACGTCTGGCTCGATCCTTCCGAGGAGCCGGAGGCGGATGGCGGAACCCCGGAGGCGATGGCCGCGGGGAAGATCGTGGTGGCGGCGGCGACGGAGGCGGGCCGGAGGAGGCTGGACCAGGGGCGCGCCGGGTTCCTCGTGCCGCCGGGCGATGCGAACGAGATGGCGCACGCGCTTCTGAATGCGCTGTTCAAGCCGGAGCTGGCGCGCCCGCGAGCGGAGCGGGGGCGCGCCGCCGCGGAAGCGTTTCACCCCTCGCGACGAGCCGAGCGCCTGCTCGAGATCTACCGCTCGGTGACGCCGTGAAGCCAATCCTGGATCAGGCGAGCGAGCTCCAGCGGCGGGTGCTCGATCAGGCGGCGGGAATCGCGCGGGAGCAGCGGGTGCAGGCATGGATCGTCGGCGGTCCGGTCCGCGACGCCCTTCTGGGGCGGCGATTCGGCGACCTCGACTTCACGCTCGAGCGGGAGGCGGAGCCGTTCGCCGCGGAGCTCGCGCGCCGGCTCGGTGGGACGGTGGCGACATTCCCGTCGTTTCTCACGGCGCGCGTGAGGCTGCCGGGCGGCGAGGAGGTGGACGTGGCGACCACGCGCGCCGAGAGCTACGGCCGGCCGGGCGCACTGCCGGCGGTCCGGCCGGGCGGGCTGGAAGACGACCTCCGCCGGCGCGACGTCACCGTGAACGCGATGGCGATCGATCTCGCATCCGGATCGGTGAGCGACCCGACCGGCGGCCGCGCAGACCTCGCCGCGGGTCTTCTCCGCGCCATTCATCGCCGTAGCTTCATCGACGATCCGACGCGGATCCTGCGGGTTTTGCGGCTCGGCGAGCGTCTCGGCTTCCGGCCCGAGCCCGAGACCGCGGGATGGATGGAGGACGCGATCGGGGGGAAGGCGCTGGAGACGGTCTCGCGGGAGCGGCGGTGGCGCGAGCTGCGCCTGGCGCTCGACGAGCCGCGCGCGGCCGCGGCGGTGGAAGCGATGGCGCGCGCCGCAGCGCTCGACTCGCTTCTCGGACGGCTGCGCGGCGAGAGGGAGCGCGCCGACCTTCTCGCGCGCGCGGAGCGGCTCTCACGCTCCGATCCTTCCCTCGATCGCGAGCTTCTCTTTCTCCACGCGCTGCTCGAGCCCCGCGACCCGATCCCCCCGCTCGAGGGCTCCGGGCTCTCGTCCGACCGGGCGGCACGCCTGGTGGAGCTGCTCGGCGCGGAGGCGGCCGCGGAGAGGCTCGAGGCCGAGGAGGAGGAGGCAGCGGCAGCTCTCCTCGAGCGCGCCTCGGGCGAGCTGCTCGCGCTCCTCGGCGAGCGGCCGGAGCTCGGCCCCGCGGTAGCCCTCGCGAGCCGGATCCGGCAGACCCGGCTTCCGTTCGGCGCCGACCAGCTCGGCGTGGCCCCGGGACCCCACGTCGGGCTGGCCCTGCGCGACACCCGCCGCGCTCTCGCCGCCGGCGCCCTTTCCCCCGACCTCGCCCTCGCTTTTGCGCGCGAGCGGGCCTTGGAGTATCTTCGTTCCGGGGAGGGGGCGAGGCGATGAATTCATCTTCAGTCCTGTGCGCGATCGCCTGCGGCGCCGTCGTCGCTTCGGCGGCCTTCGCGCAGGCGCCCCAGCCGGGAGACGCCATCAGCATTCCCATCCCCGACCTCGGCCGGCAGACCATCGAGTATCAGGTCGTCGAGCTCGCGGGCGCCCGGCCCGCCGACGAATCCCTCCTCGTCGATGGCCGGCTTCCCGCGGCCTTCGCCGACCTCGTCTCCGATCTCGGCTCGATCCACCAGAAGATCTCCCTGTTCGAGAACGGGCTCGTCTCGATCGAGCTCGCCGGAGCCGGAGGACGGATCCGGAAGCGCGTGATCATCCCCCCCGACGCAGTCCTCGCCTACCGGGAGTTCTTCACGCCGGACGATCTGGCCGACTTCCGTCCGGTCGACTCGGGCGAGGCGGGGCGCGATCAGGTCGTGATGCGCATCGCCGCGAAGGATCAGCCGGCCGTCGAGCGGAAGTTCCGCGCGACCATCGCCCTTCCCCATCGCGTCGAGCGTTACCGCCTCGTCCTGCAGGACCTGCTCCGCGCCCTCGCCGAGGACCGGGAGGTCACCAACCCGATCACCGGCTACGAGCCGAAGATCGGCGACATGCTCATCTCCGACGAGCAGCGGGCCTACGAGCTCGTGAGGATCCTCCAGGGAGGCGAGCTGCTCGAGCTGCGGAGCACGAGCGAGCCGGTGCGGCGGTTCGTCCCGCGGAAGGACCTCCATCTGTACTTCATCGGTGTCCGCCCCGCCGTTCCCTGATGGGTGCCCTTCGAATCAGCGGAGGATCGCTGCGAGGGCGGAAGATCCCGCTGCCCGCGGGCGAGGTGCGAGCGACGTCGGCGCGGGCCCGCGAGGCCTACTTCAACGTCGTCGCTCCTTCGATCGGGGGAGCGCGTTTCCTCGATCTGTACACCGGGAGCGGAATGTTCGCCCTCGAGGCGGCCTCGCGCGGCGCGGGGCGGATCGTGGCGGTCGATCGCTCACAGCGCGCCGTGAGCGCCCTGTCGGCTCTGGCACGGGAATGGAACCTTCCGATCGAAACCATGCGCGCCGATGCCATCCAGGCGATCGGGCGGCTCCAGCCCGCCGCCCCCTTCGACCTGGTCTATGTCGATCCTCCCTGGGACGATCCCGGGTACGCGGAGGTGATCGAGACGATCGACCGGCGCCTCCCACTCGAAGCGGGCGCGCTGGTCGCCGCCGAGCACCGCTCCGGAGCGCTCCCCTTCGTCGCGGAGCGCCTCGATCGCCTGCACGTCCGGAAGCGTTATCGATACGGCGCGGTCTCGATCACGATGCTGGAGGCGGAAGGAAGAGCGCGATGACGGACCAGTCGCTCGAGATCACCCCCGCCCGGCTCGAGGCGATGCGCGATTCGGGCGAGGCGCTGCACCTGGTCGACGTCCGCGCCCCATGGGAGCACGAGATCGCCGCGATCGAAGGCGACGTCCTGATCCCGCTCGGAGAGCTGGAGGGGCGGACGCACGAGCTCGAGCGCGGGCGGACGGTCGTCCTCTACTGTCACCACGGGGCGAGGTCGTGGGTCGCCGCCCGCGCACTCCGGGCGGCGGGGTGGGAGGCGGTCTCGCTCGCGGGCGGCATCGAGCGATGGGCGCTCGAGATCGATCGGTCGATGCGAAGATACTGACCGGCGAAATGGCCGGCCTCGCGCCGGCGTTCCGTGGTCGGAAGAGCGGAGGCTTCGACGAAGCGTATGAATCTGACCGTCAGAGATCGGGACATCACGACCCTTTTCGGAGTTCAGGACGAGAACCTGCGCCTCATCGAAGACGCCTTCAAGGTCCGCATCGCGGCGCGCGGATCCGAGATCAGCGTCCAGGGCGCCCCCAACGACGTCGCCGTCGCCGAGAAGGTCCTCGGCGAGCTCCAGGAGCTCATCGAGCGAGGCTATCCGTTCAGGAAGGCCGATCTGCAGACCATGGTCCGCGTCCTGAAGGAGACGCCGCAGGCGAATCTGGTCGAGTTCTTCACCGACGAGACCCTCCAGAGCTCGCTCCGAAAGATCGTCACCCCCCGCAACCTCCGGCAGAAGGAGTACCTCCAGGCGATCCAGGACCACGACATGACCTTCGCCATCGGGCCGGCCGGAACGGGGAAGACCTTTCTCGCCGTCGCGGTCGCGGCGGCCGCCCTCGCCGAGAAGCGGATCAAGCGCGTGGTCCTCTGCCGCCCCGCGGTCGAGGCGGGAGAGAAGCTCGGCTTCCTGCCGGGCGACCTGGCCGAAAAGATCAATCCATACCTCCGCCCGCTCTACGACTCGCTCTACGATCTGATCGGCTTCGAGAAGGTCGCGAAGCTGATCGAGCGGAGCGTCATCGAGATCGCGCCGCTCGCATTCATGCGCGGCCGCACGCTCGCCGACGCGTTCATCATCCTCGACGAGGCTCAGAACACCACTCCCGAGCAGATGAAGATGTTCCTCACCCGCCTCGGGTTCGGCTCGAAGGCGGTGATCACCGGCGACATCACTCAGGTCGACCTCCCGGAGGGGAAGCGCTCGGGCCTGCGCGAGGCGCAGAGCATTCTGGGCGAGGTCGACGGCGTCAGCTTCTTCACCTTCACCGAGCGCGACGTCGTCCGCCATCCCCTCGTCGGCAAGATCGTCCGCGCCTACGAGAGCCGCGAGCGCGAGATCGAAGCCTCCAAGGCCAGGCAGGAAGGCGGAGCGTAGAGCCCGCGAGCCGTGGAGCGTTTCGGGATCGGGGAATCCGCGCCGTGCGGGGATGAAGGACGCCTCACCATGAACGTCGAGATCAGCGGTCCCGCGGTTCCGCGATTTCCGCGCCGCGAGATGACGGCATTCGTGCGGAAGGCCGTCGGAGCGATCGAGCGTGCCGGGGCGGCGCCGTTCCGTCCGACCGAGGTCGCGATCGCCTTCGTCGACGACGCCGCGATGGCGGCGCTCAACCGCCGATTCCGCGGCAGGGGGGGAACCACCGACGTCCTCTCCTTCCCCGCCGGAGACGATCCCGAAGAGTCGGACCGACGCCTGGGCGACATCGCCATCTCCCTCGACCGCGCCCGCCGGCAGGCGCGCGAGCAGCACCACTCGCTCGCCACCGAGGTCCGCTACCTCATCCTCCATGGGATCATCCACGCGTTCGGCTGGGACCACGAATCGGACGAGGGCGAGATGAATGCCCTCGAGATCCGGCTCCGGCCGAAGCTCGGCCTCATCGGCGACGAGTGATGACGCCGATGGCGAGTCGTTGACCAGAACGGGCGGTTGCAACGTTCTGCGCTCCGCGCTCGTGGCCGGGGATTTCATCCCCGGCGGGAGGTGGTGAAGCGAAGGTGAAACCGTCGCTCGCTCCCGGAGATCGAGCGCACGGGAGCTCGGACCTATTTCAGGTCGACGATCTGTTCCCGGACGAGCTTGTGGAAGATGAGGAGGGCGTCGATCTCGCGCATGGGGCTGATCTTGGTGATCGAGGCGACGTCCCACTGCGCGTTGATCCGCGAGAGGATGAATCCCTCGTTCGGGGTGAAGTTCATGCCGCTGAGCTCCTCGAGCGGGCGCCGCAGATGCGGCACCCTGTGGTCCGAGATCCCCTGGCGCTTGAGCTCCGAGAGGATGACGGACTCACCCCCCTTGAGAGCGGTGCGGACCTTCGCGCTCTCGGGATCGAGGTTCTGAGCCGCCTTGAGCAGCCGCAGCGCCTTCTCGAACTCCCCCTCCTTCAGCCCGCCCTGCGCGCGGGCGAGGAGAGACTCGATCTCGGAGTCGTCGGCGGAGAGCTCGGCCGGCGCGGCCGCCGGCTCCGGCGCGGCCGCCGCCGCTTTCTCTCCGAGCTTCATCTTTCCAGCCGAAACGAGCTCCGAGATCGTCCGCGACACGACGAAGGTCGACGATCGGCTCTCGAGCACGATCCCTTCGATCGTCCGCTCGCCGTCCACCAGCTCGACGATCCTCTTCTGCGCCTCGTTCAGCTTGCTCAGGTCGAGCTTCCCCTTCCGCGACGGAACCAGGGCCGTACTCGTCACCACCTTGCGGGCGCGGTCCCACTCGTCGACCCGCCGCGAGCCCTCCATCACGACCCCGGTGACGTCGAGGTTCAGCGGCACCAGCTCCATCGCCGGCTTCTCGTCGTCGTGGAACTCGAACTCTCCGTCCGGCCAGAGAAAAACGTCGTAGATCTCCTCTTCCGCCTTCCGCTTCATCAGTCGCTTGAGGTCGTCCTCGGTGATCGCCTCGATGATGACCAGGATCTTGCCGAGCAGGATCTTCGATTGCAGCTGGACCTCCATCGCCTTCTTCAGCTCGTCCTCCGAGATGTAGCCGTAGCTCATGAGGAACTGGCCGAGGTACTCCCGAGGATCGGTGGAGGCGGATGAGACGACTTTTCCCTTCTGAACGAAGATGGTTTTTTCGACCGAGGTGTTCCGGACGACGAGGCGTCCGGTCTTCTGGCTGAAGCTCAGCCACTGGAACAGGTGGCCGGCGGCCATGGTGCGGAGGTGTCCGGAAACGCTCATCGAGTGCGCCGCAGGTGAGGGCGGCACCCGCGCCCGCCGGCCGGGTGAAGGTAACAGACTTCCCCGGGCTTGTGAATCGAGCCGGCCCGCGGCGCCTATAATCGCGGTTGATGACTCGAAGCAAGGAAAAGCGATCGGAGGGTGCGAGCCGGTCGACGAGCTCCGGAATCGAGCTGCCCGCCGCGTTCACGCCGGCGGATCTCGAGCGCGCCGGCTTCGACCCCGGGAAGGACCTCGGCCGCCCCGGCGAGTATCCATTCACTCGCGGACCTCAACCGACGATGTACCGGGGACGACTCTGGACGATGCGGCAGTACGCCGGCTTCTCGACCGCGGCGGAGTCGAACCGGCGCTACCGCTACCTGCTCGAGCGGGGAACGACCGGCCTTTCGATCGCATTCGACCTTCCGACTCAGATCGGGATGGACTCGGACGCCGCGCTGGCTCGGGGCGAGGTGGGAAAAGTCGGCGTCGCGATCGACTCGATCGAGGACGTGGAAGTCCTGCTCGACGGGATCCCGCTCGACGAAGTCTCGCTCTCGATGACGATCAACGCCCCGGCGGCGATCCTGCTGGCGATGCTGCTCGTCGTTGCGGAAAGACGGGGCATCCCCTGGAGCGCGCTCAGCGGCACGGTCCAGAACGACATCCTGAAGGAGTACGCGGCGCGAGGAACCTGGATCTTCCCCCCGCGCCCCTCGATGCGCCTGGTCACCGACGTGTTCGAGTTCTGCACCGAGCACGTGCCGCGCTGGAACACGATCTCGATCTCCGGATACCACATCCGCGAAGCGGGATCGACGGCCGTGCAGGAGGTGGCGTTCACCCTGGCGAACGGGATCGAGTACGTGGGGAATGCGATCGCGCGGGGACTCGAAGTCGACGCGTTCGCCCCCCGCCTGTCGTTCTTCTTCAATGCCCACAGCGATTTTCTCGAGGAGGTCGCGAAGTTCCGGGCGGCGCGCAAGGTGTGGGCCCGCGTGATGCGGGAACGGTTCGGCGCCTCCGATCCCCGCTCCCTCGCCCTCCGCTTCCACGCGCAGACAGCCGGATCGACTCTCACCGGCCAGCAGCCCGAGAACAATGTCGTCCGCGTCGCGTATCAGGCGATGGCCGCGGTCCTGGGGGGATGCCAGTCGCTCCACACCAACTCGCGCGACGAGGCGCTCGCGCTGCCGACCGAGGAGTCGGTGCAGATCGCACTGCGAACCCAGCAGGTCCTCGCCTTCGAGACCGGCGTGCCGGCGACCGCCGATCCGCTCGCCGGCTCGTACGCCATCGAGGCACTCACGCTCGAGATCGAGCGTCGCGCCCTCGAGCTGATCGGCAGGATCGAATCCATCGGCGGTGCTCTCGCCGCCATCGAGAGCGGCTGGATCCAGCGGGAGATCGCCGACAGCGCCTACCGGGCTCAACGGGCGCTCGAGGCGGGAGAGGCCGTCGTGGTCGGCGTCAACCGCTTCACCGACGATGCCGCTCCGCCGCTGCCGATCCTGAGCATCGACGAGTCCGTCGAGCGGGACCAGGTCTCCAGGCTCCAGGAGCGCCGGCGCGCGCGCGAAGCCGACCCGGAGCGGCGGCGGCGCCATCGCGACGCCCTCGCCGCCCTCGACGCCGCAGCCGGCTCGGACCGCAATTTGCTATCTCCGATCCTCGAGGCCGTGCGGAGCGGCGCCACCGTCGGCGAGATCGTCTCGACGATGTCGCGGACTTTCGGGTCGCACCGCGACCAGGCCTTCTGACGCCATGAGGAAACACGCCGGAACCACGCTGCGGCTCGCCGCGGGCTTCGTCTTTCTGATCCTCGGAGTCGTGGGAGCCCTCCTTCCCGTCCTCCAGGGATGGATCTTCTTCCTGCTCGCGGCCCTGATGTTCTTTCCGAACCACCCGCGGGCGGAAAAAGGGCTGCGCCGGCTCGAGCGGCGAATGCCCCGGCTGGTCCGGTGGCTCCGCCGCCTCGGCTTCGGAACGATCGAAGGGGAGATCATCAACCTCGACATCGGCGAGCTCGTACATCATCACCACGACCACCCGCACGAGGAATCCGAACGGGAACGGCAGGCCGGACCCGGCGCCGAAGACGACGAGCACTCCGGCGGGCGCGAGCGGAACGTGGTCTGATCGCGGCGCGAGGCGCGCCGGAATGCTCCCTCGATCGGGTCGCTTATAATCGCCGCCGGATGCACGCCCGCCTCGTTCTCGAAGATGGATCGGTGTTCGAAGGGGAGTCGTTCGGCTCCCCGGCGTCGTCGATCGGCGAAGTCGTCTTCAACACGTCGATGACCGGCTATCAGGAGATCGCGACCGATCCGTCCTATCGGTTCCAGATCGTCGTGATGACGTACCCTCACATGGGGAACTACGGCGTGGAGTCGGCGGCCGAGCAGAGCCCGGCGCCGCAGGTGTCGGGGTTCGTGGTGAGGGAGCTGACGCTGGCGACGGCGCACCCCGACGCGAAGACCGGGCTCGACGAGTACTTCTCGCAGCATCGGATTCCGGCCATCCGCGGGATCGACACGCGCGCGGTGACGCGGAAGCTGCGCGTACACGGTTCGATGATGGGGATGATCACGACCGATGCGCGTTCTCTGGACGATATCGTGAGTGAGATCCGGTCGGCTCCGACGATGGCCGGGCTCGATCTGGTGGAGCGCGTCACGAGCGCCGAGCCGTGGAGCCTTCCGGCCGAGGGAGAGAAGCGGCGATCGATCGCGGTGTACGACTTCGGCGTCAAGCGCGACATTCTGCACAGGCTCCAGGCGGTCGGCTGCGAGGTGACGGTCTTTCCCGCGCGGACCCCCGCTTCCGAGATCCTCGCCCGGAAGTTCGACGGAGTCGTTCTCTCGAACGGCCCCGGCGATCCCGAGCCGGTCACCTACGCGCAGGAGAACATCCGGGGACTGATCGGCCGGATTCCGATGCTCGGGATCTGCCTCGGGCATCAGCTCCTCGGGATCGCGCTCGGCGGCCGGACCTACAAGCTCAAGTTCGGCCATCACGGCGGAAACCATCCCGTCAGGGAGATCAGTTCGGGCCGCGTCGAGATCACGGCCCAGAACCACGGATTCGCCGTCGAGGCGGACTCCCTCCCTTCGAGCGAGATCGAGTTCACGCACGTGAACCTCAACGACGGCACGATCGAAGGCTTCCGGTCGAAGAAAGACCCGATCATCGCCGTGCAGTACCACCCGGAGGCCGCGCCCGGGCCTCACGATTCCTTTCACGTCTTCGAGGATTTCCTGAAGATGATCACGTGAACCGGCCCCGGATGCCCGCAGCCCGAGGACCGAGCGCCGACTGATGAACCTTCCGCTCCGGATCGCCTGGCGTTACCTCAAGAGGCCGACCGACAAGCTCGTCTCGGCGGTCGGCCTGGTCTCGGTCCTCGGCCTGGTGATCGGAGTGATGGCGCTCGTCATCTCGATGGCGCTGATGACGGGATACCGCGACGACCTCCAGGAGAAGCTGCTGGCCGGGAACGCCGAGATCTTCGTCTATTCGATCGACGGAAGCATCGACCGGACGCCGGAGCTGGCGACGCGGATCGAGGCAATTCCGGGCGTGCGCGAGGCCTCGCCCGTGGTCTTCCAGCAGGCGCTGATCACCTCGGAGGATCACGGCACCGGGGAGCAGGTGATGCTGAAGGGGATCGACCCGTCGCGCGCGGCATCCTCGCCGATGCTCGAGAGGATCGTCGGAGATCGGCGGTTCTCGGATCCGGAGGGAGAGCCGGGGGTCTCGATGGGCGTGTGGCTCGCCCGCAAGCTCGCCGTCGCGCCCGGTTCCGCCGTGACGGTGACCGTTCCGACGGAGAACTCGGGAAGCGTTCTGCCGCAGTCGGCGGCGTACGTCGTCACGAACGTGTTCGAGACCGGATTCTTCGAGTTCGACTCGCGCTGGATCTTCATGCCTCTCGCCGAGGCGCACGCCCTGCTCCGGACGGACGGGCGGTCCAACCTGATCGAGATCGGTCTCGACGACCCCGAGCAGCTCGACGCGGTTCTTCCGATGGTGATGGCGGTCGCCGGAGAGAGCTACGCCGTGACCGACTGGCGCGAGATGAACCGGCAGCTCTTTTCCCTGCTGAGGATCCAGCAGCTCGTCCTGTTCATCGTCATCGGGCTGATCGTCTTCGTCTCCACCTTCAACATCGTGTCGACGCTGATCATGACGGTGCACGAGAAGCGGAAGGAGATCGGGATCCTCATCTCCATGGGAAGCGAGCGGAGACTGATCCGGCGGATCTTCGTCTACTACGGCGTCCTGGTGGGACTGACGGGGACGGCCGCGGGAATCTTTCTCGGCGTGCTCGCGAACTGGACGATCACCGAATACGAGCTGATCTCGTTCGGCCCCGAGATCGCGGAGGTGTACTTCGTGTCGTCGATCCCGTTCCTCACGCGCTGGACCGACGTGGCCGTGATCGCCGCATTCGCGGTCGCCGTCTCGTTCCTCGCGACGCTCGTGCCATCCGCCCGTGCCGCCCGCATCTCCCCGGCGGATGCGGTGCGCTACGAGTGATCCGCGCCCTGATACGATGGCACTCCCGATGGCACGGCGGAAACGCATCTTCAGCTACGAGAGGGCTCTCGCTCTTCTGCCGGAAGCGCGAAGGATCACCGGAGAAGCGGTCGACGAGCTCGAGCAGCTCCTCTCGGCCGAGACGGTGAGCGAGGAGCAGCTCGAAGTCCCCGCCGAGCTCGTGCCCGAATATCAGCGGATCGTCTCCGCCTGGGCCGAAGCGATTCTCGACATGGGAATCGAGGTCAAGGGACTCTGGCTCATCGACTTCGACAGCGGCGCCGGCTATTACTGCTGGCGCTACCCCGAGGAGACCCTCGAGTGGTTCCACGGCTACGAAGAAGGATTTCCGGGGCGCATCAAGCTGAATTGATCGCGGGGCGCTAGGGAACCTCTGCACAAGTCGGAGGGGGTGTCGTTGCGGGCGCCGCCGAGGGCGAATGCGCGCCGCCGCGACGCAGGCGATGCGGGGCCATCGTCGAGGAGCGGCGGCGCGCAGTCGGCCCGGCGCCGCCCGCAACCCGGAGGGCTGATGGCGCCACCCCCTCCGACTTGTGCAGAGGTTCCCTACGGCTCGTCCTGGTCCCCGTCCCCGCTGTCGCTCCATCTCGCCTTCACCCGTGCCAGCCACGACTCGAAATCGCGCCGGAGGCGGTCGGCATCGACGTCCTTCCCGGCGGCTCGGAGCTTCCGTTCCATCTCGTCGATGCGGTCGGCGATGCTCTGGAGGTTGTCCTGAAAGACCTCGTCGCCCGCGCGCTTCCACTCGGGGAGCTCGCGAGTCCACTCGTCGAGCCGCCCGCGAAGGTCCTCCACTCCGGCGAGCCGCGCCGCTTCGTCCCGAATGCGTGCGACCAGGGGCGCCCCCTTCTCCTCGATCCATCCGGCGATGGCCGACGGCCGCGCGTAGAGCACTTCGCCGTCACGGACGGGGCGGCCGAACGAGAACGTCGACGCCACTTCGACGCGCGCGCCCGGCCGTCGCCCTCCGATCGCGAACCGCGAGTCGATCCGCATCTCGTCCCGGTGCCCGGACTCGACGCGCACGCTGACGGCATCCTTCCCCTGGAGAGGCGTGATCGCCGTGATCTCACCGATGACCAGCGAGCCTGCCACCACGTGGTTGCCCGCCACCAGCTCGTCGGCCTCGTCGAAGATGATCGTCGCCTCGAGATCGTCGCGCGTCTCGAGCCAGCGTACGCCGAACCAGATCGCGGCACCCAGCCCGGCGAGGAAAAAGACGGCGAGGATCGTTCGGCCCATCGGAAAGCTCCCTGACGGCAAGGCGCCCTCTTCGCGTTCTCACATTGCCGTCCGATGCAAGATAGACGATCCGCCGGGGCTTGTGCTAAAAGGTCGAATTCACAAATCCGGCAACGCTGGAAAAGGAGTTACGGCATGTCCGTAGAGGAGAGAGTCAAATCGATCATCGTGGAGCAGCTCGGTGTGGATGCCGAGGAGGTCACTCCGGAGGCGGCGTTCGTCGAGGATCTCGGGGCCGACTCGCTCGATACGGTCGAGCTCATCATGGCCTTCGAGGAAGAGTTCGGCGTCGAGATCTCCGATGAGGAAGCCGAAAAGATCAAGCGCGTCAAGGACGCCGTCGACTACATCGACAGCCACGCGAAAGCTCAGTAGATCACCACACCGCGCGCATCCGCGCCGCATCGAGCCGGAGGCCTCGATTCGTTCCTCCGCTCTCACGCCACAAAGAGGATCATTTTGGAAAAGCCTCGGGTCGTCATCACCGGCATCGGCATGATCTCTCCCGTCGGGACCGGCACGGCGGTCACGTGGGAGAATCTGCTCGCCGGCCGCTCGGGGGTGGGGCGCATCACGCGCTTCGATCCCGGCGCGTACGACTGCCAGATCGCCGGCGAGGTGCACGACTTTCAGCCCGAGCAGTGGATCGAGAAGAAAGAGCTGAAGAAGTCGGACCTGTTCATCCAGTTCGCGATCGCGGCGGCGCACATGGCGTGGGACGACTCCGGACTGGCCGTGGGAGACGCGGACCCGGAGCGCGTGGGCGTGGTGATCGGCTCCGGGATCGGCGGTCTTCCGGCGATCGAGGAGACGCACAAGAAGCTGCTCGAGCGGGGACCCGGGCGGATCTCGCCGTTCTTCATTCCGAGCCTGATCGTGAACCTGGCGGCCGGGCAGGTTTCGATCCGGCTGAAGGCGAAGGGACCGAACTCGGCGCCGGCGACCGCCTGCGCGACGGGAGCGCACGCGATCGGCGACTCGCTGGAGATCATCCGGCGCGGAGCCGCCGACGTGATGATCGCGGGGGGTGCCGAGGCGGTGATCACCCCGCTGGCGCTGGGGGGCTTCGCGGCGATGCGGGCCCTCTCCCGACGCAACGACGACCCGGAGCACGCATCGCGTCCCTGGGACGCCGGCCGCGACGGGTTCATCATGGGCGAAGGAGCGGGGATCGTCATCCTCGAGGAGCGCGGGCGGGCGATGCGCCGCGGCGCCCGCATCTACGCCGAGCTCGTCGGCTACGGCATGACCGCCGACGCCTACCACATCACCGCTCCCTCCGACGACGGCGACGGCATGAAACGCGTCATGAGCCGCGCCATCGAGGACGCCGGCCTCGCTCTCGAGGCCATCGAGTACATCAACGCCCACGGCACCTCGACTCCCATCGGCGACCGCGCCGAGACGATCGCCGTCAAGAACCTGTTCGGCGATCACGCGCGAGCCCTCGCGATCAGCTCCACCAAGTCGATGACCGGACACCTCCTCGGTGCCGCCGGCGGCCTCGAGGCCGGCATCACCGCGCTCGCCGTGCAGACCGGAAAGATCCCGCCGACCATCAATTACCAGAACCCCGACCCGGAGTGCGATCTCGACTACGTTCCGAACACGATGCGCGAGAAACCACTTCGCCACGCCATGTCGAATTCCTTCGGCTTCGGCGGCACCAACGCCACCCTCGTCTTCTCCCGCCACGAAGGCTGACTGCGATCTCCGGCGCGCAATAGTCACCCCATTCCGAGCTCCGCGGGTTTCGCTCCGCGGTCCGCCCGCCTTGCGCGCGAAGTTACGCCGCTTCGTCGCCGGAGGCCTCGCCGTCTTCGACCCCTTCATCGTCCGGGTCGTCGCGGCCGGGCGGCTCCTCGGGAGGCTCCTCCGGCGGCTCCTCCGGCGGCTCCTCGGGAGGAGGCGCCTTCGCGGGAGGCTCCACGGGCGGCGGCTCGGGCGGCTTCGGGCCAGCGGAGGGGGGCTCCTCGCGAGGCGGCTCCGGCTCGGGACGGCTCCCGGGTTCGGGGCGACCCTTCTCGTCCGGAAGCGGCGCGGGGAGTCGCACCGGAGGCTGAGTCGTCGTGACCGGCGGCGGTGGCGAAGTGCGCGTCGGGAAGTTTCCTCCTCCGAGGACCGGCTCCGGCCGCTCGCGAGTCTCGGTCGTAATGGGATCGGTGGTCGTGGGATAGGGATAGGGATAGGGATCGGGATAGGGATAGGGGTCGAGAGGATCGACGCCGAGCGGGAGGCCGTCGGGACCGAGGATCGGCATCCCGTAGGCGTCGACCAGGAAGGGCTCGCGGATCTGATGGATGGGACAGGGGTGGCGCGGCTCGGTGCCCGCCTTGAACGCTTCGTCGACGAGCTGTCCGCGCGGACACTGAGGGGTCGACAGACCGCCGGTCGCCGCGTCGGTCTCGACGAAGACGATGCCGCGCGGCACGGGGAACTCGGAGCTCTCTTCCCGCTCCGTGATGTCGTTCATGAAGCGGGCCCAGATGGGGAGGGCTCCCTCCGAGCCGGAGACTCCGACCGGCGCGTTGTCGTCGAATCCGATCCAGGCGAGAGCGAGCGTGCGCGGCGTGAAGCCGACGAACCAGGAGTCGCGTTTCTCGTTGGTCGTTCCGGTCTTGCCAGCGGCCGTTTTGCGGAAGCCGAGGGAGCGGGCGCCGGCGCCGGTTCCGCGGTCCATGACGCCTTCCATCAGATGAACGCCGAGGAAGACGTCGCGGGGGGGAAAGACCTGAACGGGAGTGATGTCGGTGTGGGAGACGGCGTCGCCGTTCTCGTCGCTGACCCAGCGGATCGCACGGAGCGGAAGGCGGGAGCCCATGCGGGCCATGGTGTTGTAGGCCTCGGCGATCTCGACGGGAGGGACTTCGACGGCGCCGAGGAGGATCGCCGGGTTGGCGTCGAGCTCGGAATCGATGCCGAGGGCGTTGGCGGTGCGGATCACGGACTCGACGCCGGTGGAAAGTCCCAGGCGGACGGAAGCGGAGTTCATCGACTTCTCGAGCGCCTGGCGGACCGTGACGACGCCGTAGTAACGCCCCTCGTAGTTTCCGGGCGACCAGTCCCTGGCGAAGCGGCGCTCGAGGACGAAGCGGGAGTCGTTGACCAGGGTTGCGGGGGTGATGTTCTGGTGGGAGAGGCTCGGCTCGAAGGCGGCGAGGTAGACGAAGGGCTTGAAGAGCGATCCGACCTGACGGCGGGCGCTCGTCGCGCGGTTGAACTGGCTGCGCTGATAGTCGCGCCCGCCGACGAGGGCGCGGATCTCTCCGGTGTCGACGTCGACGGCGATGATGGCGCCCTCGAGCGGCTGCTCCGCGCGGCGTAGCCGGCTCGAGGACTTCTCCAGGCGCGCGAGGCCATTCTCCAGTCGCCGCGCCGCCGCCGCCTGCCGGTCGAGGTCGATCGCCGTGTAGACGCTCAGCCCCCGCCCCTCGACCTCGTCGATCCCGTAGTCGCGCCGCAGCTCCTGCAGGACCCGATCGACGTAGAACGGGATCGACCCGAGACCGCTCCCTCCGCGATCGGGCTTCTCCGGCAGCGGCTCTTCGAGCGCCGCCTCGAGCTCTTCGTCCGAGATCTTGTCCCGACGCGCCATCTGCTTGAGCACCGTGTCGCGCCGCTTCTTCGCCGCCTCCGGATCCTCGAACGGAGAAAAATTGTTCGGCGACGGGATCATCCCGGCGAGCAGCGCCGCCTCGGCGGCCGAGATCTCCGCAACCGGCTTGCCGAAATAGAACCTCGAGGCCTGCCCCACACCGAGAATCGAGATCGAACGATTCCTTCCGAGGTAGATGTCGTTCAGGTACGCTTCGAGGATCTCCTCCTTCGAGTATTTCGCGTCGAGAATCAGAGCCATGAACGCCTCGACGACCTTCCGCCGGAGCGTTCTCTCGTTGGTCAGGTAGTAGTTCTTGACCAGCTGCTGAGTCAGCGTCGATCCCCCCTCGGATGCGCTTCGGCTCCGCACGTTCCGGACCACGGCTCGGAGGACTCCGACCGGGTCGACGCCCGGATGCGAGAAGAAACGGGCGTCTTCCGCCGTCACCACCGCGTCGATCAGATGCTGCGGCACCGAGTCGAGCGCGACCGGGCTCCGGTTCTCGAGCTGCTCTCCCATGATCGAAGTGAGCAGCTCCGGCTCGAGCGACGCATCTCCCGCGCCCTCGGCCGAGCCGATCGACTCCCCCTCCATGACCAGCCGCACCACTTTCGCCTCCTGGTCCCCCGCCGGATGAGCGAAGGCGCGCAGGTGGATCTCCCATCCGTCGTCTCCCGTCCGGAACGTTCCCGGCCGGTCGATCTCCTCCGACTCGCGGTAGCCGAGCCGGGCGAGCTTCTCGCGCAGCGCCTCACGCCCGATCGGCGACCCGGCCACCAGCGGAAGTCTGTCGGTGTAGATCCTGCTGGGAAGTGAGACCCGCCGGACCTCGAAGGTCCGAACCGCCTCGAGATAGACCCAGGCGGCCATCGCGATAATAGCGAGAGCGAGGATCAGGGTGCCGATGGCGACGGTCTGGAACACGCTTCTGCGGCTGGGGAGTCTCGGTGCGAAATCGGGCATGGGTTCCCTTCTGTAGAGCCCGTGATCCGAAATTCATGCCTGAACCGCGATCGCGAGGATCCGTCCCGCTCCGGCGCCGCTGCGACGATACGAATGGAAGATCGAGCCGTCACAGCGGGTGCAGAGGGCCGAATCGACGATGTTCGCCCGATCGATCCCCCGCTGCTCCAGAATCCGGCGGGTCAGGCCCGCCAGGTCGAAATGGGGCCGCGGTCCGCGCGTTCGATCGACGAAAGGGTCCACCGAATCGTAACGGGCGGCAAAAGCCTCTACCACTTCGTCACCGACTTCGAAGCAGCAGGCACGGATCGCCGGACCGAGCCAGGCGCGGGCGCTCGCGGCGGAGAACGACGAAAGACGCTCGAGCTCGTCGAGTGTCCGCGGCACGACCCCCTGCGCGGCGCCTCTCCATCCCGAGTGGAGGTTCGCCAGAACGCGGTGCTCGGGATCGACCACGGTCACCGGAAGGCAGTCGGCGACCTTGATTCCGAGCGCCATGCCGGGACGATCGGTCCAGAGCGCGTCGCAGGTGCCGAGCTCCCGCCACCCGGTCGATGGACTCGCGGCAAAGACGAGCTCGGTCCCATGGACCTGCGTGCTGGTGACCAGTCCGATTCCAGCTCCCCACCGCCGCTGCAGGAACGTGGTCAGCGCGTCGAGGTCCTCCCCGGCGAGCCGACCGCTGAAATCGACCGAGGTGTAGAAGAGTCCGCATCGGTCGGGAAGCCGCGGGGCGAACACCACGCGCCCGAGGCCCGGAACCCTCTCGACGGACCACGGGGGCGTCTGGAGCGTCTGGAGCGTCTGGAGCGTCTGGAGCGTCTGGAGCGTCTTGGGCGTCTTGGGCGTCTTGGGCGTCTTGGGCGTCTCGGGCGTCTCAGGCATCCGGGAGCCTCCTGGGTTCTGGGGCATCACATCACACATCGCACACGGCGTCCTGGGCCTCTACAGGTTGCAGACGCTCTGGACGCTCCAGACGCTCTGGACGCTCCAGACGCTCCAGACGCTCCAGACGCTCCAGACGCCCTCACGCCGTGCTGCGGAGCAGGGTGGCGATGTCGTTGCGGAGCTGCTCGGCGACGGCGGAGCCGCGGAGCAGGGCGGTGGTCTTTTCGAGCTCGCGGATCATCGCACGGATGGCGAGCGGACCGCTTCCCGAGCGGATCGCCTCGACGGCCGAGCCGAAATGCTTCTCGATCGATTTCGATCCGTTCGCGCCGATGTGCTGCTCGGCGACCCCGCGGATCTGCCGCGCCAGGTCGACCAGCGCTTCGACTTCGGTGTCGTCCGCTTCGGCGGGCGCCTCGTCGGCTTTCGAGCGCGTCAGCCCGACCAGCTCCGCGGTCAGCATTCCGTAGAGAATCTTCGCGGCCTCGAACGACGAGAGCTCGAGCGATTGCGCGATCCCGGCGACGCTCTGCTGCCCGTCGATGCGCGTCACGAGCAGCCACTCTTGCGGATTGAGCGTGATCTGTTCGTGGCGGTTGTCGCGTGGGAGCAGGATCGGGATCATGTCGACCGAGGGGATCTTCCTCGACAACACCTTCCATTCGTCGGCCCGCCGCGCAGCCTCCATCAGAAGGTTGGTGTTCGACCGGGTGATCGTCTGCTCGGTCGTCTCTTCGGTCTGGGCGAAGACGAAGTCGCCCTCCTTCCAGATCGCCAGGGCGTAGACCGCTTCCTCCCCCGTCATCTCGCCGCTCTCGGCGTGAATGATCTGACCGTTGCGCAGGAAGATCAGCCCCTCTTCATCCCCTCGAGTCAGCGTGAACTTTCCGGTCTTGCCGGAAACGCTGACGAGCTGGATGATATCGGGAAGCGGAAGCTCCTTGAGCGAACCCTGAAAGGACATTCGACTCCGTTGCATCGGGGCGGCTAATCCGCCCGATGTCGCTGAACCCAAACGATTTCCGAGCGACGACAACCTGAGGCAGCAAGCGTAGCGCATCCCCCCCCGTCAGTTCAAGACGAGCGGCTCCTGCTCGCGCGCGGCGTGCTCGATCCGATTGACGAGCCAGATCAGAGTCGCTGCGCCGGCGAGCAATCCGGTGCCGATGCGGAGCAGATTCGAGCTCTCCCGGAGCCCGGCCGCCTGCGAGACTCCGTCGAGTGCCATCGGGAGGACGGCGAGAAGGAGGGCGGCGGCGGGAATCGGGCGGCGGCGGAGCGGCGGGATCGCGAGCGCGAATGCGATTCCCGCGAGGCCGCCGAGGTAGAGGGCGAAACAGCGCGAGCAGATCGGCATCACGACTCCCGCGAAGGGAAGCGAGCGCGAGTCGATGCCGTGACAGACGAGGCGGAAGGGAATCTCGATCCATTCCGGCGCTCCGGCGGCGCGGACGAGCGTGGCCCCCACCGCCGCCGCCGGGACGATCCCGACGGCGAGCAGCAGAAGACCCGCAGCGATCCGCGTCGTCGCGCTCATCGCACTCTCGAGAAACGGTACGTCTCCGCGAACGCGTACGCCGACACGAGCTGGCTCCAGAACGCCGTGAACACGACTCCGACGCAGAGAAGGATGATGCCGAACTGAGCGAGGAATCCGGCGACCAGGTAGATGACGATCGCCAGGACGTAGTTGACGGCGTTCTCGCGGACGTAGGCGAAGATCGTCGCGAACTCGAACGCGGCGCTGAAGCTCTGCCTCATCACCGCGAGCGTCAGCGCCGCCGGAAGGATCACGGCGATGACCAGGATGAGCCCGTACGTCAGGCACATCCCGAAGGTGAAGACCCCGCTCGCCAGCGCGCCCGCCGCATCGCTGTGCTCCGCCCCCGCCGCTCCGATGATCGCGGGGCCGACGATCATCACCATCATGATCAGGATGATCGGCGAGTAGTAGATCAGCATGATGGCGAAGAGCCTCACCCCCTCGCCGAAGTCCCTCCCCCACTGGTCCCACTCCGGCAGCGGGCGCGGCGCGCCCGCCGCGACGTTCCGCACGAAACGCGCGAGGTAGCCGAAGATGAAGAACATCCCGATGAGAACGAAGGCGAGCAGGTACATCACCCCGCCGATGAGAATCTTGCGGATCCAGTCGGGATCCTCGAACGTGAAGGAAAAGGGGCGGCCGAAATCGATGGTCTGGCGCGCGGCCGGAACCGGCGGCTGGTCGGTCATTGTCACCCTCCTGTGAAGCTCATTCTACAGGCACGTCGCGGGCGGCCGCTCTGGAACAAACCCTCATCGTGGAACCTTTACGCATCGAGAAGCGTCATTCCGTGCGGGGACTGCTCTGTTGGCCGGACCATTCCATTACCTCGAATCCGCCCCCGAGCCCGAGGGGACTGCCCTCGGCGTCGGCGTGTCGCTGACCCTCCACGTGGCGGCCCTTCTGTTCGTCTTCCTGCAGCTCACCGAGCAGCCGAAGGAGCAAGCCGAGCCGCTCCGCTTCGTGGAGCTCGTGCCTCCGGCGGCGATGGGGCCGGCCGCGATGGGACTCCCGCGCTCGTTCGTCGAGGCGCCGGGGCCGGCGATCGAGGAGCCGGTCGCCCCCGGGGCTCCCCTTTCCGACGCGAACCGCCGCGCCTCCGCCCCCTCCGCGAGCGGACCCGAGCGCACGACCCGACCCGGCGACGGCTCGGGCAATCTCCACATCCCCGCCACCGGCGCCCCCGCCGCCCCCCGCCCCGCCGGCGAGACCGCGCGAGGCAACGGCCCGGTCGAGAATCTCGCGCCCGAGGAAGCGGGCGAGGCGCTGCAGTACCGGGTCGCCCCCGAGGGGGAAGGAGAATCGACCCGGCAGGTCGTCGCCGCCGGCCCGGACGTCGACTGGAACTCGGCGATCCGCGAAGCGGGCCGGGTCGTTCCCTCCGGCGAGGGAGGGCGGCTGGGGGGGGAGCTCGGGTTCGCCGAGAGCGGGCCGATCTCGTTCGAGTCGCAGTGGTACGACTGGGGTCCCTACGCCGCCCAGATGGTCGCGCGGATCCGCCTCCACTGGTACAACCACATGCCCGACATCATCCGAATGGGACTGAAGGGCGTCGTCGTGATCCGCTTCACGATCCAGCGCAACGGACAGATCACCGACATCGAGATGCTGCAGAGCTCCGGCGTCCCGCCGTACGATTTCGCCGCGAGGAAGGCGATCGAGCTCGCCTCCCCTCTCTCTCCTCTTCCGGCCGACTTCCCCCAGCCCTCCGAGCGCGTGACCGCCGGGTTCTACTACAACTCGACGCCTCCGCGTTGATCCCTCCGAAATACGACTTCCGGCGCTCCGGTTCTTGACCCTGCAGAACGCGCAATGCTACGGTTCGCCGTCGCGTGACGCGCGCCGCAGATCCCCGGGGCCGTAGCTCAATTGGGAGAGCGCCTGAATGGCATTCAGGAGGTCGTCGGTTCGATCCCGATCGGCTCCACCAGCACCGCAACCTTCAATGAAAACGCCGGCGAGCCCGCCGGCGTTTTTCACGTCGTGATCCCGGTTCGCACCTCATGCGGCCGGGCGGCCGCTGAGGGAGCTGGGGGCATCGGGGTTGGCGCCCCGGTCGACGCCGAGGCGGTTGACCAGCTCTCCACCGAGCCAGCCGGTCACCCCGGCGAGAAGGAATGCCGCGCCCGAGATCACGATCGCGATCGGGTTCGCGAGCTCGGGAGCGTCCCACCGGAGCAGCCAGCTCATCGCGAACAACACGAGCACCACGACGTTTCCCGCACCGTGCAGCATCGCGACTCGCTTCGCCCGGGTGCGCGGCGGAATCGTGAAGTAATCCATCACCCCGAAGACCGCGGCCAGAAGGCCCGAGACGATCCCGGCCAGGATCATGTACCACGCCGCCAGGCTGAGCGCCGGCATTCCCGCGAACAGCGCGATCAGATCGAACAGGAACGACATCGCGAGCACTCCGGGGGCAGCGGGATGAGCATCTGATGGATCGGGTGTCCGAACAGCTTCATGGCTCCCTCCTGGCGGTGTGTCGTGCAACACGGGGGGCCGGGCAGATGAAGGTCAGACGCATCCGCTCCTCCCCGGGGGCCGATAACAATCTGCCCGATTTCGGCGTCCTGGAGCGATGATGACCCTGGCAGTCATGGAAGCGACGATTTCAGCCGATCCCGTCGGCGCCGCGAACGATCGCGGTCGGGCGCTGGTCGAGGCGGCGCGGCGCGGCGACCGGGCGGCGTTCGGCCGGCTCTACGAGCAGTTCGCGCCGCTGGTCCACGGCATCCTGATCGCCCACGTCCCGGGCGCCGCGGTCGACGACCTGGTCCAGGATGCGTTCGTCACGGCGATGAGGCGGCTCGGGACGCTCCGCGACGCCGGGGCATTCGGGCCGTGGATCGCGCGGATCGCCCGGAATCTCGCGAGGGACCACTACCGGACGGCCTCTCGCCGGCCGCGCGCCGCCGCCGAGCCGGTGGAGCTCGACCGGCTCGAATCGCCGCGCTCCTCCCCCGAAGCGGAGGGGCTCGCGATCCTCGCCGTTCTGTCGCGCCTTCCCCGCGCGTACCGCGAAACCCTCGCGCTCCGCCTGGTCGAAGGGATGACCGGTCCGGAGATCGCGGCGGCGACGGGCCTCACGCACGGGTCGGTCCGCGTGAATCTCCACCGCGGGATGGCGCTGCTTCGGAAGGAGCTCACACGATGAAGAACGATTACCTGTGGGATCGCACGGGCGAGCCCGATCGCGAGATCGAACGTCTCGAAAAGGCGCTGGCGCCGCTGCGCCATCGCGGCGAGGCGCCCGAGCTCGAAGAGGTTTCCTTCCCGCCGCAACGGCCGAGCCTCGGCCGCTGGCGAATCGCGGCGGCGATCGCCGCCGCCGCGATCGGCGGTCTGCTCGCCTGGGGAGTCGTGGCCGCGCACTCGTGGCAGCTCGTCCGACCGGGTGAGCCGGGGCCGGAGCGCATCGCGGCGGGCGACCGGATCGAGACCGGATCGATCGGCGCGCTGCTCCGGATGCGCTTTCTCGGCGAGATCGAGATCGGCCCCGGCACGAGTCTGCGCATCGAGCGCGCGGCGATCCCCGGCGCCCGCATCGACCTGATCGAGGGAGCGATCCACGCCCGCATCTCCGCACCGCCTCGGCTGTTCGTCACCTCGACCGGCGCCGGAGAGGCGATCGACCTCGGTTGCGCCTACACCCTCTCGACCCTCGCCAGCGGAGAGGGAACGATCGAAGTCACCCTCGGGTGGGTCGCCTTCCAGGGGCTCGACCGCGTGATCTACCTTCCGGCCGGAACCGGGGCGCGGACGTACGAAGGACGGACCGGCACGCCGGTTCGCACCGCCGCGCCCGAGACGTTCCACGACGCCGTCGCCGCCGTCGATTTCGGCACCGCCGAGGCTCGCGCCGGAGCGATCGGCGTCGCGCTCGGCGAAGCCTCGAAGAAGGACGCGATCACGCTGTGGCACATGCTCCGCGATGCCGCTCCCCGGGAGCGCGAGCGAATCGCCTCCCGGATCGCCGCGATCGTAGAGCTGCCGAAGGGAGTCGAGCTCCGCGACCTGGCGGCCGGCGACGAGAAGGCGATCGCCCGCCTCGGCGCTTCTCTCGGCGTGCGCCCCACCCGCTGGTGGAGCAGCTGGGCCCGCAGCGCGTTCTCGCGCCTGCTCGCCGGAACGCTGACCGCCCGCGGCCTCGCCGCCGCGATTCCACTCGTCCCCTCGCTCTGAACCGGAGGTCTCGCCATGAAACGACGGATGATGGGATCGGTGTCTCTTCTCGCGATCCTCGCCGGCGCGATGCAGATCGTTCCGACCGCGCTGCCGCCCGCCGGCAAGGCGGGCTTCCACGTCGATGCCCCGCCCGACGTGAGCGCGGCCCTCGAGCGCTCGTGCGGCGACTGCCATTCCGGTGCGACGCGACTCCCGTGGTACGGCCGCATCGCCCCTGCATCCTGGCTCGTCGCACACCACGTCCGCGAGGGTCGATCGGAGCTCGACTTCTCCACCTGGGACCGGCTGCCGGCGTCGTGGCGCGCCGAGATTCGCCGCGACATCTGCAGGGAGACGAAAGGAGGATCGATGCCCCTTCGCTCGTACCTCTGGCTGCACCCCGGTGCCCGCCTCGCGCCGGCCGAGATCGCGGCGATCTGCCGCTGGTCTTCCGTGGACGAGGAGCCGATCGACGCCGGAGCGGAATGAGCGGACCGGATGCAACGGATGGGACAGGTGCGTCCGCCGTGTCCCATCCCTTTCACCGCCCGGTCGAGCGGAGTTTTCCGCCCCCTTGCACCGTTGAAAGCCTCGCGGAGAAGGGATCTCCATTCGCTCCATGTTCGACCGTGTGCTGATCGAGTCGTCGAAGCAGAGAAAGAGCGCGGATCGCGCGATCTCGGCGTTCGTGTCGGCGAGCCTGCACATCGTGCTCGTCGGCGGGGTGCTGTTCGTGCTGGCGGCGAAGGCGGCGCCGGAGGCGGTGCAGGAGCCGATCCGCGCCTTCATGGTCGGCGGCAATCCCGCCCCCCCGCCCCCTCCCCCCCCTCCCCCGCCCGGCGAGTCGGGCGGACCCGTGACCCCCGCCACCCCCGAGCCCGAAATCTCCGAGCCGGAGCCGATCGAAGAGAGATTCGTGGCGCCCGAAGAAGTCCCGGAACAGATCCCGGCGGTCCAGATCCCGCAGCCGGATCCGGAGGCGGCGGAAGAGGGAGGGACGGGCGGCGGGGTGGTCGGAGGGGTGGAGGGAGGGGAGATCGGGGGAGTGGTTGGGGGAGTGATCGGCGGAGTGATCGGCGGCGAGCTGGGGGGGACCCTCGGCGGGACGCTGGGAGGGACGGGCAGCGGAACCGGACCGTTACGCCCGGGAGGGAACGTGCAGCCGCCGGTGGTCGTCTACAAGGTGGAACCCGACTACACCGAGCAGGCGCGCAAGGGACGTCTCCAGGGAATCGTCATCATCGAAGCGATCATCGACACGCAGGGGAACGTGCAGAAGGCCCGCGTGCTCAAGGGGCTGGCCGGCGGTCTCGACGTCTCGGCGCTCGAGGCTGTGAGGCAGTGGAAGTTCAAGCCGGGCATGATGGACGGCAGGCCGGTGCCGGTGATCTTCGATCTGATGGTGCGATTCCGTCTGCAGTGATCCAGCATGAACGATCGGAATGAGGAGGGACGCGGGCCGGTTCGGCTCACAGAAGCCGGGCTGACGCTCGCCGCTTCGAGGAGGAATCACCTCTGATGGATGCGAGTCAATTCACAGTCGCGGGAATGTGGGCGTCGATGGGGCCGACGGTGAAGATCGTCGTGGTGATCCTGGCGGCGATGTCGATCTGGTCGCTGGCGATCGCGATCGACCGCATATGGCGTTTTCACAAGGCGCGCCGGGAATCGCTCCAGGTGGCGCATGCGCTGACGCCGCGTCTCGAGGAACGGAAGTTCGACGAGGCGGTGTCGCTCTCGGGCGACCGGCGCTTCCGCAACAGCCACGTCGCGCGCGTCCTCCACGCCGGGCTCGAGGAGTTCCGCTGGGGATCGACGCACGAGAATCCGCCCGATTACGACCCGATCGACTCTTCGAAGCGCGCCATCGATCGCGAGGCGCTCATGACCACCGCGGAGCTGAAGAAGGGCATCGGAAATCTCGCGACGATCTCGACCACGGCACCGTTCATCGGGCTGTTCGGGACCGTGGTCGGGATCATCAACTCGTTCCGCGGCATGGCCGCCTCCGGCTCGGGAGGGCTCGGCGCGGTCTCCGCCGGGATCGCCGAAGCGCTGTTCGCCACCGCGCTCGGGCTCGGCGTCGCGATCCCCGCGGTCTGGCTCTACAACTATTTCATCAACAAGATCGAGCGCCTCAACGTCGAGATGGCCAGCGCCTCGTCCGAGCTGCTCGACTACTTCGCGAAGTCGAGGAAGGCCTGATCCCGTGGCGTTCGGCAACGGCGTCGACGAGGGGATGAAGGTCCAGGGGGACATCAACGTCACTCCCCTGGTCGACGTCTGCCTGGTCCTGCTCATCATCTTCATGGTCGTCACGCCGATGCTCCAGCAGGGCGTCGACGTGCTCCTTCCGCTCGGGCCGCACGCCGAGAAGAAGCCGGGCGAGGAGAGCGATCTCGTGATCTCGATCCGGCAGGACGGGAGCGTCTTCCTCCGGCGCAACTGGATCCCCGACGAGGATCTGACGCGGTTCCTGAAGGCGGAGTACGACGAGAATCCGGGACGCGCGGTGCTGCTCAAGGCGGACGCGCGGCTCGAGTTCGGGAAAGTGCGCGAGGTCATGCGAAAAGCGACCGAGGCGCAGTTCCGGCAGGTCGCGATCCTGACCGAGAGCCAGGCGGCGAGGTGACGCCATGGCGATGGCAGGAGTGAGCTCGGGATCGGGAATCCGCGGCGACATCAACATCACGCCGCTGGTCGACGTCGTCCTCGTCCTGTTGATCATCTTCATGGTGGCGACGCCCGTGCTGCAGATGGGACTCGACGTCGAAGTGCCGCCGAAGGTCGAGATGGCGGCCCCGCCGCCGGAGGCGGTCGAGGCGCAGCTCGTGGTCGAGGTGCGGCAGGAAGGGTTCTTCCTGAACCGGGAGCGCGTCGCCTCGCTCGCCGACGACGATCTGTCGGCCCTGCGCGACCGCATCGCCCCCGTCATGCTCTCGCGCGCCGACAAGGATCGCGTCGTCTTCATCAATGCCGACGACGCCGTCCCCTTCGCTCAGGCCGTCCGCGCCATGGACGTCGTTCACGCCGCCGGCGCCCACAAGATCGGATTCCTCACCGATCCGCCGCGCTGAGGCCGCTCGCCCGCTCTTCCGTCTCTCGCTGATCGACCCGATTGGCGGAGGCGTGTTGGAATCGAACCAACCTTTCGACGCTTCCGCGCCGAAACAACGGTTTTGAAGACCGCGAGGGCCGCCAGACCCCATTCGCCTCCGCGGGCCTCCAACAGGCACCGTCCCGATTGCATTTCGCTCCCGATCCGGAGACGTCGGGATCCATCCATTGATACACTCGGCGGTCGATGGCGAGGATCGGCATCATCGGCACCGGATGGGGTGCGCGCGTGCAGGCTCCGGCGCTCCGGCGGGCGGGGCTCGAGGTCGTCGCGATCGCCGGGCGCGATCCCGCGAAGACCGCGGCGATCGCCGCCGAGCTCGACCTCGAGCCGTACGCGAGCGGCGAGGAGCTGATCGCCCGCGCGGAGGTCGATCTGATCTCGATCGTCTCGCCGCCGAAAACGCACCGGCCGTACGCGATCCGCGCCCTCGAGCGAGGCCGCCACGTCCTCTGCGAAAAGCCGACCGCGCTCAACGCCCGCGAAGCCGAGCAGATGCTCTCCGCCGCCGAGCGCCGCCCCGACCGGCTCGCGCTCATCGACCACGAGCTCCGCTTCCTTCCCTCCTGGCTCGAAGCGAAGCGGCGCATCGGCGAGCTCGGCCCGATTCGCTGGGCCGAGGTGCGCTATTCGAGTCCCAGCCGGAACGATCCCAACCGGCCGTGGAACTGGTGGAGCGACCTCGCGCAGGGAGGAGGAGTGTGGGGAGCGGTCGGCTCGCACTACGTCGACGCCCTCCGCTACTTCGCCGGCGAGATCGACGCCGTCCAGGCGGTCCTCCACACCTTCATCCGCCGGCGACCGCTCCCGGAGGGAGGAGTCCGCGAGGTCACCGCGGACGACTTCGCTGCCGTCCACCTTCGCCTCGCTTCCGGCGGGCTCTCGCCGATGACCTTCACCGCTGTCTCCGCCGTCGACGAGGACAGCGGCCTGACCATCGTCGGCGAGAAGGGGGCGTTCCGGCTCGTGCAGGACCGCCTCCTCCACGCGCAGGTCCGGGGTGAATGGAGCGAGCTGGTCGCGGGAGCGGGATCCGAATTCACGGGTGACTCGCCGGGAGGAGCATTCGGCACGGCGACGATCCGGCTCGGCGAGGCTCTGCGGAACTTTCTCGATGAGGGCGATCGGGAGGCGCTCGCTCCGGCAGCGACGTTCCTCGACGGGCTCCGGCAGCAGCAGGTGCTCGATGCGGCGCGCGCCTCGCACCGCAACGGAGGGGCATGGGAGCCGGCGGCGCGTTGAGCGAAGGGCCGGAGGAGCCGCGTCCGGCCGCGTCCGTCGGACGGCGCGACGACGCTCTCGCCCTCGGCTCTCTGCTCGCCCTGGTCTGCGCCCTCTTCGCCGACGTCCTCTTCTTCGGGAAGAACCTCTACATCCGCGACCTGTTTCTGTTCCACTTTCCCGGGAAGGCGACCGTGCGGCGCATCCTCCTCTCGGGCGAGCTTCCGACCTGGAATCCCGAGCTGTTCGGCGGCCAGCCGCTCGCGGCGAATCCGAACTCGGAGGTCTTCTACCCGCTGCAGCTCCCGATCCTGCTTCCCGACTACCTGCTGGGGTTCCAGCTTCACATCGTGCTGCACTTCCTGATCCTCGCTGCGGGCGCGTGGGCGCTGGCGCGCTTTTTCGGCGCGGGCCGGCGGGCCGCCATTCTCGGCGGGATGAGCCTCGCTCTCGGCGGGCTCGCGCTGTCCGCCTCGAACGTGCTGCCGACGTTCTTCTCCCTCGCCTGGATGCCGTGGGTGCTGCTCTGGGCGGGAAGGGCGCTCGAGAGCCGCAGGGCCCGCGACGCGGCGGCGGCGGCGATCTTCTTCGGCATGCAGTCGCTCGTCGGCGAGCCGACGGTGATGCTCCAGACGGCCGCGCTGGTCGCGCTCCTGGCCTTCCGGCACGCCGCGCGGGAGAGAGGAATGTGGCGCGCGAGACTCGCGCCTCTGGCGATCGGGGCCGCGATCGGGGTCGCCGGCACTGCGATGGCGGCCGTCCAGATGATTCCGGCGATCGAGCTGACGCGCGACTCGGTGCGGGCCGAAGGGTTCGAGCCGGCCGACGCCGCGGTCTGGAGCATGCCGCCGATACGGCCGCTCGAGCTGCTCGTGCCGCACGCCTTCGGATCGACCGCCGTCGCCACCCCGCGCTACTGGTCGGTCGAACGCTTCTACCATGAGCAGCAGGGTCCCTTCTTCTTCTCGATCTATCCGGGCCTCGCGGTTGCGCTGCTCGCGCTCGCGATGCTCGCCGCGCATCCGGTGCGCGGACTCCCGATCGCCGGCGTGTTCGCGCTGTCGTGGCTCGTCGCCATCGGGATTCACGGCCCGCTGTTCGCGCCTCTGCATCGCGCCGGGGTGTTCCAGGCGGTGCGCTATCCGGAGAAGTTCATCCTGACGGCCGTGCTGATCGTGTCGATCGGAGGTGCGGTCGGACTGCAGAGGCTCGCCTCGGGGGAGCCGAGGATGAGGCGCGCGTTCATCGCCGCGGCTCTGGCGTTCGCCGGGGCGGCGCTCGCCGCTCTCGCAGTCAGCCGGACCGAAGGGTACGCTTCGTGGTTTCTCGGCACCTGGGGGATCGAGCCGGGGGGCGAGCGCGCCGCGGCGATGCTCGAGACCTCGCGCGCGGGGGTTCTGGGGCTCGCCGGGCGGGCGGCGGGGGTGCTGCTGGTCGCCGTCGCGGTGCTGCGCCGGAGCGCGCGGTGGACGGTCGCCCTGGCGATCGCGGTGCTCGCCCTCGATCTCGCATCGCTGAACCGCGACCTCGCGCCGCGCGCCGACGCGTCGCTCTTCTCCCCTCCCCCGATCGCCGAAGCTCTCCCCGAGCCGCGGTCGGCGTACCGCATCTTCCATCTCGCCGAGTGGGTCTCGCGGAGCGAAGGGGAGGAATGGCGCAACCTCCGGGGAACCTACTGGATCTACCGCAACGGGATGTTCCCCCGCCTGCCGCAGGCGTGGGGATTCCATACGGCGCTCGACGCCGATTTCGACGAGACCTACCTCGCTCCGACGGCCGCGCTGATGTCGACGATGCAGGAAGCGGCGGATCGCGGGATTCCGGGATGGCGCGACGCGATGATGGAGATGACCGCCTCGTCGTTCTGGACACGCTTCAGGCCGCGCGACGCGGAGCTCGCCCGGGTGGAAGGTGCGGTCCAACTCGCGAGGCCGGTCCAGATCGTCGGAAGCCGCTTCGTTCCGCGATACCGCTTCCCGGAGCGGCTGATCGCCGGATCCTCGCGCGAGGCGGTGATCGAGGCGATCGAGCAGCGCCGCTGGCGGGCCGGGACCTCCTTCATCGACGGAGAGCCGTTCGATCCGGCGCCCGCGCGGGTCCTCGCCGTCGACGAGTCGGCAAACCGCGTCCGGATCGAAGTCGAAGCGGACGGCCGCGCCCTGCTCGTGGCTAGCGTCACGGCCGACGATCAGTGGATCGCCACCCTCGACGGCGAGCCGGTTCCAATCCGCCGGGCCGATCTCGCGTATCAGGGGATCGAGGTCCCGGCGGGAAAGCACCTCGTCGAGCTCCGGTACTCGAGCCGGATCCTCCTGGTTTCGGGGGCGATCTCGATCTCGGTCCTCGCGCTGCTGATCGCGATCGCCTGCGGCGCGCGCCTCCACCGCGCCCGGCGCGACTGATTCGTCGGCCACTCCCTCATCCGACGAGCGGGCTCCGCCGCTCCAGGATCACCGTGTCGCGCCAGACGCCGCGATGCCGCCCGATCCGCTCGCGACGCCCCACGATCCGGAACCCGCGGCTGAGCTGCAGCCGGACGCTCGCCTCGTTCTCCGGGAAAGTCGCCGACTGGAGGGTCCAGATCCCGCTCTGCTCCGAGGCTGCGATGATCGCATCGAGGAGCGCTCCCCCCACGCCCCTTTCCCGCTCCGCCACGTAGACGCTCACTTCGGCGACTCCGGCATAGACCGCGCGGCTGGAGACCGGGCTCAGCGCAGCCCATCCGACGATCCCGCGGCCGCTCTCGGCGACCAGCCGGCAGTGCTGGTGGTGCGATGCGCTCCACGCCTCCCACTCCGGCACGGTGGTCTCGAAGCTCGCCTGCCCGGTGGCGAGGCCAGCCTCGTAGATCGCCGCGAGGGCGGGCCAGTCGTCGTTCCGCATCGGACGGATTCTGAGATCGCTCATTCGCCTTTCACCGGAAGGTCACCCACCCCGGAGGTTTCTCGTCCGGATCGGGCGCGGCCGATGCGGCATTCTGCATTCGAGCCTTCGAAGGTTTCAACGTTCGACACCCGGCCCCGGCTGCGAGATAGAATCCTCCCCGCCCCCCGGTCCCGGGGCCGGCCCGAAGAGATGCCGAAGATCCGGAGGTCCTCGATGAAGCGAACTCTCGTCCTGGTCGCCCTTTCCACGATCCTGCTCGCGCGGTCGCTCGGAGCGCAGATCGACGCCGATCTGCTCGCAGGCATGAAGGCCCGGTCGATCGGCCCCGCCACGATGAGCGGCCGCATCGCCGACATCGACGCGGTCGCCTCCGATCCCAACATCGTCTACGTGGGAGTCGCCACGGGAGGGGTATGGAAGTCGACCGACGGGGCGATGACCTGGGCTCCGGTCTTCGACGATGAGCCGGTCGCGGCGATCGGCGCGGTCGCGGTGAACCAGCAGAATCCCGACGTCGTCTGGGTCGGCACGGGCGAGTCGAACGTCCGGAACAGCGCCTCGGTGGGCAACGGGGTCTACCGTTCGGTCGACGGAGGGGTGAGCTGGAAGCACGTCGGCCTGGACGGCACCGAACGGATCTCGCGGATCCGGCTCCACCCGACCGATCCCGATACGGCGTGGGTCGCCGCGATGGGTCGCGCCTGGGGAGAGAACGCGGAGCGCGGCGTGTTCCGGACGACCGACGGAGGGAAGAGCTGGACGAAGGTCCTCTACGTCGATCCGCGGAGCGGCGCGGCCGATCTCGCGATCGATCCGTCGAATCCGAACAAGCTCTTCGCCGCCACGTGGGACTACCGTCGGTGGCCGTGGTTCTTCCGTTCGGGCGGTCCGGGGTCGGGACTCTGGGTCAGCCACGACGGAGGAACGAGCTGGAAACGGCTGACCGAGGACGACGGGCTGCCGAAGGGGAATCTCGGCCGCATCGGCGTCGCGTTCGCGCCGTCGAGTCCGTCGATCGTCTACGCTCTCGTCGAGGCCGAGAAGAGTGCGCTGCTCCGCTCGGATGACGGAGGGACGAGCTGGAAGACGATGAACGACGATCCCGACGTCGCGTCGCGCCCGTTCTATTACGCCGACATCCGCGTCGATCCGGCCGATCCGAACCGCGTCTATTCGCTCGCGACCCTGGTGCGCGTCTCCGAAGACGCCGGCAGGACGTTCCGCACGCTGGTCCCCTTCAACAAGATCCATCCGGATCATCACGCGATGTGGATCAATCCGCGCGATCCGGGCCACTTGATCGACGGAAACGACGGAGGGGTCGCGATCAGCCGCGACCGCGGAGAGAGCTGGCGCTACGTCACCAACCTTCCGCTCGCGCAGTACTACCACATCAACGTCGACATGAGCGTGCCGTTCAACGTCTACGGAGGCATGCAGGACAACGGCTCGTGGCGGGGGCCGAGCGCCGTCTGGGAGAATGGCGGGATCCGCAATCACCACTGGCGGGAAGTCGGGTTCGGCGACGGCTTCGCGACGCTGGCGGTCGACCCGGAGGGGACCACCGGCTACGCGATGAGCCAGCAGGGATTCCTCATGCGGTGGAGCCTCGAGACCGGCCAGCGGAAGGACATCCGGCCGGCCGGCCCCGCCGGCGTCCCGCTCCGCTTCAACTGGAACGCCGCCATCGCGATCGACCCGCTCGATCCCGATACCGTCTACTACGGCAGCCAGTTCGTCCACCGCTCCGCGGACCGCGGCGAGAACTGGACCATCATCAGCCCCGACCTCACCACGAACAACCCCGCCTGGCAGAACCAGGGGAAGAGCGGCGGGCTGACCTTCGACGTCACCGGCGCGGAGAACTTCACCACCATCATGACGATCGCGCCGAGCGCCATCGGCCACGGCGTCATCTGGGCGGGCACCGACGACGGTCGCATCCACGTCACCCGTGACGGCGGCTCGAGCTGGACCTCGGTCGAGCGAAACGTCCGCGGCGTGCCCGGAAACACCTGGGTCCCGCACATCGAGCCCTCGAAGTTCGATGCGGCTACGGCATTCGTCGTCTTCGACGATCACCGCCGCTCGAACTGGACCCCGTACGTTTACCGGACGACCGACTTCGGGCGGACGTGGACGAGCCTCGCCACCTCCGAGGTGCGCGGCTACGCGCTCGCCATCGAGCAGGACCCCGTCGACCCGAACCTCCTCTACCTCGGCACCGAGTTCGGCCTGTTCGTCTCGATCGACGGCGGAGCGCAATGGCTCCCCTGGCGCCACGGCTTCCCGACCGCCTCCGCGATGGCGCTCGTCGTCCACCCGCGCGATCACGATCTGGTCGTCGGAACCCACGGGCGCTCCGCCTTCATCCTCGACGACGTCCGCCCGCTCCGCGATCTCACGCCTGGAATCCTCGCGCGCGACATCCATCTGTTCTCCATCCCCGACGCGCAGCAGTACCGCGTCGCCCAGACCGGAGGCGTGCGATTCGCGGGCGACACCGAGTTCCGCGGCGAGAACCGCCCCTACGGAGCTCTCATCACGTTCGTACTCAGCGGCGAGGAGCTTCCCCACCCCATCGAGGAGAAGGAACGGGCCCGGAAGGAGGAGCTGCGCGAGGCCGAGCGCGCCCCGCTGGACGTCACCTCCGAGGGAATCCCGCAGGAAACCGAGACGCTCCCGAAGGGCCCGGAAGAGGCGAAAGAGGAGCCGGCAGCAGAGATGGCGGAGCGCGACGGCGGCCCGAAGGCCGAGATCGTGATCGGCGACGCGGCCGGATCGACGATCCGGACCTTCGAGGTGCCGGTCGCGCGCGGGATCAACCGCGCGACGTGGAATCTGCGGCGCGACGCGTTCAGGCAGCCCCCGCGCGAGAGGACGCCGGGAATGCCCGAGCCTTCGGGCCCCGAGGTGCTCCCGGGCACGTACGAGGTGACGCTGCGATACGGCGATCGGGAAGCGAAGGGGAGCGTTCGCGTGCTCCCGGATCCGAGGTTCTCGATCGCCGAGGATGCCCGCGCGCGCAACTGGGAGACCCAGCTCCGGATCGGCGAGCTGCAGGAGAAGACGGCCGAGGCGATCACGCGAATCATCCGAACCCGCGGCGACATCGACGCGGTGAGCGCGAAGCTGAGCGCCGCGAGCGAGTCGAAGGATGGAGATCGGGGGGCCGAGCCCGATCCGCTCGTGAAGGAAGGGGCCGACCTGAGCCGGCAGCTCTCCGCGATCGAGCGGATGCTCTGGGTTCCGCCGAGAACGAAGGGGATCGTCGACACCTCGCAGGTCGCCTGGACGCGACTCGGTCGCGCCGCGAGCTCGATCGCATCGTCCTGGGATGCGCCGACCGCCGCGCAGATGGCGTATCTCGCGGAGGCCGAGGCGATCCTCGCGAAGGGAATCGCCGAGCTCGACCGTTTCTTCGCCGAGCAGATGCCGCCGTACCGCGAGCGCGTGCGCGCCTCCGGCGTGGTGCTGCTCGAGGAGTATCCGCCGCTGAGCGAGTGAGCCGCGGAAATGGAGCCGGCTCGGCGCCGGCGTCACTTCCGTCATAATCGCGCCGATGCTCGAGCCGCTGGGACTCGAATCGGCGCTGCTACTGGTCGCCGCACTCCTCCTGCTGAGTGTGGTGGCCAGCCGCGCCTCCGGACGTCTCGGCGTTCCGGCGCTGCTGCTGTTCGTCGGCATCGGGATGCTCGCCGGCTCGGAGGGGCCCGGCGGGATCTGGTTCGACGATTACGCGGCCGCGCAGCGCCTCGGGGTCCTGGCACTCATCTACATCCTCTTTTCCGGAGCGCTCGACACGCAGTGGCGCGAGGTGCGGATGGCGTGGGCTCCGGCCCTCTCGCTTTCGACGGTCGGGGTGCTGTCGACGGCACTGCTGGTGGCCTGGTTCGCCCATGCCTTTCTCGCGATGAGCCTGCTCGAGGGGTTTCTCCTCGGATCGATCGTTTCGTCGACCGATGCGGCGGCGGTCTTCGCGGTGCTGCGGGCGCGCGGGCTCGCCCTCCCGGACAAGCTCAAGAGCGTTCTCGAGGTCGAATCGGGGAGCAACGATCCGATGGCGGTCTTTCTGACGGCGACGTCGATCCAGTTGCTCTCGAGCCCGGAGATCGGGATGGGAGCGCTCGGCATCGCGTTCGTCCGGCAGATGGCTCTCGGTGCTCTGCTCGGATCGATCCTCGGATGGCTGGCGGTCCGCATGATCAACCGCCTGCGGCTCGAGTACGACGGCCTCTACCCCGTGCTGACCCTCGCGATCGCTGGGGGAATCTTCGGTCTCGCCTCGAGGCTCGGAGCCAACGGCTTTCTCGCCGTTTATGCGGCCGGCCTCGTGCTGGCGAAGAGCTCGTTCCTCCGGAAACGGACGCTGAGACGATTCCACGACGGGATCGCCTGGCTGATGCAGATCGCGATGTTCCTCACGCTCGGCCTGCTCATGTTCCCCTCGCAGCTTCTCCCCGTCGCGGGTCCGAGCCTCGCCGTCGCGGCATTCCTGATCCTGGTCGCCAGACCGCTCGCTGTGTTCGTTTCGCTCGCCCCCTTCCGGTTCACCGTCCGGGAGAACCTGTTCCTCTCGTGGGTCGGACTCCGCGGCGCGGTGCCGATCATTCTCGCGACGTTTCCTCTGCTCGCCGGCGTCCCCCAGGGAATCGCGATCTTCAACCTCGTCTTCTTCGTCGTTCTCACGTCGGTGCTGATCCAGGGGACGACGATCCCGCTGGCGGCCCGCCTGCTCGGCATCGCCGGCAAGCCGGACCCCGAAAGCCCGCTGGCGCCGCGCGGGCTGAGCGACATCGTCACCATCGCCCTCGAAACCGACTCGCCGGCCGCGGGTCAGCCGATCGTCCGCCTCTCCCTGCCGGACGACACGCTCGTGCTGCTGATCCACCGCAGCGGCGAATATTTCGTCCCGGACGGATCGACGATCCTCCGGGCGGAAGACCGGCTCATCGTGTTCACGAGCAAGATCTCCATCGATGGCGTGCGCGCGACGCTGGCGGGCGATCGGCCGTCGTACTCGTGAGAGGTGGACCGGGGCCACCGGCCGGCACGTCCGTCGGGCCGCAGCTCAGGAGACGAGCTCGCGCCGCTCGGCGGGCTCGTCCGAGACGAGGGCCGCGATCTCGTCCATCCGCGCTTCCCCGTCGGCTTCTCCGATCTCGATCAGCCGCTTCAGGTACTCCGGCTGGAACAGCAGCAGGCTGAGGAAGTCGGGACTCGACGTCTCCTTCGTGCCGAGCCCGCGGAGGAGGAAGCGGAGTGGCGGAGGGATGACCGGCTCGTACTCGCCGGCGAGACGTCCCAGATCGACCGAGGGGCGCAGGACGAGCAGATCGATCTCCCGCATTCCTCCCCGCTCCTCGACGGGAAGTTTGCGCAAAAGAGTGTTGAGGCGCTCGAGCCGGAGCGCATCCTGGTCGATGACGTCGAGGAAGATCGCTCCCATGAGGTGGCCGAGCACCTGGACGGGCGGCGGATAGCCGGCGCTCTTGGGCTGGTCCGCTTCCTCGAACGTCGGCCGGTAGCGCGTCGACATGGCGATGATGCGGTGGGCTCCGAGGTGGAGGGCCGGCGAGAGCGGTGCAGCGAGCCGCACCCCGCCGTCGCCGTGCCATGCGTCGTCGAGCCGCACGGCCGGAAAGACGAGCGGGAGTGACGCGGAGGCCATGATGTGCCTGACGGTCAGGCGAGCATGGACGCTCCGGCGGTTGGGGCGCTCCCACAGCTCGATCCCGCGTCCCATGACCCAGGTGACGGTCTGCCCGGTCGAATAGTTCAGGGTCGTCACGGCGATGGCCTTCAACTGGCCCGAGGCGAGCTTGGTACGGAGACCGGCGATCTCGCCGTCGCCGGTGCAGAGGATCTCGCGCAGGAACGCGTCGAGGGGGGAGGTATCGACCATCCCGCGCACGGCGCGCGGACGCATCGGGGTGCTCCCCGAAAGGAGACGCCAGGCCCACTTCGCGACGCTCCCGAGGAGCGAGGAAGAGTCCGAGCGCAGGACGCGGTCGGTCGTCAGCCCTTCCCAGTGAGCGACCAGCTCGCCGACCGCCTTTCCGAACGAGACGTCGCGGCAGCAGAGATAGACGGCATTGATCGCCCCGGCGGAGACGCCGGTGACGATCTGGATCCTCAGATCGGGAAACCGGCGCGCGATCGCCCGCAGCACCCCCACCTGGTACGCCGCCCGCGCTCCTCCGCCGGTCATCACGATCGCGAGATCGCCGCGAGCCGGATCGGCCGGACCGTTCCTGTTCTTCATCGCCTCCATCCGCGCTTCACCGCGAATCCGGCCGTACGTGCCGGGATCCGCTCCATCCGCTCGATCGCCCCCGCCCGCCGCTCACGCGCTTCCGTAGCGCCGGTCGGCGGTGCCGTGCTGGGCGCTCCACCCGAGCAGGGCCCGCTCCTCTTCCGCCCACGTCGGCGCGACGGGAGGAAGCGGCCTCCATTCCGTCTCTCCGCGCCGCAGCGCTTCGAAGACCGCGAGGATCAGATGCGCGAGCAGGAGCCGCTTCCTGAGTCGGTCTCGGTTCCCCGAGGCCCTCGCGCGCACCAGCTCCGCCTCGAACTCGTCCTTCGCCTCCTCGACTCCTTCGCCGGGGCTCTCCGCGAGCTTTCTGTAGAAGCTCACCGTTTCGCGGTCGAACCGTCGCGCCAGCTCGTCCCACACGCGATCGATGTCCCAAAGCTCGTCCGTCACGCTCATCGCATTCCTCGGAGTCCGGCGATTCGCCGGATGCCCGGACTCCTCGATTGTACCGTGCCGCGCCTTGCAATCCCGATAGAATCACGGGATGCGGGCGGCGATCGCGCATCACCTCCTGAGCGGAGAGGCGATCTTCACCGCCGGCGCGATTCTCGTCGTCGTGCTGGCGCTCGAGCTCGCGGGTCCGCTCGACCGAAGCGAGAGCGCGCTTCGCGTCGCGCGGATCTCGTTTCTGCTCGCGATCGGGCTCGGCGCTCTGAGCGGCACTCCGCTGCCGTGGTGGATCGCCGCTTCCGTCCTCGCGGCGCTCGGCGCGGTCGCTTCGACAGGCCTCCGTGGACGCCCCACGCGCGCCTCGCGCCTTTCCGCCGCGCTCGCCCTCGCTCTCGTCCTCGCCGCGCTCGCCCTCGAGTTTCCCCATCATCGCTCTCCCCGGATCGCGCTTCCGTCCGGGCGCGCTCTCGTCGTCCTCGGCGATTCGCTCTCGTCGGGGGGGTTCGGGGAGTCGGCCGCGTGGCCCGAGCGGATCGGCCGCGAGCGCGGCATCGAGATCCTCAACCTCGCCCTCGCCGGCGAAACGGTCGCGTCCGCGCTCGTCTATCAGGTTCCCCGCCTCGTGGAAGTCCCGCCGGAATCGGTGCTGATCATCGAGATCGGAGGAAACGATCTGCTGGGCGACACGCGCGCGGACCGCTTCGAGGAGACGCTCGACCGCCTGCTCGCCGAGGCGCGGCGCTCGCCGGTGTCGGGGATCGCGATGTTCGAGCTGCCGCTTCCGCCGGGTCGATGGCGATGGGGGGCGATTCAGCGCCGCCTCGCGCGGCGCCACGGGGTGATCCTGATTCCGAAGCGCATTCTCGCCCGCGTGCTGACCGACCGGCGGCTGGTCACCGACGGGCTGCATCTGCGCGACGCGGGACACGAGCGCCTCGCACGGGAGATCTCGGCGATGCTGGCCCGGCCGGGATCCGGCGAGTGAGCGCCGGAGGGGCGGAGGCGGAATCGAGGGGGGGATCGATGCGTTCTCCAACACGTCCAATTCCGAAACTTGAAGGGGTCCGGAACACCATGAGTCGCCCATCGATGCCGGGGGGGAGCGGTCGGATCGGAGCGCGCGCGTCGCGCCGCCGCATTCGCCGGACCGCGGCCTTCTGCTCGGTCGCTCTCGCCGTGTCGGGAGTCGCCGCCGAAGCCGCCACCCTGCGCGGCTCCCGCTCGTCATTGATGCATCAGCAGAAGGTCGCGCGGCAGCACGACTACACCCATCTGCGCAACGCGGCGCAGGTCCGGAAGTTCGTCCGGGCGGGTCTGCTGGTACCGATACGCGGGAACGCCGATTACCGACTCGCCTCGGTCTCGTATCCGTACGGCCGGCCCGAGATGAAGACGTTCCTCGAACAGACGGCGCGCGACTACCGGCGAGCCTGCGGCGAGCCGCTCGTGGTGACGAGCCTGACCCGCCCCACCACGCGGCAGCCGCGCAACGCCTCCCCCTTCTCGGTCCACCCGACCGGGATGGCGGTCGACCTCCGGCGCAGCCGGAGCGGCCAGTGTCAGCGCTGGCTGGACGCGCGTCTGCTCCGCCTCGAGCGCGAAGGGGTTCTCGACGCGACCAGGGAGAACCGCCCTCCGCACTACCACGTCGCGCTCTTTCCGAAGAATTACCGGCAGTTCCTGGCGGACGGCGGCCTCGAGGAAGGTGGAAAGACGTGGCGCGTCAGCCGGGGGGACACCCTCTGGGGCATCGCCCGCCGATACGGGACGAGCGTCGCCGCGATCCAGCGCCTCAACGGCCTGGCCGGCGCCACGATCCGGCCCGGCCAGGTCCTGCGACTGCCGTGACTAGACGCCTGCATTCCGGTCGAATCGAAGAGCTCCGATGTGCGTGATCTATCTGTCGTTCCGAAGCGATCGGCGATATCCGCTGGTCGTTGCGGCGAATCGCGACGAGTTTCACGAGCGGCCGACGGCCCCTCTCTCCGAGTGGGATGGCGGGATCGTCGCGGGCCGCGATCTGCGGGGCGGAGGAACGTGGATGGGCCTGCACCGAAGCGGGCGATTCGCGGCGCTGACCAACTTCCGTGAGCCCTCGCCTCCCGCCGCCTCGAAGAGCCGCGGAACGCTCGTCACGGCCTGGCTCCGCGACGGAAGCGATCCGGAGCGGTGGGTTCGCGATCTCGCGACCGACTCCGCCGCGTACGGCGGCTTCAGCCTCTTCGTCAGCGATCTCTCGTCGCTCGCGCACGTCTCCAATCGGGGCGGCCGGGCGGCGCGTCTCGATCCGGGCGTCTACGCGATCGGCAACGGCCTGCTCGGCGATCCCTGGCCGAAGGTCCTCCGCGGAAAAGAAGCGTTCGAGCGCGCCCTCGAGTCGGCGGCCGATCCGCTCGAGCCTCTTCTATCGCTGCTGGCCGATTCGACCCCTTCCGCCGACGGTCCGCTCCCGGAGACCGGCATCGGACCCGAGCGCGAGCGCGCCCTCTCGCCGATCTTCATCCGGGGCGATCTCTACGGAACCCGCGCCTCGTCGGTCGTCCTCGTCGATCCGGACGGCCACGCGCGGCTCGTCGAGCGATCCTTCGGTCCGGGCGGCACTCCGGGCTCCACCCGCAGCATCGAGCTCGCACTGACGAACGACGACGGGGACTGACGAAACCTCGTCGCGCCCCAGACGCCCAGGACCCTACTCGTACATCAGGTACTTCGCCCTTCGCTCCACGAAGTCTTCGAGCGAAGGGGCCCAGAGCTCGAGGATGGGGTCCGCCCCTTCTCCGCGGCGGATGGCGTCGATCGTGGGCGGGTGCTGGAGCAGGACGTCGATCCCCTCGACTCCGAGCTCCTCGGGGTGGAGGCGATAGAGCGTCGTGGCGAGCAGGGCTCCGAGCTCGAGGACCTCGAGGCGCTCGCGGTCGAGGATCTCCATCAGCACGCCGTCGCACGCTTCTCCCTCGTAGAGGCTCGCGTCCGGTGTGTACCGCTGCGGGACGAAGCGGATTCCGGCGAGGCCGGCCGCCTCGAGCTCGCGCGCGAGCCGCCCGCCGTCGATCCACGGCGCGCCCACCCACTCGAACGGCCGGGGGGTCCCGCGCCCCATCGACAACCGCGTCCGCTCCAGGATGCAGACGCCCGGGTAGAGCGTCGCGGCGTCGAGATTGCGGATGTTGGGCGAGGTATGGATCCAGGGAAGACCCGTCTGATCGAACCAGCGACCGCGGGTCCACGCTGCGACCGGCACGACGGTGAGGTCGACTCCGATCTCCTTCTCCGCATTGAACATTCGCGCGAGCTCGCCGACGGTCATGCCGTGCCGCACTGCGATCGGGTGGTACGCGGTGAAGCTCTCCCGGACGAGCGTCGCGGGACCTTCGACGTTTGTCCCGGCGATCGGGTTCACCCGGTCGAGAACGACGAACCTGACGCCGGCCTTCGCGGCAGCCTCCATGGCGAGGCCCATCGTCGATACGTAAGTGTAGAAGCGCGCGCCGATGTCCTGGATGTCGAATACGAGGACGTCGAGGCCGGCGAGCTGTTCGGTCGACGGCGCGCGACGCTCGCCGTAGAGGCTGTAGACGGGAAGTCCGCTGACCGGATCGATGCCGTCGTCGATCTTCGCGTCGAGCTCCCCGCGGATGCCGTGCTCGGGGCTGAACAGCGCGCGCAGATCGACGCCGGGAGCGCTGCGGAGCAGGTCGATGGTCGCGTTGCCCCCTCGATCGCGTCCGGTGTGATTAGTGATCAGCCCGACCCGCATTCCCCGCAGAAGCTCGAATTCGCGGGCCACGAGCACGTCGATGCCGTTCTGCGACGACCCCCCTCGCGTTCCCGGGATCCTGCGGGGCTGCGCCCTCTCCGCGTAATCGGCACCGACGATCGCATGCGAAGTGAGCTCGCCGAGCTTCTCCTGCAGCGCCAGCACGCTCCCGCTCCCGTCCGGATGCACGCGGTTCGTCAGGAAGAGGTAGAACGTGTCGGAGGCGGGGTCGATCCAGATGAAGGGTCCGGTCCATCCGGTATGGCCGAACGAGCCGAACGGGAAATCGCCGCGCGGCCTCGAGAAGGTCGACTCCACGTCCCAGCCGAGGCTCCGCCGCACGGCGACGTTCGGAGGAGTGCCGACGCCGGTCATCCGATCGATCGTCTCCGGCTGGAACAGCCGCAGCCCGTCGAGCTCCCCTCCGCCGAGGATCATCGCGGCGTATCGCCGCAGGTCGTCGACGGTGGAAAACAGCCCTGCATGGCCGGCGACGCCTCCCATGCGGCGCGAGGTCGGATCGTGGACCACGCCGCGCAGCATCCCTTCCCCTTCGACTTGCTCGGTCGGCGCGATCCTCCCCCGCTTCGATGCGGGAGGGCGGAAGCCGGTGTCGCGCATCCCGAGGGGGCGGTAGATCTCGCGGGCGGCGAACTCGTCGAGCGGAACGCCGGAGACGCGGCGGACGATCTCGCCCAGGAGAATGAAGTTGACGTCGCTGTAGCGGAACACGTGTCCCGGCCGGTTGACCGGCACCTCGGCCACCGCGCGGCGGATCCCTTCCTCGTAGCCGGACCACGGCTCGGCGAGCGAGAGGCTCGGACGGAGCCCCGAGGTGTGCGTGAGAAGGTGGCGGACGGTGATGCCGGGATCGGCGAGCTCCGACAGGTAGCGGCTGGCCGGGGCATCGATCTCGACGAGGGCGCGTTCGACCAGCAGCATGATCGAGGGAGTCGTCGCGACGACCTTGGTGAGCGAAGCCATGTCCCAGATGGTGTCGTGGCTGATCGGCTCGATCCGTGGAGTCGTCGCCCGGACGCCGTAGGAGCGGCCGTACTGCTCGCCGCGGCTGTCGATGAAGAAGATGCCGCCGACGATGTTCCGCTCCTCGATCGCGTTCTCGATGGCCGCATCGGCGGCGCGGAGCATCGGGGGGTCGAGCCGCCCGGGCGTGCGAAGGGTCTGGTGAACGGGCGGCGCCGCAGGAACGAGCCCCGCGGTGCAACCGGCCAGAAGGGAGACGAGGGGGAGGGTGAGGGGGAGCAGGATCGACGGGCGCGCTCTCATCGGCGATCATCATCTACATGCCCGGCCCGGTTTGGCAAGTCTTCTGAAGGGGGAGGCCAGAATGCGCGTGATCGAGATCCCGGAGCCGACCAGGCTCGCGGACTACGAATCGTGGCCGGATCTGTCGCTCGGGGTCCGCCTCCTGCGCGACGAAGCGAGCCGGCTCGTGCCTCTTCTCGACGGGCGCAGGGTCTGGATGATCAACTCCACCGCGAGCGGAGGCGGCGTCGCCGAGATGATGCCGCGGCTCATCAGCCTTCTCCGCGAGGTCGGCGTCGACACCCGATGGGGAGTTCTCGAGTCGGGCGAGCCCGGCTTTTTCGAGCTGACCAAGAGGATCCACGACCTCATCCACGATTCCGGCAAGCCCGAGCTGAGCGCCTCCGAGCGCGAGCTGTTCGTCCGCATCAACCGCGAGAACTTCGACGCGTTGCGCTCCTTCCTCCTCCCCGGCGATCTGGTCGTGATCCACGATCCCCAGCCCGCCCCTCTCGCCGCGATGGTCCGGACCGAGCTCGGAAACCGCGTGATCTGGCGGTGTCACATCGGACTCGACCGGGAGACCGAGCGGACCAGGCTCGTCTGGGAGTTCCTCCGGGAGTTCGTCTCGCTCGCCGATCACGCGATCTTTTCGGTTCCCGACTACATCCCGCGCTTTCTTCGAGGGCGATCGTCGATCATCCATCCGGCCATCGATCCGCTCAGCCCGAAGAATCGCTACTTCTCGCCGCGCAAACTGCAGGGGATCCTCTGCAACTCGCGCCTCGCGACCGAGCACGCGCCGGTCCTCCATCCGCCGTACCGCCATCCGGCTCTCCGCCTCGCCGCGTCGGGCGAGTGGCTTCCCGCCAACGAGCCGGAGGAGATCGGCCTGCTGTTCCGCCCGATGGTGACTCAGGTCTCGCGATGGGACCGGCTGAAAGGCTTCGAGCCGCTGCTCGACGCGCTCATTCTGCTCAAGCAGAAGGCGGGGCGCCGGGGACTCTCCCGGGAGCACGATCGGCGACTGAAGATCGTCCGGTTCATCCTCGCGGGCCCCAACCCCGGCTCGGTCGCTGACGATCCCGGCGGGAAGGAGCTGCTCGAGTCGCTCTCGCGCCGCTGGCTCGAGCTCGAGCCGGCGCTCCAGGCGGACATCGCGCTGCTGGCGCTGCCGATGGCCTCGCGGTCCGAGAACGCCTACATGGTCAACGCGATTCAGCGCTGCTCGAGCATCGTCGTCCAGAACTCGATCGAGGAAGGCTTCGGTCTCACGGTGACCGAGGCGATGTGGAAGCGCGTCGCGGTGCTCGGCTCCCGGGCTGCCGGGATCCGCCAGCAGATCCGCGACGGCGTCGACGGGATGCTCATCGGCGATCCGACGAATCCCGCCGAGCTGGCCGACGCTCTCGATCAGCTTCTGGTCGATCCCTCGCGGCGCGGACATCTCGCCGGCAACGCGCAGCGGAGAGTCTTCGACGAGTTCCTGATCTTCTCGCAGGTGCGGTCGTGGCTCCGCACGCTGGTATCGGTCGCGCGCGCGAACGGACTGGCGGACCGTCCCCGCCGTCCGGCCGGCTAGTGGAGGCGATTCACCCCCCGGATCGTCCGATACCCGACACCTGCCGGACTGGTCCGCTTCCCGCATGCGAACCGCCGAGTCGAGGTCATCGAATGTTCGGCAACGCTCTCACGCTCTTCCGTCTCCGCGGATTCGACGTCCGGATCGATCTGAGCTGGCTGATCATCTTCGCGCTGATCGTCTGGTCGCTCGCCTCGGGCGTGTTCCCTGCGGCGTATGCGGGGCTCGAGCCGTGGGCGTACTGGATGATGGGGGTGGCGGCGGCGCTCGCGCTGTTCGGGTCGATCGTGCTGCACGAGCTCGCGCACGCGATCGTCGCGAGGCGGTACGGTCTGCGGGTCCGCTCGATCACCCTGTTCCTGTTCGGCGGGGTCGCCGACCTGAGGGAGGAGCCGCCGAGCGCGAAGGCCGAGCTCCGCACCGCGCTCGCGGGCCCGGCGACGAGTCTCGCGATCGCCGCCGTCTGCCTCGCCGTCGCGGTCGCCGGCAACATCCTCGGTCTCGCAGTCCCCGTCTGGACCGTCATCGGCTATCTCGGCGCGGCCAACCTGCTCCTGTTCGTCTTCAACATGATCCCCGCCTTCCCCCTCGACGGAGGCCGCGTGCTCCGGAGCGTGCTATGGCAACGAACGGGAAACCTGCAGAAGGCGACGCGAATCGCCTCCGGCTCCGGCAACGCATTCGGGATCTTCATGATGATCCTCGGCGTCGCCCTGCTGTTCGCCGGAAACTTCATCGGAGGCCTCTGGTGGATCCTGATCGGCTTCTTCATCCGGAGCGCGGCGCAGACCTCGTGGAATCAGCTCCTCATCCGGCAGACTCTGTCGGGCGAGCCGGTCCGGAAATTCATGAAGACGGAGCTGGTCACCGTGCCGCGATCGCTCTCGGTGCGCGAGCTCGTCGAGGACGTCGTCTACAGGACTCACCACAAGCTCTACCCCGTCGTCGAGCGCGACGAGCTGGTCGGCTGCGTCACCACCAACCGGATCAAGGAGCTTCCACGTGAGGAATGGGACCGGCAGACCGTCGGCGCCGTCGCCGAGACGTGCGCGCCGGAGAATACGATCGCTCCCGAGACCGACGCCCTCGAAGCTCTGGCCCGCATGACCCGCGGCAAGCGCAGCCGCCTGCTCGTGGTCGACCAGGGGCGCCTGGTCGGCATCATCACCCTTCGCGACCTCCTCTCGTTCCTCTCCATCAAGATGGAGCTCGAAGGGAGCAGCGCGTGAGCGGGAGCATGGACCGACGTCCATCACCCGTCACCCGTCACCCCAGGGCTCGCGTGAAGTCTTCGATCAGGTCTTCGACCGCTTCGATGCCGACCGAGATGCGGACCAGGCCGTCGGAGATGCCGAGGGCCTCGCGCTGGGTACGCGGCATGCCGGAGTGCGAGGTTTCGGCCGGGCGTGTGACGAGGGTCTCGACCCCGCCGAGGCTGGGGGCGAAGATGCCGAGCCGGATGCGGGAGCAGAACGCGCGGGCGGCCTCGAGACCGCCGGCGAGCGAGACGGCGAGCATCCCTCCGAAGCCGTCGAGGTAGCGTCGTGCGCGCTGGTGGGAGGGGGAGGACTCGAGCCCGGGATAATGGACGCGCTCGACGGCGGGGTGTGCCTCGAGGGCGCGAGCGAGGGCGAGGGCGCTCGCATTCTGCTGGCGCACGCGAAGGGCGAGCGTCTTGATGCCGCGGTGGAGGAGAAAGCAGGCGTGGGGATCGAGCGATCCACCGAGATGATCGAGCTTGAGGGCGATCTTCCGGATCAGGGCATCCGATCCGAGGACCGCGCCGGCGATCAGATCCGAATGACCGTTCAGGTACTTGGTGGCGCTGTGGACCGACAGATCGTACCCATTCTCGGCGGGGCGAAAGTTGACGGGTGAGGCGAAGGTATTGTCGACGACGGAGACGAGGCCGTGCTCCCGGGCGAAGGCGACGACGGCCTCGTGTTCGGCGACCTGCATGGTGGGATTGGTGATCGTCTCGACGTAGACGACGCGCGTCGTGGGGCGGAGCTTCTCCTTCCAGCCCGACGGATCGGTGGCGTCGATGGAGTCCGACGAGAGCCCGAGCGGCTCGAAGTCGCGCGAAGCGAAATCGCGCGTGCCGCCGTACAGCACCTCGTGGAACAGGACGTGATCGCCGGCGCGGAGCAGGGCCAGCAGCGTCGTCGTGATCGCCGCCATGCCGCTCGCGGTCACCAGGGCCGCCTCGGCTCCTTCGAGCGCCGCGAGCTTGGCGTGCAGTGCGAGGTGGTTCGGCGTATTGCTCAGCCGCGCGTAGCGGTGCTCGTGATACTCCTTCTCCTCACCCGTCGTCTCGAAGGTCGCGGACTGATAGATCGGAAGCGAGACCGCCCCCTGATGGCGCGGGCTCGGCTCGCCCGCGTGGATCAGCTTCGTGTCGATGCGATGCGCCATCTCGATCCTCCGGAGCGAGTGTAGCTCCGGAGAACCGCCGATCGCCAACAGGAACCGGTTACGACTCCGGCTCGGCCGGCCTCACCACGATCTCCGCGGAGAGCGCATCGAACCCCGGCTCCGCGACGTGGATCCGGTACGTTCCCGGCCGGAAGTCGACCACCATCGTCTCCACCTGCTGCGGATCGAGAGGCCGCGGAAGCTCGGTCCGCCCTCCGGCGCCTTCGATCACCAGCGAATGGGTCCGGCTCGACTCGTTCATCACCTGAATCTCCGTCGGACCCGGAATCGTCTCGGTCTCGCCCACCTCGATCGCCTCATCGGTGATCGTGACGGGGATCGGATCCTCCGCCGCCAGCTTGATCTCCGCCGGATCGACCGGAGCTTCCGTGCTCATCGTCGCCGTCTCGGTGGCCCTCACTTCGGGGGCCGCCTGTTCCCGCTGGCAGCCGAACAGGGCCGCCCCCATGACGAGGGCGAGCAGCGTTGCCGTGGTCTTCATGATCTCTCCTCACGCGGGCTCAGTCGTCCCGCTCGTCCTGAATGCCGGCGCCGTGGGGTGCGACCCCCTCGACCGGATTGAAAACTCCGCTCGAATCGGGACGCCGCTCCCGATCGGGACTCTCGATCTCCTCGCGCCGCTTCTCGGCTGCGCGCTCGATATTCTCGCGCCGCTTCCGCTCATCGCTCATGACGGCTCCTCCTTTTCGCGAAGCGTTCCCGGGGCCGTGCCCCCCGTCGGATGAGGTTGCCGGAGCCGTGCCAGCCGCGCCGACCCGCGCTCCGCTCGGAATGGGTTACACTTCCGCGCGAACGGCCGGCTCCACCCGGTCCTCCGGTCCCCGAGAGGAGACAACTCGAATGGCTGAACCGGCCTCCCCCGTGGCGCCGAGCCGCTGGATCGATCGCGCACTCAACTGGATCGAGCGCGTCGGCAACAAGCTCCCCGACCCCGCAGCCCTCTTTCTGATCCTCATGATCGCCGTCTGGGTGATCTCGGCCCTCCTCGCCTCGGTCCAGTTCGCCGAGATCGACCCGCGGACCGGCGCGCCGCTCGTCGTACAGAACCAGCTCACCGGCGACGCGATCGCGCGCTTCCTCTCGACGATGGTCACCACCTTCACCGGGTTCCATCCTCTCGGGGTGGTCCTGGTGGCCCTGCTCGGGGTCGGCGTGGCCGAGCACACCGGGTTCATCAATGCCGGGCTCAAGGGGCTGCTCGGGTTCACCAGCGAGAAGCTGCTGACTCCGATGCTCATCTTCGTCGCCATCCTCAGCCATACGGCGGCGGACGCCGGCTACGTCCTTGTGATCCCGCTCGGCGGGGTGATCTTCTACGCGGCCGGCAGGCACCCGCTGGCGGGGATCGCCGCCGCCTTCGCCGGCGTCTCGGGAGGCTTCTCCGCGAATCCGATCCCGTCGAGTCTCGACCCGCTGCTGCAGGGGCTGACGCAGGCGGCTGCGCAGATCATCGACCCCGACCGGCTCGTCAACCCGCTCTGCAACTGGCTCTTCACCGGCGTCTCGAGCATCCTGATCATCGCCCTCGGCTGGTATCTCACCGACAGGGTGATCGAGCCGCGGCTTCGCGGGGTCGCGGTCGACGGCGACATGGACGACGTGCCGCGGATGGATACGCTCGGTGCGAAGGAGCGCCGCGGACTGATCGCGGGCCTCGCCGCGATGATCCTCGGGATCGCGGTGCTGATCGTCGTGTCGCTCCCGGGCGACTCCCCGATGCGCTCTCCCGAGGGAGCCCTCACCGCCGCGACCGCCCCCCTGATGCAGTCGATCGTCCCCTTCATCTTCCTGCTGTTCCTGATCCCGGGCGTGACCTACGGCTACGTCGCGGGAAGCGTCAGGAGCCACCGCGACATCATCAAGGGGATGTCGAAGGCGATGGGATCGATGTCGTACTACATCGTCATGGCGTTCTTCGCGGCGCTGTTCATCGCCGCATTCGCCCAGTCGAATCTCGGCGCCCTGTTCGCGCTCAAGGGGGCGAACTTCCTCCGCGCGCTCGGCATGCCGGCACAGATCACGATCCTCGGGATCATCGCGCTCACCGCGATGGTCAACCTCCTCATCGGCTCCGCCTCGGCGAAGTGGGCCCTGCTCGCCCCCATCTTCGTCCCGATGCTCATGTCGCTCGGCCTCTCCCCCGAGGTCACGCAGGCGGCCTACCGCGTCGGCGATTCCGCCACCAACATCATCACTCCGCTGATGCCCTACTTCCCGCTCGTCGTCGTCTTCTGCCAGAAGTACGTGAGGAACACCGGAATCGGGACCGTGGTCTCGCTGATGCTTCCGTTCTCGGTCGTCTTCCTGATCGGCTGGACGCTGTTCCTGCTCGCCTACTGGGGGCTCGGGATCCCGCTCGGACTGCAGGCCCCGTACGTCTATCCGTGATTCACCGGACCCGGGGCTGAATCGAGGAGCGGGGCCGGGAACGGCGGTGGGCGGGCTGCAAACATCCCGGGACGGGTTTCGTACTATCGTCACAGGAATGGCGCGTCTCCAGGAGTGGCTCGATCTGACGGGGTCGACGATCCGGTCGGTCGGATCCCGCGATGTCGCAGGGCTGTACGAGCGGGAGTGGCCCGCGGTGCGCCAGAAGCTGCTCGAGGACCACCGGAGCTCGATCGAGCGGGAGCCGAAGCGGTGGAAGCGGTGGATCCGGACCGCGAGCGCCATGATGTACGGGCTGACTCGGCGGCTCACGCCGGAGAGGCGGCTCCTGTTCCTGATCTCGCTGGTCGTCGGGCTCCTCTCGTTCGTCTACCTCGGAGTGCTCATCGGCTCGTGGAACAACGCGCTGAAGACGCTGGTCTCGCTGCTGGTCGCGTTCGCGGTGCTGGTGTTCCTGCTCGCGCTGGAGCTGATCGACAAGCTCCATTTCCGCGACGAGCTCGAGCTCGCACGCGACCTTCAGGCCAGCCTGCTGCCGAAGGAGATGCCGCGCGTGCCGGGGCTCGAGGTCTCGGCCTTCAACCGGATCGCGAACACGGTGGGAGGCGACCTGTACGACTTCGCGACGCTTCCGGACGGGAGGGTCGCGATCCTGTTCGGGGACGCTTCGGGACACGGAATGGCGGCAGGGCTCGTGATGGCGGTGGCCCAGGCGGGATTCCGGACCCAGCTCGAAGTCTCGGCCGCGCCGGAGGCGGTGGTGACGACGCTCAACCGGCTTCTCTGCCGCACGGGAGGATCCCGCTCGTTCTTCTCCGCATGCTACGTGGTCCTCTCCGGGGGAGGGGCGTTCGAGGGGGTGGTCGCCGGACACCCGCCGATCCTCCAGATCCGCGATGGAGGGACGATCGTACGGAAGATCGGGCGCGGGTCGTATCCGCTCGGCATCAAGGCGCCGTACCGGTGGGACTCGTTCGAGGGACGGCTCGAGCCGGGAGAGTCGCTCGTGTTCAGCTCGGACGGGATTCCGGAGTCGCGGGACCGGCACGGCGAAGCGTTCGGCTACGACGCGCTGGAACGGGTGGCGTCGCGTCACGCGGGGGCGCCCGATTTCTGCGAGCGTGTGCTGGCCGAATGGGCGGGGGCGATTGACGGCGGGACGGTCGACGACGACGTCTCGCTCGCGCTGGTGCGGCGGCTCGGGCCGGAAGGGCCGGCGGCCGGCCGCGGGATGAACTAAACTCCCGCCATGACCTCGCCGCGCGCGCTGAAGCTCGAGAAGTGGCTGGTCTGGGCCGGACTCATCGGGGTGATCTGGCTGCTGCGGAGCCTGTTCCCCGCTCTGTTCCTGACGTTCATCCTGACCTGGATCGGAAACACGATCGTGAACTGGCTCGGGCGCTGGATCACGACTCGCCGGCTCGCGCTCGTGCTCTGGTACGTCGTGCTGATCCTGGCGCTCACGGGGCTGATGTTTCTCATCGTCCCGCGCATGTTCTCGGAAGCGCGCGACCTGGCGCGGCTCTACATCGCTCAGGACGCGGTGAGCGGCGAGATCATCGCTGCCGAGACCGAGCCGGCCCAGAGGACGCTTCCGCCGCCGACCACCCCGAGCAGCCCCGAGGCGGGCGAGTCCGACCGCACGGCCCTCGACCGCGAGACCCGGAAGTACGTCGACACCATCATCATCCAGCTCGTGGGCCTCGAGAGCTTCCGATCGTTCCGCCAGTCGGACATGTATCCGGTCGTCGTCGAGCGCGCCGAACAGTGGGTCCGCAACTTCATCCCGCGCGTGATCGAGGGCGTGCGGGAGTTCGTCAACGGCATCCTCGCCGTCGCCTTCCAGTTCTTCCTCTCGATCATCTTCTCGTTCCTGATCCTGTGGGATCTCCACCACCTGCGCAGCGCCGCGACTTCTCTCGCCACGGGGCGGACCGCCGAGATCTACATCGAGATCGCTCCAGGACTCACCGCGTTCGCACGCATGCTCGGCCGCGCGTTCGAGGCGCAGTCGATCATCGCCCTCTTCAACGCTTTCCTCACGTCCATCGGCTTCATCGTCCTCGGCATCCCTTCCATCGCCCTTCTCGCCACGATCGTGTTCTTCTGCTCCTACATCCCGGTGTTCGGCGTCATCCTCTCGACCCTCCCCGCGGCCCTCCTCGCATTCCAGAAGGGGGGGGCGATGCTCGTCCTCTGGCTCGTCCTCATGGTCCTCATCGTCCACGCCGTCGAGGCTTATGCGCTCAATCCCCTCATCTACGGCAGACACCTGAGGATGCACCCGGTCGCCGTCCTCATCATCCTTCTCGTCGGCGAGCACCTGTTCGGCGTCTGGGGCCTTCTGCTGGGGGTTCCGATCTCCGCGTTCTTCTACAAGTATCTGGTCAAGGGGGAATCGATCGACTGAAGGTGGCCTTCAGGCCCCGGCGACCGGTGCCGGAGCGGGCGCCTCCCCCTCCACCGCCGGCGTCCCCTTCGGCGCGGAGGCCCTCCAGAGACGCGAGAACCAGGAGGCCGCCCCTTCCACGCCGAGGTCGATGTAGGGAAGGATGATGAGCGTCAGAAACGTGGAGGAGATGAGGCCTCCCATGACCGTCCGCGCCAGCGGGAAATAGAAGAGTCCGCCGACGGTCGAGCCGCCGATCGCCAGCGGCAGCAGCCCGGTGATCGTCGTCGCCGCCGTCATCAGGATCGCGCGGAGCCGGTCGCGCCCTGCCTGCAGGATCGACTCCTCCCGGCTCAATCCGTTCTTCCGGAGCTGATTCATGTGGTCGAGCAGCACGATGCCGTTGTTGACCACGATCCCCATCAGGATCAGCAGCCCGATCTGCGCCATCATGTTGAACGGAGTCCGCGTGATCGCAAGGAACCAGATCGCTCCGGGGATCGCGAACGGAATCGAGAACAGAATGGAGAACGGCTGCGAGAGCGACTCGAACAGCGACGCCATGACGAGGTAGACCAGCATGAGGGCGAGCAGGTAGTTGATCCCCATCTCCTTCCCCTGCGTGTCCTGCTCGAGGATGCGGTCGTCCCACGTCCACGAATATCCCGGAGGGAGCTCGAAGGCGTTCATCAGCCCTTCGATCTCCTTCCTCCGGTCGTCCCAGCGATCACCCTCGTACGTTCCAACGACGGCGACGCGGACCTTCCGGTTCTCGCGGCGGATGGCGTTGGCTCTCCGCACGACCTGGAACTCGGCGACGTCGCCGAGGACGATGTCGCGGCCGGCCGGAGTCCGGATCTGGAGGCTTCGGAGGTCCTCGAGGTTCTCGCGGTCCTCCTGACGGAGTGCGAGCCAGGTCTCGACTTCCTTGTTTCCGGCGTTGAAGCGGCTCAGGCGCATCCCGCCGAGCGTGAATGAGAAGATGTCCGAGAGGTCGCCGGCCGTGAGGCCCATCCGGGCCGCTCTCGCGCGATCGACGACGACCTGGATCTCGTTGCGGCCGCGATTGAGCCCGGCGCTGAGGTCCTCGAGTCCCTCCAGAGTCTCGAGCCGCCGTTCCGCCTCCTCGGCCAGCCCCTGCAGGATCCCGGCATCCTGGCCGAAGAACTTGACCGCGAACCGCCGCGAGCTTCCCCCCTCCTCCGGATCTTCGTTGAAGAAGACGCGGACGCCGGGCAGCTCGGGAAGTTTCTCGCGGATCCTGACTCGGAGGTCCTTGACCTGGTTGTCGGACATGTCGTCGCGGGCGAGGGTGATCCAGGTCGCGGCGTCGTTCTCGCTGAAGTAGCTGTAGAGCCCGCCGACGAGCAGCTCTTCGCGGTTCTCCTCGAGAAACGCTTCGATGGTGTTGACGGCCCGCTCGGCGTCCGACTTGTAGGCGAAGTCCTTGAACTCGTACGCGAGGCGGATCCGCTCGTTCTTCGCCGCGGTGAACATCCCTTTGTCGACCAGGTCGGTGGCGAAGGGGACGATGGTGAGAACGACGACAAGGAGGATGACGAAGAACGTCTTGACGCGATGGCGAAGAGTCCAGGCGAGCAGGCGGACATAGCGCTCCTCGAGCGCCTCGATGATGCGGTTCGGCTTCGGCGTCCGGCTTCGGAGGAAGTGCGCGGACATCAGGGGGATCATGGTCAGCGAGGCGAACAGGGAGCAGAGCAGGGCGAGAGAGATCGCGACGCCGACTTCGCCGAGCCAGACGGTCAGCTCGCTCTTTCCCCCGATGATGAGCGGCAGAAAGACGATGAGGGAGGTCGCGGTCGAGGCCATGACGGCGACCGCCACCGAGCCGGCGCCGTCGATGGCTGCCTTCCGCGGATCCTTCTCGTCGCGCTGCCGGCGGTCGATCGACTCCAGAACGACGATCGCATTGTCGACGAGCATCCCGACGCCGAGCATGAGCCCCATCATCGAGAGCACGTTCAGCGTCTTCCCGAGGAAGTACATCACGCCGCAGGCGGCGATGATCGAGAACGGGATGGAGAGCGAGACGATCAGCGTCGACGAGAAACGCCGCAGGAAGAAGTAGAGCACCAGGATCGCGAAGACGCCGCCGAGCAGGCCCGACTGGGTCAGCCCGCGGATTCCGCCGACGATCTGGTCCGCCTGATCGTTCCAGGTGAACAGCCTGATCCCCTGCAGGAGCGGATCGTTCGCGATGTCGTCGTTGATCACCTTCATGACCGCGTGGACGACGTCGACGGTATTCGCGGTCGACTCCTTGAACACGTTGAGCGCGACGGCGTGCCTGCCGTCGAGGTGACGCCCGAACTCGAGCAGCGGCTCCTCGTAGGTCACCGCGGCGATGTCCGAGACCCGGAGCCCCCGCTCGTCGATGACCATGTCGCGGATCGCTTCGACCGAGTCGAACGCGCCGACCGCCCGGATGCTGTATCGCATCCCCTCCTCGTCCACCTGCCCGAGGACCATGTTCGAGGACGCCCCCTGCAGCCGGCCGATCAGCGCCTGGACGTCCACCCCGTGCGCCTTCACCTGGTCGAGGATCAGGTCGATCTTGATCTCCGGCGGAGCGACGCCGTTGACGTCGACCCGCGCGACGCCGGGAACGCGCTGAAGCCGGTTGATGATCCGCGCCTCGATCAGGTCGTAGTGGCTCGACAGATCGACCCCCTCGGCCGCGATCCGCGCCTCCACCACCGGAATGTCGCTCGTGTTGAACGAGAAGATGAAGATCTCTCCGATTCCTTCGGGAAGCGACGGGCGGATCTGGTCCATCTTCTCGCCGACCTGCATCCGCACCACGTCGAGATCGAGCCCCCAGTCGAACTCCATCGCCAGCTCGGCCGAATCGGCCGTCGCCGTGGCCCTCAGCTTCTTCACGCTCGGCAGCGTCGCGAGGACTTCCTCGACCGGCTTGACGATCTCACGCTCGATCTGCCACGGGTTCGCGTTCGGATACGGGATCCGGACTCCGATGAACGGAGCGTCGACCTCCGGAAGGAAGGCGAGAGGGATCCGCGTGATGGCGATCCCGCCGATGATCATGATGCAGACCAGCAGCATGATCATCGTGACGGGACGGCGAACGGCGAGCTCCGGGACGCTCACGGTGCCCCCTCCGGGCTGGAAGTCAGGGCGACGGCCGGGCGGCCGGCGACCTCGTGGGCGGCGTCGACCTCGTACTCGCGCCGGTCCACCAGGTCATAGACCAGCGGGATGACCAGAAGCGTCAGTGCCGTCGCCAGGGTGAGCCCGCCGATGACGGTGATCGCGAGGGGAGCGCGGAGCTCGGCGCCTTCACCGAGACCGATCGCCATCGGGAGCAGCCCGAGGATCGTCGTGAGCGAGGTCATGAGGATCGGGCGGATGCGCGAGAGACCCGCCTCGACCAGCGCCTCCCGGCGCGCCAGCCCCTTCCGCCTGAGCTGGTTCACCGCGTCGATCAGCACGATCCCGTTGTTCACCACGATGCCGGCCAGCATCACGACTCCGATCATCGCCACAATCGAAACGCTGTTGCCCGTCAGCAGGAGCGCGAGCACCACACCGACCAGACCGAGCGGAAGCGTGAAGATGATGATGAACGGATGGATGAGCGACTCGAACTGTGACGCCATCACGAGATAGACCAGGAAGATCGCCAGCGCCATCGCCAGCACGAGCGAGCGCATCGAGCGCTGCATCTCCTCCTCCTGGCCGCTGAGCGACGCGGTCACGCCACCCGCGAGCGGCAGCGTGCGGAGAATCGCCCGCACGTCGGCGGCCACCGCCGCCATGTCGCGCCCGTCGAGACTGGCCGAGACCACTGCGGCGCGCTTCTGACCGATCCGGCGAATCTCGCTCGGCCCCATCGTCAGCGCGATCTCGGCGACCGATTTCAGATGGATCGGCCGCCCCTCGCGCTCGGCCACGATCATGTTCCGGACGTCGTCGGCGCTCGCCCCGCCGAGCTCGACCGAACGGACCACGACGTCGATCTCCCGGTCGCCCTGCATGAATCGGGTCGCGACCTCCCCCTGAACCTTGTTGCGGATCGTCGAGGCGACGCCGAACAGATCGAGCCCGAGCCGGGCGAGCTGATCGCGGTCGAATCGCACCTGCAGCTCCGGATTCCCGAGCTCGGACGAGCCGCGGAGGTCGACCAGGCCGGGGACCCCGTCGATCGCGCCGAGAACCATCGTCGCCGCCTCGTGAATCTGCTCGAGATCGTCGCCGTAGATCTCGATCTCGATCGGCGTGCGGAAAGTGAAGTAGGTCGGGCGCTCGAACTCGTATCGGACCCCTCCCGCCTGTTCGAGCCGCCGCCGCAGCGCCGCGATCGCCGCCTCCTCCTGCTCTTCGGTCGATCCCGGCGCCATCTGCACCTGGATCCGGGCGCTGTTCTCCCCTTCCGTCCCCGTGTTCGAGAGCGAGAGCCCCGCCCCACCCGCCACCGTCGACCAGCTCGCCACGGCGGCGTTTCCCGACAGGACCGAGGCGGCGCTCTCGATGAATCGATCGGTCGACTCGATCGGCGTCCCTTCGGGAAGCTCGACGCGGAACTGGAACTCTCCCTGGGTGAAGGCCGGGATCAGGTCGAACCCGAGCCGCGGAATCAGCAGGAGCGAGATGCCGAACAGGAGCGCCACGATCCCGAGCACTCCCCATCGTGCCGCGAAGGCGCGGCGCAGCAGTCCGGGATAGGCGCCGATCATCCCCCTCAGAACGCGGTCGAACCCAGCCGAGAGCGGGCGCAGGAGCGCGACGATCCAGCCGTAGAGCTTCGCGGTCGCGACTCGCGCCCATCCGAGCAGCTTCGCCGGCCCGCCCGTGAAGACGGCGCGAAGGACTCGCCGGACCCGCCCCGCCGGAGGCGGCGGGGCCGCGAGGTGCCCGGCATCGCGACGCCCCCCCGCGAGGGCCGCCATCATCGGGATCAGCGTCAGAGAAACGGCGAGCGAGGCGAGCAGCGAGAACGAGACCGTCAGCGCCTGGTCCCTGAACAATTGAGCGGCGATTCCCTCGAGGAAGACGACCGGGAGGAAGACGGCGATCGTGGTCAGGGTCGAGGCTCCGACGGCCATGGCCACCTCGCTCGCTCCGTCCCGCGCCGCCGCGAGCGCCCCCTCCCCCCGCTCGCGCCGCTTGAAGATCGACTCGAGGACCACGATCGCGTTGTCGACGAGCATCCCGACCCCGAGCGCGAGTCCACCCAGCGACATGATGTTGAGCGTCGTCCCCGTGCGGTACATCAGGAAGAACGTCGCCACGATCGAGATCGGGATGGAGATCCCGATGATGACGGTCGCCCGGAGATCCTTGAGGAAGAAGAGCAGCACGACGATCGCGATGAGGCCGCCGAGGACCGCGTTGCTGAGCACTTCGTCGACGGACGCCTGGATGAAGCGCGACTGGTCCGCGCCGGTGACCAGCTCGAGCCCCTCCGGGAGCTCTCCCTTCACGCGCTCGAGCCGGTTGCGCAGCGCGCGGGCGACGTTGACGATGTTCGAGTCCCCCTCCTTGTAGATCGCCAGCTCGACCGCTTCCTTCCCATCGAACCGCGTGATCACGTCGCGCTTCTTGTGGCCGCGGACGATCTCGGCCACGTCGGACATCAGGATGTTCCGCTCCTGGCGCGTCGCCAGGACCGTGTTCATGATGTCGCTCAGAGTCTCGAACTCGTTGCGCGAGCGGACCAGATAGCGCGCTTCCTTCTCGTAGAGGCTGCCGCCCGCCTGGTTCACGTTCTCGCGGAGCAGTTTCTGATTCACTTCCGCGATCGGGATGCCGAGAATCGCGAGCTTCCCTTCGTCGACGCGGACCTCGATCTCTTCCTCGAAGCCGCCGTTCACCTTGATCGCCGCCACACCCTCGGTCGACTCGAGGTCCTTCTTGAGGACTTCCTCGGCCACATAACGGAGCTGGTAGAGGTTCTCGGCGCCCGTCACGTAGAGGCGCATGAAGGGGTCGTTGGCCGGGTCGAAGCGGAGGATGATCGGTTTGTCGGCCTCGCGCGGGAGGGTGATGAGGTCGAGCTTCTGGCGGACGTCGAGGGAGGCGAAGTCCATGTTGCGACCCCAGTCGAACTCGAGCGTGACCTGCGAGAGGCCGGGGCGGGAGACCGAGCTCATCCGCTGAACGCCGCTGACGACGCCGACCGCCTCCTCGATCTGTCGCGTGGCGAGCGCTTCGACCTCGTTGGGCGCCGCGCCCGGAAAGCGGGTCTCCACCGTGAGGCTCGGATACGAGATCTCCGGCAGCAGGTTCATCGGCAGGCGCGTGAACGACACCACGCCGAAAATGACCAGGGCGACCGCGCACATCGACACCGTGACGCGCCGCCTGAGGGAAAAGTCGACCAGCCGCATCGGAGGCTCCTCTGCTCTCGTGGATCGGTTCCGCGCCGGGCGGAAGCTACATCGCCGCGCTCTTCACGGCCGGAGCGTCCATCACCTTCACCGGGGATCCGTCGCGCAGACCTCCCTGCCCGGCGACGATGACCTGCTCGCCCGCCTCGACCCCGCTCAGAACCTCGACGCGGCCCGCTTCTTCGATCCCGAGGGTGACGACCCGCTTCCGGGCGACGCCGTTCTCGGCGATGAATACGTGCGACTCCTGCAGCTCGCGGAGCACGGCTTCGCGCGGCAGCAGGGTCGCGTCGTGGCGCGTGCTCTTCACGATGTCGACGGTCACGAACGCTCCCGGCCTGACCGCAGCGGGAGGGCTCACCGCTTCGACCGTCACCTTGACCGTACCGGTGGCCGTGTCCACCACGGGACTGATCTGCCGGATCCGTCCCCGGAAGCGGATCGCCTCCGCCGCCCGCAGCGTGAGCCGCACCTCGCGCCCTTCGCTCAGGGCGAGCACGTCGCGCTCGGGAAGGTAGATGCGCGCGATCAGCGGATCGAAGTCGGTGATGGTGAACAGAGCATCGCCCGGGCGGACGTGCTGCCCGACCCCGACCTTCCTCACCGTGATCACTCCTTCGAACGGCGCCCTCACCGTCGTCTTGCTCAGCCGCCACTCCGCCTCGGCCATCTCCTGGTCCGCGACTTCCTTCTCCATCACCGTCCGGTCGTAGTCGCCCTGGCTCACCAGACCGCGTGCGTGCATCTCCTTCGCGCGCTCCCATGCCACTCCCGCATTCCCCGCCCGAACGCGAGCTTTCGCCGCCGCCATCTCCGCGTCCCCCCGCACGAGCTGCACCAGCGCCTCGCCCCGTCCGACCGACTCCCCCTCCTCGACGAGCAGCGACGCCACCCGCCCCTCCGCCTCGGCGAGCACTTCGACCTGATCTTCCGCGACCAGGTTCGCCGTCGCCGAGACGTACGAGGAGATCGGCGCGACGCCGATCGACGCGATCCTCACCGGGACCGGAGCCTTTCCTTCTCCGTTCACCTCCCCCCCCTTCCCGGCGCCGGCTCCCCCCGCGGCGGCTGCGTTCTCGCTCTTCCCCGATTTCGCGTCGTCGCTCTGCTCCGCGTCGCCGCCTCCGCCCGAGGCCGCTTTCGAGCGGAGCATCAGGCCCACCCCCACTCCGGCGACGATCAGGATCGCCACGACCAGCGGGATCAGTCCTTTCCTTCGAACGAGAGCTCCAACCATCGGGGCCTCCATGCGCGCTTCCATCAATTCGTTCTCCTCGGATTTTCGATTCGCGGCTCACCGGTGATACGTCTGATTCCGGCCGTGGTTTCAGGAACTTGCGCTGCCCGGCCGCGTGCGGTTGAGGGGTCGGGCTCCGCCCCTCCGCCGGCCGCCTCAACGAATACGGCCGTACGCCCCTCGAGGTTGCGGCTCTGGCACTCTGGTTGCGTTGAAACCAGGCCGAACCGGGACCACCCGGCGGAAATGGAGGGAACCATGAACATCCTCGGATGGATTCTGTTCGGCCTCATCGTAGGCGCGCTCGCCAAGCTCCTGATGCCCGGCCGCGATCCCGGCGGATGGATCGTGACGATTCTGCTCGGAATCGCCGGATCGTTCGTCGGCGGATTTCTGGGACAGATGTTGTTCGGAACCGCGGGAGACACCGCCGGATGGATCGGATCGATTCTCGGCGCGATGGTGCTCCTGTTGATCTACCGGCTGATCGTCGGCCGGCGAGCCGCGGTCTGACTGAGATCCCTCATGGCGCCCCGCCCGGCGGGGCGCCATGATCTCAGAGCGGCCGGGCGACGAACAGCAGCTTGGCCGGCTCGTCCGCCGTCTCCCCGAACGGATCGAAGCCGATCCGCTCGGCGACTGTGAGGCCTGCCCGGGTCAGGGCCGACCGGATCGCCCGCTCGCTCCAGGCGCGCTGGCGCCGTTTCTCATCGATCGATACCTTCCGCCCGCGGCGCATCGCCCATCCCGTCACCCGCGCCTCCCCCCGCGCCAGCGCCCGCGACCATCGCGTCGCGATCGATAGCTCGTGGTCGGCGGCGACCGACTCGTACGGCGCCGCGATTCCCCATACCCGCGGATAGATCGCGGGATGATTCACGTCGAACACGAAGCAGCCTCCCGGCGCGAGAAGCGAGCGCACTCCGCGGAACGTCGCGATCAGATCGCGCACGGTGAGCAGGTGGTTGAGGCTGTCGTAGAGCGAGGTGACCAGCCCGAACTCGCCCCGCAGAGGCATCGTTCGCATGTCGCCGGCGACCAGGGCCGCGGCGCGGTCGCGGGCGAGCGAGAGCATCGGCAGCGAGGCATCGAGTCCGACCGCGCGAAACCCCTCCCCCGCCGACCAGGCGAGGGCGAGCCCGCTGCCGCAGGCGACGTCGAGGTGCGAGGCGGGAGCAGGGTGGTGACGCTCGAGCACGTGCTCGAGCATCGGAAGCACGGCGCCGAAGAACCGCTCGCCGAGGGCCGGATCGTACGCCCAGGCGAACGCGCCGTAAGCCTCGGGTGCGCTCATGCGGGCCAGGGATAGAAGCCCTGTCCGCTCTTCTTCCCGAGCTTCCCTTCCTCCACGAGCCGGCGGAGCAGGGGGGGCGGTTCGAATCTCGGCCCGAGGCGGGAGGCGAGATAGTCGGCGATGTCGAGCCGGACGTCGAGACCGACCAGGTCGGTCAGGCGGAGGGGACCCATCGGATGGTTGTAGCCGAGCTCCATGGCACGGTCGATGTCGGAGACCGAGGCCACGCCGTCCTCGAGCATCCGGATCGCCTCGAGCCCGAGGGCGAGCCCGAGACGCGAGGTCGCGAATCCGGGGGTATCGCGCACCAGGATCGGCTCCTTCTTCATCCGCTCCGCCACGCCCCGGCAGACGTCGATGGTCTTCTGGGAGGTGCGCTCTCCGATCACGATCTCGATCAGCTTCATGGCATGGACGGGGTTGAAGAAGTGGAGTCCGATGAACTTCTCGCGGCGCTCGACCGCGCCGGCGAGCGCGGTGATCGAGATCGAAGAGGTGTTCGAGGCGAGGATCGTGTCCTCGGCGCAGAACAGATCGACCTGCGAGAACAGATCCTTCTTGAGCTGAAGATCCTCGGGGACCGCTTCGATGATGAGATGGGCCTCGCGGCTCGCCACCTCGAGATCGGAGATCCAGCGAATCCTCTCGAAGGCGGTCTCGGCCGTCTCCCGATCCATCTTCCCCTTCTCCACCGCCTTCGAGAAGAGCTCGGCGACGCCGTTGCGCGCGCTCTCGAGGATCTCGTCCGCGACGTCGGTGACCGTCGTGTCGAATCCTGCGACCGCGCCGACGTACGCGATCCCGCGTCCCATGGTGCCACTCCCGAGCACGGTGATGTTCTGGATTTCCAAGCAGCCTCCCTCAACGGACCCGCGGGCGCGCCGGAGGGCGCCGCGCCCGTCGGAGAATCTCCCCGGGGGTCAGAGCGGCCGGAGCGCGAGCGAGACGATCTCGCGGTGCGTGAAATAGTTCACGCCCGGATCGTCGAGATGGAACGCATACGTGAACTTCTCCCCCGTGTCGGCCACGAACGTGATCCTGCGGTATCGCTCGGACGCTCCCTCGGGGAACTCCTTGAGGTTCGGTTCCTCCGCGGCGCACTCCTCCACGGCCGTCACGCGGTACAGCTTCTGCGCCGTGATCGGAAGATCGTCGGGGGGATAGTGGATGAACTGGATCGCGTAAATCGTCTTGGGCTCGATCTCGCGCTGCGGATAACGGTCCTCCGCCGGAACGGGGCCGCCTGTGAACCACGATTCGTCCTCACGGAACAGCACCAGGCTCGCCGACTGCTCGGTGAGCGGGAGGTAGACGCGGTCGAGATGAATGTGCTGCTCGCGGCGCTTCGCCCCCTTGAGCTGCCCGAGCAGGTCGATCAGGTACTGGATCCCCTCCTCGGTTCCCGTGATCGCGATCTCGTCCTCCTCCTCGGCGATCCAGACGTCGAGCCAGGCTCCCTTCGGAAGCTTCACCCGGTTCTCGAGGTGATCGAACGAGATCGGCGCAAAGCCGAGGCGCTCCGCCGCGACGGAGAGGAAGACGTCGCACGAAGGGTCTTCGATCAGATGCTCCCGAGCGTAATCGATCGCCGCCTCGTACGCCTGCTTGCGCCCGAAGTCGTGCGAGAGATCGAATCGGTGGATGATCTGGTCGAGAAGCTGCGTGACCTGTTCGACTGGCCTGGACATGCTGGGTTCCAACCCGAGTGGCGGCTCGAACAACCCGAATGCCAATCTACCATATTTCGCCCGACCCCCCGGGCGAGGCTCCGCCGGCGTCACTCCCCCTCTGTTGCGGGCTCCGGCCCGCTCCCTGGAGGAGGCGAGGGGACGATCCGCCGGCCTCGAGCCTGCCCCGAGTGGAGAGCGCCGCCGGAGCGCCGACCGCTCCCTCCGGGCCGGCTCACCCCGCCGAGCGGTCGCGCGTCTTGAAGTCGGCGTCGAGGTCGGCCAGGAAGCTCGCCAGATCGTCGGCGTGCTCCTCCTCGACCGCCAGGATCTGCTCCATCAGCCGGCGGGTCGTCGGATCGCCGTCGCCGACGTAGCGGATCATCTCGCTGTACGACTCGATCGCCACCCTCTCGGCGACCAGGTCCTCGCGGATCATGTCGACCAGCGTCGTCCCCTCGACGTACTCCGAGTGGCTCCGCATCAGCAGCCCGTCGGGATTGAAGTTGGGCGAGCCGCCGAGCTGAACGATCCGCGCGGCGATGTCGTCCGCGTGCTGCTGCTCCTCGTTCGCGTGCTGCAGGAACTCAGCGGCGATCGGATCGGCGTGGATCCCCTGCGCCATGAAGTAGTGCCGCCGGTAGCGGAGCACGCAGACGATCTCGGTGGCCAGCGCCTCGTTCAGCAGCTTGATGATCGTCTCCCGGTCCCCGCGGTACGCCTCGGTCACGGCTCCTTCTTCGATGTGCTGCCGGGCGCGGCGCCGGATCTGTTCGATGTCCGATAGAAAGGGTTTCTGTTCGTCTGCCATCGCTCACTCCTTTTCGAACCGGGGGCCGGGTCGGCGTGGGGCGCCGGACCTCTCGACCTGATTCACGAAAGGGACCAGGCGGGCTGCCGAGTCTACTGGATGCCGGCCTCGGGATGCCCGAATTCGACTCTCCGGCTCAACCGCGGAACAGCTTGCGCTGCGCCTCGAGTGTGTACGGCGAGTCGGGAAACTCGTTGACGATGCGCTGATACGCTTCGCGTGCCTTCGCGGGCTGATCGGCGGCCTCGTAGGCGCGAGCCAGCACGGCGAGAGCCACGTCCTGCGGGAGCGACGATTCGCGGCTCGCGATCTCCTGCTCCAGATCGGCGGCGACGGCGGCCGCCTCTCCCAGGGCGATCCGGAGATCGGAGAGGCTGACCTTCGCTCCCTGTCCGAGGACGTGGTCGGGATGGTCGTCGATGAACGCCTCGTAGCGCGCACGGGCGGAGTCGAGATCCCCGCGCTCCACTTCGATCCGCGCCAGATAGAGATTCGCCACGTCCGCCGCGTCGCGCCCGGCGTACTCTTCCACGAGGTCCCGCAGAATCGGCTCGGCCTGCGCGAGCTTCTCCTCCTCGGAGCGGTACGTCCCGGCCGCCGGGGCGGTCTCCCCCTCCTGCGCGAGGGGCGCTTCGAGGATGCGGATCGCCTCCGCCAGCCTCTCCTGCGCGAGCTTCTCGCGCTGCGCCTGATGGAGAGAGTAACCCACTGCCGCCGCGATCAGCACCAGGATCCCGACGATCGACCAGAGAATGATCGGCGCGTTCCGCCGCGCGACCGCGTACGCGGTCTCCATCTCCTCGACGAACTTGTCGTGCTTGATTTCCTTGCGTGAAAAACGATCCGCCATTCGGGACCCGACCTCCGGACGAAAAGGCGCCCTAATCTATCCCAGCGAAGAGCGCGAGACAACCGGAACCCGCCGGTCCGCCGCCCGATTCCGACGGGCCCGTCCCCCCCTCGCGTTGCCTCCCGGGCACCCGTTGGGAGATACTCTGGCGATTCGGCAGCGGACGGGACGAGCGCGAGATCCCGGCCGCTCCCATGGGGCGCCGGCGATGAGCGTGTGGAGGACGACGGGCGAGCCGCCCGCGGCATTACGTTTGCAGTCGCCGCGTTACCATCAGCAGCGACTCATCCGGAGCCTATCGATGCGACTGCGGCGAACCGCACTCCTCCTCATTCTCCTCGTCGGAGCCACCGCAGGCGCTCTCGCCGGCGAGGACGAGACCGCGCAGCCGGGCGATCCCCCGACGGCGGTGATCCTCACCTACCACGTCGTCCACTCCCCCACCGACTCCTTCTACTCGATGACCCGCGAGGCGTTCCGCGAGCAGATGAACTATCTCCTCTCGACCGGCTACACCGTCATCCCGCTCGAGCATCTGGTCGAGTACGCGAGCGGACGCCGCGAGTCGATCCCCCAACAGAGCGTCGTCATCACCGTCGACGACGGCTGGAAGTGCACATACACCGAGATCTATCCCCTGATGACCGAGCTCGGCTTTCCCTTCACCGTCTTCATCTATCCCGACTTCATCGGAAAGAGCTACTACGCCCTCCAGTGGCCCCAGATCCGGGAGATGGCCGACGCGGGGGTCGACATCCAGAGTCACACCACGACGCACCCGTTCCTCACGAAGCAGGACGACGCCGCCCTCGAGAAGGAGCTCGCCGGGAGCCGCGCGCTGCTCGAGAAGAAGGTCGGGAAGCCGATCAGGTACGTCGCCTATCCGTACGGCGACTACGACGGCCGGGTGGCCGAGGCGACGCAGGCGGCCGGATACGACGCCGGCCTGACGTGCAACTTCGGCGAGGTCCGGGCGGGAAGCGATCCGTTCCGCATGAACCGCGTCGTGATCTACAAGGAGACCTCCTTCGCGAGCTTCCGCAAGCTGCTCGGCGCGAGCGAGCTCGAGCTCGCCGACGCCATGCCCGCCCCCTCGGGCACCCTCGATCCGCATCGCCCCGTCATCGCGGCGCGGATCGCCGGATTCGAGGGGCTCGACCCCGAATCGGTGCAGCTCGCCCTCCTCGGGATCGGGCGCCTCCCCTACTCGTACGACCCGCGCGACGGCAGCATCTCGCTCGTGCTGCGCGAGCCGCTCGAGGAAGGGACCTACAGCGCCGCCGTCTGGGGCACCGATCGCGAGACGGGAGAGCGGCGCGACGCCGTCTGGTCGTTCCGGCTCCCCGAGCCGATGCAGAGCAGCGGAAGAGTCGCCTCCACGCCCCGAGGCGGAACCGCGGAGGCTCCACCCCCCTCGGGAAGCGCGGTCCGCGGACGCTCGAGCCATCAAAAGTAGGGTGATCGGTCCGACGGAGCTGACGCCCCGGCAGAGGAAGCACCTGCGCGGGCTCGCGCACGCGCTGGAGCCGACCGTCCGGGTCGGACGGGCAGGGGTGACGACCGAGGTCGCCGCTGAGACCGACCGGACCCTCGAGGCTCACGAGCTGATCAAGGTGAAGATCGAAGCCGAAGGGAGCGAGCGGCGCGCCGGGCTCGCCGCCGAGCTCGCCCGCCGCACCGCCGCTGCCCTGGTCGGCACGATCGGCAAGATCGCCATCCTCTACCGCCGCCGCGAGAAGAAACCGAAGATCGAGCTCCCCCGCTCCGAGCCGTTCCCCTCGCGCCGCTGACCCCCCACCCCCCGTGTCCGCGGCTCCTGCGGTCCGGCACTCTCTCCCAGAGTGAGGGGACGTCTCGCGGAGAGGGAGAGGTCGCTGGCCCGAGCTCGGAGAGAGGGGCTTCACTCACGACGTCGTGATGGAACGACCCCTTCGCATTCGGGGCTTCTCACGGAGGCCCGGAGCCGATCGCAAAACCCGGCCGGCCGCAAGGCCGGCCCCTCTCCCTCTGGGAGAGGGTGCCGAGCGAAGCGAGGCGGGTGAGGGGGCGGGCGGTTATGGAGTGAGCCTGCGCGCCGCGGACCGAGAGGAGAACATCGGAGCTTCGGGCCAGACGAGCTTCGCGCCGAGTGGGCGGAGGCCGAAGTCCCCTCACCCGCCTCCGCCTCCCTTCGGTCGGCTCCGGCACCCTCTCCCAGAGGGAGAGGGGACGGTTCGCGGAGGGGCAACGGTGGTGAGTCCGAGCTGTCTGAGAAAAGGTTCGGGCCTCGAGGTCATGATGGAACGGCGCCTTCGTATGCGGAGCTTCTCATGGAACCGGAGCCGACTCGCAAGAGTCCGCCGGCCGCGAGGCCGGCCCCTCTCCCTCTGGGAGGGTGCCGAGCGAAGCGCGGGCGGTGCGGCGACCGTGACCTCTTAGATCATCTCCGGCACCTCCTCCAGCAGAAGGGAGGTCGCTGGCCCGAGCTCGGTGAGAGGGGAAACGTTCGGGGAGCGCCCGCCGGTCGCAGAGATGCGCCTCAGCGGACCTGCTTCATTCTCTCGAGGAAGGGTCCGGGGCGCTCGAAACCGGTGAGGCGCGCCGAGGAGACTTCGCGCCCGCTGCGGTCGAGGAAGACGATCGTCGGGACCCCGAGGATCTCGTACTCGTCGGTCAGCTCCAGGACGCGCTCGTCGCCCGTGCGCGTGAGGTCGGCTTTGAGCCGCACGAAGCGATCCCCTTCGGCGATCACCGCCGCGCTGGTGAAGGTCTTCTCGTCGAGCTCCTTGCACGGCAGGCACCAGTCGGCGTAGAAGTCGATCATCACCGGCCGGCCCGCCAGGCGCGCCCGTTCGAGCGCCGCCCCCTCGTACGCGGTCCACTCCACCCCCGGCGCCGCAGGCCGCGGCCAGAGGAAAAACAGTCCTCCCGTGAGAAGCATCGCCCCGCAGACCGCCCGTACCGCGACCGCACCCGGCGTCCCGCTCCACCGCCGCAGCAGCAGGAATCCCGCACCGAACAGCAGGCTCAGCCCCACCCCCCACCGGTAGACCTCGTCCCCCGTCAGCGGCCGGAGGAAGAAGAACGCCATCGCGATCAGCACGAAGCCGAGCGCCTGCTTGATCAGCACCATCCAGGCGCCCGAGCGCGGGATGCTCGAGACCGCCGTCGAGAAGACCCCGAGAATCAGATACGGGAAGCCGAGCCCGAGGGCGAGGACGAAGAAGAGGAGAAAGCCGAAGCCGACGCTCGCCTTCTGCCCGACCAGGGCGATGAGCGAGATGATGAAGGGGCCGACGCAGGGCGCCGCGACGATGCCGGCGAGCAGACCCATGGTGGCTGCACCGGCGTAGCCGGCCCGGGCGCCCGCCCGGTCGGCGATGAAGTGCGGCACCCGGATCTCGAACACGCCGAACATCGAGGACGCGAGCACCACCATCAGGGCCGCGAAGAAGACGAGAACCTGCGGAAGCTGCAGCCAGGCGCCGAACAACTGCCCGGAGAGGGCCGAGAAGACGCCGAGAGCGGAGTACATCGCCGCGAGTCCGAGGACGTAGCTCGAGGCGAGGCCGAAACGGCGCGCCGTGCTGCCGACGGTCTGCGAGCTGAAATAGGCGACCGTCAACGGGATCAGAGGATAGACGCACGGCGTGAGGTTCAGGGCCAGGCCGAGGACGAACACGACGAGCAGGGTCAGGACGAGGCCGCGGCTCTCGAGGGTCGATCCGAGATCGTCCGAGAAGAGCCCGCCGCCCGCCGGGGCGTCCTCGAGCCGGGTGAAGCCCTCACCCGCCGAGGTCTCTCCGATGTCGGTATCGATCGGAGTGGTGACGACGGCGACGCCGTCGGCGCCGATCTCGACCGAGGCGGTGGCGACGCGGGGGGGAAGGCAGATCCGGTCGTTGCAAGCCTGATATTTCAGGCGCGCGACGAGGGCGACGACGCCCGAAAGCGTCCGCGTCCCCTCGAACGAGATCCCGATCTCCCCCTCGTACACCGCCAGCAGATCGCCGCCGGCGAACTCGAACGTGCGCTCCACGTGCGGGGGATATTCGATCTTCGCGATCTCGATCCCTCCCGAGTCGAGCTCGAGAACCGTCGGGATCGCGAAGTCGTCGGTCGGCGTGGCGGAGTTGACGTGCCACGATTCGGCGATGTCGACCAGAACGGTTCCGCGGACCAGGTCGCCCGCCTCACGTCCCCCCTCGCCGACGGCGATGGTCAGCCCGACCAGATCGGCGTCGCGCGGGATTCCCTCTCCCGGCAACGGGTCGAGGCCGGGAAGGGGGAGGGGCGGCTCCTGCGCGAGAGCCGCCGCCGATCCGATCAATGCGGCGAGAACCGCGGCGACGACGCGGGACTTCATTCAGCGACCGCTGTTCCTCGCGATGACCGACTCGAGCTGCGGGATGTAGTAGTCGACCGTCTGCATGTGGGGAGAGCCGGGGTAGCTCGTCTTGAAGCGCTTGTACTCGCGGAGCGCGGCGGGGTAGTCCTTCTTCTCGACCAGGATTCTGGCGCGGAGCAGGACCGCCTTCTGGGCGGGGTCGCCCCTGGGCCCGTCGTCGAGCAGGCTCTCGACGGTGGCGAGGGCCTCGTCCCCCTTTCCGTCGCTCGCCTGCGCGACGGCGATCATGTAACGCGCCTCGGCGCGGATCGCGTCGGGGGCGCCGGCATCGCCGGCCAGCTTCCGAAGCCGCGCCTGCGCCCCGGCGAAGTCGTGCCGCGCCACCAGCTCGGTCGCCAGCGCCAGCCGCTCCTCCGGCTTCTTCTTCGATTCGCTCTTCAGCCCCTCGATCAGAACCTCGTACTCGTCGAGCTTCTGACGCACCATCTCGACGAACGGCTGCGGCGGCGCGTACCCCTGGATGATCGCCGCGACGGTCATCTCCGGAGTGAGGACCAGGAACGTCGGCAGCCGCGTGACGTTGTAGCGGCGCGCCAGCTCGGTCCCCTCTCCCCCATCCTCGGTATCGACGCGGAGCAGCACCATCTCCTTCGTCGCATTCTGGAACGCCTCCGAAGGGACGATCTCGCGCTCGAAGCGATGACACCAGCCGCACCACTCGGCGAAGAGGTCGACGAAGATGAGCCGGTCGCCGGCACGCGCCGCCTTCCGCGCGTCGTCGACCTTCTTGTTCCAGGCCGACGCCTCCGCGCCGGAGACGAGGATCAGAAGCATCGAAAGTGTGCCGAAAATCCGCTTCAACTGGGCCTCCGCGGGCCGAAACGAGGGGGTCCGAATCACTATTCCGATCCTTCCGTCACCTTTCGGGTGCCATTCGCCCGACCTCGGCCGGAACTTCACGCCTCGCCTCCGTCCGCCCTCGCGCCGCATCGACGAGCCCGCGGAACGGCCCCTCGCCTGCGGGCTCGCCGACCATGTCCTCCGGATGCCACTGCACGCCGAGATAATAAGGATGCCCGGGATCCTCGATCGCCTCGACGATCCCGTCGCTCGCCTCGGCCGAGACCCGGAGCCCCGCGACGGGGTTGCGGATCGCCTGATGGTGGGTCGAGTTCACGAGGTGCCTTCCCGAGCCGACGATCTCCGCCAGACGGGTGCCTTCGCGGACGACGATCTCGTGGCAGGGGCGGTCGGAGGCGGTGCCGGCGTGCGTGATCGGGGTGTCGATCTCGCTCGCGATGTCCTGGATGATCCTGCCGCCGGAAGCGATGGCCATCATCTGCATGCCGAGACAGACGCCGAGGGTGGGGATGCCGAGAGAGCGCGCGCCGCGGGCGAGCTCGAGATCGCTCGCCTGGCGCCGGCGGTCCATCGGCACGATCGAAGGATGCGGCTCCTCGCCCCAGAGGGCGGGATCGCAGTCGTTGCCGCCGACGAGCACGAGCCCGTCGATCCGGCAGAGGATCGCCGCCGCCGCGTCCGCCTGCGGCGGGATCAGCAGCGGAATCCCTCCCGCCTTCCGCACCGCCTCGACGTAGCTCAGGTAGTTGAATGCGCGCTCCTTCCCCCCGTCCTGCGGCGTGAGGATGTCGGCGCCGATTCCGATCAGAGGCTTCATCGCTTTCGTCGCCCCGAGGCGGGGCGCTCCACCAGAGTATCGTTCGACGCACACTTGGACGCAAACGAGCCGGCAAACGTTCCGAGTGTAGAATCCTCCCCGCCATGCTTTCGCGCGAGTATCTCCGTGAGTCGGCCGACGCGTATCGGAAATCGCTGAGAGACAGAGGGGCGACGGTCGAGCTCGACCGCTTTCTCGAGCTCGACCGCGAGCGCCGGGAGGTGATCCAGGAGGCCGAAGCGCTCAAGAACCAGCGCAACGTCGCCTCCCAGCAGATCGCCGCGCTCAAGAAGGGGAAGCAGGACGCCTCGGCGCAGATCGAAGCGATGAAGGGGGTTGGTGATCGGATCCGGCGCCTCGACGAGCGGCTCGCCGCGATCGAAGAGGAGCTGCACGCGCTCGAGCTCGGCTTCCCGAACGTCCCCGACCCGAGCGTTCCGGTCGGCGCCGACGAGACGGCGAACCGCGTCGAGCGCGTCTGGGGAGCGGCGCCCCGCTTCGGCTTCGAGCCGAAGGCTCACTGGGACGTCGGCGAGCAGCTCGGCATTCTCGACTTCGAGCGCGCCTCGAAGATCTCCGGCGCGCGCTTCTCGGTGCTCCTCGGCGAGGGAGCGCGCCTCGAGCGCGCCCTCATCGCGTTCATGCTCGACCTCCACAGCCGGCGGCACGGCTACACCGAGGTCTGGCCCCCCGCGATCGTCAATGCCGACTCGCTCCGCGCCACCGGACAGCTCCCGAAGTTCGAGTCGGATCTGTTCAAACTGGAGGGAGATCGCAATCTCTATCTCGTTCCGACCGCCGAGGTGCCGGTGACGAACCTGCACCGCGACGAGATCCTCCCGGCGGAGTCGCTGCCGATCTCGTACTGCGCCTATACGCCGTGCTTCCGGAGCGAGGCGGGATCGTACGGCAAGGACACGCGGGGGCTGATCCGCCAGCACCAGTTCGACAAGGTGGAGCTGGTGAAGCTGACGCTTCCGGAAGAATCGGAGGAGGCCCTCGGGCGGCTGACCGCCGACGCATGCGCGGTGCTCGAGGAGCTCGGCCTGCATCACCGGGTCGTGACCCTCTCGACCGGCGACATCGGATTCGGAGCCGCCAGGACCGACGACATCGAAGTGTGGCTCCCGGGACAGAGCGCCTTCCGCGAGATCTCCTCCTGCTCGAACTTCCGCGACTTCCAGGCGAGGCGCGCGAACATCCGATACCGCGGCGAGAACCGGAGGACCGGATTCGTGCACACGCTGAACGGATCGGGGCTGGCGGTCGGGCGGACCCTGGTCGCGATCCTGGAGAACTTCCAGCAGGAGGACGGCAGCGTGGCGATTCCGGAGAAGCTGCGCCCCTACATGGGTGGAGCGGCGAGCATCGTGCGGGAGTAGCGGATCACCGTCGCGGAGCGCCGAGGGGCCGGCGGCGGGAAGTCTCCGCCAGATCGCCCGTCACGACCAGCGCGAACGGCTGCGACACTCCCTCGGTTACGCGAAAGGCGCGGACGCGCAGGCGCCAGACCCCGGCGGCCGGCGTGGCGATCTCGACCTTCTCCACGTTGTTCGCCCGGTCCGCGAGCCCGGCGGTGAGCGCGGCATTGCCGCGGTGCACGCCGCCGTCAGGGGCGACGAGCTCGAGGTCGAGATCGTGGACCAGGCCCTCCCCCGCCGGGTCGGTCCAGACCAGCGCGGCGACCAGAGGGAGCCCGGCGCGGACGACGAGCGGCTCCTCGAGCCCCGCGCCGCCGGCGAGCCCGTCGCGATGGTCGCGGACGCGGAGCCGGCGCGGCGAGTCGGCGGCCGACGGAAGGATGGAGGCGAGCACGGGAGCCCCGAAGCCCTGCTCGTGCGAAGGGACCGGCGCGGCCGGAATGCGGAGCCCGTCGCGCTCGACGAACGCGACTCGACGCGCCGAGGCGATGAGCGTCGCCTTCACGAGCGCGGCGCTCGGCTCGAGTCCCGCGCTCGGCTCCGCCGTTCCATCCCGATGGAACCCCTGCCGGTAGAACTGCCGGACCAGGGCGGCGGCGCCGGCGACGAGCGGCGCGGACCACGAGGTGCCGGCCGTCAGGAAGGTCACGCAGTCGGGGGTATCGGCGCGGAGGTCGGTCCAGGGCCCTTCGACCCACGACGGCGCCACGAGGTCGGGCTTGATCCGTCCCTCGGCCGACGGCCCGCGCCCGCTCCGCTCCCAGACGACGGTATCGTCGAAATCGAACGCGCGCGTCCCGCCGACCTGGATCGCGTTCTTCGCCACGCCCGGGCTCGAGACGCTTCGATCTCCCGCCTCCCCCGCGTTGCCGGCGTTGAATACGACGACCGCGTCGGGATTCGCCGCGACGAACGCATCGATCTGCCGCGCGAGCCCGCTGTACGAGGCCATCCGGTCGCCCCACTGGTGCGCATGGACCCGCGCCCCCTGACGATGCGCCTGCTCGAGCACGCGCGTGAGATCGCTCGCCGGACAGCCGAGCCCGGGGAGCGAGCACGGCCCCGGCAGCAGCCCCGTGTCCTGCACCACGAGCTTCGCTCCGGGCGCGAGACCATCCCCTCCTTCCGCGGTTCCGTAGGGAGGGCGGTCGCCGGCGGCCATCGCCGCTGCGATCGTTCCGTGCCCGAGATCGTCGTACGCCATCGGATCCGACGGGCTGTCGCAGCCAGGCGCGCCGGGATGCTCGGCGCACGAATAGAGGAAGTCGTACGCGACGATCTTTCGGCGCCCGAGGTCGACGGCGCTCCATTCGAGCGCGCCGCCGGTCGTGCCGCCGTTCGCCGGCGGGAGCGAGCCGTCCGCTTCGGCGAAATGGCACGTCGACGGATCGACGCCGGTATCGAGCACGGCGATGATCTCCCCCTCCCCCGTGATGCCGCGCTCGTGGAGCGACATCGGCCCGCCCGGGTCTCCCGACTGGAGCACGCGCAGGGCGGAGGGATCGGCGAGGAGAGCCGCGGGAAGCAGCACCAGAAGGGGGAGGAGGGAGCGCACGTCGGACGGAACGGCGGGAGAGGGAGGGAAAGTTCCTTCAGGGTGCATTTCGCGTTTGCCGAAGGGCGCTCTTCCGGGTCGAAGAAGCCGGCCTGCGGCCGGAATGCAAAATGCAAAATCCAAAAAGAGAAGCAGGCGATGGCGGGGAGCGGATGATCACGCCCGTTTCAGCGTAGAGGCTGCGGGATCGATCCCGATCGGCGTGGATCGAACGTCGCCGGCTCCTTTTTGGATTGTTCATTTTGCATTATTTTGCATTGTGCATTTTGCATTTGCCCGAAGGGCGTTTTCAGTGGACGAACTTGCGGCGGTTGCGGATGTAGTCGGCGAGGATGTACTCGCCGAGGCGGTCGATGGAGGTGTAGAAGGCGCGGCCGCGGTTGATGCGGGAGAGCTGATCGACGAAGTTCACGAGCATCGGATCGGTCGCGAGCATG